>NZ_FNGZ01000025.1:0-1390 GCF_900103515.1 Pedobacter antarcticus
TATGCTTAAAAACACCCTTAGTCCACAAGTTTTTGACTTGATCCCCTTTTTGATTAATTTCGTAGTGATAAGCTGACCAGTTAATTTACATGTCAGTGCCTGCGCAAAAACAGAAAAGGCAATCCGCCTCCGGATTGCCCTCATTAACTAAATATTACTATAAAAAAACTAGCTGTTGGGGAAGGAGTCGAACCTTCAAGGGGAAGTTAGCCTCAGTTCAAAAAATTAATTTGTGGTCAACCCATAAACTGTGTTTATCCCATGATCCCCACCACCGAGACAAGGAGGTGTGTCTGCCAGTTTCACCACCCAACAATAATAAAAGAACAAATTCTTTTGCTGTAGGGGAAGGAGTCGAACCTTCAAGGAGTGGTTAGCCTTTTCAGGTTTTCCATGATCTCCACCACCGAGACAAGGAGGTGCGTCTGCCAGTTCCACCACCCTACAGAATGTAAGCAATTATTAAAAAGAACTATTTTTTGTTACTTGCTTGATACAAATGTAACAAGACTCCATATACGTTGCAAATATTTTAACGATTTAATTTTATTATTATGATAATTGTAATTATATTAGATTTCTATTAGAATTAATTGAAAGCATGCTGAAAAAAGAAAGCCAAAATTTAGAAATTGATAACCTTGATATAGACATCCTTAAGCAGCTGATGCAGGATGCGACGAAACCATACACCGAAATAGCTAAAGATCTGATAGTTTCGGGTGGTACTATACACGTAAGGATGAAAAAACTTCATGAGATGGGTATTATAAAAGGCTCCCATTTAATTATTGATCCTCAAAAGGCCGGATATGATATCTGCGCTTTTTTGGGTATTTATCTTGAAAAAGGAATTCAATATAAAGATGCCGTGGCGCAGCTTAGTCAGATAAAAGAAGTGGTCGAACTGCATTACACTACCGGAGCATACAGTATGTTCGCAAAAATCATTTGCCGCGATACAAATCACCTGCGTCACGTACTGAATGAAGAAATACAAGCTGTAGCAGGAATTCAGAGAACAGAGACGCTGATTTCTCTCGAAGAAAGTATCAGAAGACAAATTGAATTGGGTTAAATGATCTCAAAGCGTTCTAATGCACTTTTGCTTATTTTAGACCTACTTACACATCTAAATTCAGATAGTTGCTTAAATAGCCGGTATATCCAATAAATACAGTAAAGGTCTGTTGTATATAGTCTGGGGCTCAAGGAAAGAATTGAATAGTTGTGGCTTGATTCACGTTTCCTGCAGCGGAGCTGCCTCACCAGAACTGTAGCATGAATATGCTTCGGCAGAAAAAACCTGATAAACAAGAAAAGCCTGTAGTTCTCACTACAGGCTTTCTTTAAGATTTGGCACCGACCTACTCTCCCACGTGTTACCGCA
>NZ_FNGZ01000023.1:0-1737 GCF_900103515.1 Pedobacter antarcticus
GCCGAGAAGTTCATTAAAGAGATGTCATTTATAAAGAAACAGGGTAAACAGGTACAGCTTCAAAGTACATGAAATACTTACCTGGATTTCGAGTCAAGTCTGACAGACAAATAAGAATACAGACTATTATTAATACAAGTTAAGAATGGTCAGTTTCAAACCAACATTTTACAATGGAGAGTTTGATCCTGGCTCAGGATGAACGCTAGCGGCAGGCCTAATACATGCAAGTCGAACGATATTATCCAGCTTGCTGGATAAGAAAGTGGCGCACGGGTGCGTAACGCGTATGCAACCTACCTTAATCAGGGGGATAGCCCGAAGAAATTCGGATTAAGACCGCATAAAAACACAGGATAGCATTATCCAATGTTCAAATATTTATAGGATTAAGATGGGCATGCGTGACATTAGTTAGTTGGCGGGGTAACGGCCCACCAAGACCACGATGTCTAGGGGATCTGAGAGGATGACCCCCCACACTGGTACTGAGACACGGACCAGACTCCTACGGGAGGCAGCAGTAAGGAATATTGGTCAATGGAGGGAACTCTGAACCAGCCATGCCGCGTGCAGGATGACGGCCCTCTGGGTTGTAAACTGCTTTTATTCGGGAATAAACCTACTTACGTGTAAGTAGCTGAATGTACCGAAGGAATAAGGATCGGCTAACTCCGTGCCAGCAGCCGCGGTAATACGGAGGATCCAAGCGTTATCCGGATTTATTGGGTTTAAAGGGTGCGTAGGCGGCTTTTTAAGTCAGGGGTGAAAGACGGTAGCTCAACTATCGCAGTGCCCTTGATACTGAAGAGCTTGAATGAACTAGAGGTAGGCGGAATGTGACAAGTAGCGGTGAAATGCATAGATATGTCACAGAACACCGATTGCGAAGGCAGCTTACTATGGTTTAATTGACGCTGAGGCACGAAAGCGTGGGGATCAAACAGGATTAGATACCCTGGTAGTCCACGCCCTAAACGATGAATACTCGCTGTTAGCGATACACAGTTAGCGGCTAAGCGAAAGCGTTAAGTATTCCACCTGGGGAGTACGGTCGCAAGATTGAAACTCAAAGGAATTGACGGGGGCCCGCACAAGCGGAGGAGCATGTGGTTTAATTCGATGATACGCGAGGAACCTTACCCGGGCTTGAAAGTTAGTGAATCATTTAGAGATAGATGAGTCCGCAAGGACACGAAACTAGGTGCTGCATGGCTGTCGTCAGCTCGTGCCGTGAGGTGTTGGGTTAAGTCCCGCAACGAGCGCAACCCCTATGTTTAGTTGCCAGCACGTCATGGTGGGGACTCTAAACAGACTGCCTGTGCAAACAGAGAGGAAGGAGGGGACGACGTCAAGTCATCATGGCCCTTACGTCCGGGGCTACACACGTGCTACAATGGGTGGTACAGAGGGCAGCAAGCTGGCAACAGCAAGCCAATCTCCAAAAGCCATTCACAGTTCGGATAGAGGTCTGCAACTCGACCTCTTGAAGTTGGATTCGCTAGTAATCGCATATCAGCAATGATGCGGTGAATACGTTCCCGGGCCTTGTACACACCGCCCGTCAAGCCATGGAAGTTGGGGGTACCTAAAGTATGTAACCGCAAGGAGCGTCCTAGGGTAAAACCGATAACTGGGGCTAAGTCGTAACAAGGTAGCCGTACCGGAAGGTGCGGCTGGAATACCTCCTTTCTGGAGAAAGATTGACTACCTGTTTCTAAATGATATAAATGACAA
>NZ_FNGZ01000009.1:0-132290 GCF_900103515.1 Pedobacter antarcticus
ATATCCTAAACTTAAGCAAGCTTACAACTTAAGCCTAAACCTGAGTAACATCTTCGAGAAAACCACCGACAAACTTTATGGTCTGGCAAGACTTGCCAAATGGCATGAGGCAGTAAGGCAATCAGGCTTTAAGTCGTTCAATACGATTTCAAGATCCATTCAGCACCATTATGAAACCATCCTAAACTACTTTGATAGTCGTTCCACGAATGCTTCAGCTGAGTCTTTCAATGCAAAGATAAAGGCATTTAGAAGCCAGTTTAGGGGAGTAAGAAGCACTGAGTTTTTCTTGTATCGCCTCACCCAACTTTATGCTTAAAAACACCCTTAGTCCACAAGTTTTTGACTTGATCCGAGCAAAGCGAGCGCATTTCTGTTTGAAGCCCCCCCTCCGGGATCAGCGAGCGAAGCGAGCTAATCCCTTTCTTGAAGGATAAACCTCAGAAATAATTATATGGGAACAATAAATTTACAATTAATCCCCAAAGTGTTGTATGAGCAATACAAGAAGATTGTTTCTGGGAATGCTCTGCTCAAATCTTTTAACAAATTAGAAGATGCCGCCCTTTCTACAGATGATTTTAACTTTAATCATGCTGTAGCATCAGTTTATTCCAGCAAAATTGAAGGGGAATCTATTATAATAATATAAGAGCTTTAGGTCTGGAATATCAGCATCTGGACTATTCAAAAGCTTTACCATTTTTATTGATGTTACCAAAGTCTGTAACGGATAAAGAGTAAAAGCCAATTCAATTAGAAACCAGGATAGTAAAGATCTAAAAATGCAGCCCCCCCTTCAGAGATCAGTGAGAGCAACAAGCTAATCCGTAAGTGTAATAGATGAATCTACTCTCAAATGGTTTCAAATGTAAACTATGGGGTTTAATCTAATTTTTTACAATGCAATTGCGTAGTAAGCTAGATTGCAAATCACGAAAGAACTATTCAATGAAAACTCGACTTCTGCTAGCCATAGCATCGTTAATCTACCTAACGATCGGATGTAAAAGTGATTCAAATTATGAAGCGAAGAATATGCTAACTAAATCGTTAGTGAGCACCTAGATTAAATCTATTGATTCGCAAGGAATGATACAGATATCGCAGTCCTCTTACGGACCCGTGAATAGAGATTGCTTAACTGAAATATTAAATAAATATAAGTTTGAAATTCCATTTGAAGAAACCTTTCAAGCACAGGAAACAGATACTATAGCCTGGTCAAAAGAATTTTTCAGTACTGATTCAGTGAAAATATTAAGCAGCCGGGAAAGAAGCTCCATTTCTAGAGATATTGCGCCATTTGATGGGGAAACATTAGACAAAACATTCTACGTCATTTCAAAGCCTATTTTTTCTAAAGATCAAAATTTTGCTATTTTAAAAAAGTATTTCTTTTGTGGTGGACGTTGCGGACAGGGAAGTGTTCTCGTTTATAAAAAGAAAGGTAATGATTGGGTTTTAAAAGAAGATATTTGCCCTATAGTTTCGTAATTAATTCCATTTTCGTTCAGGGTCGGTATTCTGGTTGCCCCATTCCAGTTTACTCGGAAACGCGGTTTTTCATTTTTATCATATCAAATGCAAATTTCTTATAAACAAATAAGGGATTTGTACTTAAGTAATCTGCTAATACCCGTTCTTCATTTTCTGTGGCTGTTTCAAAATAGATCTTGCTAAATTGATTCAGATTCTTATCATTTCTCGCGTTTTCTTCAGATAAGGCACTTACCTGATCTGTAAGTGAAGCAGATGAATCAGGTAAATGACCCATAGTAGAGGAAATACCTGAAAAAACTTCTTTGAACTCACTAGAGATTTCTGGAGCATCTGGATAGTATCTGATATACCAGATCAACACTTTTAATAAGGTGCCCCAATCTTTGCCTTTTTTATTTATCAAATATCTGAGCGCAAAAGGCCGGACTTCATCCATTCGTCCAAGATCAGTACTTCTGGTTACTGCACCAGATATTGTACTGTTATACTTGCTAAGCATTTCATCTGAAAATTGCGACAATAACTCTAAACCTACTTCAAGGGATTTTTCAGGAAGTCCATTACTGACATATACAAGACTAAGCAGATTTTTAGCTTCGATTCTTGAAGAATCCAGTTCCGCGTGGCCTTCGCATGCGCTACAAAATGTTTGTATCTCATCTACATATTTTATATCTAGTTTAGATATAATGACCTTATGACAAAGTGCTGAAAACTCCGGGATATTAGTTGTCTTCATAAATTTCAATTATTTCTGCATCGGAAACCTTAATTAATGGTACTAATATAGCCCACCCACCGCGCCTGCTGACATTTAATCAGCGTCCAGTCTAAGATTAGATCTATACTCCTAAGATAAACAACATTATTAACGTAAAACAATTTACTTACAATAAACTTCCTAATAAATTCCACAGGAAATTGTTAATTTTATCCTTAAATTTAATAACCAAAAAATGAAATTAAACAAATTAACGATCTCAAGTTTAGTATTTCTTTCAATGAGCTTAAGCTCTTATGCGCAAGATGCGATAACCTGGAGTACATTTAGAAATGGAAGTAAGGTTGCAGATACTGTAGCTCTAGGCGATTACTTACCACTGAGGGATAACGAAGTATATGTAGAAGCAGTTATTGAACTCCCAAATACATCAAAGCAAGAGTTATTTTCACGTTCCAAACTAGCAATTCAGAAGACCTTTGCGAACAATAAAATGGGGACTTCGAATTATGATGCAGAAGCTGGAATTAGCAGTATCAACAATTTCTATGATATCAGTGATATGACAGCTTTAAGTGCCTTCGGCTCAAATCCAAGTACTGATCAGTATTATTTTAATGCAGTATTGTCGATCATAGTTAAGGATGATAAATACAAAATAAAAATGGAAGTTCCTCAGTATACGTACGGCCAATCATCCAGATATAAGACATATTCGGACTTCCAATCGCAAAGTAAACCTGTAGGTTCCCTGGCTAATTCTAGGCAAAACGGTAAACGACAAAGAATGAGAGTGTTGAAAACACTTAATGACAAGATGCTATCTACTTTTAATTTAGTCCAAAAAGAGATGTCAAAAAAGCTTGATACAGATTTTTAATCTAAATAATCTCCCTGATTTGAGATCAGGGAGATTATCTTTTCATTGTTTTATATAATAAACAATTGCAATGAAAATGATTAATATATTAAACAAACAATATAAATCTGGCTTTTTCTCTTTGTTGTCTGGTAAAACCGGTATTAGTATTTTTGTTGCTATTTTAAAATATCCAAATTATTCAATTGCCCATCCGCTAAAATTTGTATTTTCATCCAGAGTTACTATTGAAGTTCCGACACCGCCATTATGGCTAAACCTACTCTATTAATTCTATGTTTACTAAAATATCTGTACTAGTCACACTCATTGTATATACCTGCTTCCAATCGCTATTTGCTCAAAACCTATATTCTAAAGTCTATGGAGACCGCAAGAACCCACCACTGATTTATATACATGGCGGCCCCAGAGGAAACTCAACTTTATTTGAAGGTACCACTGCACAAAAGTTAGCAGACCTGGGTTTCTATGTGATCGTATATGACAGAAGAGGTGAAGGCCGTTCCAAAGATAGTTCAGCTAATCTTACCTTTGATGAGGCATCTCATGATCTAAATAACCTGATAAAACAATATGGGCTAAAAAAAGTAAGCCTGATAGGGCATAGTTTTGGAGGAATTGTTTCGACCTTATTTACGAATCAAAATCCAGAAAAAGTTGATCGGCTGATCTTGGTAGGTGCTCTTTTCGCGCAACAGGAGAGTTATGACTATATACTTCGTACGGGCGCACAGACGGCTACAGCACAAAATGATACAGCATCCATACGCAAGATAAACTATATAAATACTTTAGATAAACGTGGGGCTGAATATCGTCAGCTAACATACGAGATTGCCTCTCGTTTTGGATATTTCAAAATGCCCAAGCCTACAGAAGAGTCGAAAAACGTAAACAAAGAATATGATACTGGCGACTTTTATAAGTCCAACATACGCAATAATCAGGCGCCTGTTTTATTTTACAAGAATGAATCCCACGTAAATATTGATACAAAGCCTATCTTAAAAAGCCTGTCAACTAAGGGTGTAAAACTATTTGCTATCTATGGAGCGAATGACGGCATTTTCTCTTCCAAACAAATCTCAGATCTAGAGAAAATTACCGGTAAGAAAAAACTCTATATTATCGAAAATTGTTCCCACTACCCATTCGTAGATCAGCAAAGTCAATTCCTAAAAATAATGAGGAGTATAATGGAAGAAAAATTGAAAGCCCCGCTCGCTTAAATTCTTCACCTCTCCTCCCATTCATCGTTAAAGCGATTTAGCTCATTTGGTTTTAAAAAAAAACACACCCGTCCAATCCCAGCAAATATTTGATTAATTACAAAAAACTTATAGCTTTATTCGGTCAATACAACCTGATTCAATAAACCAAAACTCTTGAACGGAGAAAAAATAATTAAGGAAAATCTGCCGGAACCCCGCCAGGAAGATCACCAGAGGCGTGCCTATACTGATTTGATCAAAAAGTATTCTAAGCAGCTTTTCGATTTTGGCTATCGGTTTTGTCCGGATGAAGACATTGTCAAAGATTGTATCCAGCAACTTTATCTTGATTTATGGAACCGGCGCTTTGATATTAGTGAAAATTCTACCATTAAATCCTACTTATTTAAAGCAATTAGGAACCGGGTTCTGCGTGAAAAAAACAAATGGTTCAAAGAGGAACTACTCGAGGAAGACTACGGCTTCGTATTAGATTTTGCCATTGACAGCAAACTGATTACTGATACCGCCAACCTGGAACTCGCACAGAAAGTCAGGAAGGCCATACAAACGCTGCCGGCAAGACAGCGGGAAATAATTTATCTGAAATTTTTTGAAGACCTGGATATTCAGCAGATCTCCAGCATTATGAATATTAACAAGCAATCTGCTCACAACCTACTCCAAAAAGCCTACTCGAGCCTTCGGGCAGACTGGAGCGTGCTATTCCTATTATTCGCCACAACCCTGCAGCTTTACCGCTCTTAACCAGCATTTCGCTTCTCTATCGGTAAAATTAAAACGCTGTTTTACAACACATTAAAAATAATATCTAAAAAAAACATTTGCAACAGGGGTAATATGATGCAGTATCAGGGTATTACTATTAACCAAATATTTCCTTATGAACGAATACCGGAACTACGAAGCGGAAGACTTTCTGTGCGATGGATTTTTTATAGAATGGGTACTAAATCCAAAACCCGAACACCGGGTATTTTGGCAAACCTGGCTAAGCGAAAATCCAGACCGCCGCGAACACGTAAGAAAGGCTGTTGTAATTATAAGGGCATTGCAGATCAAGCCTAACGACAAACAATTGTCAGATCAGGACGTAGCAGATATGTCCGAACGTTTTCTCCATTCTATTACGCCAAAGCACTCTCGCCTATTTAAGTTATCTACCCGCTGGACGGCTGCAGCTGCTGTACTCTTGCTTGTTGTGGGAACGATCCTTTTCAAACAAAACAGACAGTCCCCTGATATTCTGGCAACTACACAATCCAGCCTTGTTAAAGTATACAATGATAAACAAACACCGCAACTCCTTCAGCTCGCTGACGGGAGTATCGTCGTTTTAAAATCCCGCTCGGAAATAACTTATCCGTTAAAATTCAGCAGTACGAATCGTGAAGTATTTTTAAAGGGAGAAGCATTCTTTGAAGTAAGGAAAGACTCACTTAAAGCATTTCTGATTCATACGGGCAATATGGTAACTAAGGTACTTGGCACCAGTTTTACTGTTAGCGCTTACGATGGCGACAATGGATTCCGGGTTATGGTGAACACGGGTAAAGTAGAGGTATCCAACAACCAAAAAAGTGCTGATGGCAGCGCTAAGGCATCGGTAATTCTGACGCCTAACCTCCAAACGGTGTATCAACCTAAATTATCATCATTTAAAACAAACCCAGTGAGCATACCCCTTATTCTCTCACCTGCACTTGCTAAAAAGGAATTTTCATTCACCAATGCCCCCCTCCCGGTTATTATTAAAAAATTGGAACAAGCCTACGGCGTAACAATCAGTTATGATAAGGAAAAATATGAAGAGGTGACTGTGACAGCCTCGTTGTCAAAGTTACCGCTGGATGAGAAAGTGCGCGCCATTTGTAAAGCCATTGACGCAGTTTACGAATTCAAAGATGGAACCATCTCTATAAAATAGACCCAAATAAACCACAAACCTAAATCCTATGCGTATGAAGATATAGAAACCATAATTCATAAAAAAACCGATAGTATTCGAAGTACTACCGGTTTTTAATGCAAGCCCCTCTAAATGATTCCAGCCATTAGATGACGCAGCCTTTTCAGGCTGTGCCGGGGCTTTTTGTTGAGTTGATAATCACTATAACCCATTCAAAAATATGAAATATAAAGATCTACTCGTAAAAATTATGAGAATAACATTTTTACAGTTAACTATTTTGTTTTTAGTATTTGGCACTACGCTTGCAAAAGACACCAAGGCGCAAGCAGTTCTGAAAACGAAAATCACTATTAATGAGCCATCCATTTACCTTGACCGGCTTCTAAAGCAACTGGAGAAGGACTACAGCGTCAATTTCGTTTACAGCCCGCGTGTAGTGGACGCTAAAATGAAGGTGAATGCCTTTAGCCAATTACGTCCCCTATCGGAACTGCTCGATCAGCTTTTAGCACCGTTAAATCTGGAATATGAGGCCGCTGATGACGTAATTATCATTTCAAAAAAGCAGTCCGTAAAGAGTATACAGAGTAATATCATGGCCGATATTGCCATTACCGGTAAAGTGGTAGACGAAAAGACCGGAGATCCTTTGCCAGGCGTAACTGTGAAGATGAGGGATGCAGGTTCCAGTGTAGTAACCGATTCAAACGGGATCTATAAAATTACTGTCCCCAACGAACAGGCCATACTTGTATTTTCATATATCGGTTATAAGCAGGAAGAAAGAGCCGTCGCCCAGTCAAAAATCATTAATGTAGTCTTGACACTCAATCAAAGCAATCTAAGCGAAGTTGTGGTGGTGGGTTACGGAAAGCAAAAAAGAACAACTGTGACCGGAGCAGTCACCAGTGCGAATCTCGAACCTTTCAGGGATGCCCCGAATACAAATATTGCACAAAATCTTCAGGGTACAGTGCCAGGCCTGAACGTAGGCCCGGTAACCAAAGCAGGCTCAACACCACAAATAACAATCAGAGGTCAGAATACGATAAATGGTAATAGAAATGTACTCATCATTCTTGATGGTATACAATATAATAATTCACTGGAATCAATTAATCCGGATGATATAGAATCAATTGACGTATTGAAGGATGCATCTTCAACTGCTGTATATGGTGCACAGGCAGCGAATGGCGTAATCCTGGTCAGTAGTAGAAAAGGTAAAAATAACACAAAACCACGGATCTCCTTCTCTTCATCTTATACCACCCAAAATCCTTCAGGTAACCTGAGACCACTGAACAGGGAAGAAACACTTGAAAAGGTTCGGAAAATGTATTATACAGAAGCCTTTCTTGCCCCCGGATATACGCAACCCAACCCCGATTTTAATCTGGCTAATAAAGTAGATATTTCCCAGCGCGATGTTAACGGCAAGATTGTAGACACTGATTTTAACTGGAATAAGGCTGGTAGTCAAAAAGGTTTTATCCAAGACAATCAACTGAGTATCTCCGGTGGAGGAGAGAAAGTAAGTTATCTGATCTCCGGAGGGTATACCAATCAGAAAGGATATATTATCAATGATCTGTTTAAACGTAAAAGTTTGCGTGCAAATATTGAGACACAACCGACATCCTGGTTAAAAATAGGATTACAGACATTTGGTTCATTCGTGAACCAGGATGGTGCCGAGCCGGGACTTACCGACCTGAGACGGACATCGCCTTTGAACTCTCCATATAATGCCGACGGCACACTGAAACCAAACCCTTATGAAGGAAACAATTCATCCAATCCCTTCCTTACCTATGATGTAGATGACTATGAGCGCCATAATTATTATTTCGCCAATATTTATGCCGACGCTAATATTCCTTTCATTAAAGGTTTAAACTACAGGTTCAACTTCGGTAATAATGCCCGCACCGATAACCATTATTTTGCCAGTAAATATGGCGCCGGTCTTACAGGTGAGGCCTACAAACAGAACCAACAGTATTATGATTATATGCTGGATAATATTCTCACCTACTCCCGCACTTTCAATAAACATTCCATAAACGCAACGCTGGTGTATGGAGCTATCGAACGTCAAAATGAATCCACCGAGGCAAAAGCAAACGGATTCACCAGGCTTACTTTAGGCTATCATAATTTGCAACAGGGCACCAACAGATTTACAACTTCAACGCATGGTCAGAATCATTAAACTACCAGATGGCGAGGATAAACTATGCTTTTGACGGTAAATATTTAGTGACCGCCACCCTGAGACGCGATGGATTCTCGGGCTTTGCAAAAAATAGTAAATACGGAATTTTCCCTTCGGCCTCTGCAGGTTGGGTATTCACAGAGGAATTTTTTCTAAAAAATCTTCCATGGCTTAATTTTGGTAAACTGAGAGTAGGTTACGGCGTAAGTGGAAATCAAACTAGCCGTTACAGTTCACTGAGCAAAGTATCAACTCAACCTGCCTATGTTTTTGGAGACGGCGGAACCACCCAATATGGTCAGTATATAGATATACTGGGTAATCCAGATCTCAAATGGGAGCGCACCTATGAACTGAATACAGGACTGGATTTCACCCTGTTCCAAAGCCGTCTAACCGGGAGTTTTGATTACTACAGTAGAAAAACCAGAGATCTTCTATATAGTGTGGATATTCCGAATATTACTGGTTACAGCAAAATAAATACAAACATTGGAGAGATTGCCAATAAAGGTTTTGAACTTAGTCTGAGTTCTAAAAATATTGATGGCAGATCTTTTAAATGGAATACAACTTTTTCATTTTCGAGAAATGTAAACAAGGTCATGAAGCTGCTTGGCACTGGTGACTTAGTCGCTAGTAAGTTATTCATTGGCCAACCGATCAACGCTGTATTTGATTACCGGACCAATGGCATTTATCAAATTGGAGAAACAGCGCCCGTCGGCTATAACACGGGTAATTACCGGGTGATAGACCTAAATGGTGATGGTGTTGTAAATACAGCTGACAGATCGATACTCGGCTCCGAAGACCCGGCTTACCGGTTTAGTGTCCTAAACAGTTTTCAATACAAAAACTTCAGCTTAAGTATATTTATCAATTCGATTCAGGGTGGCCATAAAGGATACCTGGGCAACAATAGCCAGTCTTGGATGCTTAGTGACAATAACATTAGATGGAACTATCTGAGTGCAGTGGATTTCTGGAGTCCAGGTAACCCTGACGGAGAGTATCCTATGTTCCAGAAAGCCCCAACAATCAATCCTTCCGTATTTCGCAACCGCAGTTTTATCCGCCTGCAGGATGTCACGCTGTCCTATAAGATAGCGAACAGTTTCACCAAGAAAATGGAAATTCAAAACCTAAGTGTATTTGCCAGCGGAAAGAACCTCGTGACCTTAACCAAATGGAAGGGTTGGGATCCGGAAATAAGCGAGGGCGGCCTGAATATAGATGGTCGTCCACTGCTGGTGGGCTACTCATTTGGACTTAATTTAACCTTCTAAATCGTATTGAACATGAAAAAAATATCTATTATAACTGCCCTGTTTATTTCCATTTCGGTGTTTTCCTGCAAGAAGGGTTATCTGGATGAAACACCCAAAGACTTTTTAAGCTCATCCAACGCCTATATCACGAATGCAGATTTTACGATCGCTATTAACGACATGTACAGGGTAACACGCACCGAATTTTACACCAGGGATGAAAACTATCCTTTTGACTATTTATATGGCTGTGACATTGTCTATGATGGACAGCCTGACCCGGCAAGGCATACCAATATGGCTGCAGCCTATGTGCCCAGTGGGGGCCGTAACATTCCCCTTACGCACTGGTCTGCATTTTATAAGATCATTTCTGAAGCCAATGTTATAATCAACCGCATATCTACTTCGGAAATGACAGAGGAACAAAAGAAACTAGCGACTGCAAAAGCATCTTTTTTCAGGGCATTTTCATATCGTAGCCTGGCTTACCTGTATGGTGGGGTGCCTTTGGCATTAGAAGAAATCAGCGTGCCAAAGACAGATTATGTCCGTGCCACTAAAGAAGAGGTATATGCGCAGTGTATTGAAGATCTGAAATATGCCGTGGCTAACCTGGCCCCTATTAATGCCGTTCTGGATGGCGAAATTAACTCCGCAGCAGCTGCCCATTTGCTAGCTGAAGTTTACCTTGCTGCTGGTGAGTACCAAAATGCGGTGGATGCCGCCACCTCGGTAATCGGTAAAGAACCTGTAAGTTTAATGCGGAACCGGTTTGGCACAAAATCGACTGTGGCTACAGGTAATGTATACTGGGATCTTTTTCAACCAGGTAACCAAAACCGCAAATCTGGGAATATGGAAGGTCTTTGGGTAATTCAATTGGAAACAGATGTTCCAGGGGGCTCAGCTGTATCAACCGGACAAGCTGGTAATTACCTCCTGGAGAGACATCACGCACCTTATTTGGCCCAGATCACTAAAATCCCTAACCCTTTTCTACATCCTGTAAGTGACCTTACCGGTGGTCGTGGAATAGGCTGGGCCATTTCGACTGATTACTTTAGTAATGTGATCTGGCAAAGTGACTTTAACAATGATATTCGAAACGCCAATATTAACTTTGTCAGGGACTTTAAGGCTACCAATCCGGCTTCTCCACTTTATAACACAATTATATCTACTGCCAATCCGCCATCGGGAATTACGACGCCTTCAAGGCCATTTTATGCCTTTCAGGCCAAATCTACTACACCAGGCGGACACCCTTTAAACCTAATTGCAAATCCTGCGAATGGTCTGCTGAAAGCGACTGCGGGTGGCACTTATCTGGATCAATATATGTTCAGACTGGCAGAAACCTATCTGATCAGAGCAGAAGCTTATATGGGACTTAACCAGAACGCCCTTGCTGCTGCAGATATAAACGCTGTACGTAGTCGCTCCAATGCTTCTGATGTAAGCGCCGCCAATGTAAATATTGACTATATTCTGGATGAGCGTATGCGCGAATTGGGTGTCGAAGAAAAACGCAGACTAACATTGATGCGTTTAGGCCTATGGTATGACCGTGTAAAAAAACACAATCCGTATTACAGTGATGCGTTACCAAAATATAACTTATGGCCTATTCCTGCAGATGAGATAGAAAGAAACAATACAGCGGTACTTACTCAAAATCCTGGTTATTAATGCATACTATTGGAGCGGTATGTGCCGGCTGTGCTGACAAAACACAGGAGGTAATAGCTTCATCTTAAAAACAAATATTATGAAAAATTTAAAGATCTACTTAGTCCTGATTTTACTGCCGCTGGTATCTAAGTCCTTCGCCCAACAGCAAGAAAAGCCGGGCCCTTCTCCACGAGCAATATGGTCGGTAGCACAGGCACAGGAATGGCAAAAAAAATGGGGCTGGCTAAGGGGAAGTAATTTCACCCCAAGTACTGCCATCAACCAGTTAGAAATGTGGCAAAAAGAAACTTTCGACCCTGAAACAATCAGCAAAGAACTCGGTTGGGCAGAAGCAATCGGGATGAATTCTATGCGCGTATATCTGCACCATGCTGCCTGGCAACAAGACAAGGAAGGATTCAAGAAAAGAGTGTCTACTTACCTTGACATAGCAGAAAAACACCATATCTCTACCTTGTTTGTGTTTTTCGACGATTGCTGGAATCCTACCTATACCATAGGGCGCCAGCCAGCCCCCAAGCCCGGAGTACATAATTCTGGTTGGGTAAGAGATCCTGGACCACTTTATCAACAGGATCCTAAACTTGAAAAAGTATTGGAAGCTTATGTCAAGGACATTTTAACTACGTTTAAAGACGACAAGCGTATTGTACTCTGGGATCTTTATAACGAGCCTGGAAATTCTAAAAATGGCAATGAAAGTTTACCATTATTGAAGAAAGTATTTGAATGGGCGCGCACTGTTAACCCCACTCAGCCACTTTCTGCGGGCGTTTGGGATTTCAAGCTGAAAGAACTGACCGACTATCAGCTTAAAAATTCTGATGTGATCACTTACCATAACTATGATGGTGTAAAAGAACATCAGCAGGCGATAGATACGCTTAGAAGTGTGTCTAAGCGTCCGCTGGTTTGTACAGAATACATGGCCAGATCCAGAAACAGCTTATTCAGCACAATTATGCCTCTTTTGAAAAAGGAAAACATCAGCGCTTATAACTGGGGACTTGTTGATGGAAAAACAAATACAAAATATACCTGGGACAAGCCGACCCCTGCAGGTAAAGAACCAGAACTTTGGTTCCACGAAATTTTCCGCAAAGATGGTACTCCATATAAAAAGGATGAGGTCGAGGTAATCAAAAACTTAACTGGAGTATCAGAAGAGAACTAGTGTAAAATCGCGCTATCCTTTGCTATATTTAATCGTAGAAAAATAATATTGCTTTTTGTATAATTTCTTCGATATTTGAAATAGCCCCTAAAAAACAATCTCGAAATAACCTAAACCAAAACATTTTTAAACAGCATGGAAAAATCACGCCGTACTTTTATCAGGCAAGTTGCATTGGCTAGCGCCAGTGTATTGCTTCCTAAAACCAGTTGGAGTAATGCCAAGAGTTATAAACGTATTATTGGAGCTAATGACCGCGTAAGGGTTGGTGTCGTGGGCTTTTCTGACAGGCACAAAAGTTCACATATTCCAAGTTTCATGAGCCACTATAAAGAACTTAATTTTGAAGTTGTCGGTGTGTCAGATATCTGGAAAAACCGCAGGGAGGAAGGTGCTGCAGTCTGGAAAAAGCAAATGCAGAATGATGTAAAAGCTTACCGGAACAATGAGGAATTATATAATAGCAATACAATTGATGCGGTATTTATCAGCACTGCAGATTTTCAGCATGCCAATCATACTATTGAAGCTGTAAAAGCAGGGTGTGATGCCTATGTTGAAAAGCCATTTGCTGAAACCATGGAAGAAAACCGTGCCGCACTTAAGGCTGTCAGAGAATCCGGAAAAATTGTTCAGATTGGCTCACAGCGCAGAAGCGGTGCCAATTACCATGCTGCTAATGATTTCATCCGCTCAGGAAAATTTGGCCCCATTACTATGGTTGAATTATCATGGAATGTTAATCAGCCGGGACGCTGGCGCAGACCCGAACTAATAGGACAACTAAAAGAGGATGAGACCGATTGGAAACGATTTATCATGAACCGGCCTTACGAAGCTTTTGATCCCAGAAAATATTTAGAGTACCGTTTGTTCTGGCCGTATTCTTCTGGGCTCCCGGGCCAATGGATGAGTCATCAGATTGATACTGTACACTGGTTTACAGGACTTAAGCATCCACGTAGTGTGGTGGCCAATGGCGGTATTTACCAATGGAAAGACGGCCGCAGAAACTGGGATACCATTTTGGCTGCTTTTGATTACGGCCCGCTTGATGATCTTTCAAATGGTTTTCAGGTTACTTTCAGTTCTCGGATGCATAATGGAGATGAGAATCCCGCAGAGATCTATTATTCAAATGGGGGCGAATTAAACTTGAACACCAACAAAGTTTCTCCTCAAGGAGGCTTAACAAAGAACATGGCTGCTGCGATGAATATGCAGCCAAACCTGCTTCCGGAAATTAGCCTTAAGAGTACAGAGAAAGTAATTGCTTCTGCTAACACCGGTGGTGACATTATGACGTCAAATCATATACGTAACTGGATGGAATGTGTACGCAGCCGTAAAGAACCAAATGCACCAGTGGAAGCTGGTTATAGTCACTCTATAGCGAATATTATGACTACTGCCGCAGTACACACTGGCTATAAAGCAACATTTGACGAAAAAAGACAAGAAGTTATAGCAAATGGCAAAATATTTAAATACTAAATGATGATCAGATTTAAAATTTTGAGCTTTTTTATACCGCTTATGACCTTGGCTCCCATTCTATTTGCCCAAAAGAATCTGCAGGTTAAAGTGCTGAAATCGGCGAATGAAAATAAAGTGGATATTTCCATCGGGGGAAGGCCTTTTACAAGCTTCCTATATCCGGATTCACTGGAAAAACCGGTACTTTATCCGCTGCGCGCAGCCAGCGGTACTGTCGTTACGCGCAGTTTCCCGTTGGAGTCAAGAGCGGGCGACCCAACCGATCATCCGCATCATCTCGGAGTTTGGTTTAACTTTGAGAGTGTGAACGGTCTGGATTTCTGGAATAATTCCTACGCTATCCCTGCAGATAAAAAGAAGCTGTATGGCTGGATACGAACTGATCGTATTCTGGAGACAAAAAGTGGCGATACGGGTGTACTAACTTACCACGCGAACTGGACTAACGAACAAAAAGATATTATACTGGAAGAGACAACCCGATATGAATTTAGCGGTGATGGCGACCAGCGTATAATTGACCGTTTTACGACTTTAAAAGCAAATAAAGATGCCGCTTTTAATGACGCTAAAGATGGAATGCTCGGAATACGCCTGGCCCATGAACTTCAGATACCTGATGCCGAAGATGCGAAGCTACTTGACAAGGACCGTTTAGCGACTGGAAATTATGTAACCAGCACCGGCAAAACAGGAAACGATGCCTGGAGTTCCAGAGCCGTCTGGTGCAAAGTTTTTGGTAAGATGGGTGCTGATTCGGTAAGCATCAGTATCATAGACCACCCTAAAAACATCAATTACCCAACTTTCTGGCATGCCCGGGGATATGGTTTGTTTGCTGCTAATCCTCTTGGCGAAAAGATCTTCACCAACGGTAAATCCGAGAAGAACCTCCATCTTAAAAAGGGAGAGTCGGTAACTTTCCGATATCGGATTGTTATTAACAATGGCAGACAAACTATAAGCGCAGCTCAACTTAACGCACTTGCCGGAAGTTTTGCCAAAAAATAAACGTTGTTACCGACTTAGTGCCAGATGAATTGATTTCTCTACCTCATCATCTGGCATTTTGTTATGTTTGTTTAAATAAAATTAAAATCTGTATACAACAAACTGGTATTTTAGCAGTTATTAACCTAATGCTATCACTACGAACACGCTTTCTGAAAAAAAATCACAGGAGATCGAACTGATTGTGAAGGATTCTGGGCACAGAAACCAAATTATAGCAAAATCAAAATGAAAAAAGGACGCTTACTTATTATTGCTGGATTACTCTTGTTCTCTCCTGGTGTTTTAAAGGCACAAAATGGCTTCGAACAGTTATTAAAAGCTGGCCCCGCCGATGCCACTAAATTAGTTGAAGCCTACGGCAAGCCGTTGTTAAAGGGTTTCGGTCTGGGAATGAATAGCGGCTGGACCAACAGTGCAAAAACACTTGATCTTTTTCATGTTGATGTTCGTGTTACGGCTACTGGTGTAGTGGTACCAGCGTCTGACAAATCTTTCAACGTAAGCAAGATCGGTCTATCAAGTAATATCGGTCCTGCAGTTCCTGGTAAAGTAATCTCCCCCACTTTCAGCGGCAATAGAAATACAAGTGGTCCGGAAATGAATATTTACGATGATAACGGGAAGAAGATTACTTCATTCCATTTACCGAGGGGGATATTTGAGGACATAGTACCTACACCCCAGATACAGGCCACTGTTGGTCTTATTCAAAATACCGATTTTACCGTTCGGGCAATGCCGAAAGTGAAAATAAACAAGGATTTTGGATCTATATCACTAATTGGTTTTGGTATTAAACATAACATTGCGCAAGATTTCGCAGTTGCGGGGCTATCTGTGCCTTTTGACTTCGCTGTAGCTTTCAGTTATAACAGTCTTAAATACGAAAAACGTCTAAATTTGCAGCCTGAGGGTTTTGCAGTTCCTGCCGATAAAGAGCAATCAACAGACTTTAGTAACCAGAAGATATACGGCCAATTCGACAATTATTTGTTTCAGGCAATTTTCTCTAAAAAGATTTCATTTTTCACTCCTTATGTAGCCTTGGGTTATAACACTTCCAAGGCGGAAGTTGGTATAAAAGGTAATTATCCTATCGCAACAGATGTAACGTCCGACCAGATTTTATACACAACGTATACAGATCCGGTTAAAATTGAAAAAACATACGTCGACGGTTTTCGTGCGGACATGGGTTTTGAGCTTAGATTTCCCATCATCAGATTATATGCTTCTTATGGAATTGAAGGTAACTACAGACTTGTAAACGCTGGCATAGGAGTCGGACTATAATATGAACCAAACTTCTCAATCTGCCGGGGTAATAACGGTTGTAAACACCGAATCAATTCAAAATACAACTCAAAAAGTAGCGTATCTTTCCTCATTAACGGCCTTACGTGGCATTGCTGCATTATTAGTGGCTGTGTTCCATTTCGAAATGGCTGCTGCACGCTTCGTTCCCGCCGATCAAACAATGTTCTTTGAAAAATGCTACCTTATGGTAGATCTCTTTTTCATCATGAGCGGCTTCATCATGCTACATGTGTATAGCGATCAGTTTCAAGACAAAATACAGGCAAGTACATTGAAGAACTTTCTGGTCGCCCGGTTTGCAAGGATCTACCCACTTCACCTTTTTTCGCTCCTGTTACTGGTAGTAATCGTACGCTGGATTACTGATTGGGGTAATCCACCTATTCTTCTGGAACAGCCATCTGATATTTTGCCAAACATATTGTTACTCCACTCTTTTGGATTCACAAAGATATACTCGTGGAATATCCCCTCCTGGAGTATTAGCGCGGAGTGGGCAGCATACCTCCTATTTCCAGTAATTGCAATCTGCATTAATAAGAAAAAGGCTGTTTCGATTATCCTGTTTGCAGTTCTGGTTTTAGCTGCCTACTATTCTATTATGTATGTACTTCCACGAAAAAACCCAATAAACCCCGCAATACCAGTCCCACATAATCTAAATACAACGTTTGACTATGGATATATCCGCGGGATAGCCGGATTTACCACTGGCATTCTCATCTACCTTGCTTATGAACTGCAAGCCATCAGAAAAGCGTTTTCCTCAGATCTGATTTCTGTGTTTATAATTCTTGGGATTATTGTATCGATGCACTTTTCTCTAAATGATGGAATCACTGTTTCTCTATTTGCAGTTCTGGTACTCAGTTTTACAGCCAATAGTGGCAGAATAGCTAAAATCTGCAGCGGGAAAATTCTACAGTTCCTGGGAAATATTTCCTATTCTATTTACCTGATGCAGATTTTTCTTCAGGAGCCATTTTCGCATGGTATATATTTGCCGGGAACTATTGGCATAGGAAGAGGTAAACAAAATATTGATTTCTCCAGTGGAATGCTTTATTGCATCATATATTTAATCCTGCTTGTGCTTATTTCATACGTTACCTATCAATGGGTGGAGCGCCCCAGCAGGAAATTTATAAATAGAATTTGGGGCAAATAAAATTATTTATCGAATAGCCTGACGGTAATTGGACTACTTATTATATTATAATTGGACTACATACGTATTTCAATTTTAACCTAATTTTGATACCATCAGAAAGAAATTAGAATTAGCCATGGAATTCAATATTCAACCTTTTTTAGAAAATGAGACCTTTATGCTGCAACCTTTGCTGGAACAGGATTTCAAGGTTTTATATAATGTAGCTGCAGATCCAAAAATATGGGAGCAACACCCTAATAAAGACCGCTGGAAAGAAGATGTATTTCAAAACTTTTTTACCGGAGCAATTCAGAGTAAGGGTGCTTTTTTAATCATAGATAAAGCTACCGGAGATGTCGCGGGAAGTACCAGAATTTACGATTACGACGAAACAGATAACAGCATATTGATTGGTTACACTTTTTATGCTACCCGGTACTGGGGAAAAGGTATCAATTCATCAGTAAAAAAAATGATGCTGGATTACCTTTTCCAATTTGTATCAAAAGTATCCTTTCATATCGGTGCCAGCAACATCCGCTCGCAAATAGCTATTGGTCGTTTAGGAGCCCGGAAAGTTACTGAACAGGAAGTTACATATTTTGGAGAATCACCTAAATTAAACTTTGTATATGCAATTGAGAGCGAGGAATGGAATAATAGGAACAATTCAAAGTATAAAAACGAATGAATATTTTCGATCTGATTATTTTTGATAAAGAGCAGACAAAGCTGGACGATATCTTCCTGAACAGAGAAAATAGAAAAAGTGTGGAACTGCTCATTAAGGAGTATTCTTATATAGAAGAGCTACACCGATACGGTCTTCCAGTAAATAACAAATTATTGCTGCATGGCAGCTCAGGCTGCGGTAAAACAACGACAGCCAAAGCAATCGCCAATGCTTTAGGGAAACCTTTGCTGATCCTCAACCTGAGTAATGTGATCTGCTCACGAATCGGCGAAACTTCACAGAACATCAAACAGGTTTTCGACAAAGCTGCACGTGAAAAGGCCGTGTTATTTCTGGATGAATTTGATCAGATAGGCAAAGCACGTGATCATCAGGATAAAGATGTCGGGGAAATGAGAAGACTAGTTAATACATTGATTCAACTAATAGATTATTTTCCGGAAAGGTCTTTATTAATCGGCGCAACCAATCACTTAGCAATCATTGATATAGCATTGCTCAGACGTTTTCAATTAACTATTGGCTTCGAAATGCCTACGCGGTCTGTTCTGGATATTTATTACGATAAACTTTTGGAAAGGTTCCCTGAGCACATGCAGATTATCCAAAGAAAATATGATGTATCCTATGCAGAAGCTAAAGACGATGCTTTCACCCAGGTAAAAGCTGCACTAATTACAAACTTAGAATTAAAAAATAAATCTTAAACCGGAATTGCAGCCTGTTCCAAGACCGGAATGCAGCTTGGATTATCTATGCTTCAGAAACATTCCCCCCTTTAACGCAAGATCGGTATATAGTGTATCTGTACAAGAATTTTTAATTAAGCAGATTGAATTCTGATTGTCAGCGTTACTGAACAGGCAATGAAAATGAAAAAACTGACCCTTGTCCTGGCTGGCTCTGCAACTCAATTACACTTCCATGCATCCTTAAAATCTCGGTAACCAGATAAAGCCCGATCCCAAAACCCGAGACGTTTTTCATCTGTTCATTGTTCACCCTGTAAAAGCGTTCAAAAAGTCTCTTCTGGTCCGCAGGAGACACCCCTATTCCCTGATCTGCAAAAGAAATTTGCATAGCGTTTCCAACCCGCAGGCAGCTCACCGTAACGGTTGTCCCGGCTGGAGAATATTTAACCGCATTGCTAAGTAAGTTTGTCATAACCTGGCTGATCTTTTCCCTGTCAGCCATGATATGTACTTCTTCACAAAGCTGATAAGATATCTGATGCAGGGGCGCCAGGGTTATGGCCTCATCTACGATCTCATTCATCAATAACGGAAGCGAAAATCTAGATAAATTTAAGGCCATTTTACCCTCATCCAATCTGGACAAATCGAGAAAATCATGGATCAAACTGGTCATTTTAACTGTCTGATTTTCTGCACGGGACAACACCTTTTCAGTATAAAGATCCCCTCGCTGCCTGGCCTTTAAAAGGGCAAGCTGCACATAGGAACGAACGGAAGTTAATGGCGTTTTTAATTCATGGCTGACAATAGCTATGAAATCATTTTTACGCTGTTCTTCCAGTTTTTTCTCGGTAATATCCCGCGCTATTTTAGAAATTCCGATGATGTTTCCCTTTGTATCTTTAACAGGAGAAATGGTCAGAGAGACGTCAACCAATCGTCCATCCTTTGTTAGTCTCTTGGTCTCAATATGATCTACACGCCTTCCAGCTTTCAATTGGGCCAGTATCGAATATTCTTCTTCTTTTCTGTCCTCAGGAATCAATTTTAAAATAGACTCACCGATAATTTCCTGCGCAGTAAATCCAAAGATTCTTTCTGCTGAGATATTCCAGCTCGTTATAATTCCCTGAAGATCTTTACTGATAACTGCATCGTCAGTAGAATCGACGATAGCTGCAAGGACGGCACTTTTTTCTTCTGCCTGCTTGAGAAGTGTAATGTCTCTGGCAATCTTAGAAATACCAATAATACCACCAAAGTAGTCGCGGATAGGTGATATTGTCAAGGAGATATCCAGCAGGCGACCACTTTTTGCCATCCGGCGCGTTTCAAAATGTTCAACACGATCGCCCCGGCGTAAACGGGTAAGAATGTCTATCTCCTCTCCCAGCCTGTCTGCGGGGATTATTTTCAGAATCGGCTGCCCGATCATTTCTTCTGCAGTATAACCGAATATACGTTTTGCCGCAGGATTCCAGCTCGTTACTACTCCTTGCAAGTCTTTACTTATAATTGCATCATCTGAGGAATCCACGATTGCTGCAAACATCGCATTTCGTTCTTCGGCAAGCCGCAGTGCATTATGTTCGTAATTTAATTCTTTGAACTCATCCATAAAAGCATGCATATTTCAAACGCCCAGCCAATATACTTAAATTGTTAACGAATAGCCAAGTATATATCCGCCCACATAAGCGGCATTTTTTTCGCAAAAATTCCCCTTTATTTTCCTACCACAACAAGAAGAAAATTTATTATTATTACATAGCGTTATAAGTAACTCATCTATCGTATGAAGTTTAACCGTCACTATCTAAGATCAAAAAATTACTACGCAAAGGAAATACTGGGCTTTCTCTTCATTCTTTTTGCAATATACTTTTTCAGACACGAGGGGCACGAACTTCGATCTCTTGGTGGCGTACTGCGGTCATCGAACCAATGGATCCTGTTGACGGGCTTAATTGTTACCGTTCTCTATGCCCTATCGCATGCCCTGATGTACAGTTACAGCTTTAAAACCATCGGCTCAAAAATCCTTTGGACCGATGGCCTTCGACTGTTTCTTAAGCGAAACTTTGTAAGTGTCTTTCTACCCGGCGGTGGCGTAACATCCCTGGCTTTTTTTTCTAAAGAGATTGAAAACAAAGGAATAAGTCAGACAAAGATTAATCTGGCATCCTACATCTACGGACTAATAGGGATATTCACCGTATTTTTGGTTACTATACCAGTAATAATCTACCTGTTATTTACCCGTCAGCACATGTTTGGCGAACTAATTGCGTTTGGCGTATTAACCCTGACTATCATTCTTTTGACTACAGGAACAATCTCTCTCTATAAGAAAGGTTGGCTGTATAAAAAAATTCTTGCATTTAAACCTGATACCGAACTGATTCTGGATGAAATTGCTGACAGTGACTTCTCCATTTCCAGCCTGATTTCGACTATCCTTATTTCTCTGGGAATTGAATTCCTTGGAATTGCACATTTGCTCATTGCGATGTATGCATTAGGACTGGAAGGTCATTTTGATGCCGCAGTAGTCGGCTATGTTATCGCTACACTTTTTCTTGTTATTTCGCCATTTCTAAAAGGTTTAGGGGCTGTTGAACTGAGTCTGGTTTTGGTTCTTCAGAGTTACGGGTTCAGTGCAACACAGGCCGCTGCTGTAACATTTCTTTATCGTTTGTTCGAATTCTGGCTACCTATGCTGGCAGGAGCCATGAGTTTTATTCTGAACAAGGGCAATCTTTTTCTCAGGATCTTCCCGGCAATGCTCTTGTTCACTCTGGGTATTGTAGACATTATATCAGTACTTACGCCGGCATTGGGCACTCGTATCCAGTTGCTTTCAGATTTCCTTCCGGTAGAGGCGCTACGCTTGTCTAATGGTCTTGTATTGCTTATCGGCATTCTTCAGCTGATTACTTCTGCATTTCTTTTGAGAGGAATGCGCAGTGCCTGGAATATTGCAGTTATACTCTGCACGCTTGCTATCGCGGGTAATCTTACCAAAGGACTTGATTATGAGGAAGCAACGCTTGCATTTGCTGTTTTATTTTCCCTATGGCTAACCCGCAAACAGTATTACGTCCGTGCGAACCGAAATCTTCAAAATTTCAGTCTCGGTGTTTCGTTGTGGATATTTACTGCAGTTACTGTTTACGGGATAGTCGGCTTCTATTTTCTGGACCAGAAGCATTTTGGAATCGATTTCAGCCTGACTCAATCTGTAAGCAGCACGTTTGACAATTTCATTTTTCTCAACACGGGAGGACTAGAACCCCGTACGCATTTCGCACATCTGTTTTTATATTCGATCAGAGTACTGGGAGCCAGTTCGATATTACTCGTGTTTTATGGCTCCATTAAACCATATTTATTTGAAGACAAGGCGGAGGAAGATGAGTTTTTACGCGCAGAAGAATTATTACAAAAACATGGAAACTCAGCTGTGGATTACTTCAAAACTTACCGCGATAAATTATTTTTCTTCGCAGAAGACAGGGACGGCTTTATTTCCTATAGGATAGGCGGCGACTTTGCTATAGCACTCGGAACACCGGTTTGTGCATCAGATATCCAAACTTCCAGACGTATTATTCTGGAGTATGAAGAATTCTGTCTGCGCAACGGTCTGAAGCCTGCTTATTATAGAATAGATCGTAAAGGTCTTGAAGTTTTTGACTTGTTGAATAAAAAAAATATTATTATCGGGCAGGAAGCAATAGTTGACCTGCCAGGATTCACGATGGAAGGTGGAAACCGGAAGTCTTTAAGAAATGCCATGAGCAGTGTTCTCAAAAAAGGATATAAGCTTAAAATATACGACGCACCAATCAAAGCCGGCACCATTCAAAAATTAGAACAGGTAAGCAATAATTGGCTTAGCAGTCTTGAAAGGGCTGAAATGGTTTTTTCACAGGGAATTTTTGATGCGGATGAAATTGGTAAACAAACGGTCCTGGCATTGGAAAATGAAGATGAGAAAATCGTTGCCTTCCTAAATATTATTCCCGATTACGTCCCCGGAGAACTCACTTACGATTTGATTCGCAAAACAGATGATGCGCCCGGCGGAAATATGGATGTACTTATTGTAGAACTGATCGCTTATGCAAAAGAAAAAGGATATACAAAACTAAACCTTGGAATGGCTCCGATGTCTGGTATTATTAAAGGCAGGGATCTTCCGGAAAGGACAATTAAATTCAGTTACGAAAAATTACGCTCTTTCCGTCACTACCATGGTTTGAGAGATTTCAAAGAGAAGTTCTCACCGGAGTGGGAGGATGAATTTTTAGTATATGATAATCATTATGACCTGCTCAGATTACCTGTTGCACTTAATACGGTAATGAAACCCTGAAAATGTAGCTACCTATGAAAATGCCAAATGAAAGAATTATCTGGGTTAATCGAATGCTGATATGCGCAGTATTTTTAATGCTATTCGGAAGCACAAAGGCCGCAATGATTTCAGTACTGGAAAAGGATTCCATAGCGTGTTCGGGTTTCGGTTATCTCAAACTATATAAACCCGCGAAAACACCTGATCATGTACTCATTTGTATTTCCGGCGATGGTGGCTGGAATTCAGGCATCGAAGGGATCGCTCTTCATCTCAAAACAGAAAACACATTACTCGTAGGTGTAGATATTCGCCAGGTATTAAAGTATATGAAAACGAGTAGGCAATCGTGTTTGTATCCAGCTGCTGACTTCGAACGTATGAGTCAGTTTATACAAAAGAAACTAGGCTATCAAACTTATAACATTCCTATTCTGCTTGGTTACTCATCCGGAGCCACACTGGTTTACGGGTTAGTAGCACAAGCACCACAAAACACATTCCGAGCTGGCCTTGCATTAGGGTTCTGCCCTGATTTTCAGATAGACAGGCCATTATGTACCGGTTCAGGAAAATTCACGTTGGCGAAACTTAAAAACGGCCGGGGTTATGATATAGGTCCTGTGGCAAACCTCTCGACACCCTTTATATCTTTGCAGGGAGAAGCAGATCAGGTCTGTAACTATGCAAAAACTGTAGCTTTTCTTAAAAAAGTACCGAACGCAAAGGTTATATCTCTGCCAAAGGTTGGGCATGGTTATGGTGTCGAAAAGAACTGGCTTCCTCAACTTAAGTCTGTATATGATAGTCTGCTTAAACAAAACGAAGAAAACATGTACGAAGGCGCTGCTAAAAATCTAAATCTGCCCCTCCATTTCACAAAGGCTGCAAAAGATAAAAATAGTAATTCGATGGTTGTATTCATCTCCGGAGATGGAGGATGGACGGGTTTTGATCAACAAATGGCGACGGCTTTTGCGGCAAAAGGAGCACCGGTTGCCGGACTAAATTCGCTGAAGTATTTCTGGCAGCGTAAAAGTCCCGAAGAAACTACCGCTGACATAATTAGAATAATCGAAACTTATTCTGCTGAATGGAAAAAAGAAAAAGTTATTCTTGTTGGATATTCCTTTGGTGCAGATGTTATGCCATTTGTATATAATCGCCTTCCGGAAAAACTGAAACGAAACATAATCGGACTTGGACTGATGTCGCCATCAAAAGATACTGATTTCGAGGTTCATGTGACTGACCTGTTTAATATTGGATCAGCTCCAAAAGGGTTTTCCGTTCCGGCAGAAATCGACAAGATTGCTGACATACGCCCAGTATGTTTTTTCGGAAAAGACGAAAGTGATCTTCCGGTCGAAGAAATATCAAAACAAAGAGCTAAAGTTATATTCCTTAAAGGCGGGCATCATTACGAAAATAGTTTTGAGACCATTGCATCTACTTTTCTGCCCTGATTGCCCTTGCAGGCGCTCGGAATTCAGTATACACATTCGAAAATGCGGCTGCTGCAGATCTCGAACCTAACGAGGAAGAAACAGCGCTAATCACCAGGCATTTAAACGATTTAAAATTAATCAGATAACCCCTTTAAATTAATTTAACTAATTTAAACCCACCAAAACCAATCAATAATGAGAAAGAACAAGCCTGTATTAAAGAATATCATGACTGCTGCATTAGGGGGGTTATTAATTGCTTCCACCCCGCTACTAATGAGCTATCGCGAGGCGACGGAAAATCCAGTGATCAAAAAAAGCCTGAAAGAATCGGATCTTAAAGTAGAGACGGTTGTCACAGGTCTGGATATGCCTTGGGCAACAGCATTTTTACCAGACGGCAGATTACTTGTAACAGAACGAACCGGAAAGCTTCGCCTGGTAAAAGATGGCAAAATAGATCCTAAAGAAATAACTGGTCTTCCGAAGCTTTTGTATAAAGGACAAGGGGGCTTACTTGATGTTGTCCTCCATCCCGACTACGCAAAAAATGGATGGATATACATCAGTTACTCTTCACCAAAAGCTGCTGGCGAACCGGGAGATGACGGTGGCGCAAATACTGCAATGTTACGTGCTAAACTTAAAGATCACGCTCTTACTGACGTACAAATCCTCTTTAAGGCTTTACCAAATGTAAAGTCTAACCCACACTTTGGTGGAAGAATTATATTTGACAATAAAGGTTATGTTTTTCTTTCCCTGGGAGAGCGCGGCCAAATGGAAAAGGCACAGGATCTGAGCAAAGACCAAGGCAAAATTATACGTCTTCACGAAGATGGGAAAGTACCTGCCGATAATCCATTTGTAAAAACTGAAGGTGCAAAACCTGAAATCTGGAGCTACGGACATCGTAATCCCCAGGGTTTAGTTATTAATCCTACGACAGGTGTGATCTGGGAGCACGAACATGGTCCACAAGGTGGTGATGAATTGAATATTGTTGAAAAAGGTAAAAACTATGGCTGGCCGTTGATCACCTATGGAATTGACTACGATAACAGCATCATTTCAAAAGATACCGCAAAAACAGGATTGGAGCAACCCGTGCTTTATTGGAAGCCATCTATTGCACCCTGTGGAATGGCCTTTATAACCAGTGAAAAATTTAAGGACTGGAAAGGCGATTTACTTGTTGGATCTCTGAAGTTCAATTACTTACAACACCTGGTTATTAAAGACAATAAAGTCGTAAAAAAAGAAATCATTTTTGAAAAAATAGGTAGAGTACGAGATGTACGCCAGGGTCCGGATGGAAATATCTATGTAGTAGTAGAAGATTCCGGCAGTATTTTAAAAATCAGCCCAAAAGCATAAGCACAAAATTTAAATCCATTAATCTGTGAAACTATTATCAATATTATTTTGTGGTGTTCTGTTTACTTCCTCCTATATCTCCGGGCAGGAAGATCCATTGACTAAAAGCATGGAAAGAGGGAAAATAATCTACAAGGAATCCTGCATTACCTGCCATATGGGCAAAGGCGAGGGTGTTCCCGGAGCTTTTCCTCCGCTGGCCAAAGCTGATTATCTAATAAAAATGCCCGAGAAAGCAATTCATGCTGTTAAGTATGGCCTAAATGGTAAAATAACGGTTAATGGTGTAGAATATAATACAATGATGCCAAATCCGGGATTAAGTAATGACGAGATTGCAGATGTAATCAATTACATTCAAAATTCGTGGGGCAATTCCAATAAAAAAATTGTCACAGAAAAAATGGTAGAGGCTATTAAAAAATAGCCTCTACTAACTCTTGCAACCAGACCTAAGTTTTTTATTAGAACACTTATGTAATTTTGCTGAAAAGGAGATACAGTTTTAATTATATTCACTTGAAATTAAAACCTCTGCCTCATGAAAAAAACAGTTTTACTGTTCGCTATCAGCTTATTTTTATTTGCCTGCAATTCAAACAAGCAGCAATCCGGTTCCGGCAATACTGATTCAGTACTTACCGCACAGGACAATCTAGTTGACACTGTAGCTGCAAATCATAATGCGGTGGGTGCAATCGACTGGAATACTATCCCTGATCTTAAAGATATCGGTTCATATCCGTTTATCACAGCACCTAAAGGCCTGAAAATTGAGACTGAGAAAAATGGATTGACCGAACATTTTGAATATGAGAAGCTAGAGAATTATCTAGGCAATGATCAGTTAATCAAAACTGAGGGAAAATTAGGTGTAATCGTAATGGAAATGAAACCCGGTTATAACGATCGTTATTTCGATAAAAATGTATATGGATATCTGGATAAAATAGGTGCGAAAATTTTATATAGCGGCCCCCTGTCAAAAGAAGAGAGTGTGCGGGAAAAACTGAAGGAAAACATGTACAGTGGAGTTAATCGTACGACAGGAACATCAGATGACCAGCCTGTAACTGTTTATGCCTTTAGAAATCAGGGGAAAAACTATATTATTAACGTACAGTCCAATTCCGCGCAGGGTACCATTTTCATAATGGAACTAGAAGCGTTTGAAGGGACCATAAAAAAATATACTGCTACAGAAATTGGTTCCGAAATAGACAAAACCGGAAAAGCAGTGCTATACATCAATTTTGATACTGATAAAGCCACATTAAAGCCGGAGGGCAAACAGGTTGCAGATGAAATTGCTAACCTGCTGAACGAAAATACGGGACTGAAAATTTCAATTGAAGGATATACCGACAATACTGGGTTGGCTAACAGGAATGTCGAACTGTCAAAAGAGCGAGCACAATCTGTAATGAAATACCTGATTGAAAAAGGAGCTATAAACCCATCGCGTTTAAAGGCGGCCGGATACGGTGCTGACAAACCTATCTCTCCGAACGATTCAGAGGAAAATAAAGCTAAAAACAGGCGTGTAGAGCTGGTTAAGATCAGTTAAAATATTCCCCCTACTTCCGCTTAATTGACAACTAATCGCCCATCCCCTGTTTTAATGCGTTCCTGTACTTTATCTTTTCTGTTTGGATATGTTTTCGTTGATTTGTTGAGTAGCATAAAAAAATGAAGAACAGTGTATCCTTTTACTGGAAATGTCAGCTTATAGGCTGGTCTGGAGCATCATTGTACTGGTTTGTGCAAGGTTCTTCCGGAGATGGATTTAGCTGGTCGGCTGGCCTGCTCCATTTTCTCGCTGATATAGCACTGTATATTTTAATCACTCATCTTTACCGGACTTTTGCAAGGAATAATAATTGGCAGAATTCGCCTCTTAATCTGTTATTTAAACGCTTATTACTGGCCCTACCTATTATGGCCATTGCTTACACTGGAGTAACAGTGACAAAAATATATCTCATCAGGTTAGTATTCGCACAAGGAACCAACGTCGAAATCCTGGAATTTATCAGACAAAACTTACCTGGTATCTTGATGGCTGGATTTAGACTTATGGCTATTTGGATGCTTGCCTACCATCTTTACCAGTATTCCCGGCGCGAGATTAGACTGGTTAAAGAAAATGCTTCTTTACAACTAAGATATAGGGAAGCACAGCTTGACAAGCTTTCTGATCAGCTCAATCCACATTTTCTCTTTAACTCACTGAATACTATAAAATCTCTGATTAGCACTGACACAAAACTGGCGAGAAGAGGAATAGATTTATTAAGCGAATTGTTACGAAGTAGTCTGTATCGCCAGGCCTCTCTGACCCATACATTAGCAGAAGAACTCGAGCTTGCAAAAGACTATCTCGAGTTAGAAAAGATGCGAATGGAAGAAAGACTTACATTTAGCGTGCACGCTGACCAAAGCCTGAATAACTTCCCTGTACTTGGTTTATCCATCCAGACTTTGGCGGAAAATGCATTAAAGCATGGGGTATCGAAGCTGAAGGACGGTGGACATATAGCCATAAACATAAGCCGTGAAACCGGATTTCTGGAGATCATGGTAACTAATCCGGGTATAATAAATGAAGATCCGGATCATATCGGAATTGGTCTTAAAAATCTAAAAGAAAGATTGCGGCTAGCCTATCACGGTCAAGCAACTTTTAAGCTGTTTAAGAAGAACGACGATTTGATTTATTCTGTGATAAGAATCCCTTTGCGATGAAGAAAATCCGAGCATTGATAATCGATGATGAACGCCTTGCCAGAGATGAACTCAGGTTGATGCTCAACGAATTCCACGAAATTAATATAATCGGAGAAGCCGCAAATGCAGACCAGGCAGAGCGAATGATTTCGGATCTCAGACCCGACGTAATTTTTCTGGATATTCAAATGCCGGTGCGATCTGGGTTTGATTTATTGGAATCACTCTCTGTAACTCCTCTGATTGTCTTTATTACCGCTTATGAGACTTTTGCCTTGAAGGCGTTTGATGTAAGTGCCATTGATTACCTGATGAAACCCTTGCGTGAAGAAAGGTTAAAAAAGGCAGTTTCGGAAATTAAGAGCAGATTTAAAGAAGCTGGAAATGATCACCTTTTTGTTAAAGATAAAGGGCAATATCATCTAATTAAATGGTCTGAAGTACATCTCGTGGAATCCCTCGATAATTACGTCCGCATTTACTTTGGTTATAAGAATATACTTTTCAAGAGTTCTTTAAACCAGCTGGAAGAAAAACTTGATAACTCTACATTTTTTAGAATCGCCAGGGCACAGCTTGTCAACCTGAATTATATAGAATCCATTAAACAGGAAGAAAACAGCCTTTCAGTAGAACTTAAATCTGGGCAACACTTTCCAGTCTCTATTCGGCAGGCCGTTAAACTAAAGAAGCTATATAACCAAAACAAATAAACCTACCCATCTAACTATGAACAATATTCGATTATTCGTCATGGCCGCGCTTTGTCTTTTAATGAGCGGGCTGTGCTTGGCTCAAACCAGCCCTCAATTGCCCGACACGGCCAATTATTTAATTAACGATAAAGTATTAATAAAGACTTCAGACGGTGCCACAATATCGGCAGTAACTGTAATTAAAAAACCGTTTACTAGTAAACTTCCGGCAGCGCTGATGTTTTTTATTTATAGTAATACGGAGAGAAGTTTAGCAGAAGCCAAATTTGCTGCAGATTACGGTTATATTGGTATAGTGGCTGATACCCGTGGAAAACGTTTAAGTCCAGATAAGATCGAACCTTACGAGCATGAAGCCCGGGATGTGAACTCAGTAATTGACTGGATTACCCAGCAATCATGGAGTAATGGAAGCGTGGGAATGTATGGCGGTAGTTATTCCGGATTTGCACAGTGGGCGGCCACTAAATATTTGCATCCTGCACTTAAAACTATTGTGCCTTACGTTGCTGCAATACCAGGATTAGGTCTCCCAATGGAGAACAATGTATTTCTAACGGCAAATTATCAATGGGCATTTTATATCACCAATAACAAATTCACTGATGATCTGGTTAATAACGACAATGAGCGTTGGCACCGAATGAGAGACCGATGGTGGGAAACCGGGGTAGCTTACAATCGGATAGACAGCCTTGACGGAACTCCTAACCCCTGGTTGCAAAAATGGTTGTCACATCCAGATTACGATGAATACTGGCAATCGATGGTTCCTTACAAAAAAGAATTCTCCAAAATTAATATCCCAGTGCTGAGTATTACGGGTTATTATGATGATGGACAGGTTTCCGCCTTGGAATATCTACGCGAGCACTACAAGTATAACCCTCATGCAGCCCATTATCTTCTGATCGGACCATATGATCATTTTGGCGCACAAAAAGGAGGAACAGCACAACTAAGAGGCTACCAGGTAGACTCCGTAGCATTGATCAATACCAGAGAGATTACATTTCAGTGGCTCGATTATGTATTGAAGGGTACAAAAAAACCCGATATCATTCAGGATAAAATCAATTTTGAAGTGATGGGTGAAAACAAATGGCATCATGCAAAATCTATTGACCAGATGGGACCTAGAAAACGACGATTATATCTGGATAAGTTGAAAAATGGTACTGCCTTTACACTTTCTGATCGTAAGCCTGTAAAAAACGATTATTTAACCCAGATTGTCGATCTTTCAGACCGCATCACGTCGAATAACGATTATTATCCCAGTCCGATTATCAAGAGTGAACTGGACACGACTAATGGTCTGTTTTTTATAAGCCAACCGTTCGATACTGCTACAAGCGTCAGCGGCCTGCTTAAAGGAAACCTTCGGGTAACTATTAATAAAAAAGATATGGATTTTGGCTTATCATTATATGAAGTTACACCCACAGGTGAATATTTTCAACTTTCATACTTTCTGGGAAGGGCAAGTTATGCAAAAGATATGAGCAGAAGACAGTTACTAAATCCAGGAAAAGCTACGGATATCCCCTTTTATCGTTCCAGGGTTTTCAGCAAGCGGCTGAGCAAAGGGAGTCGTTTACTAGTCATGCTCAATATCAATAAAAATCCATTTTCAGAAATTAACTATGGTACGGGGAAACCAGTCAGTACAGAAACTATCAGTGATGCGGGAGCTCCGTTAGAGATTAAATGGCATAATCAAAGTTACATAGAATTAGGCTTTTCAAACTAATTGGGCAACTTAAATAATTCGCACATCTTTTTCCAGCGTTTTGATGAAAATGACGTCAGATACCTTTCCGTCAAAGGATATTTTTAACCCCGTTAACCCGTAGCCATATGCCGCACCAGTATCAATATTCCATGATTCGGATTCTGCCGTATATTGCGGGCTGGAGCTCCGCAGAGGTGTATGTCCATGAACCTGGATTTTTCCAATATTCTTTAATGGCTTCCGGTTCCATAAGACACCATCTTGATTTTCTTCCTCGAAGGGCCGTAAGGTATTCGAAAGTCCGGCATGACTTACAAAAAGATGATCCTGCTCAAATTTCAGCGGCAGACCTTCAAACCAGGGGATCACAACAGACAGTCGTACCTGATGTTGCTCGAGATTTTCTAATGTTTGTTTTCCCCCCTGTACTATCCAGTGTTCAAGCGCCCCCTTTTCATAGTATTCAATTATTTCAGCCTCATGATTACCTTTTATAATCGTTACATTTTGATAAATTTCGGTTAGCTGCATACATTCCTGAACAACCATAGCACTATGATTTCCACGATCGATCAAGTCGCCGACACAAATAAGGTGCTCCTTTTCCTTGTTCCAGTTCTTTAACATTTCTCGAAATGTATAAAAACAGCCATGAATATCACCTATGACAAAATAATCCATCATTTAATCCAGCTATAAGCGTTATTTAGAATTCCAGTGTAAATATTATAATTTAATTTAAAAATTCAAGCAGTTGCACAAGCTATTTATACCAATAAAATAACTGGCTTTTATGCAGATTTTCTAATGTTGTAAATAGCCGAATTCTGACTAATCATTCATATTTCAGCGCATCTATTGTATTTGTGACCGCAGCGTTGTAGGAACGTATACTTACTGTTATTAATGTAATCACCATCGAAATACACATGGCCAGCAAAAACGGCCAGATGCTCAAATCCATACGATAAGCAAAACCGTCGAGCCAATTGGAGACAAAAAGGTATGCTAATGGCCAGGCCACTATATTCGCAAAGAATACCATGATCAAAAATGACCCGTTCAGCATTTTAACCAGCTCCATAGTCGACGCACCCAATACTTTACGAATAGCAATTTCCTTTGTTCTTTGTGTTGCTACAAAAGAAATTAGTCCGAAAAGACCAATAAAGGAGATGAAAATAATAATTCCTGCAAATACCCGGAAAAGAAAACCAGTAACCTGATCTGCCTGATAATATCCATTGATATCATCATTCAAAAATCTCGCCCCGTAGATTTCATTCGGAAAATATTCATTCCATTGAGTCTCTATCTCTTTCATGGCATGCCTAATCTCTTGCTTATCAATTTTAACCGCAAGCTGACCGTAAAACCTCGTCATCTGATAAAATATCATTGGGGAAATATTCTCTTTCAGATACTGGTCATTAAAATCTTTCACTACACCTACAATTGGCGCCTGGCGTCCATTTTGATTTATAATCTTCCCCAGAGCTGCTTGTGGGTCATTGATCCCTACTTTTCGAATGAAGCTCTCGTTAGCTATATAACCGTTTATAGTATCACTTTTTGTATAGACCTTTCCTGCTAGAAATGGAATATTAAATAACTGATAGTATGCTTCGTCATTGGAGGACACCCTAACTTCAAAATCCTTGTTTTCAATTCCATTAAAGCTAAAGTTCGTCGTACTCATTGAGCTCGAAAGCGGAGGCCGTGCACAGTAACTCACCATTTCAACTCCTCTAATATTTTTCACACTTTCTTTGAAAGAATTCATTCTCGTTCTGCAAAGGCTATCTCCCGGAATATCTATCATTACAATTGCTTCACTGGCAAAGCCCAATGGTTTCTCGCGCACATATTCCATCTGTTTCATGATTACGATTGTACTGATTATCAACACTATTGTAATAGAAAACTGAACGATCAACAGGATTCTGCGCAAACTGAGACTACCGGAATTTATATTGACCTTATTTTTAATAGCCATTGCAGGGCTGAAGCCGGACATGACCATTGCGGGATAGAAACCTGCCAGAAAGGCAACGAATACAACTAACCCCAACATAAATACTAGTATAATAGGGTCCTGAAACAGACTGAAGACAACTTTTTCTTTGAATAAATTCTGCATCACTGGAAATGCCAGTTCTGCGAGAATACAGGAAATAAGCAGCGCAACTACCGTAATCACTAAAGTCTCCGTTAAAAACTGGAAGACGAGCTGTCTGCGCATGGAACCCATTACTTTTCGTACACCCACTTCTTTAGACCGGTTCACAGATTGTGCGGTGGCGAGGTTGATGAAATTTATACAAGCAGTTACCATTAGGAAAAGACCGATTATTGCTAATCCGTAGATTTCTTTCCTGGTAATTGTAGTGTCTGAAAAATTATCGTACTTCTCACTGAAATGTATATCCCGTAATTTTTGAAGTACACTTTTCTGATTCCCAGGTACATTTTTATCAGTAAAATGAACTTTATTAAATTGATCAAGAGAGGCCTGCAGTGCAGCTTCCGATACATTCGGTGATTTTAAGAAGAAAACCTGGTCGCCTGAACTAACTGAACCCCAATCTTTATTATTTTTCTGTCCTGTACTTTCAATACTTATCACAATATTTAGTGGAATACTACTATTGACCGGGATGTCCTTAAATACACCTGTCACTTTCAGGTTCATCTGATTCCAAAACAAGAAAGTCTTTCCTAAAGCCTGCTCTGCCCCGCCAAAGAACAGTTTTGCTGTTGCTTCTGAAAGAACCACAGTATTTGGTTCTGCCAACAAATTAGCTGGTCTGGCAGACAGCCAGGTCACAGGAATGATGTCAAACAATTCCGGGTCGGCAAAAAATACAGTCTTTGCTGCTTTAAATGTTTGCCTTCCAGATTCGTCTTTGACAATGGTAGCTCCTCCATTCCGGATCACCCTGGCAATTTTTTCAACTCCGGCAATTTCTCCCTTCGCTGCGTTGGCCAATGGCAATGGAGAACCGGAAGAGTGATCTATGAAGCTATTATAATTCCAATCGGTGACAATTCTGTAAATTCTATCCTCATTTTTGTATCCCTGATCGAAGCTTAGCTGATATTTGATAAAAATAAAGATCAGGATGCAACTAGCCATACCAACTGACAGGCCAGCGACATTAATGAAAGTATAGACTTTATACTTCCATAAGTTCCGGATTGCTATTTTCAGGTTTATTCTAAACATTACTTTAATTTTTCAGATTCTAGTCCAATGGTATGCCAATACCCGAAAACCGGAATTAACACCCCTGAACATAGTATTAAATCGTTAAGTGTTCAAATGCGGACAGACATTGTTCGGTAATGCACAACCTTAAAAATCTATGATGCTTTAAATTTACATGCCCGGATATACTCACTCGGCGACATTCCGATAACTTTTTTAAAAACACGGTTAAAAGTAATTGCACTGTTAAAACCGGTTGCATAAGCGATTTCAGAAATCGACTTGGAATCTCCATGAAGTAGTTCTTTACACGCCTCGTTTATTCTGATCTCATTTAGAAATGACAAATAAGTTTTACGGGTATGCTTTTTAAAATACTTACAAAAGGAATGTGAAGTCATGTGTGCGATGGAAGCAATCTTCACCAAACTGATTTGTTCTGAGAAATTTTCAATAGTATACTGGAAAATATCGTTCATGCGAATTCCTTCTGACTCCGTATAATATTGCTGTGTAAATCCGGTCGATAAACCTTTCCAATTTACTACGGCACTGCTAAAATACTGCAGCAGGTTAAAGAAACGAATTAATCTGTCCAGACCAGTTAACCTGCTAATCTGTACAATCAGGTCATTGGCGACAGGATGCCCCTCAGGCAACTGGAGGCTTCCGGGCAAATTCGTGACGAATTTTTTCACCGTTTCCAATTCTGGAAAACTCAAATGTTTTTCGAAAAATTTGATATCAAAAAAGATATGAATTGCATGGATGTTTTTCTCCTGAAGATTTTCAAAATATTTAGGGTCCCCTTTAAACATGTGTGGCTGGTTCGGGCCAATCATGTAAACTTCACCTGCTTTAAATGCCTGGGTATAATTGCCGATGACAAGGGTCCCTTCTCCTTTCAGGACTAAGGTGATCTGCGCTTCCTGATGCCGGTGAAGATAGTTATAGAAATAGGGTAAAATATCTTCCTGTATAACCACAGAGCCTTCGTTCGCGACGGGCACGGTAAATTGAATGACTTTCATAAGATGAGTTTAGCGTAATCTGGTTTGTGTTTAGGTTCAAAAAGGAATAAATATGCCTGGTCAGTTGCAATAACCTTTTTTGTAAACATATAAATTTATACTTTATAAATTTAAATTATCCATAATCCCCATAATAAACTTACAGACCGGACAATTATTGACAAACCTGTCTAATTCGGATATATATAGACATAAATGTTTAGATACGGCAATTTTCGTTAATTAACTGATAATATTTGCGCTATTCATCCGCAAAAAGACTGCGTTATTTGGTAGAAACAATAAACCCCATTATGATCAAAGGATTTTTCAACGTACCTGCACCAATAAATGAACCCGTATTAGCTTATGCACCGGGAAGTAAAGAAAGAGAGTTATTGCAGGCTGCTTTAAAGTCTGCGTACCAAAATCAACTGGACATACCCATGTATATTGGTGCTCAGGAAATCAGAACCGGTAACCTAAAACCGCTTACTCCACCACATAATCACAAACATATTTTAGGCCATTTTCATCAAGGAGATGCAAGCCACGTAAAACTGGCAATTGATGCCGCACTTGCAGCAAAAGCAGAATGGGAAAATCTTGCATGGGAGCATCGTGCTGCAATTTTCTTGAAAGCTGCTGATCTGATTGCAGGTCCATATCGTAATGAGCTGCTTGCCGCTACAATGGCTGGTCAGTCTAAAAATGCCTACCAGGCTGAAATTGATGCAGCATGTGAACTCATAGACTTCCTGAGATTCAACGTGAAATATATGACTGAAATTTACAGTCAGCAACCACCAGTATCACCTTCTGGCGTATGGAACCGTGTAGAGCAACGTCCTCTGGAAGGATTTATCTTTGCACTGACGCCTTTCAATTTTACAGCGATAGCTGGTAATTTACCGACTTCTGCTGCCATGATGGGTAATGTTATTGTTTGGAAACCTGCGAACACCCAGATCTATTCAGCTCAGGTATTAATGAAAGTATTTAAGGAAGCAGGCCTTCCTGACGGTGTAATTAACCTGATCTACGTTTCGGGACCGGTTGCAGGTGATGTAATTTTCGACCATGCTGACTTCGCCGGAATTCATTTTACAGGTTCAACAGGCGTATTTCAGGATATATGGAAAACTATCGGAACCAATATTCACAAATACAAAACTTATCCGCGTATTGTGGGTGAAACAGGAGGAAAAGACTTTATCCTGGTACATCAGTCCGCTAATGCAAAAGCAGCAGCTACTGCTATTGTAAGGGGTGCATTTGAATACCAGGGACAGAAATGTTCTGCTGCATCCAGAGTATATATTGCCGCTTCACTCTGGCCTGAAATTAAGGACAGTATTCTTGCTGATCTCGCTACGATCAAAACAGGGCCGGTAGAAGATTTCACCAACTTTGTTAATGCTGTAATTAATGAGGCTTCTTTTGACCTGCTTGCAGATGCGATTGAAAAAGCTAGAAACAACGAATCAACCGAGATTATCGCTGGTGGTAAGTACGATAAATCTGCCGGCTATTTTATTGAGCCGACTATAATTGTCACCAAAGATCCTAAATATGCGACTATGACCCAGGAACTCTTTGGACCTGTGCTGACAGTATATATTTATGAAGATGATGCTTTCGCAGAAACATTAGAATTAGTAGATCAAACATCTGTTTACGCATTAACAGGCGCGGTAATGGCTACCGATGCCTATGCAATTCAACAAGCTTCTGTTGCTTTAAGAAATGCAGCTGGTAATTTCTATATCAATGATAAATGTACCGGTGCTGTTGTCGGTCAACAGCCATTTGGAGGCGCAAGAGCTTCCGGTACAAATGACAAAGCCGGATCAATGATTAATTTGCTGCGCTGGGTATCTCCAAGAACAATTAAAGAATCTTTCGTTCCGGCTCAGGATTACAGATATCCATCCTTCCTGCCGGATTTGAAATAAAAATTGCTGAAAAGCAGATTTGAATATATTGCAAAAACCTTATTCCTGATGCGCCAATGCAGATGGAGTAAGGTTTTTTTGTTGAGTATACATTCCCGGAAAAGAAAGATTATCTGTATTTTTATTTTAATCCTATGCATAAATACATTTTTCTCCCTTTCATATTTATTATTATACTGTCAGGCAATCTATCTGCTCAAACCCCGGCAGACAGTCTCAAGACTGAGAGCAGACGTATTGATGAGGCACGTCTGATACAGGAGCAGCAGCAGCAGCAAATAGATTCTTTAGTTAAGATTCAACTACAGGCCGAATTAAAGTTGGCATCTGGAAATAGTTCCAGAACGATAGAGCTGGAACAAAAGCTATCCGCGATCACCAGAAGCGATAGTCTGAGGAAAATTGAACAGTTTCGTAAAATCGCTGATTTAAAGAAAACTGCGCCAGGATACCCTGTACATCTAAATCAGGACACATTATTTCATATTTATACCCGAACAGGGTCTTTTACTGCAGCCGAACGCGCAGCTGCAGCATCAAGAAAAATAGAAAAACTATATGAAGATCCCTTCTTTAATCCCGATTCAATTGTAATCAGTAAAAATGACGATAACTATGATCTGATTTATAAAGATTCAGAAATTATCATTTCTGTTTCTGGCCTTGACGGACTATGGTTTAATAAAAACAATGAACAGCTAGCCGGGGAATACAAAGAACAGATTAAATCTGGCATTATAAAAGAAAGAGAAGCTCACAGCCTGGTGAATTGGATGAAAAGAATTGCTTTGGTTCTGCTGATTATTATAGTTTTAGGTTTGATTATAGCTGGTATCAATTTACTCTTTCGGAAAACCTCCATCTGGCTGAAATCTGCAAGTACAGCATTCCTCGACAGACTTAAGTTCCGCAACCTCCGGATATTTACACCGGAACATCTGGAAAGAATCTTTTTAAGGATCGTCAATATCATAAGGATTATAGTTATAATACTAATTATCTACCTTTCTCTTCCCCTGTTATTCAGCATTTTCCCTGAAACAGAGAAATGGACCGGAACTTTATTAAACTGGATACTGAGTCCATTAAGGATTGCACTGGCGGCCATCTTCCACTATTTCCCGAATCTGTTTACGATTCTAATCATCTACTTTATATTCAGATATATTCTGAGAGGAATCCGCTACTTTTTTTATGAAATAAAGAGGAAGAATATCACTTTACGCGGATTTCACGAAGACTGGGCGATACCAACGTTTAATATTCTTCGGTTCGTCCTTTACGCTTTTATGCTGATCCTGATTTTCCCTTATCTGCCCGGATCAGGTTCTCCGGCTTTTCAAGGTGTTTCCGTTTTTCTGGGCATTCTGATTTCTTTAGGATCATCCAGTGCTATTACCAATATCGTTGCCGGACTGGTAATCACATACATGCGGCCCTTCAAGATAGGTGACCGTGTGAAAATAGGTGAGGTTACGGGAGATGTTATAGAAAAAACCATGTTGGTTACCCGCATCAAGACTATTAAAAACGAAGATATTACCGTCCCTAATTCTATGGTTTTATCGAGCAGTACGATCAATTATTCCAATCATGCCAGGGAAGATTGCGATGGGCTTATTATTCACTATATCCTTACAATAGGTTATGAAGTTCCCTGGAAAGATGTTTATGAACTTCTGATCAAAGCGGTATTAAAGACTCCTTATATTCTTTCTAATCCAACTCCTTTTGTATTGCAGACCAGTCTGGACGATTTTTACATCTCTTATCAGATTAATGCTTATACCAGAGAACCCAATAAACAGGCTCAGATTTACAGCAACCTGATGGAAAACATTCAGGATACTTTTAATGCTGCTGGCATAGAAATCCTTTCTCCACATTACCGGGCAGTCAGAAATGGTGAGGAACTTGCCGTACCACCTGATTTTGTTCCTAAAGAATCTGATAAGAACTCCAAAAAACAGTAGTCGAACACCCCCCTCCTCCAGGTTTGAGCTAAAGCGTAACAAACATTTTTGAACCTTTTCTGGTAATATTACATAAGTACTTATATATTTAGGTATGAATTATTATCAATCACTTGGATATCTGGTCTTAGGCAGCCGTCTGAAAAGATTAAGCGAGCTTTTTTTATCAGAAATCAATAAAGCTTATCGCCTTCAAGGGATCGCTTTCGAGACAACATGGTTCCCCGTATTCCAATTACTCGATAAACATAAAGTACTCACAATACAAGAAATTGCCGAGCAAATGGAAGTTTCTCAACCTGGAGCCAGTCAGTTAATTTCCGGACTAAAACAAAAAGGTCTGGTCTGCAGTCAGGCACATGCAGCAGATGCCAGGAAACAACAAATCACCTTAAGTGAGCAGGGAAAGACCTTACTTATGCGCGTAAAGCCTGTTTGGGAAGCTATCCGAATTGCAATGGAAGATATGGCTGGTACCGATGGTCATCACCTGCTGGAAAACCTCACCAGACTTGAAGATGAATTCAAATCGAAAGGTTTGGTAAATAATATCATGGAAAACCTTAATTCTAAAAACATTATTAGTCATGAAGAAAATATTTAATTATGGTATTGATCATCTGACAACCAGTATCTGTCTTGACATTGCTGCTGGAAATATAGTAGGGCACTTATCGGAAACAGCGAAAAACCAGATCAACATATCGTGGCATTCGGTACAGGAAATTGTCGTCAGGGAACATCCGGTTTACGGAATTAATACCGGTTTTGGCCCATTGTGTGATACGCGTATATCTGAAAAAGACACCTCTTTGTTACAGCGCAATATACTCCAAAGCCATAGTGTTGGTGTAGGTGCTCCAATTCCGGCCGAGACTGCTAAAATCATGCTGATTACCAAAGTCCAGGCATTAGCCCAGGGATATTCCGGAATAGCGCTGACGACACTTGAACGTATCCTCTGGCATATCGAAGAAAATATCATTCCCGTAGTTCCGGAAAAAGGATCTGTCGGCGCATCCGGTGACCTTGCTCCCCTTTCACATTTATTTCTGCCGCTGATAGGAATGGGCGAAGTCTACAGGAATGGAAGCCGGATAAGCGCAGCTGAAATGCTAAAGCAACATGGATTGGAGCCATTGGTTCTGGGGCCTAAAGAAGGACTTGCATTGATCAATGGCACCCAGTTTATCCTTGCTTTTGCAGTAAAAGGAGTCGAGCGGTTGCACCATGCTTTGGAATGTGCCGATCTGATCGGTGCAATGTCGCTGGAGGGGCTTACAGGCTCTGCCAGACCATTTGACCCCAGGCTGCATCAGTTAAGACCCTTTAAAGGGAATATCCAGGTCGCAGCGAGATTGACCTCACTTTTATCCGGTTCACAAATTAATAGCTCTCACGCACATTGCAGCCGGGTTCAGGATCCCTATAGCTTACGTTGTATGCCTCAGGTTCATGGTGCGTCAAGAAATGCGTGGCTGCATCTGAAGGAGTTAACGGAAATAGAACTCAATTCCGTGACAGATAATCCAATTATTTTTAGCGCGGACGATACGATCAGCGGTGGTAATTTTCATGGTCAGCCGCTTGCAATGGCTTTAGATTATGCGTGTGTTGCGGCCGCCGAGCTTGGAAATATTGCAGACAGACGTTGTTACCTAATGAATGAAGGTAAGTACGATCTGCCTAAACTCCTAATTGCTGATGCCGGTCTGAATTCCGGTTTAATGATTCCTCAATACACCACAGCAGCATTAGTAACCGAAAATAAAACACTCTGCTTTCCTGCCAGTGCAGACAGTGTCCCAACCTCGCTCGGACAGGAGGACCATGTATCCATGGGTTCAATCAGCGGCAGAAAACTTAATCAGATAATTGACAACCTGGAATACATTCAGGCTATAGAATTACTTTATGCCGCTCAGGCTATCGATTTTCGCCGCCCCCTTCGATCAGGCCCCGTTATAGAAGCTTGCCATGAGCTTATCCGCCAAAAAAGCAGCTTTGCTACCGAAGACCGGATTTTCGCATTGGATATACAAGCCATCCATCAACTTTTGACAAGCGGCAGTTTTCTACAAACTGCAAACCAAACTGCATCTGCTCACCATATAAATTTAAAACATGATGAATCATTCAGCCTTTCTTGAAAAATACGCGAATCATCCAAATTATAAATCACCGACAGGTATGCAGCTTCATGCTAAAAGCTGGCAGACAGAGTCTGTATTAAGGATGTTGCTAAACAATCTCGACGGTCAGGTTGCAGAAGACCCGGAAAACCTTGTTGTTTATGGTGGTATCGGACAGGCTGCCCGTAACCCGGAATCACTGCGAAAGATAATTGAATTATTACTTGAATTAGATGAGCACCATAGCTTACTGGTCCAGTCCGGCAAGCCCGTGGGAATTATCCGCAGTCATCCGGAAGCGCCGAGGGTTTTAATTGCAAATAGCAATTTAGTTCCAAAATGGGCAACCTGGGAGCATTTTAATGAATTAAGATCCAAGGGCCTGATGATGTATGGACAAATGACAGCAGGCAGCTGGATATACATTGGAACCCAGGGTATTCTTCAGGGAACTTACGAGACTTTTATAGCCTGTGGAAAAGAACATTTCAACAATGATCTGAAAGGCAAACTCATTGTCAGTGCTGGTTTAGGAGGAATGGGTGGTGCACAACCCCTAGCCGCCACGATGGCCGGAGCCGTTTTTCTGGGTGCGGATACGGATGCATCAAGGATTATGAAACGTGTAGAATCGAATTATATAGACAAGATCAGCTACGATTACGAAGAAGCGATTTCATGGGTGCAAGATGCTATTGAGAAAGGCATTCCGTTATCAGTGGGTCTGGTCAGCGATGCCGGTGATCTGCTGGAGCGTTTAATTGCAAACAATCTGATTCCTGATATACTAACCGATCAGACCTCTGCACACGACCCGTTAAACGGGTATATTCCAAATGGACTCACTGTTGAACAGGCGAGCGTTTTACGCGCTGGTGATCCGGATACCTATAAAGCAAAATCAATTAAAAGTATGGCAAGGCATGTGAACTTCATGCTCAAATTGAAACAGGCCGGTGCAGTCACTTTTGATTACGGAAACAATCTTCGGGAGTTTGCTAAACAAGGAGGTGCTGAAAATGCCTTTAACTTCCCGGGCTTCACCCCAGCTTATATCCGTCCCCTTTTTTGTGAAGGGAAAGGCCCGTTTCGCTGGGTCGCACTATCGGGTGATCCTGAGGATATATATACCACTGACCGTGCTTTAATGGAGGCATTTCCCGAAAACACAGACCTCATCAATTGGTTGCAAAAAGCTCAGGATAAGATTAGTTTCCAGGGTCTACCGGCAAGAATTTGCTGGCTGGGAATGGGTGACCGGGAAAAAGCAGGTTTACTGTTTAACGAACTTGTCGCAAGCGGTAAACTTAAAGGGCCGGTTGTAATTGGAAGGGATCATCTGGACTGCGGATCAGTTGCTTCTCCAAACCGGGAGACTGAAGGTATGCTGGATGGTTCTGATGCAGTATCTGACTGGCCGCTGCTCAATTTGATGTCAAATACAGCGGGAGGTGCAACCTGGGTATCTTTTCATCACGGTGGCGGAGTTGGTATGGGTTATTCTCAACATGCGGGAATGGTGGTGCTTGCAGATGGAACGAAAAGAGCAGAAAGCTGTATCCGCAGGGTGCTGTACAATGACCCGGCTATGGGTATTTTCAGACATGCAGATGCCGGTTACGATCAGGCAAAAGAATGGGCAGAAAGATTTAACCTCACAATCGGATAATGGAAAAAGAAACACATAAATTAATTGGTCCCTTTTCACAAATACTGACTATGGAGGGCATTAAAATGCATGGTTCCGTTTCCGACGATCAGTTGGTTTGCCTTGAAAATGCAGGCATATTAACCAAAGCCGGGAGAATCGAAGACGTAGGGAATTTTGAGACACTAAGAAGCCTGCACCCTTACGCTATAGTCGAACAGATCGATCAGGAACGTGTGCTTTTACCAGGTTTTATCGATTGCCATACTCATATTTGCTTTGGCGGAAGCCGCGCAAAGGATTACAGCCTTCGAATACAGGGTAGATCTTATCTGGAGATTGCTAAGAGTGGCGGGGGCATATGGGATTCTGTGCTGCAGACCAGAAAAGCCAGTATTCAACAGCTGGAAGCCGGTATTATCTCCAGGGCGAACAGGCACTTACACGAAGGTGTTACCACGATTGAAGTTAAGAGTGGTTATGGCCTTGATCTTGAACATGAACTTAAACAATTAACCGCGATAAGAAACGCGAATCAGAAAACCAAGGCAGACCTCATTTCTACTTGCCTCGCTGCTCATCTCCACCCTAAAGACTTTGGTGGAAATGCTACAGCTTACCTCGAATTTGTTTTGCAGACCATTCTACCGGAAATCAGCAGGCAGAAACTTTCAGACCGGGTTGATATTTTCATTGAACAGAGTGCTTTCTCTGTAGAAGAAGCTATCCCCTATTTGAATAAAGCTGCAGCAATGGGGTTCAACCTGACGGTGCATGCAGACCAGTTTAGCACCGGCGGACTGAAAGCTGCAATTCAGGTTGGTGCACTCTCAGCGGACCACCTGGAAGCATCCGGTGAAGCGGAGGCGAGTCTACTCGATCAATCCTCAACCGTCGCAGTTGTGCTCCCGGGAGCATCTCTTGGCCTGGGCATGTCATACGCGCCAGCACGTCTGTTGCTCGATAACGGTGCCTGCGTAGCCATCGCCAGCGACTGGAATCCAGGATCTGCCCCAATGGGAGATCTTCTCATGCAGGCTGCTGTCCTAAGCGCATCCGAAAAGCTGACTACTGCAGAAGTATTTGCAGCACTAACTTTCAGGGCGGCAAAAGCATTGAATATTGTAGATAAAGGAGTTCTTGCCAAAGGCATGGTGGCCGATATGCAGGCCTACCCTACCGCTGATTATCGTGAGATTCTATACTATCAAGGGAAATTAAAACCTGTTGAAGTCTGGAAAGATGGAAGACTAGTTAAAAATTAATATGGAAATTGATCAACTCAACTATAAATGTACTCCGCAGGAAAACTGGCAGGGACGGACAGACGGAATTGATTTTTCACAACAGCGATGGCATCAGCGCATTCAATGCATTGATCTGCAGCACAATGAAATACCAAGCGTTGCATCTGGAGCGATTGCATTTGCGCTGATTGGATTTTCATCTGATGAAGGGGTCAGACGAAATGGTGGCAGAACAGGCGCAGTGAATGGCCCTGCTGCTTTCAGAAAGGCTTCTGCTAACCTACCCGTACATTTTAATGAACAAACTGCCATCTATGACCTGGGTGATATCTGTTGTACGGATGGTAATCTTGAAAAAGCACAACATGAGCTTGCTAAATTAGTTACTTCAGCCCTCCATAAAGGGCTTACTCCTTTATTGATTGGCGGAGGTCACGAGATCGCATATGGACACTACTGTGGTATCAATGACGCCATTAATCCAGAAAAAAGTGTTGGTATTATAAACTTTGACGCTCATTTTGATCTTCGGGAAAAGGAATCTGCAGGATTTAGTTCCGGTACCGGATTTCTACAGATCGCTAATGATTGTATGCAAAGTGGTAAGACGTTTAACTATTTACCAGTCGGTATTCAAAAAAATGGAAATACCCAGGCACTGTTCCTGACCGCAGAGAAGTTAGGTGTATCGCATATCCCGGCAGCGCTATTTGTTAGTAAAGGTCAGGAGGAGGTTTTGGCAAAAATCAAAGTCTTCATAGATTCTGTGGATCATGTTTACCTGACTATCTGTATGGATGTCTTTTCTGCAGCTTTCTCCCCCGGAGTCAGCGCTCCTGCTTTTACAGGAATCTATCCTGATCATTTCTTCTTCAGCTGTCTGGAACTCATCATGACGAGCGGCAAACTGATCAGCATGGACATTGCCGAGCTTAACCCGGTTTACGACGAAGCGGATAGAACGGCTAAGCTGACTGCCGCAATCGCATTCCAGCTCCTGTCTGCAAACTAATATCTGCGAAAATCTCATTTACAATTGAGCAGTCTGATCCGGGAAAGTATGCTGTTTCCCGGATCGAACCTCAAATTAACCTCCATTTCCAGAAGCATAAATCCGTTTTCAATAGAAGCTTTACATCCAATTGAAATTTTTCTAATTGAACAGCAGGCAATTAAGTTATTTTTCATTTTTTTTAATAAAACGAATGCATAAAATGTGATCTATTTACTTACCTTTGTCGCACACCAAATCAGAAAGATCATTACGATCAGCAAATTTGGTCTCTGCCGGATAGCAGATCCTTACCTAAAGGAAACAAAAAGGTGATACCATTTTTTCGGGGTGTAGCGTAGCCCGGTATCGCGCCTGCTTTGGGAGCAGGAGGTCGTAGGTTCGAATCCTGCCACCCCGACACACGAAAGCCTCTTTTGCTTAAAGCAAAAGAGGCTTTTTTATTTACATACCGTCCCAAACCGAGCGCAGCGATGTTTTGGGCGACGAGGCTTGAGTTTGAATCCCCCCTATTCAGGATCAGCGCAGCTAGTTCTGCCACCCCGACACAAAATTATTAAAAGAGGCTTATGGCCTCTTTTTTCGTTATATCCCTTTTAAAGCTAACCTAGTTTGACTGCACCTTTGCAGGATATGACTCACGATCCGGCAAATCAAATACTTCATCATAAGGCTGCTTACCTGCACCGTTGTTATACAATGCAACACGCTTCACACCGGTTGCTGTGCTACCACCTATCCCATTGATAACGTTTTGGATATTACCCGGCCCAGCAAAACGTGTAGCACACATCTTTTCGAGTTTCACTTTCGGGCTATTAGGTACTTCGAACCCGTTTTTCTTATTCACATGACCGTCGGTTCCTGTGATCACTGCGTAAGAACCCATTCCTATACTATGATGTTCTTTAACGGAATTAGCCACTTTGAATGCTGCATAACCGTCGGCTCTGCCTCCCTGACTAGTCCAGCTTGCTTGATTCGGTGCATCATAGGGAGGTTCATTTTGGAAGAAATAAGTCCTGCCACGCTCTCCTAACCATAACACTTCATACTCTTGATAGTGCTCTGCAAAAAGAGCATAAATCGTAACATCGTCGCCAGTGACGATCAGTCCGTTTTTAGACCTATCCCGCACCCAACGCGCATCTCCTCCGGGTTGCGAACCATGGTCGGCACGCCACAACCAGAAGTGGTCACCCACTACATTATTGCTGTTTATTTGCATCGAAGTATGTATCTGAATTTTTTTTGATTGAACCCCACCCACTCTGCAAGTGATATCTGTAAGCAAAACAGGGTTTGCGGCATGGTCGGCATTCGCTCCTTCATCGCCAATTCTAACCTGATAAGTCGTACTATTGAATGAATCCATAAGCAATCCAGCAATGATAATCCCATCCTTATCGTCGGCATAAATACATCCCCAGGTGTTCTTCTCGGTAGGCTCCAGCGTTACCGAAGCTATACCAGCACCCAGAAGTATGGCATCTTTTCTATTCACTTGAATAGGCGCATTCAATGCGTAATGTCCTGGTGTGAAAAATATATTTTTACCGGCCTTTAGTGCCGTATTAATTTCTAAATCTGTGTCGCCTTCTTTTGCAATATACCAGTCGGTAAGCAAATCCTGAATTGCGCCTTCGCCCATATCTGTCGACGACCATGAAACTCCTACTCTGTTCTTTTGCCATGCCGGAACAAATACTTTGTATTCGCCATCGTTATCTATAAAGAGGAAAGGTTTCTCTCTGATAATAGGTGTATTAGAAATTGGAGAGTTGGCCTCGTCCGCTTGCGGAGGATTTACGCAACCCTGCCAAACCATGTTATAAGAACCACCCATAGTTCCCGAACCAGAAGGAAAAACCGCATTCCTGGTGTACCATTGTTGTTGTCCACCCCAGTTTGGTCTGGACGATGTATAATGCGTATCGGCGATGAAACCACCGCTACCCCAAAAATTGTCTGTTCCAACATCTGAGATATATTTCGAAGTGCTTTCAATCAGCATCCTGCGCGCACTGGTTGACTGAGAAACTGTCCAGGCAAAATCTCGCATCACGGCCACATTTTCCATAGAACGCCAGAATGTGCACGTGGCATTTGCTCCGCCCGAAAGGTGGGGTCTGGTGAATACAGAACCCAATTTAACATCTGACGGTACTTTACCCAAACCTCCAATGTGAGCGTAAAATCCCAATTCTATCGAGTTAGCCGCTGCCGATGATGCAGATCCTGACCCGCCTGAATCATAAGTTTGCTCATTAACGTTTGCTTTGAAATAATACGCCTGACGTTTTGTAGTCCACTCACCATTCGGTCCGCCCAGACCGATCGTGGAAAAATGCGAATTAATTTCATTCCTTGAAGTTTCTGCTTTTTCGTATTTTCTATCGTAGAAATACATATTGTCACCAAAAATCTGGCCTTCCAGCGAAAGTATTATTGTTATTGAGTTGCGGGTAATTTTATAATAGTTTTCGTACTTATCCGCACCTGGTTTAATATCTGTGAATATCAATTTGGAAGTCGACCCTACGAACGCAAAATCTGAAGCCAGACGACTACCTCCTCTTGTGATTTTATAAGCTCCGGAAGTGCCAAATGCTGGCCATGATAACGAGATGCTATGCTTATCCTTATTGTAAGTGATCTTACCCTCTATTTCACTCTCCAGTCCTTTTTTATCAGTTGAATAGGATACTGTAAAACAGCATAGAGTTAAAATAAACGCTGATGCTGCAAATAGAGAGGTTAACTTCTTACTCATAAGAATTATCTTTTTTTTAATGATTTATATTAATCTATAAATTATGATGTCACAATTTAATGAAAATGCTAGAATATTCTCGACATAAGAGTTTTAGAAGCCAATTATAATCATCATCAATTCCTTAAATCTGGCAAGAAACGGTTCGAAGATCATACCGGCTGGAGTGAACAGTAAAGAAAGTTTTCCAGTTTTCTATTTATCGCCATACGATAGACTGTATTTCGTGATTGTATCGGATCTTGTCCGTATCACCTCCACAGTTCCTTCATTGTTTCTTCAATTCCGATTGAAGGAACAATGAAGGAAGTCCGAACAAACCCCGAACAAAGTGTGAAGCAAATGTTGATGAAACCAACACATGACTCTATTAACCCTTGGTTAATGAACTACCCGTTTTTCTCTATTGAATAGTATAACGGTCAGCGGCTTTACTATGCTGTGAACCCTTGAACAATTTGAGGCGGGCATCTTCATAATTATCTATTAACTGCTGATCATTGACTGAAGGATGCGTAGCTAATTCACCTTTATCCAACCCGACGAGAATTGCATCTACACAGTCTTCAGTTTCCATAATAGTAGACGCATCTAAAGCCGACAGCGGAATGCCTCCTACTTCCCAAATCTCAGTGGCAGTGGTCGCTGGATTTACTAGCTGAACCCGAACGTTTGTTCCCTTCACTTCTTCTTGCAATCCACGTGTGTACTGCACCACAAAACCTTTCGTTCCGCTGTAAACAGCACTGATTGGTAATGAATAAAATCCCAAAACTGAGGCTATATTAATTAAGACGCCTTCGTTTCTTTCTATAAACAATGGTAACACTGCATTTGATAAGAGCATTAAGGCAGTTACATTCACACCTATCATTGCTTTTTGTTTCTCCGTGCTTGTCGCAGTAACTGACGCAAGCGTGGAAGTACCTGCGTTGTTAATGAGAAGAGTAATACTCTTATCTGCCGACAGATCATTAATCACACCCTGCAGATCCGTTTCAGACCCTAAGTCTGCGACCAGATTGGTTACTTTGATACCATACTTATTCTCTAACTTTTCCGCAAGGCTATCCAACCTGTCTTTACGACGTGCTACCAGTTTCAAATTATATCCGCGTTTGGCTAGTCTTTCGGCAAATACTTCGCCTAACCCAGAAGACGCACCCGTTACTACTGCAGTGCCCATGTTTTTATTGTCTTTCATTTTTCTTTTAATTAAATTCAACTTTTACATGTAGACCGATCGGTTTACATAATTGCAAATGTAAACCGTTTAGTTTACATTTGCAATGGAAAAATATCAATTATGACTAAAGAAGTAAATTTGAGCTCGAGATCCCTTAAACGGGATGAAATGATTAAATACGCTTACGAACTTTTTTATAAAAATGGCTTTCATGCTACCGGTGTAGATGCGATAATTCAAGGCACAGGCATTTCCAAACGTACGTTATACAAGCATTTCGCTTCTAAAGAAGGTTTAATCCTTGCTTCAATAGACTATTATCACCAAACTATGTACACGGTTATTTTCAATTATTTGCAAAAATATGACTCAAAAAAACCGGTTGAAAAGGCGTTAAAAATTTTCGACTTCTTGTCCATGCATGTAGATGCCGGTAAGCAGTACGGCTGTTTTGCAATGAATGCTAAGAATGAATACGCAAATAAGGCTACGGAAATTGAGACGGCCTGTGATGCTTATGTCCAAGCTCTTCAGGAACTGATTGAACGCTATCTGAAAGAGGGAAATTTAGAGGATAGCAAATCATTGTCCATGCAGGTAATGATGCTATTTGAAGGCGCAATTATCCGAAGTAAGGGACTGGGTAATTCACATCCGATTAAACTGGCAAAAGCTGCTGCAGAATTGATATGTAATCAATAATACAGGAGAAGCCCCAAATCGCATGATTGGAGGCTTCTCCCGTATTATTTTAGGTATGATTGGAGCATACTTTTTTTAAGTCCCGTATAAATTCGTCAACGGCACCCTCATCAGTAGCCCAACAAGTTACCAGACGAACCACAGATTTTTCTGCGTCAATCTTTTCCCATGTAAAAAATGCATAATCCTGCTGTAAATCCGCTATAACAGCATTCGGGAAAATCGGAAAAATCTGATTTGTACATGTTGGCGTTAAAAAGCTGAATCCTAAATCAGTTATGCCGGAACTTAACTTCCTGGCCATTTGATTCGCATGTGCACCGAGCGTAAAAAACAGTTCATTTTTAAATAATTCCAGGAACTGAATTCCAAACAACCTTCCTTTAGCCAATAGTGCACCACGTTGCTTTACATTATACAAGAAATTCTTTTGCAGATCCGGCTTATTGATAACAATTGCCTCCCCGATTAATGCACCCGCCTTAGTTCCACCGATATAAAAAACATCTGTGTAACGCCCGAGATCTTCCAGGGAAAGGTCATTATCAATTGAAGTTAACGCAGAAGCCAATCTTGCTCCGTCTACAAATAAAATCAAGTCATGTTCTCTGCAGAAGTTGCTAATTGCAATTAGCTCTTCCCTGCTGTAGATGGTACCAACTTCAGTTGAATTTGATATATACACCATGCGTGGGATTGTGGTATGGACTTCCTCAAACTTATCTAGTTGTTTTTCGATATCTGCCGGCTTTAATTTCCCATCTGCAGACTTTACGGTTTGAATACGGTGCCCTGTAGCTTCTATCGCACCGGTTTCATGAACCTGAATATGGGCGCTCTGTGCCGCTATTACAGATTCATACGGACGTAAGATAGAGGCAATAACGGTTAGATTAGCCTGGGTACCACCGGAGACAAAATAAACCCCCGCGTCTTTATTTCCAATCTTATCCTTTATCAGCGCAGCAGCCTGCAAAGAAAAACTATCCTCACCATAACCATCCTCCGCACTCATATTATGTGTCGACAGTGCCGCCAATATATCTGGATGGCAGCCTTTGGTGTAGTCATTCTTAAAATTATATTTCATTTTATGTCGTTTTGATATGATCAATAGGTTTTACCAGCCAAATATAAATAAAACACTACATCAGTTTTATTTTACGTAAATATTTACACATTCATTATATTTGGTAAGAATGAAAAATATTATAGATGACGCTGGAATTTTAGCAATTGGAACACGCTTACTCCGCATACATGATTTACTTCGCGCAGAGGGAAACAGCTTTTATAAAACACAGGGAATTGAATTTGAAACCAAATGGTTTCCGGTACTATATGTTTTATCTGTCAAATCTCCATTAGGAATTATGGATTTGGCTCAGCAAATAGGCCTTAGTCATCCCGCGCTTATTGCATTGTTAAAAGAACTTGAAAAAAGAGATCTCGTTGATTCAGTAAAAGATACCAGAGATGAGCGGAAAAGAAATATGTTCCTGACAGAAAAGGGTTCTGACCTTGTACATCAGCTTCGCCCGATCTGGACTATTATTGAGTCTGTCCTCGTGGATTTAACCGAAAACACGAACAATCTGTTAAAAGCACTCAACGAAACTGAAGAGAAATTAAAGGAAAGCAGTTTCCTGCAAAGAGCAGAAGCTATGGTCAAGGAAAAATTAGCTAAAAATGAATCTCCGCAGATTATAACGGTTAAATTGGTGAGTACTGCAGAAGAGCAGTCAATCGTCTCCGCTATTATTAAACAAGAACTAGCAATTGATTATCCATCCGTTAGCAGAAATAATAATTATTATTACCTCGCCTTTATTAATGGTATCCCGGCAGGATCGGCAGTGTTGTCTGCAACAAAAGAAAACCAATCCGTTTTTGATCTCGCTGTTCTCCCATCCTATCAGAATAAGGGGCTGGAAATTGCACTTTCAAATGCTATTGAGGCTAAAAAATAAGATTAGCCCTGACATGTCTTTCGTTGCAGTTCATAAATATGCGCTTTAAATTTAAAGGGTGGCAGGTGTAAAATAAAAAAGGCACCGGTGAAATCTAAATCACCGGTGCCTTTTTCTCCAAAATCTATAAAGCTGTTTAGCTCATTTTCAATTTCTTCTCTATATCAGCCACGTAGGTTTTAAACTTTTTGTCAGTCTGTATCAGATCGTCTACGGTCTGACACGCATAAATTACTGTAGAATGGTCTCTTCCACCATAAAATGCACCGATACTTTTCAAAGATGACTTAGTCAGGCTTTTGGAAAGATACATAGAGATCTGTCTTGCCTGAACTACTTCGCGCTTCCGGGTAGGAGATTTAACCAGCTCAGCAGCGACATCAAAATACTCACAAACCACCTTCTGGATATAATCCATTGAGATTTCTTTTGTACTATTTTTAATAAAATTCTTCAGCATTGATTTAGCAAGCGGAAGATCAATTTGTTTATTATTTAGCGTAGACTGTGCAATTAAAGAGACCATTGCACCTTCCAATTCACGAATATTATTATCAATATGATTTGCTACATACTCAACAACTTCTGCTGGAAGCTCAATACCGTCATCTGACATTTTTTTCTTAAGAATCGCAATTCTAGTTTCCAGTTCAGGAATTTGTAAATCAGCAGAAAGTCCCCATTTGAAACGGCTCAGCAAACGCTCTTCAAGTCCCGATAAATCTTTAGGTGCCTTATCTGAAGTGATGATAATTTGTTTACCACTTTGATGTAAATGGTTAAAAATATGGAAGAAGATATCCTGTGTTTTTTCTTTTCCTGCAAAGTTATGTACATCATCCATAATGATCACGTCCATTGCCTGATAGAAGTTTACAAAGTCATTAATAGAATTGTTTTTCAGAGACTCCACAAACTGCTGGCAAAACTTTTCACAGGACACATATATAACTAGTTTCTCAGGTAACGTCCGTTTAATCTCATTGCCTATTGCCTGTGCAAGGTGAGTCTTGCCTAAACCTACCGCACCATAGATCATAAGCGGGTTAAAAGACGTAGCACCTGGCTTAGCAGCAACAGCAAAACCTGCTGAACGTGCTAGACGATTACAATCACCTTCAATGTAATTCTCAAGTGTGTAATTTTGATTCAGCTGAGGGTCAACATTCAGTCTCTTCAGTCCTGGAACCGTAAACGGATTCTTCAAATCTTTAGCCTGTGTGATCTGTGCAGAAGAGCCTTGTGCTTTCTGAGTTGTGTTATGAGATGTTCCCTGGTTCACTGCCGGATAAGGAGAGATACTGCCCGGAGATTTATCTACAACGATATTATATTCAAGCCTGCCCTCTTCACCGAGCTGCTGCTTAACAGTTTTACGTAATAAACCTACATAATGCTCCTCAAGCCACTCATAGAAGAATAAACTTGGAACCTGTACAGTAAGAACATTTCCTTCCAGCTTTAAAGCAGAAATTGGCTCAAACCAAGTTTTATAACTTTGATTCGGGATATTTGCTTTTATAGTCTGAAGTGAGTTATTCCAAACAGTAGTACAGGTATTTTGTGTCAGCATAATATTATAAAGTTTAATGTTAAATTTACTTCTCTCGTGAAGGAGAATGCGAAGTTCAAGAAAATTACCAACATTAAAATATAAACTTATACCCAACCACTAAAACACTACTATACAATTAATTAACTCGTTTTTACAGTTTCTATTGTGGATAAATCCGGGTTATTAACAAGTGTTGTTAACTAATCATTTTACAATAGGCCGGTAATTGAAATAAATGACTGCTAGAACACTCATTTCCAGTCTTAAACACTTAAAAAAAAACCTTTCACATTCCCTATTTTTGCAGATCCGAGATGTTGGTATTCCTCAAAAGGGTAGAATTTCATCAACATAATATGTGCAAAAGTATCTTCTGATCAAAGCCGAAAAAGAAACGCTATTCCCCTTATCATAATGTCCCTGAACGGGAGAATTCGCTGTGAAAAAAAATGCCAGTTATAAAGAGATTATAACCTTTTAGCTCACATGTTCACAGAAATTATGGTTATTTCTAACTCTAAAAACAAACGTATAATTAACCTAAAGTAAAATCATCTGGGCCAATAAAAAGTTATCAAAAGGTTACATTTACGTAAAGGCAGATCTCCTGTACGATCCTGCCCTCATTATAATATTGAAAAATTCAACTATGAAAACACAACTGGATTCAACTAGTATTGGAATTTTAAAACTGCTACACCAGAATGGAAAACTCACCAATAAAGAACTGGCGAATTCTCTTCACCTAAGCATCTCTCCGATATTTGAACGCAGAAAACGTTTAGAAGATCTTGGATTTATTAAAAAATACATTGCAGTTATCGACCGTAGTAAAATAGAGTCCGGATTAATCTGCATCACTAAGATCACGATGTTAAAACACACCGGCGAAAGTTTCTCAAATTTTCGCCAGTGTGTTCTGCATGCCAAGGAGGTTCTGGAATGTTACCAGCTTACCGGAACATTTGACTTTATGCTCAAAATTAAAACACCCGATATGGCTTCATATCATGAATTCGTTAAGCATAATCTCGCAAATATAGAGGACGTCGGTAAAATTATGACCAGCAGTGTAATCAGTCAGATTAAGTCGGAATATGATCAGACCGTCTAACCTCCCGACTTAACCCGGTTTGACTCTGCATCTGAACTTTTGGAACGCTGACGTGCTGCCTTTACCCCAGAGTTACCAAACCTATAACTGCAGGTCAGACGTAATACCCTGCTTTCATTCCTTTCATTGACTCTGTAATTCTGTCCGGGAAGTGCACTGGTAATATGATATTTCTGTGTATAAAACACATCATTGGCAGCGACCTTCACATTTAACTTTTTATCCATAAATGTCCTGCTGACTCCCAAATCGACACCATAGAAAGCTTTCAGTGATAAAGTTCCCTCAACTTGTGCCGACTGATAAAATCCCGACATCTCAAATTTAGTATTGGGATCAAGGGTAATGGTTTGATTTGTATTTAGGTTGAAAGCGAGTTTTCCACTTTCATAGGGAACACCGAGTAAATCAGGAGTTTTAAACTCATTATAATAAACAGTCAGATTGTTAGATGAAGTCCACCATTTGGTAAAGTTCACAGGGGAGCTGATATTCATATTATAGGCGTTGCGAACAGCCAGATTCTGCGAAGAAATAAACAGTGTTTTCTTAGCAGTATCAGAGACAAGTACGCGGGTTATTACGTCGCTGGTATGACTATAACCCATTGTCACATTGATCATTTTTTTATAACCATAGCTAAGTTCAAAAGAGTTTGTGTATTGCGGTTTTAGAAATGGGTTACCAATTCCATATGTATAAAGGTCAACGAAAAAGATAAATGGATTTAACGATTCGTAATCGGGACGGTCAATTCTCCTGCTGTATGAAAAGCCAAGGTCATGATTCTTAGATAGCTCACGGTTAACAAAAAGGCTGGGAAACAGATCAAAATACTGTCTGTTAACTATCTTATTTTCAGTGATGGAATTACCTTTCGAATTTGTGTTTTCTCCGCGCAAACCTAACTGCACTGTCAACCCGGAAAACTGTTTATTGAGGTTAACATATCCAGCCTGAATTCTTTCGTCATATATAAACTGGTTACTTCTGGTTACGTCATTCTGCCATTGATTCTCTACGAAGTTCTCAAAAATAGAGTTATTATCTGTATTGACTTTACTTGCCTTCACTCCTGCTTCCAGCTTCATTTTCTTGTTAATGGGATAAGTATAATCCGCTTTAGCTGTGTAAATATTCACCGTAGAAGGCGTTGCATTCCGGAAGATAAAGGGGGCCTTGTATACCTGCCCGTTTTTGTCCAGGTAGTTATTCTCAAATAAGTTGTCCGGATTGCCGAGATATCTGGAATAATCAGCGTCCACATTAATTTCCTGCCCTGTAGTATCTAAAGTTCCTTTATAATTCAGGTTATAAGTTATCCCAGTATATTTATAATCATTTGGATTAAAAGCAATTACAGAAGAATCTGTCTCAAATCGTTGCGACCCAATGGCAGTGCTGACATCTACGTCGTTCTTTCCTGTACTTCTGTAACCATTTACGGCAACACCGACAGTATGATTATCGGTTATGAAATAATCAAATCCAGCTTTATAGTTCATATTTCTCCGGCGTCCGACTGCATTACTTTTCTGGTCAAAAAACGTCTTGTTCTCCTCTGTTTCATTCACCCGGTCTATATTTAATACGTGAAATCTTTTGTTTCTACTGTAATTGATATCACCATAAAAGTTGAATTTTTTCTGACGATGGTTAAGCGACAGCCCGGTATTCCACTTTCCATATTTACCATAGCCGGCACCTGCGGTTACGGTCCCGTTAGTTCCGAAATTGCTGTTCTTTTTCAATTTTATATTGATAATTCCTGAATTGCCTGCAGCATCGTATTTGGCTGACGGATTCGTAACCAGCTCTATAGACTGAATTGAATTTCCTTCTGTAGAACGTAGAAGATTTGCCAATTGTTCGCTGGATAAATAGGTTGGTTTACCGTCAATCATAACTGTCACACCTTTTTTTCCACGCAAACTGATATTCCCGTCCTTATCAACGCTCACACCAGGCGCTTTTTGCAGGATTTCCAGTGCTGTATTTCCGGTTGCGAGTGCACTATTTTCTATATTGAGAACTGTCTTGTCCACCTGTCTTTCGATAAGCGGCTTTCTTGCGGTGACATTTACATTATTTAATTGTTTCACAGTAGTTAACATGCCTACTGCCGGTACTTCCGCAGCCAGCTTCTCACTTGATATCACAAATGGCCCCTTAACCATGTCTGAATAACCTACTACCTGGTATTTCAACAGATAAGAACCCGCTATGAGTTTTGGAAAAGTAAAGCTACCCTGATCATCAGTGATCGTTCCTTTAAGGACGACAGAATCCTTTGCCTGAAGCAAGCTTACGGAAACATAAGGAAACCTTTCCTTTTTTTCATCCAGCACTTTTCCTGATATTTTTCCTGACACCGGCAGATCCTGGGCCTGCATATCTTGCGGCAATATCACATTCCATAACAGTGCGGCAGTAAGTAGTATTAGTGTTTTCATTTTTTGAATCTTATACCCATAAGATGCATATGTTCAAAAAAATGTTACAGTGAGATTACAAATAATCCTGATGCGGACCATCAGGATTATTTGATAGGGCTACCAATAACCCGGTCTGATATGTTCACCGCCAGAACTACTTAAGGTTAATATTTTCTACTCCTTCATCTAAACAGAACTGATATTATACATTTAAAGACTCATTTTAAGTATATGTATCAAGACGATATCATTAGAATTCTAAAATTAGATCTGAATGCCGGCATTCCGAAGTATCAGCAATTGGCTAATGCAATTATGAACGCGACTACCGGTCACATTAACGAAAATGACGCATTACCTTCTATAAATGAATTGAGTGTAAAAACGGGCACATCAAGGCGTACTGTAGAGAGGGCATATATTGCATTGAAAAATAATGGAGCTGTTAAATCTGTCGCTGGTAAAGGATATTTTTTAACAGGGACCTCCCCTATCCGTATGCCAAGAATCATGTTGCTTTTCGACAGAATGACTCTACATAAAAGAATGATATACGATGCTTTTGTTTCGGAAATTCAATCCTTCGGCAATATCGACTTACACCTCTATGATAACAATTTTAACCGTTTTAGGGATCTCCTCAGCACATGGGCAGATTCCTACGATCATTATGTAATTATCCCTTGTTTTGCTGTTGACGAGCACCTAGGATACAAACTAATTAACAACCTGCCTTCAAAAAAGTTGATTCTCGTAGATACGCTTCCAGCATCTATCTCAGGCGAATTCAGTGTCATCTATGAGAACTACGAACAAGATATTTTTAATGCACTGGAAGAACTTATACCTCATCTAATAAAATACCGGTATCTGAAGATCATCTTTTCCAAACATGCGTGTCATTCGAACGAAATACTAATTGGTTTTCTCAGGTTCTGCCATAAAAATGGATTTGAGAGTGAAACGGTTTTCTGTCTTAATACACACGACATTAGAAAAAACTCTGTTTATATCAGCTTGAATGACGATGAACTACCAGTCTTAATAGAGAAAATTAACGAAAAACAACTAACTGCCGGAACAGACATCGGCCTGATTTCCTATCATGACGCACCATATAAAAAATTCATGTGGAATGGTATTACAACTATTTCCAGTGACTTTGTAAGAATGGGAAAAGAAGCAGCTGGATTAATTTTAAATAATTCGAAGGTCCGCATTGAAATACCCTTCCGGGTTATTAAAAGAAACTCATTATAATTTATATTTTTTTCTAATTGTAATACAGATAGTTACTAAAAAACGTACGTAAACGTCTTAAAAAACAATAAATAAATTTTGTAATCCTGATTTATGTTGTACTTTTGCAATCCCAACAACAACGAAGAACTTTACGAAATTCATTGTTGATCTTGTTCGGGGTGTAGCGTAGCCCGGTATCGCGCCTGCTTTGGGAGCAGGAGGTCGTAGGTTCGAATCCTGCCACCCCGACAATTAGACTTAAAAGTCGGCAAAAAACCTTAAATCATCTGATTTAAGGTTTTTTTGTTTTATACCCATCCAATCGGTTCAGACAATTGGGATCCAGGATCGGATCAAGCGAAATTGATTGAAATTGTAGTCAAATAAACAACAACCATGAAAACACCTATTCTAACACTACTGCTTCTATTGAGCGCAACAGTTACTTTCGGTCAGGAAAATAGCACTTACAGAGCATCATTAAAGAAAATGATGCAGGTATCAGGATCAGAGGTTGCTTACAAAGGAGTAATGAATCAAATGATTACCATGTTCAAAGAAAAGCAATCAAATGTTCCCAAAGAATTTTGGGATGAAGTTGCCATAGAAATGAATAAAGATGCACTTAACCAGCTTATTAATTTAGTATTACCAATCTATCAAAAGCATTTAACTGAAGATGACCTAACTGGTGTGATCGCTTTTTATGATACACCTGTGGGTAAAAAATTCGCAGAAAAAACTCCTGTGATTACTCAGGAATCAATGATTGCAGGTCAGGAATGGGGTCTACAGATAGGTCAGCAAGTAATCGATAAACTTAGAAATAAAGGATATTTGAAAGATTAGATCATACCGCTTCCAATTCGGCTTTTGAGCCTGTTTTTTCTTCGAAAAAGATATACCATACCTATTGATACAGCAACAATAATACCTATCCCTATTGACCAAACTAATCGTGTCAACAGATATCTATGATAGGAAACGTAATTACTCAATATATAATTGGTTAATGGTTTTAGCCTTTTATTAGGCTCTACCGGATGCGTACCACTGTCAGTGAAAAACTCATGTTTACCTCGTATTTTCGAATACCAAACTTTCCCAAGCGAATACTTTGTAAGGGTATCTGTCGCATTTATCCGTCTTAAACCATATAACATTTCGAGATTCAAAGGCATTACATCCGCATGTTTAATGCTTTTGTCACATTTAATAGGCTCGTAATGTTCGCCTGTCCAATACATACATTTCTCATCTGATAACGGTTCTCTGATCGAACCCACCCTACTTCCTCCCGATAAAAAGAACCCAGTACCTGCAACCGCAAATAACGTGATACAAAAGATCATCGTTCTTTTAATTGACCTTGACCAGCCACTTTGCTGATCCGGCACCTGCGGTTCGTTAGCACGAGGATCCTCTGTGCCCTCACTTTTACCCTCTGGCTCACCTTCGGTTATCCCGGGTGGCACACCTGTACCTTTACTATCGTCTTTACACCTCCAATTCCGATAAGGCTCGAAGTCTATCAGCCATGCTAAAAGCTTTACAGATTCTTCATCTCTGATATTTGTTCCTTTTTGCAAAAAATTGACTAAAGGCCTGAATTTATCTAATTCAAATCTTTCAATACTCTTTATATGATCATTAAACTTGCTTAAAGGATCAAAAAAGGCCTTCAGCATCTCATCATCACTTTTGGTGTATTTGTCTCTGAAAATCTTAAGACACTCTTTTTTTAATTTCAAGCGAGCTGGACTTTCCAAATTATTGGAAAGTTGTTTTTGCGACTTTTTTAAAAAGTAAGATTCTAGCAACTCTTTCTTATATTCTTCGAACATCAATTGAAAATTGAGACACAAAAATAAGGATCAGTTAAGACTTTTCTTTACGGTAAACCGTAAAGAAAATATAACATAACACAATAAATACAATTGACAAACAGCGTGTTATCTATTTCTAAAGTTTCGTAGTATATGGGCAGAAGAGTTGAAAAGCATTGGTAATGCGACTCCCCTATTTACCAGTGATAGTCACCGAGATTAAATTGATTTAAAACAGTAAAGTGCGGTTTATGTTAATATACCGGACGAAACAATCAATTACATAAAATGAATGATCAGCAACAACTCTTAGTCTCAGAACTTGAAAAACTACTAAACGGAGGTACAGCTCATGTCGGGCTGAGCGATGCAATCGCTGGTCTTCCTAAAAACCTACGCGGTGTTCAGCCGCATAATTTACCATATAGCATATGGCAATTGGTTGAGCACATCAGAATTGCGCAGTGGGATATGCTGCAATTCTCCAAAAATGTGAAGCACCAGTCACCCGATTGGCCTGAGGGGTTCTGGCCAAAAGAGGCTGAACCCGCTGATGAAGAAAGCTGGAACAATTCAGTCACACAAATCAAAAATGATCTGCAAGAGTTTATAAACCTGGTTAAGCGCGAAGATCTATATCAGCAAATTCCAGGTGGTGACGGACAAACCATATTCCGCGAAGCCCTTCAGATAGCAGATCACAATGCTTACCATGTCGCTGAAATTATTATTTTAAGACGCCTAATGAATGCCTGGAAGTAATTGCTCAAAAAGAATTAAATACTTGTTAAACTAATTTTTGAAGGTTCTTTTTGAAAAATTGAATACTTTGTGTGATGCTATCCATAGCGTCACCTGTGCTGAAATTGCCACCCTGTTCCAAATAATAATATTTCATTCCCGACAATTTCACATGCTTCAGAATCGGTTTATAATCAATAGTTCCATTGCCTAATTCGGTATAATCCTGAGTCACGCGATCCATATCTTTTATATGCCACATTTCAAATCTTCCCGGTTGTTTCTCAAAATAGTAAGCAGGATCATGTTTTGAAGCTCTCACTGCCCAATATAAATCAATTTGAAGTTTTACTAAATCAGGGTCTGTCTCTTCCATAATAATATCATAACCAGACCTCCCTCCCAGATCTGCAAAGTCGAAATCATGATTGTGATAAGCCAGTTTTAACCCCGCCTTACTAACGTGTTCGCCAATTAAATTCAATTTCCTGGCTAAAGAAAGAAATTTGTCTAAAGTTCTGTCCTCAGGAGCCAGCCAAGGCCATGTGATATAATTTTGTCCGATTGAAGATGCGCCAGCTATACAGCTATCCACATAATTGAGCATCTCATTTTCAGGACTATTCATATATTTATGTAAGTCGTAATGCCCGCTGGAGGTAGTTAAACCTAAATCGCCCAACAAACGCCTAAAATCAGAGGTGGGCATGTCATAGTAAAAGCGCCCGTTTTCGCCCATTCCATAAGTTTCCAGGTCTTCATATCCCATTTTAGCAACACGCTTCAGCGTTAGTTCAGGGTCTTTCTTCATAGCGTCACGAATGGTAAAAAGCTGTAATCCAAGTTTAAATCTGGACTTCGCTTCCATACTGAATCCAGACAGGGAGTTTGTAAGTAACGCGGCACTGGCTGCAACACTCGAATTTCTAATAAAATTTCTACGGTTCATATTTGGGTTTTAACTAAAATAAGCACTATTCCCGACTCCTAAAAGCAGTGGAAGGAAACTCATTGAACATATTTTTATACAGCTTTGAGAAATATCCTGGTTTTCCAAAGCCGACTTCATAAGCAACTTCACTAATATTCCCAAAATCACCGCTTCCCAGGAGTACTTGCGCCAACAACATTTTCTCTCTCAGAAAGAACTGTTTGGGACTGAACTTAAAAAGTTTCTTAAATATATCGCTGTACTTAGATACCGACATTCCCGCCATTTCTGCCAACAGATCAACTCCAGGAAAGTTCTCCTGCAACTGCTCCATAAGATACGCCTGGGTTTTCATAACCTGTGCAGCATCGACCTCGGTTATTTGTCTGACAATGACCGGCCCTGTTTCTTTCATTTGCTCAATGAGGTGGCCAAAAACTTTAAATGTAACTCCTTTAAGCATCAGTTCGAATGACGGGCTGTCATAGCTGGTATCTTTGAGTTGGTTTAAAGCCAGCCAGGTCGAACTTTTAATGTGACTATAGAGAAACATAGTATTCTTTCGACCGTCAAATGTCCGATCTACCATTAACGCTGACATATTTCCCTGAAAATATGTCTTCAGCAAAGATTTGGATACCAGTAAACGAAACGAATACATTCTTTCCCCTACAGCAGGGATATAAGTGCTTCTTAAAGCTGCATCTACAATTCCTAAACCGAGCTTGGACTGGTAGCCAACCTGATGTCTTGTGCCATTTACCTGATGCAGACTGATATTGTCACTCAGATCAAAATAAACAATACAAAATTCTCCTTTACTGGCAAGTTTTGTAAACTCTATGCTGGTATGAAATGTGAAATCAACGATAAGCACCATTAAACCTGGCATAACTTCCATAAAATAAGAGCATCCCTCTGCCATATCATCTGGTAGACGCATTTGCCTGGAATTTATAATCCGCGCACCGAGCTGGTCTACAAAATCAGCTCTCCATTCCGAATCCATTGACATTTGATGCGAAATTTTTAATACTGGCTGCTCCTCTGCTGATCCCATCATAAAGAATTTACATACACTTTTGGCAACATGCCGAATTGATTTTTAAATAACTCTGTGAAATGAGAGGCAGTAGTGAAACTCAATTTAAAAGCAATCTCAGCAACGGTATATTGCTTGCAAGCCAACAGCTCCTTTCCGAGTTCCAGTTTATTTTGCATAAAAAAAGCGTGCGGTGTAAAGCCGGTTATTTTTTTATAAAGTGTCTTATATTTTGTCTCCGACATTAAAGCATCCGCAGCGAGTTCTGAAATACCAGGAAACGCATCATTCAGATGTTTGACAAGTGTGGCTTGAGAGGCCAAAATTCTAAAGACATCCCCACTCTCTATTTTACCGATTATAATCTCTCTCGACAATAAAAAACTCAGGTAATCACTGAGAAGATAATATACTGTGCTGCTGAGAAACAAATCATAAGTTACACCTCCTGGTGTGAGTTGTCTGAATTCATTGATGATATGCCAGCTATTGCTGCTCATTTGATCATAATGAATTATTGTATTTTGTTGTCCATCAAAAATACGGCTACGCACATCTTCCAGAATCCCCGCCCGCTCCAGATAAACGCTGAGCATCTTTTTCTTTATAAAAATAGAGACGTTATATGATTTACTACCAGCTTTTATAAGATAGTCAAGATCAAGTTGGGAGTCAACTATAGCCAGATTGTAATCCCATCTGCCTACCGAACGGCTGATATCGTCTATAATATGAACGGACTCACCCTCGGTCAGATTAAAAAAAATACCGGCAAAATCGTTTTCTGTATTTCTGAGTTTGAACAGTACATCCTGATGGTAGGTCGCATCTGCCAGTAAAACTGTGATATCTTCATTAATGGATAGTGTATAACGCGTTCCGGTATGAATTTCCGGCACCAATGTAAAGTTCCCATCAACTGTACCACCCATTGCCCCTGCCATCTCTGTTATCCAAGCAGTTTCAACACCAAAACGATGGGTGACAGTTTTTATCATTAGTCTTTATCTGTTATTTAAAAATAAGATTTGATCCCCAGCACATTTAGAGCGAAAGTACCTTTGTAAGGTAAGATAAACAACAAATACTTATTCTTTACCTAAAAAAATAAAATGAAAAATAAGAACAGAATTGTTATCAGCTATCTTTTACTAAGCTGTGTATGGATTATAAGCAGTGACCAGCTGATTTATATATTTACACCCAACCTTACTCCGGATGGGAGAACAATAATTCACACGATGAAGGGATTTATCTTTATTCTGTCAAACGCTCTGTTTTTGAATTATGTGCTTGGTATTTACAACAAACGAAAAAAGAAAAGTCATTTGTCGCTTATAAGCTGTCTGGAAGATAATAAAGAAAAGCAGAGTAGAATAAGTAAGCAAGATAACCTGTTACGAGAAATGGCCTGGGTAAACGTACATGCTATTCGCAAACCTGTCGCTTCGATACTAAGTTTATCAGAGCTGACTAATACGACATCCGATCCAATAGAAAAGGGCGAATACTATCTGATGATCTCTGATTGTATCAAGGAACTGGACATCGTAGTTTGCCAGACAGCAAAAAAATTAAATCAATTTACCCAGTCGGAACGCAATGGCAAATAATAAGCTTCTACCAGGACATGTAGAAATGTGTAAGCTTATCGACACGACATTATTAATAATCTACATAGAATCCGGAGCAGATATAACTTATACCGGAACTATAGGTCTTAGTGATCATGAGGTTCCCGAAAAATATAACTTTCACTGCAGAAGCACCAATGATTCTGAGAAAACTATCCGGGACGTAATGAAAAAACACCCACGCCTCCAAAGGGGCGAAGATTTCGGTTTAGCAAAAGACAGGGTCTATTTATATATTTCAGCGTAGCTTTTCTATACTATCCCTGCCGGTGGTATTCCGTTTACCATTGGAATGGAAATACCCTGCGACCCGTTTTGTCCAGTTAACCTGTTGTTTCGAAACATAACAATAGTCAACAATAAAAAAAACACACCTGACAACAGATCACAGGGTAACCCCCACCCAGAATATGATTAGCAGGCTTCCCCTAACCCTCCTCTAAATACACCTAATGGCAGGTCTAAAGAAATAACAATGCAAAACCTATGATAGTAAAAATGGTCCCTGCAATTTTATACTTTTTGCTCAAACCTAAATTTACTCTTTTAAAATGGCGCATCCCGAGAAAATTAGTATTGAACATGATCTATCTTAAATAAGATGATAATTGCTTATTATCCGAATCTGAATTCTTATTTGTTTTTCCTTATACTTGTATTATTAGAATCTCTTTATAAAATACTGACTCCAAACAAAGGTCATGACCTTTGAATTTGCCCGGACTAATTGTACGGGCATAAATTCTTTATGTCAAATTTTATAAGATAATATGAAAACTAATATACAGACTATAGCTGTCCTTGGCGGCGGCGGAAGAACAGGTCAATATCTCATTCAGCAACTCCTTAACAAGGGACTTAAGCTTAGAGTTTTATTAAGGAACCCAGAAAATTTTCAATTCGAGAACCCTTTGATTGAAATCATTAAAGGTGATGCAGCCGATCTACATACCATTCGAAATTTATTAACAGACTGCAATGCCGTTATCAGTACAATCGGGCAGCGTCCGGGCGAACAATTAATAGCCAGGCAGGCGACGGAAAACATTTTGAAAGTTATGTCTGCCGACGAAATCAAACGCTATATCCTGGTTGCGGGGATCAATATAGACACCCCTTCAGACCAAAAAGGACAAAGTACGCTAATCGCAACAAACTGGATGAAAGAGAATTATCCGGAAATTCAGACAGACAGACAAAATGCTTATACGCTGCTCACCCAAAGCCAGGCAGACTGGACCATGGTCAGGGTACCAATGATTGAATTTAGTGGGCAAAAAACTGAAATTGCGGTAGACCTGGCAGATTGTCCCGGTCAGCAAATTACGGCAGGCAATATCGCATCATTTCTGATCGCGCAGTTGTCAGACACGCGATTCTATCATAAATCACCTTTTATTTCTAATATTTAACTATAATCCTGAGCCTTTCAGGCTCAGGATTACCTAATTACCTTCGGAAGCCGAATCAATTTCCTTCTGCTCGTGCAAATCAATCAATTTCAGCAGGGTATCAATGGTTGTTTCGAAGTTCTTAACTCCGACAACTTTTTTATACTCGTCGTGTAACTGGTAAGTTTCCTCCTTCAGCAAACCGAATAAGGACTTCCCCTGGTCAGTAAGATAAATCATAATTGACCTCGCATCTGTCTCACTTTTAACAGTATAAGTAAGTCCAAGACTTTCGAGCTCTTTAATAATTTTACTTACACCCTGCTTGGTAACCTTAATCAGCTGGACCAAATCATGGTTGGAAATCCCATTTTCACCAATATTCATGAAATACGGTAAATGCGTTACATTGAAGTCAGATGAACTGACTTTCGATAAATTATTAGACACCCATTTATCGGTTAGTCTTTTAAGAATATACATTATTCTGAAAATTACCCGCGCATTGGCATCCTGTTTTTCCATGCTGTAAAAATAGGACTTTTTTAAGTATACCTCATTGTCATATAATTGTATTTTTCTAATCGCCCTTGATATTTTTAGTAAACTTAGTTGACTTTAATAGTCAACTAAGTTTACTTTTGCTGCTATAATTAATCTCATGGAAACAGTAGAAAAAAAACAATCGTCAGCTAAAAAGACGTTAAAAATAGGTTTGGCAGGGTTGGTCTCCATTGTCGTCTGTTATTTTGTATTCAACAAAGTAAATCATGCTTTAAATCACGAAAACACAGATAATGCACAGATCGAAACAAATTCGGTTCCAGTCTTAAGCCGTATACCAGGGTACATCAGCAAGTTTTCATTATTGGATTATCAGGTTGTCAAAGAAGGTGATACAATAGCAATAATTGATGATCATGAATATACCCTGGCTGTTCAACAAGCTGAAGCCGACCTTTTAGGCGCAAAAGCAGACCTGAGCAGTGCCCAATCCCAGCTGCCAACCATCGGTTCTAATAAACAGGTAGCTTCGGCCGGAATTAGTGTCGAAGAAGTAGCAGTACAAAAGGCAAAAAGAGACGTTGCCCGTGATGAGGCTTTATTTAAAGAGGGTTCCATTACGCAGCGGCAATTTGAGAACAGCCAATCTGCCTACGAAACTGCACAAAAAATGCTGATTTCGAGCCGTAGCCGACTCACACAGGCGAGTACACAAACCGGTACAGCTGAAGCACAGATAGCAAAGGCTAAAGCTAATATTGCAGCTAAAGAGACTGCCCTGCAAAGCGCAAGACTTAACCTGTCTTATACCAGAATTATTGCGCCATCTACTGGAAAAGTTGGTAAAACCAATTTAAGAAAGGGGCAGTACGTTCAAGGAGGACAGCAACTTTTCAGTTTGGTCAGCAATGAAAAATACTGGGTGGTGGCCAATTTTAAAGAAACTCAGATCGAACATATGAAAGTGGGACAGCCCGTGAACATCAAAGTAGATGGTTATCCAAACCATACGATCTCCGGAAAAATATCTGGTTTTAGCGATGCTACCGGAGCAAAATTCTCACTCCTTCCCCCTGATAATTCGACCGGAAACTTTGTAAAAGTAACACAGCGGGTTCCTGTGATTATTGATATCGACGATCTAGCGTCACTTCAGACTATTTTAAAAGCTGGTTTAAGCGTAGAAGCAGATGTTAAAATTCATTAATCAGGATGAGAATGGCCGCCGAAAGAAATAAATTTATTAAGATCATTATCATCATTACCACAATTACTGCGGCGATTATGGAACTGATCGATATGTCCATTATCAACGTCGCATTAAATAATATTAGCGGCACTTTAGGCGCAACGCTGGAAGATGCATCCTGGGTTGTTACGTCCTATGCTATCGCCAACGTAATCATTATCCCGCTGACCGGTTTTTTGAGTCGATATTTTGGGAGAAAAAACTATTACCTGACTTCTATTATCATTTTCACTATCGCTTCTTATATGTGTGGAGCCTCAACCTCGTTATGGATGCTTGTTTTCTGGCGTTTTGTCCAGGGTATAGGCGGCGGAGCATTGCTTTCGGTATCGCAGGGTATTTTATTCGACCAGTTTAAACCTGAAGAAAAAGGTATTGCCGGTGGTATTTTTGGAATGGGGATCGTAATCGGGCCAACCATCGGACCGATATTAGGTGGGTATATTATAGACAACTATCATTGGGCACTGATCTTTGATATTAATATTCCAATCGGAATTGTTGCAGCGCTGTTGACCTGGAAATTTATAGACCGGAAAGAGGATGAGTATAACATCGACAGGAAGGCTATCTCAATAGATTACATGGGTATTCTATCTCTGGCTATTGGAATAGGCGCCCTGCAATATATTCTGGAAAAAGGACAATCCGAAGATTGGTTCCAAACCGAACACATTAGATACCTGACCGCACTGGCAGTAGTGAGTCTTGCATTTTTTATCTGGTGGGAATTACACACCAAAACGCCGGCCATTAACCTCAGGGTACTTAAAAACCGAAATCTCGTTGGGAGTAATGTACTAACTTTCGTATGCGGGTTTGGCTTGTTTGGTTCGGTCTACCTGTTTCCTGTTATGGTACAGCGGGTAATGGGTTATACCCCTACCGAATCCGGGCTGGCGATGGTTCCGGGAGCGCTGGTTACTATTTTCGCCATGCCTTTTATCGGAACGGCCCTGGGAAAAGGTGTTAAACCTATTTATTTTGTCATCCTTGGATTTACCCTTTTTATACTCCACGGCTATACCAGCTCAATGGCCTCCCCCGATACCAGTAAAGGATGGTTCGCCATGACACAAATATTTAGAGGCGTCGGTACAGGTTGCCTGACCGTCCCTTTACTCAGTCAGGCCGTGGTAGGCCTAAAAGTGCAGGACATGGCTTATGGAATCTCGCTGAATAATATGTTCCGTCAGCTGGGAGGTGCATTTGGCATCGCAATTATGAACACATACGCAACCAATCGATTCGCAACACACCGGTCGGATCTGGTTTCCAATCTACAGGAAAACAACCCATTACTAACCGAGCGAATTGAAGGAATCAGCCAAGGATTAATAGCAAAAGGTATTAACCCGATGGCTGCACGACAGGCTGCCCATGGAGTTCTGGATCACACCCTATCCAATCAGGCACAAATGCAGGCTTATCTGGATGGATTCCTGCTGATCTCCATATTTTTTGTATGCACAATCCCTTTTATGCTGCTTCTGAAAAATCAGACCATGGATGCTGAGACCAGGGCAAAAATTGCTGCAGAAGCACATTAATCAAATATCAATCACATGAAACGTCTATTTTTACTATTATTTATATGCTCCCCATCCCTTTACGCACAACAAAAAACGGGTGAGCTTTCTGAATTAATCAATGAGTCTTTTTCTTACTTCCCTCAATTCCGGGAAATGGAACAAGGGATTGATATTGAGCAGCAGAAAATCGGGCTGGCAAAAGCCTCCGGACTACCGGTCTTAGGGGTAAATGGCAGCTATAATTATATTAACCCTGTCTCTGAGATCTCCATCCCCGGCGGACAGTCACCCAATTTTCAGATTATGCCTAAAAACAACTACAAAGCGGCAGTAAATGGAAGTTACACACTGCTGGATTTTGGTGTAGTGAAAGCAAAGGTTGACCGGGCCAAAGCGGCTCTCCAGTCAGCGAAAAACGATCTGGATTACAATAAGAATCAGATGGCGGCACAAGTTGCTAACATTTATTATCAGATCGCTTATCTTAAATCGGCGATTGAAATTCAAAATAGTGTAATTTCTTTTCTAGAGACCAACCGTAAGGATACTGAAATCAAATATAAAAACGGAGATGCTTTAAAGTATGATGTCTTGTCGATACAATCCAGCATTGATCAGGAAAATAACCGGAAAATTGATCTTCAGAATACCTTAAACAAGCAATACATCTTAATGGAATATGCAACTGGAAAAAAGGTTGAAGTAAATGTCCGCGGTTTTCTGCTTCCTGGTGTAGAAATCACAGCCGATGCAGCCCGTGCTCTGGAAAACGCAAGGCAATACAATCCGGAATATAAATTACTGAATTCTAAAATTAAAGAAGCGGAAATGGAAGTTGCCATCAGCAAAACCGGGGGTAAACCATCCCTGACTTTAAATGCGGGAACTGGTTATTCAAATGGTTACGCACCAGATATTGACCAATTTAGATATAATTATACTGCAGGTGCTACGCTGTCGATACCTATTTACCGGGGTGGTCAGATAAAAAAACAGAGCCGTATTTCACAAAGTCAGTTAGAACAGGCCAAGATGGGGGTGCAGACTTTAAACAATTCTTTCGATAAAAACATACGACAAACACTTACAGACATTGCAAGTAACCGCTCAAGCCTGGTGAATGCCTTAGGCCAGATAGATCAGGCGAAGGAAGCTCAAAAACTAGCACAAAGCCGTTATAAAAACGGCATTGGTACCAATCTGGAGTTAATTAACGCCAGCACAAATGTACAAAGGGCTGAGTTGACCAGGTTACAATATGAATATCAGCTCTGCACCGCTCAGATTGAAATGGCCAGATTAACTGGTATTACCTATTGGTAATAAAACAAAAAAGGTGAAAAAGTTCTGCGGGTCGTCACCGCAGAACTTCAATGCAAAGATGTGTTTAGCCCGGTCAGAGATATCTGATTTGAAGGTCGTCAGGTGGAATGGTGAAATTTTCCGCGATATTCGCAGATACCTAACCTAAATTGAATGGCCAGCCTATTAAAAGACCTCTATTCCCCTGTTTTCTATCAGCGTATCGCAAATGTATTCGAGCAGACCATCCCTGAATTCGACTCAGATCTTTTTATCAAAATGATCTATAGCCCCGATTTCGAGGTTAAGGAACTGAAAGAAAGAATGCGCCATACTACGGTAACCTTACATCACTTTCTGCCCGCAGCTTATCCAGAGGCCACACCGATGATCAAGGAAGCAATTGAGCTATTCAGGAAAAATGGTATTCAGGAGGACGGATTACCTTTTATTTTCCTTGCTGATTATATAGAAGTTTACGGAAAAGAAGATTATGAAACCTCAGTTGATGCACTAGAATTTATTACTCAATTTGTAAGTTGTGAATTTGCGGTACGGCCATTCTTACTAATTTATGGTAAAAAAATGATCAGTCAGATGCTGGTCTGGTCAACCCATAAAAACTACAAGGTCAGACGCCTTGCAAGTGAGGGCAGCAGACCCCGACTGCCCTGGGCAATGGCCGTTCCAATACTAAAAAAAGAACCCGCATTAATTCTCCCTATTCTTGAAAATCTAAAATCGGATCCCGCTGAATGGGTCAGACGGAGTGTAGCGAATAGTCTTAATGATATTGCAAAAGATCATCCGGGAGAGGTACTGAAAATCGCTGCGCGCTGGACCGGATTAAGTAAAGAAACAGATGCTATCATCAAACATGGCAGCAGAACTCTACTGAAACAAGGACATCCTGAAATATTAATCCATTATGGTCTGACTGCAAAGGACATGGAATTCAACTCCTTTAAAATCATTAATCCTGAAGTCAGGATAGGTGAAAGTCTGGAATTTACGTTTTCAATAAGCAACAGGCACAAGGCGAGCCAGACAGTCCGGTTGGAATATGCTATCTATTACAAGCTAAAAAATGGACAGCTCTCCAGAAAGGTATACAAGATCAGTGAAAAGAATTACCTCTCTAATCAAACTGCCCAGATTAGGAGAAAACAGAAATTCATTCTGATAACCACCAGAAATTTCAATGCAGGTACGCATCATATAGCGGTTATAATTAATGGCCAGGAGCAAATCAAAGTTGCCTTTGAATTAGCTGAATAGAGAGGGCTAAAGATTTCTTCTCAAAACCTCCAGCGCCTGCTGTATTTCAGATTCGTTGAGAGAAGCAAATCCCATTCTCAACGCATTTGGACTGAACACATCATTTCTGTAAAATGATCCGTCTAGAATATGTAATCCCTGTTTTGATGCATTTTCGGACAGCTGTGCTAAATTAACTTTGTCATCAAATACCGCCCAAACCGCGAGCCCTCCTTCGGGAACCTTGAATGCGATAACATCGCTGAAATTTGATTGCAGGATTTCACAAAATAAATTTCTGCGCTTTTCGTAAATCTTCAATGATTTACGAAAATGCCGCTCCATTTCCCCATTTTCAAATAAAGAAGCAAAGGCCTCTTCAAGCAGAGAGTCTCCTTGTCTGTCGATCAGCTGCCTCAACGATGAAGCCGCCTCGACAAAGGCAGACGGCCCGATCATAAATCCTATCCGCAAAGCCGGAGCAAAGGTTTTTGTAATAGAGCCGATATAAATAACATTATGATTATGATCAATACTTGCCAGCGGGACGTACGGCTTGTTATTATAGTGAAAGTCAAAATCGTAGTCGTCCTCAATAATCGCAAAACGATATTCTCTGGCAAGCTTGAGTAACTTTAACCGCCTTTCCATACTCATGGTTACAGTTGTCGGAAAATGATGATGCGGAATAATATATACAGCTTTAATTTTCTTATGCTCCAGCATCTGCTCGAGGTGATCAACATCCATTCCCCTGTCATCTATAGGAATTCTTAGGAGATTAGCACCTGAGTATTTAAAAATTTCGTCTGCCGAGGCATAATTTGAAACACCCACGGCGATATTATCTGATGATTGAAGTAAAAGTTGTGCTGACAAATAAATTCCCATCTGACTGCCTTTTGTGATCAGTATATTTTCCGGACTAACTACCAAACCTCTGGTGTTAACAAGATAAAAGGCCAGGGCCGTCCGAAGATGTTCAGAACCTTTAGAGTCGCCGTATTTTAAAAAGTTTTTCCCGTAAAATCTTTTTGATATACTCCTGTATTCACGCATTAACTGATCTACCGGAGTCAAACGTACATCTGGAAAACCATCGTCGATGGTCAGTATCAATTTTTGATAACTTTCGCTTCTGTTTGTATTCTGAAAATGATTAGTCCACAGGAATGATTCTTTCGGTTCAGAGTCCCCTGTAACAGGAATGGATTCGATTTCAGGAAGAACAGGTAGGCTGGAAAACACAAATATACCTTTACGGTCAACTGATTCTGCCCAGCCCTGACTAATTAGCTCTTCATAGGCCAATTTAACTGTCTTCCTGTTTACACTAATTAAGTCCGCGAGTACACGGGAACTTGGGAGTATGCCTGTTGGTTGCAGTGTACCATTCGTAATCAGTGTTATAAAATTATTACATATTTGAATAAGCGCTATGGCAGAATTCCGTTTGAGCTGTATTAATGATTTATATGGTAACATACTAACTATACTTTTCTCATTCACAATATAACTTATATAACAAGGTTCTCATTGCAAAATCAGAAACAAAAAAAGCCGTCTCAATTCTGAAACAGCTTCCCTCCCAATATCAATAGAATACATTCCTACTTCGGCATTAGCTGTGTAGCTATTCCGATCCTATTCCAGGCATTTATAGTGATTATGGCAAGGATAACCTGAGCCAAATAACATTCCCCCAATAGGTCCAGGACATTCTGGTAAGTTTTGTCTTTAACATGATTACTTATCAAAGTAACTTCCTCTGTTAAAGCTAGAATTGCACGTTCTTCGTCAGTAAAAAAGGGGGTATCACGCCAGGCATTTGGGCTATAAATACGTTGTTCCGTTTCTCCTGAATTACGTGCATCCCTGGTATGCATATCAATACAAAAAGCACATCCATTCACCTGCGACGCTCTGATTTTTATTAAATCTTTGTGAATTCTGGTTAAGGGGGTACTTTCAATAAATTTCTCCAGACCCAGAATTGCTTTGTAACCAGCTTGTTCTACCTGGTCAATTTTAATACGTGTTTCCATTTTAAATGAATCTTCCATAAATATGTTTTTTTGCGATACAAAACTACCTGTATTCTAACTGCCTTTACTACCCCAGTTTAACCATACTCTATGGTCCAGACCTCCCAGTATTCTCCTCAAAGATTTATTTGTCTATTTTTTTAGACTAAATTCACAAATAATTTGTTTGTCTAAATTTATAGACTTAAGATTGCATAAAGATTTCTAACCTTAAAATCAACCTTTATGATCAAATCCAGTATTATCGCAATTTTAAGCTGCTTCGTATTCATCTCAGCTTCCGCACAGCAAAACGTAAAAACTACACAAGACCAAAGTCAGGCAGAGGAAAACACGAAACATAAAGCCCCGTTTGGGGAATCCAAGATCAAATGTTATTACGAATTTACCCGGCCTTCTACAACCTCCTCTTCCCGCCGCGATACGCTGGTTTTGGAAACCGGAGCGGAAAAGTCCAGGTTTTATGATCCCTCCAGACAGTACAGAGATTCCATGGTTCGTGCAAGTATGAATATTCCTGATCCGGAAACTATAAAATCCATCTCAGTCTTTAAAAGCGAAAATGGAAAGGATCTATCCACTATGCAGGGTACAGTGAGTTCCAGGACAGATGAAGGCGAAAGTTATCAGATATTCAAAGACCTGAATACCGGTAAAATTAAAGTTGTAGACTATACTGCTGTTAATGGTAAATCTTTCGAATATGAAGACCAGGCAGGCCCGATGGACTGGAAAATACAGCAAGTACCAGATACTATCATCAATTCGTATAGCTGTAAACAAGCCAGGTTAAACTTTCGCGGAAGGGAATATACCGCATGGTTTAGCCCTGAGGTTCCAATAAATGATGGACCGTGGAAATTTATGGGTTTGCCTGGCTTGATTGTCAAGGTGGAAGACAGTCACCAGCTATTCAGTTTCTCGCTGGTTGGTCTTGAACAAACTAAAATGCCACTTCCGATTCACATTCCTGCCGGCAGCATAAAATGTAGCAGAGCCGACTTCGAAAAAATGAAGATAAAGCAGGCACCCGGTATGCAGGTTAATTTCAGTTTCGGTAATCTGATCCTCGCAGAATTTCCAGGCGAGACCAACTATATCCCTATGGAGCTGAAATAATGAGGTATTTATGTTTTTTTCTTCTCCTTTTTCAATGGCAGCAGACTAAAAGTCAAACTATATGGAGCGGTTCCATTATTGCTGCACCCGATATGAAGGGCGTTGCCGGAATCCAGATAACTGTTAGAACTAAAACTGCTGATTCTATTCTTACCTATTCACGTACTGAAACTTCGGGTGCATATCGGGTTCAGTTTACATCTGCTGCTGATACATTAGGAATTTTCATAAGTGGAATCGGTATGGAAAATAAGGTGATTTATCTGGCTAACCATAGTCAAAAGGTCAATATCACACTAAGCCCAAATGCCATCCAGTTAAAGGAGTTAAAAGTTAAGCCTCCAAGAATAAGCCGGATAAAAGATACATTAAACTATTTGGTAGACGAATTTACGGATCAGAATGACCGCACAATTGGAGACGTACTCAAAAAAATGCCCGGTATTGAAGTGAAAGAAAACGGGAGTATCCTGTATAACAATAAGCCAATCAATAAATTCTATATCGAACAGAAAGACCTGTTACAAGGACGGTATGGAATTGCAACAAATAATATTACTGCCGCAGATGTGGCTACGGTACAGGTAATGGAAAATCATCAGCCCGTAAAAGCACTTACAAATAGCGAATTTACCAATGAAGCTGCCATAAACATAAAATTAAAGGATGCTGCAAAAGGGGTCGTAGTGGCCAATGCCCAGTTAGGGATTGGTATAAAACCATTTTTATGGGACAATGAATTATTTGGAATGTTTTTCAAATCAGGGAGGCAGATGATAAATACCTATAAGGGAAATAATACCGGTCAGGACCCAGGAGCTGAATTTAGACATTTATATACTGGAAACCAGAATCAGCAGGATTTGAAACTGAGCATACAGGAACCTGGAGATCCTCCGGTTAATCAAAATAGATATCTGTTCAATCGAGCTCATGCAATTTCGGTAAATAATCTATGGGCATTTGAAAATGATAAACAACTTAATCTGAATTTAAACTATCTGAAGGATGTACAACAGCGGAACAGCTTAGCAAACAACGGTTATTATCTGACACAGGAACAACTACTGGAAATTAGTGAAAAGCTCAGCTCTACCAGACGCATCAATCAGTTTGAAGGTGCACTAAAGTACAATATCAACAGTAAAAAGTATTACCTGAACCAGGAACTTAGTTTTCTGGGAAACTGGGGAACTTCCAAGGGCATTGCAGTGCAACGTGATAGCGTTAATCAAGATCTGAGTCAACCAAATTATGTATTAGAAAACAGATTCGATCTCGTAAAACAGTATGGTACGGGTTTATTTAAGTTGTCCTCGGTTACAAGACTTGAACGTTCGACACAGGAACTAATTGTATCCCCGGTGAGTTTTCCGCTTCTGTCAGCTCATTCGGGTTCGGGTATATGGAATCAGGATTTAACTGATCAGCAGTGGAGTACGAAGAATAAAATGAGCTTCGGATGGAACCAAAATAAATTCAAACATAATTACACTGCCGGTATCGAATTGAAGGAGCGCCTTATTTATTCAGATTTGCAGGAAAATAACCGGAGCTTCGTTTCGGGCGATTCTTTAAAAAACCAGTTGAAGTGGAACGCAGCTGAAGTATATTTCAATCCGGATTTCATCTTTCTGACTGGCAAGTTCAGGTTCAATTTCAGCGTCCCGGTAAAGATAGCCAGCCTGCAGATACGGGAAAAATACAATCATCTGGACCAGGTTAAAAACCGGCTCTTTATTAACCCTTCAATTTATCTAAATTATGAGGTCAACCCTATGATGAATTTAAATCTCAATCTATATCGGAAAAGCACTCTGGGCGAAGCAGATCAGATTATTCCCGGAATTATTATGCAAAATTATCGCATGCTGATGCGCAGTAGCAGCCAACTGCAAGAGATTGAATTGAAAGGAATTTCGGCAGGCTGGAACTATAACAACCCTGTAAAATCTCTTTTCATAAACATCAGTAATACTGCAAACTGGAAAATGAGTAACTTAATTTACAGTTATGCCTTTAACGGCGGGTTTCAGGTACTGACCGCTTATATGCTGCCAAACCAAAGTTTCGCCAACCGGCTTTCCACGCGGATAAGCAAAGGCATAGATGCAATTAAAGGCACTTTTACAATGGAAGCGGGTTATAGTGCGGATAAGGGTGAACAAATAAGCCAGGAGGAATTCTATAAGTCCATTTACGAGACCATTACTTTCAAACCCGCTTTTTCAACCCGTTTTCGACCCTGGATTAGTGTGGCAGGAAGTCTCTTACTTAGTAGCAGCAGCAATAAAGTTTATGGAATACCAGATATATTCAAACCAGTGCGCATGCAATTACAATCCTCACGGCTGAATTTCTTTCCATCTAAAAAACTAACAATTTACGTTTCACATGAGAGATATTACGTTCAAAATATCTATACAGGAAGCAAAACAGTACATTTCGCTAACACGGGAATGCAGTACCGGTTTAAATCTATTGACTTCAATATGGACTACACTAATTTATTTAATACAAAAGACTATGTAACGGCAAACTATGATGCTATCGGTTACCGTATAGTTGGTTACCTATTAAGGCCGGCGCAGCTTATGCTAAAGGTCAAATTTAATCTGCGCGGCAAAACCCGCAACAATGAATAATCAAAATCATTTGATCGTCTATAAAATTAGTCCTAACTTTAAAATATGAAGAAATCTCCCACACCGGTACAATTGACCAAAGCTGAAGAGCAGATCATGCAAGCGCTGTGGACGCTTAAGCAGGCTACTGTTCAGGATATTTTGGAAGTGCTGGAAGCACCAAAACCTGCCAGAACAACTGTATCCACAGTACTAACTATTCTGGAAAACAAAGGTTTTGTCAGTCATACAACAGCCGGTCGTGTAAATACTTACCTGCCTTTAATTAAAAAGGAACAGTATTCCAGATCTATGCTTTCGGGATTGCTACATAACTATTTCAACGGCTCTTTCGCAACAATGGCTTCATTTTTTGCCAAAGACAACAATTATTCAATAGAGGAATTGGATCAAATGATTGAACAGACACGGAAAGAATTAACAGAAGAACAAAAAAAATAAGATATGGAAGAAATTGCTTTATATCTCTTTAAATCAGGCATATACCTGTCTTTGTGTTATGGTATTTATTATATCTTCCTGAAAAACGAGACCTTTTTTAAATTCAACAGATACTTTCTCCTTGCAGGAATCTTCCTTTCTATTATCATTCCTTTATTCAACTTCACTTATACAGTACAGGTGACTGATCCAATATTTAACGAAAATTCAGTTCTTAATCCAGCGAAAACAACGCCTGCTATACTTAGTTACCTGCAGTTCGGACTGCTAGTTTATTTTGTGGTAACTTTTGGCTTTATATTTAATTACCTGCTGTCATTGAGAAAGGCAAGACAATTGGTTTCCCAGCATTATTTCGAGGTTGTAGATCGCTGTAAAATCATCTATACTAATCAGTTTAACACTTCATTCTCTATATTTAACTATATTTTTCTGGATACTGATATCGCTAGTTCTGTGGTAGAACGACGCCTGATCCTGGAACATGAAAAGGCACATGTAATTCAGAAACACTGGATAGATATGCAAATCGCACAGTTGGTAAGAATTTTCCAATGGTTTAATCCAATTGCATGGCTGTACTTGAAAGCGGTGAGACAAAATCATGAGTATCTGGCAGACCAGACGGTACTGCAAGCCGGAAATTCAGGAGCAACCTACCGCGCCACGCTATTAAACCATAGCCTGCAAAGCCGGGTATTCAATTTCAGTAGTTCTTTTGCCGGCGACAATCCATTCAGCAGAATTGATATGATGAAAAAACGGACATCTCGAGAAACAAAGAAGTGGAGTATATTATTATTGGTTCCCTGTTTCTCTTTGATCTTTTTTGCATTTGCAACACCAGATTACCAGACGTCCAAAAATAAGGTAAACCCGGGGACGGCGGTTAAAGCAAAGGCCCACCTTCCGATTTATGTGGTGAACGGTGTAGAGACGAGCTCCATTGAAAATTTGGACACCAACGAAATCAAATCTATAAATGTCTTTAAAGGCGAATCTGCAATCGCCCGCTTTGGCGAAAAAGGCAAATATGGGGTAATTGTCGTTACCTTAAAAACGAAGCCATAAAAAAAACCGGAGATGCATCCACAGTCGCCGGTTTTTCATTAACTATTATTACCTAAACATACTATCAGCGATTAGTGCTGACGGTAAAACGAGGTCAATAATAACCAGTATATTTTTGGTAATCAAGACCCTCCAGGCATCATCTAAACATCTGAAACTGCAAAAACGTTTTTAAAAAATAACAAAGCCTATTCTTTTTTTAAATAAATGCCGAATTTTCAGATTCCATACTGAAATAGACTGACTTACAGCGGTAATAAATTCATCGGACTTAAAATTTAATTTTGATTTATTCTTTTTTTTCTGTTCATTTATGATATCAAATTAATATCATTATGTATCAGGAAAAAATTATCACTCCCCCTTCGGGCTATTTGACTCTTGTCCTTTTTCTAGCGTTATTAGGCGGCAGTTTTTATGGCTTTGCTACAGAAAATTTTGTGGCAGCCGGCATCGTTATGCTCATCAATCTGTTCCTGGTTCTTCCAGGGCTGATTATTAACAATCCAAATGAGGCTAAAGTCCTAACTTTATTTGGTAAATATGTTGGTACGGTTAAAACTGACGGTTTCTTCTGGGTGAATCCATTGACCACAAAAAAGAAGGTCTCATTAAAAGCAAGGAACCTAAACGGGCACCAGATTAAAGTGAATGACAAACTTGGTAATCCAATTGAGATTGCTGCTGTTGTCGTATGGCAGATTAAAGAAACAGCAATGGCCATGTTCGCGGTTGAGGACTATTTGCAATATGTGACTATCCAAAGTGAGGCCGCAGTACGCCATCTGGCAAATATTTTTCCATACGATAACTTTGAAGACGAAGAAGCTACGATCACACTGAAAGACGGAGCCGAAAAAGTAAGCTCCCTTTTAGAGGGTGAACTAAGTGAGCGTCTCTCCAGAGCAGGTATTGAGGTAATCGAAGCGCGTATTTCACATTTAGCATATGCACAGGAAATTGCAAGCGCAATGTTACAACGCCAACAAGCAACGGCTGTAATTGCAGCCAGAAAATTAATCGTGGAAGGAGCTGTTGGTATGGTAGAAATGGCTTTGGAACGTTTGTCTGCTAAAAATATCGTAGAATTGGATGAGGAACGCAAGGCCGCAATGGTCAGCAATCTTCTTGTGGTACTATGCGGAGACAGAAATGTTCAGCCAGTTGTAAACACAGGCACGTTATATAGTTAAGCATGAGTGCTCAGGATAAAAAGGCATTTGTACTGCGGATTAATCCGCAGCTACTCACAGAGCTGGAACACTGGGCCCAGGATGAATTTCGCAGTACCAATGGTCAGATAGAATTCTTACTGCACCAGGCTGTTCAAGCCAGCAAAAGGAAGAAACTTCCCAAAACAAGCAAAAAAGATCTCGATGGGCAAATTTAAAATTATTAGATTTGCCCATAACCAAATTTAATATAAACAGATGAGAGAAGTAGTTATTGTATCGGCAGTCAGGACACCTATAGGAAGTTTCACAGGTTCATTATCTTCCTTTTCTGCAACCCAGCTTGGTGGATTCGCTATTCAGGCAGCAGTAGAAAGGGCCGGAATTCGACCGGAAGATGTACAAGAGGTCTATATGGGTAATGTTCTTTCTGCAAATTTAGGTCAGGCACCCGCCACTCAGGCAGCTAAATTTGCAGGTCTCCCCGATGTTCCCGCAACCACAATCAACAAGGTTTGTGCTTCAGGCACTAAAGCTATTATGCTCGCTGCCCAAAGTATAGCATCAGGTGCAAATGACATTGTAATTGCTGGTGGCATGGAAAGTATGAGTAACGTTCCCTACTATCTGGAAAAAGCCAGAACAGGTTACAGGCTTGGACACGGCCAGTTGACAGATGGATTGATGAAGGATGGTCTCTGGGATGTTTATAATGACTACCATATGGGTTCTGCCGCAGAATTATGCGCAGATAACTGCAATATAAGCCGTGAAGATCAGGATGCTTTTGCAATCAGTTCTTATCAGCGCGCACAAGCGGCGCAGGCTGCCGGAAAATTCAAGAATGAAATTGTTCCCGTAATCATAACTGACAAAAAAGGTAAACAAACCATTATTGATACAGACGAGGAGCCTCAAATGGTCCAGTTTGACAAAATACCGGGTTTAAAACCAGTTTTCAAAAAGGAAGGTACAGTTACGGCTGCCAATGCGTCTACGTTAAATGATGGTGCAGCAGCGCTGGTTTTAATGAGTGCTGAAAAAGCACTGGCAATGGGGTTAAAACCATTGGCACGTATACTGGGTTTCGCTGATGCACAACAAGCGCCAGAATGGTTTACCACTGCCCCGGCAAAGGCTATTCCACTGGCATTAGAAAAAGCTGGAAAAACTATTAGTGATGTAGATTTCTTTGAAATAAACGAGGCATTCTCTGTCGTTTCTCTGGCAAATAATCAAAAACTAAATATCGAATCCTCTCAGGTAAATATTAACGGTGGTGCAGTTGCCTTAGGACATCCGCTAGGTGCATCCGGAGCAAGAATCGTTGTGACGCTACTGACAGTCCTGGCACAAAACAACGGTAAAATAGGTGCGGCAGGGATATGTAATGGCGGCGGTGGTGCAAGCGCACTAGTAATCGAAGCTGTATAAAGCTCGTTTGAAAAAAGATATTTATACAAGTGGAAAAACCCAAATCCGGGAACTATCGAACGGGCCCGGATTTGCGAGTATGCGCTCATGTGCCTATATTGCGCGATGCGTTCGTTCGCTACACACACAAATAATATCTGAAATTAATGAATCAAAACAATAAGGTAAAGCACCCGAAGGGCCTGACTTTTCTTTTTTTATCCGAGATGTGGGAACGTTTCGGCTACTACCTGATGATCGGTATTTTCACATTATACCTCAAAGATGTGAAAGCCGGATTTGCCATGACAGAAGCAGAAGCTGCTGATTTATACGGTACTTTTATTGCACTGGTATTCTTAACTCCCTTTCTGGGTGGTTTAATCGCCGACAGATATTTCGGCTATACCAAATCAATTATTATCGGAGGCCTGATGATGGGAGTCGGATACTGTATGATGGCAATTCACAGCCTGCCAATCCTGTACCTTTCTATGACACTCGTTATTATAGGTAATGGCTTTTTCAAACCAAATATTTCAACCTTACTCGGAAATATATATTCTACACCAGAATATGAAGATAAAAAAGATGAAGGGTATAATATTTTTTACATGGGCATCAACGTTGGTGCATTTATCTGTAATTTCTTTGGTGCGGCACTATACATTCTTCTTGGCTGGGGTTATGCATTTCTTGCGGCCGGTATCGGAATGTTCCTGGGTGTAGGTATCTTTCTCTACGGAATGAAGCATTATCGTGCTTTTGACGTAAAGAAAGGAATGCAGCAGGGTGACATGTCATTCCTTAAAATTGTGATGGTTATTCTTTTCCCTGCTGTAATTGCAGGTGTAATCGGATGGGTGGTTCCTACGCAGGTTCTTGGGCACGCGTTAATTGGCTCTCCATCTACGGACGCATTTATATTCGCCTGCATTCCGGTTATCTATTTCTATGGTTCATTACTCGCTAAAGCAGATAAGTCAGAAAAGAGGCCTATCGCCGCACTGCTCACCATATTTGCTGTAGTAATTCTGTTTTGGGCAGTTTTCAAACAGAATGGTTCTGCGTTAAACACCTGGGCGGACCGTTACACAGATCGTCACGTGGAGAACCCGATGGCTGCTAAAATATTCTCCGGTCTGAGTTTATCACAACAGCTTACAATGGCCAAAGACTCAGTTCCTCTATATGACGAAGCTTTCCGGTTACAGAAAGCTGATGGCAAAGTATTACAGGAATATAATTACCCTACCTATTTCAAAAATGTTGCCCCCGAAAAACGTCTCGCTGAAGGTACGCAGATCGAGGTCTGGGCAACAAATATAAGTCAGTCAATTAATCCGGGCTGGGTAATCTTGCTTACCCCCCTAATAGTAGCTTTCTTTACCTGGCTTCGTAAAAGAAATCAAGAACCTACTACAGCTACAAAAATTGCATTTGGTTTACTGATTTCGGCTTTATCTGTGCTGGTTATGATCGGGGCAGTATACTCAGGCGGAAACGGAGCTGAAAAAGTTTCGGTATTTTGGTTAATGGCAAGTTATGGTGTCATCACAATCGGTGAACTATTTCTGAGTCCTATGGGTCTTTCCCTGGTTTCCAAGCTAAGTCCGGTAAGAATTACCTCACTGATGATGGGCGGCTGGTTCCTGGCTACATCAATCGGGAATAAACTATCAGGTGTACTGGCAACGTTATGGGATACATATGAGAATAAGGCCAACTTCTTCTGGATTAACTTCTTCTTATTATTATTCTCGGCTTTGGTAGCTTTTATGTTGTTAAAATGGCTTAATGGCATCATGAGGGAAAAAGGAATAAAATAGTCAGGTAGAAACCTGCTAAATCTGTAATTTGCAAACTTTATATAAATTTAATATTCATTATGGATCAATCTGAAATCCTTAAGCCAGAACAACTGGACGATGCGTCGAAAGGCCATCCAAAAGGATTATATGTTCTGTTCGCTACCGAAATGTGGGAACGTTTCAATTACTACGGTATGCGGGCTATCCTGGTGCTTTTTATGACTAAAGCGCTACTTTTTGATAAAGCTTTCGCCTCCAATCTTTACGGGAGTTATACCGGACTTGTCTATCTGACACCACTAATCGGTGGTTTTGTTGCCGATCGTTATTGGGGAAACCGCCGCTCTATTATCACAGGTGGTATACTCATGGCTCTTGGAGAGTTGTTAATGTTCGCCTGTGCGTCGCTCTATCAGACGAATCTTGACGTATCTTCGTTCCTATTTTTCTCCGGCCTTGGATTTATGATTGCTGGTAATGGTTTCTTTAAACCAAACATTTCATCCATGGTGGGTCAGCTTTACAAACCTGGTGACCGCCGATTGGATTCTGCCTATACGATTTTTTATATGGGTATCAATGTCGGTGGGGCTTTAGGACCATTTATCTGTGGTTATTTTGGAGACACCGGAAACCCGGCAGATTATAAATGGGCTTTCCTTGCAGCAGCTGTTGCGATGATGATCGGCGTAGTCGTCTTCATTAATTTAAAAGACAAATATGTCCGCGGACCAGAAGGAGCTCCACTAGGCATGAAACCTGTCCAGGAAGGGAAAGAGATGAATCCGGTATTAGTTTACCTGTCTTTATTACTTTTCTCCGCTGTATGTGTCGGTCTGCTTTATATAGATGCAAATGTATACAGTTATTTGAGTTACCTACTGCTGGCGGCTGTACTCGGTATCGCTTATATGATCTTCAGTGACAAAAAATTAACTAAAGTTGAGAAAAAGAAAATCTCTGTAATTTTCATCCTTGCTTTCTTCGTCGTATTCTTCTGGAGTGCCTTTGAGCAGGCTGGTGCTTCTCTAACCTTCTTTGCTGAAGAAACGACACAGCGTGATCTTGGTTTTTTCACCATTCCAGCCAGTTGGTTCCAATCTTTAAATTCAGTGTTTGTTGTAGTCTTTGCCCCTATTTTCGCCTGGTTATGGATCAAATTAGGCAGAAGAGAACCTTCAGCACCGACGAAAATGGCTATTGGCCTAATGCTTCTGGCTGTTGGTTATTTTGTCATCGCTGTTGGAGTAAAGGATGTTGGCGCTGGTATAAAAGTGAGTATGATGTGGCTGATCGGTATGTATGCATTCCATACCTGGGGTGAGCTTTGTCTTTCTCCGATCGGATTATCACTAGTTAATAAACTGGCCCCTCTTAAATTCGCTTCCTTATTAATGGCTGTATGGTTCCTTGCAAACGCAGGTGCGAATGTATTAAGCGGAAAGCTCAGTTCATTATATCCGGATGGTGGGCATTCTACTAATTTTGCCGGTTATGAAATGAATAATTTAAACGAATTCTTCATGTTATTCGTTGGTATGGCTGGTGTTGCTTCTATCATCTTATTCGTGCTAACTAAATGGTTACAAAAAACGATGACGGCAACTTCTTAATCTCAATTTACCTACAGAAGCTTATTTTCAGAACTGTAAATACGAAATCCCACTTTCTAAAAAAGGTGGGATTTCGTATTTATAGCTTATGGACATAGGTCTCATGATTGTTAAAATTTCTTAATTCGCTGCATCTTCTCAGTTTTAAACCATATTTTCGCCAGAGTTTTATATTATACCCCATTATTGTGTCAGACAGTTTAGTAATCATCCCTACTTATAATGAAAAAGAAAACATTGAAAGGATTATCCGCAAGGTTTTTAGCCTCAGTTTTCCTTTTGAGGTACTGATTATTGACGACGGCTCTCCGGATGGCACAGCGGATATTGTCAAATTATTACAGACAGAGTTTGCCGGACTGCACATGTTACAAAGAACAGGTAAACTTGGATTAGGTACAGCCTATATTCATGGCTTCAAATGGGCTCTTGAGCGTCCATACCAGTATATTTTTGAAATGGATGCCGATTTCTCTCATAATCCGGATGACCTCATTAAATTGCGGAATGCCTGTGTGAAAGGTGCCGAAGTCTCGATTGGCTCACGTTATGTCCGTGGGGTAAACGTTGTAAACTGGCCGATGAGCAGGGTATTGATGTCTTATTTCGCTTCGATGTATGTCAGACTGATTACGAGAATAAATATTCAGGATGCGACAGCAGGATTTAAGTGTTATCAAAGAATTGTGTTGGAAACTATTCCGCTTGATAAGATAAAGTTTGTTGGTTACGCATTTCAGATAGAAATGAAATTTACCGCTATTAAGTACGGCTTTAATGTCGTGGAAGTTCCAATTATATTTACAGATCGTACTGAAGGAACGTCAAAAATGAGTACACGGATCTTCAGAGAGGCGTTCCTGGGTGTAATTCAAATGAAAATAAATAGCTGGTTCAGAAGTTATAAACGTTCCTGAGCAGAAGCGGCACGGATCATTTCGCCATAATTTAATCTCTTTTCCATAGCCATAACAATTAATGTCAATCTCTTAACCCGTGTCGGTTCTGTTTTCGCGGCGTTAAGCCAATTGATAAAGTAGTTTTGATGTGACTTGGGCTGAATTAAAAAGGAATCCATCAGCTTTTGTTCTTCTGAAAGGCATAATTCGAGATCCGGGGGCATTAAAATCTCAAAATCAATATCCTCTTCCAGCTCCAGATATAATGGATCACCTTCTTTCTTTTCAAGGACTTTTTTCAGACTGCTTTTCAGGGTCAGAATGAAATCCCCTTCTCCCATCGGCAATAACGCCAGTCCGGATATTTTATGCTGATCCAGTAAGCCCCGTACACGAAAGCTTTTTTTAACTCCCGGCTTAATCAGGCACGCGACTGCAGCGGGAACCGTCACGTAGGTCCAGCCGGTCTTTTCTCCTTTCTGGTCAAAACGCGCTATAATTGCGTTGAATTTGATCATAATTTAAGCTTTTCTTCAACTCCCATACCAAATAAGGCAAAATCATACTTAACAGGGTCGTCAGGGTCAAATTTACTTAATTCCGCAGTAAGCTCTATTGCTGTTTTCCAATCCGTTTGTTTACGGGTAATCAAACCCAGGCTCCTTCCTACTCTATCCACATGCACATCACACGGGCAGATCAGCGATGCAGTAGAAATTCGTGACCAGAGACCAAAATCTACGCCGGCTTTATCACTCCGGACCATCCAGCGTAAAAACATATTCAGCCTTTTACAGGTGGACTTCTGAGAAGGTGAGGAAATATGCTTTACTGTACGACGTGGCGAATCTGGCAAGCTAAAAAAATAAGTTCTGAAATGATTAAGTGCTGTTTCCGAGTCAAACTGCCCCAATGATGCAGGAAGGAAGGCAGTTTCCAGAGATTCTGACTGCATATAATGCTGCTGAAAAAAAGCTACAAAATATAATAGATCTGTGTCATTAAATGTCCGGTGTTTGAATCCGAGTAAACCTTTCAAATCCTGATCGGAATGTCCAAGCATAAACTCATATGGAGAATTATCCATCCTGGCCATCAGTTCAGTACATTTATTAATAATAGTCTTCCGTTGGCCCCAAGCCAAAATTGCCGCAAAAAATGCGGCAATTTCGATATCTTGTTTTTTATTAAAACGATGGGGTATACAAATTGGGTCGCTGGAAATAAAATCGGGCCGGTTATATTGCGCAACCTTTACCTCCAGGAAATCCTTTAATGCTAAAAATTCCAATCGTCTTTATTTAAGTGCTTGTTCTAAATCTGCTAGCAAATCATCTATATCTTCTACACCTACGCTTAATCGAAGCAGGTTGTCAGTAACACCAACTTTTTCACGTTCAGCTTTCGGAATAGATCCGTGAGTCATTGAAGTAGGGTGATTAATCAGCGATTCTACACCTCCCAAAGATTCTGCTAGAGTAAATACTTTAAATGAAGAAGCTACCCGGAATGTCTCGGCCAGATCTGCATCTTTAAGTGTGATGGAAACCATACCACCGAATCCTCTCATCTGCTTTTTAGCTATATCGTGGTTAGGGTGGTCTTCGAAACCAGGCCAGTAAATCTTATCGATTTTTGGATGGTTCTTCAGGTAACGTGCTACCTTCTCGCCGTTTTCGCAATGTGCCTTCATCCGCAAGTGCAATGTCTTAATTCCTCGAAGTACTAAAAACGCATCCTGCGGACCCGGAGTAGCTCCGCATGCATTGTAAATGAACCACAATTCTTTATACAAGTCGTCATCATTCAGTAATAAAGCTCCCATGACAACATCAGAGTGTCCGCCGATGTACTTAGTAACCGAATGCATGACAATATCTGCCCCCAGGTCTAACGGGTTTTGCAGGTATGGTGAAGCAAAAGTATTGTCTACAGTTAAAATAAGTCCATTTTCTTTAGTCAACTTTGCTACGCCTTCGATATCGATAATTTGCATCGTTGGATTTGTTGGAGTTTCAATCCACACCATTCTAGTTTTATCGTTCAGGTATGGCAGAATATTCTCCGGTTTAGACAAGTCCAGAAAGTGGAATTTAATACCATATTTCTCATACACTTTCGTGAAAATACGGTAAGAACCGCCATATAAATCATTACCTGTGATAACTTCATCACCCGGCTTCAGTATACGTAAAACGGTATCAGTTGCGCCCATTCCCGAAGAAAAAGCTAATCCATATTTCGCATTCTCCAGTGCTGCCAGACAGTTTTCAAGCGCCAATCTAGTTGGATTAGTTCCTCTTGAGTACTCAAATCCCTGGTGTTCTCCAGGAGATTTCTGCCAGTAGGTCGAAGTCTGATATATAGGAGTCATTACCGCTCCCGTCGAAGGATCAGGTTCCTGACCTGCGTGTATCGCTTTAGTTGCAAATTTCATCGCTTTGTTATAATTTTTTGGTTAAGCCTGCTTAGTAAGCACGGGCAAATAATACTCTTTGTACAGATGGTTTACCGGAGTAGATACAGATACCGTCTTCCAGCTCATTATCTAAAGGTATACATCTGATAGTGGCTTTTGTTTCTTCTTTAATCTTTTGTTCCGTTTCTGGTGTGCCATCCCAGTGTGCTGAAATAAATCCGCCTTTATCTTCCAGCAATTGCTGAAACTCTTCATAAGAATTGGCCGGAGTAATGTGTGTAGCGCGGAAATCTGCAGCTTTTTTGTAGATATTAGCCTGAATATCATCCAACAATTCTGACAAGTAAGTATCCAGCCCCTGCTGACTTACAGTCGACTTTTCACGGGTATCTCTACGGGCCAGTTCGACCGTTCCATTCTCCATGTCACGTCCACCTATCGCCAATCTTACTGGTACTCCCTTCAGTTCATATTCTGCAAACTTAAACCCAGGACGTTGAGAATCCCTGTCATCATATTTAACAGAAATACCTAACGCTTTCAGCTTTGGCATCAGATCATCGGCGAAATCGCTGATTCTTTTAAGCTCTTCGTCGTTCTTATAAATAGGTACAATAACAACCTGGATTGGAGCCAGTTTTGGTGGAAGTACCAAACCCTGATCATCACTATGTGCCATAATTAACGCACCAATCATCCGTGTTGAAACTCCCCAGGAACTTGCCCATACATGCTCCTGTTTACCTTCTTTACTGGTAAATTTCACGTCAAATGCTTTGGCGAAATTCTGTCCCAGAAAGTGTGAAGTACCGGCTTGTAAGGCTTTACCATCCTGCATTAATGCCTCAATACAATAAGTATCCAACGCTCCTGCAAATCTTTCATTAGCCGTTTTCTTACCTTTAACAACCGGCAATGCCATCCAGTTCTCAGCAAAATCTGCATAAACATTAAGCATCTTTTCAGTTTCTTCAATTGCTTCCGCCGAAGTTGCGTGAGCGGTATGCCCTTCCTGCCACAAAAACTCTGCAGTTCTCAGAAAAAGCCTTGTTCTCATCTCCCAGCGTACAACGTTTGCCCATTGATTAATTAGCAAAGGTAGATCGCGGTAAGACTGTACCCATCCTCTGAAAGTATTCCAGATGATGGTTTCTGAAGTCGGCCTGACGATCAGTTCTTCCTCTAGTTTCGCATCGGGATCAACTATTATATTTCCTTCGCCGTCATTTTTAAGGCGGTAATGTGTCACAACAGCACATTCTGTCGCAAATCCTTCCACGTGTGCAGCCTCCTTAGAAAAAAATGACTTCGGAATGAATAATGGAAAATAGGCATTACTATGCCCCGTATCTTTGAATTTTTGATCCAAAACAGCTTGCATTTTCTCCCAAATTGAATAGCCATACGGCTTTATCACCATGCAACCCTTCACCGCTGAGTGTTCAGCGAGATCTGCTTTAATGACAATATCATTATACCACTGGGAATAGTCTTCGTTTTTACTTGTAATACCTTTGCTCATAACTGTTTGGAACGTTTATTGTGTTAAATAACTTGCATGATAGGCTACAAATTTATAAATTTATGCCTACAAAAAAATTGTTTACACACACAAAGAATTCACACATATGAAACCTAACCATTTATTTTCCAGCATGCTGGTTTTAGCTGCCCTTGCAGTTACTTCCTGTTCTGCTCCGCAAATGGCTCAGCAATCGCGTCATCAGGACGACGTGTATGGTTCTACTGCAACAGCAGTTGAATACAGCCAACCTGTCAGAGCACAGTCTTCACAGACAGTCGGAGACGATTATTATGACGATGATGAGTATTATGGCAGCAGCGATCAGTATGCTGACATGAACTATTCTTCACGTATCAACAGATTTTATTACGGCAGCCCATACAGAAGTTATTTTGATCCTTTTTATTATGACGGTTTTTATGGAGGCTACTCTCCATATTATTCCGGTCTTTATGGTGGCGGTTTTGGCCTTGGCTTTGGATTTGGTGGTGGGTTCGGCGGTGGCTGGGGTGGTGGTTTCGGATGGGGCGGTGGCTTCGGATGGAATAACTACGGCTGGGGCGGCCTTTACTCTCCATTCTACTCTCCATGGGGCTGGGGTGGCGGCTATTACGGTGGCTGGGGCGGCGGCTGGGGTGGTGGCTATTACGGCGGTTTGTATGGAAATTACAGATCGAACAGCGTATACCGTCCTAGAACTGGAAGAGGCTTAGATAACAACGGTTACGGCCGTGGTAATTCAAATAACTATAACGGCAGAGGCAATTATAACGGAACCGGTGCAAGAGCGTATGACGGTTCTGGCAACAGAGTTTCTTCTGGCGGACGAGTTAGTGGAAGAGGTTCTGATGTAAACTCTGGTCAGGGTAATAGATACCAGGGAAATTCAAGAACCCGAGCTGACTATAACCGTTCAAATAATACTTCGAGCAGACCAGATCGTTCTTCGTACACTCCACAAAGAAGCGAACGGTCTTATTCTCCTCCTGCAAGCAGTGGCAGATCTTCCGGTGGCTTTAGCGGTGGAAGCGGTGGCAGAGTATCAGGCGGTGGCGGTGGTGGCCGTGGTGGCAGAGGTAATTAATATTCCAGAATCTAAATGAAAAAATTCATACAACTCCTGATCGTAGCTACAGTAGCTACGACAGGCAATATTTATGCGCAAGGTATTTACGCAGGCGATGCACTACGTTTCTCAAGAACTGATTACGGAAGTTCGGCACGTTTTAAAGGTTTGGGAAATGCCCAAATCAGTTTAGGTGGCGACATCAGTTCTATCGGCGGTAACCCAGCGGGTCTTGGTATGTTTACACGTTCGGAATTCACTATTTCTCCAGAATTCAATAACACAAGAGCTAATATTAATTATCTAGGTCAGCAAACCAAGTCGACAAAAAATATGCTGAACCTGAATCAGGCAGCAGCAGTATGGTACAATCCTATTGTAAAAGCACCAGGTTCTGATCTGAATAAAGGTTTAATTAGTATCGTATGGGGGGTTGGTTACAATAGAAATAATGATTTCAGTGTAGAAAACAATTTCAGCGGTGTAAACAGTAATAGTTCTATTGCAGATTCATGGGCACAGCGTGCTAATGGACAGACTCCAGCTAATTTCCAACGTGGTTCAGTGGAGAAAATGGCCTTTGACAGCTATTTAATTGACAAACAGGTTGGATCTCCGAGTAACTATTTCCCTGCGACTTCTCAAACTAATGTACAGAATCAAAGTGAAGTCCGTGAAGGCTCTACTTCTGAAATGAACTTCGCTGCAGGCCTGAACTTTTCTAATAAGTTCTATCTGGGTGCAAGTATCGGTTTCGTAAATGTGCGTTATGTAACAGACCGTCTATATACAGAGAGCGGTACCGTGATCAACACAGTGGGCCCGAATGATCCCGCACCGGATCCTAGTAATCCAAATGAAAAACCAAATCCACATATAGGACAAAATTATGATTTAACTTACAGGTCTAACCAAAATACTACAGGCGCCGGAGTTAACGGTCGTATAGGTTTGATTTACAAACCTGTAAATACTATCCGTTTAGGTGCTACTTTCCAAACACCTACCTGGATGCATATGGAAGAGGATTTTGCTGAGGTAATCGATACACGTTTTTCTGGTGGTGGTTCACCAACAATCAATATCTTTAATGACGTTGCTAATTCTAACATGAATTATAACCTGAGAACTCCTTATAAAGGTTCATTTGGTGCATCCGTAATTATAGGTCAAAATGCGTTGTTAACTGCAGACGTGGATTATGTTGATTATTCTTCTACAAAACTTACAGTTAGTGATGGTTACAGAGATCTAATCAGGTCTGAAAATCAGTTTATCAAGGATAATTATACCCATGCTTTTAACTACCGTGTTGGTGGTGAATACAGAATCGATCAGTTCAGTTTGAGAGCTGGTTACGGCATAAATGGAAGCCCTTATAAAGAAGATCCTAAAAACAGATTTGATGTCAAATATTACTCAGGTGGTATTGGTTACAGGGTAAATGAATATTATGTGGATCTTGCTTACCAACGCACTGAGACTCATAACACATTAAGTCCTTATGAACTGGCCGATTTTTCAGAGCCGGTTGCTACTTCTAAATTGTCTAAGAACAATGTATTTCTTACTGTAGGTGTAAGGTTCTAAGCTTTAAACCACAATACAAAAATGCCCTGCTTTAAATTAAAGCAGGGCATTTTTGTGTTCAGTCAAATCGAAACCGCACAAAGCTTGTTAGGCTTCAACCAGTATTAAAAGTCTAAGATTATTTACAGTTTAAGATTAAACCGCCCGATATTCTGCTCCGTAGCCGAATCTGCTATTAATTCCGGTGCATGGTGCGTTTTCTTTCTCGCGTCAATAATGAGCGGGCCTCTACAGCCCCAATGTTTATCTTTTATAAATGAGTTTACGCCATGTATATCAACAGCTGGGTTACTACGGGTAAAAGTTACCCAGACGAAGTTGTTAATATCGGCAGCTGCAAAATTCGCATCATCGCACCATACAATCAAAGCAATTTCGGCAAGCTTTTCGTCCCTGAAATGCTTTTCAAATAACATCACTGTTTCTGCCGTCTGCATTTCATTGACATATTCTGGTGCATTCACTACAATAACCCCGGGCATTGACAATTGAGCAGCAGTAAATCCTTCCGGAAAGGATATTTCCGGTAAAGTTGCCGCAAGCTTACGCTTCTCCTCTCCCGCTGCTGCAAAAACTACTTTTGAACCCGCATTTAATCCGGTACCGCTATAATCCAGTGTATCTATAGTCGTATTAGTATGGAAATGTAAATCTCGCGCGGGATCTAAACGAGACAACATATGAATCAGGAATTGCTCTATATTATTGGTATTCAATTTCTCATTATCTTCTCTGGCCGCGATAAAAAGGTATTTAGCCAGACTCAACTGATTCTTACCCAGAATATGATTAGCAATAGTTAAGATTTCCTGCGGTCGGCGTTCGGCCAGGTAAGGCGTATAACGTTCACTACCAATCGCAAAAAGCAGTGGATGCACACCTGCAGCATCTACCGCATTTACTTCCTTTAAACCATGAATTTCCTGCGGGATCGCAGACCCGGTAATTTCATGTATAAGTGCGCCAAAACTGGTGTCTTCCTGTGGAGGGCGACCCACTACAGTAAATGACCATATCGCATCTTTCTTATGATATACCTGGTGCACTTTCATCACAGGAAAGGGATGTGCAAGACTATAATATCCTAAGTGGTCGCCAAATGGCCCTTCTGGTTTATTAGAATCGGGATAGACTGTTCCCGTGATGACAAAATCTGCATCTGCAGAAATACAAAATCCTTCATCATCATAGAAATAACGAAATCTTCTGTCGCCCAATACCCCTGCAAAAGTCAACTCCGAAAGCCCTTCTGGAAGTGGCATAACTGCCGCAAGCGGATGTGCCGGAGGTCCGCCGACGAATATACTAACCTTTAAAGGCTTGCCTGCTGCATTTGCTTTGGATTGATGCACTCCAATACCTCTGTGTATCTGATAATGCAATCCAACTTCCTGATCTTTTAAATAATCATTGCCTGCCAGCTGAATCCTGTACATTCCCAGATTTGAATTCATAATCCCCGGTTTGTCTACATCTTCAGTATAAACCTGTGGCATGGTGACAAAGGGTCCTCCATCCATAGGCCAGTTAACAATTTGGGGCAACTGGCTGATAGTTGTTTTTTGAAATATTGATTTAAACAGATGTTGTTGCATCGGCAATGCAGATACAGCATTTAAACCGGCTCCTGCATAACGTAATGGATTTTTAAGCGCTTTCATAGGGTCAGATCGCAGATCAACAAGCTGTCCTACCTTTTTAAGCGTATCCCGGAACATAAATTTCGAACGCTCCAGGGTGCCGAACAAATTAGAAACTGCAGGAAATGGACTTCCTTTAATTTTCTCGAAATAAATTGCAGGCCCACCTGCCTCGAACACCTTAAGGTGAATTGCTGCCATTTCAAGATAAGGATCAACTTCTTCTTTAATCCTTAATAGATGACCATGTTTTTCCAGGTCCTCTATGCATGCTGCTAAACTTGTATATCCCATCGCTTCAAAGTTATCAAGTTTTTCGTGTTTAGTCCGCTATAATTGGATTTAAGCGGTTATAATTGATGAATTAGCCTGTACATAAAATTTGACTCACAAAAAAAGCCACTTGTTAAAGTGGCTTCTCTATAATTGTAAAGAATGTTATTTCTTACCCGCAAAAGAGCGTAGCATCCATGTATTTTTCTCTTTGAACTGCATGAATCGATTAACCATGTCATTGGTTCCATCATCACCTGCATTTGCTGATGCTTCCAACAGATTACGTTCCAATTCAATTAATTGTGCCATATCCTGTAAAACTGCGTCAACCATAGCCATGTCCTGTAAACCGATGGTATTGATCTCTTTAATTTCCGACTCTTTGATATAGTCAGAGAAACGACTGTGTGGCGGTTTCCCAAGTGTGAGTACCCGCTCAGCAATTTCATCTATCGTCAACTGAGCATTAGTATATAGTTCTTCAAACTTTAAATGAAGTGTAAAAAAGTTCTGTCCTTTAATGTTCCAGTGACAACCTCTTAGCTTTTGATAATGCACATGATAATTGGCAAGGTATTCATTTAACAGATCAACAACTGCTTTAACTTCTTTCTCTTGTAAACTGATTTCTTTAGCGTCCATATTAATTAAAATTGATTGTTTAAAACAACTAGTGTTATAACAAATATAAAAAGCTTATGTTTCCAAAAAATGATCCATAATACAATAGCAATGCTTAATTTCCGTTTACTAGTCAACAATTGAGGCTTTTATTTATTATTCGTATTATTGCCTCTCTCTAATTTGAAAAAAAACATTAATGCAAAAATATTATATAGTTTTTTTATTCGCCAGTATTATAGGCGTTTCGGAAACAAAAGCGGACACCCTGAGAGATTCAATCGGGGTTGAGAACCTTAAAGGCAAAAAACTGATCGTACACCAGGTCGTAGCCAAGGATACCTATTATTCGATATCCCGGAGATATAATGTGGCTCCCAAAGAAATCATGACTTTTAATGACAATAAATACCTTTCCTTAGGTGCGATCATTAAAATTCCGACACAAATTTCATTCACCGAAGCACAGCAGTCTTCAAACAGCATTAACAATGTTAGCTCTAGCGCGACGACAACTCACACGGTTGAACCGAAAGACAATTTAAATATGCTGGCTAGAAAATACGGCACTACGGTCAACGAATTAAAACGGCTGAATGATCTCCATACTATAAACTTAAAAATCGGACAAGTCTTAATTATCCCCCAGCAGGAATCGGCAGATAACGACAAGAATACTGCTTATCCGGAAGTACCTGTGAAGACAACTATACAAACAGACACGAAGCCTAATATTGATCCGATTTTCAAAAGACAAGATACTTCTAAAAGACAGGAAACTGTAAAAAAAACAGAAGTAACAGTTCCCGTACAACAGCCACCTGTACAAGACAGAAGAGAGATCCCTGCTAAAAACCAGCTGATTGTTCACGCTGTCGCGTCTAACGAGACTATGTATTCCATTGCAACAAAATACAACCTTACACTGGATCAGCTGAAGGCTAAAAACAACTTGACTACTAATTCACTTTACGTGGGTCAGAAACTATTGATAAACGGACAATACCCAACTGGAAATGAAATTGTTAGCCAGCGAGATAATGTAAATACAGATACGTTGGAATCAGTTAAAGACCCGTCCTTACGTCTGCCTGCCAGCCGATATGGATTAAGCCAAATGGAGGAAAAAGGGACTGCTGCCTGGATTCAGGACCCGGATCTGGACTCTTCGAAAATGTTGGTTTTACACCGTACGGCACCTATCGGAACGGTAATAAAAATCACTAATCCGATGAGTAACCGCTCAACATTCGCAAAGGTTGTTGGTAAATTTACAGAGAATGAGTCGACAAAAGATGTTATCATTGTAATGACAAAAGCTGTTGCTGATGCTTTAGGAGCGTTAGACAAGAGATTTTTTTGCAATTTAACATACAGTGGACAAGCGAATGAACAACAATAAACCCTATATAATAGGTGTTGCTGGAGGTAGTGGATCAGGTAAAACTTTTTTTCTTAAATGTTTTCTTCATCACTTTGCGGCAGGAGAAGTTTCTTTAATTTCTCAGGATGACTATTACCACCCAATGGAGGAGCAGGCGGTGGATGAAAACGGCTGGATTAACTTCGATTTGCCTGAGGGAATTGATGACCAGAAGTTACTGAATGACCTTAAAACCCTAATTTCAGGAGAGGCCATTACAAAAAAAGAATATACATTTAACATTAATAAAGAAAATGCACGCATGCTTAATATCTGCAGCGCGCCTATTATTATTGTTGAGGGGTTATTTGTTTTCCATTACAAGGAACTTGCTCACCTTTTTGACATGAAAATCTTCCTGGATGCAGACGAAGAGATCACATTAAACAGGAGAATCACAAGGGACGAGCTAGAACGAGGTTACTCCAGAGATATGATCATGTACCAATGGGCTAATCATGTTGTACCAGCTTATAATAAATACCTTTTGCCTTATAAAGGCTCTTGTAATAAGGTAATTATCAATAATTCACATGTTGCAGATGATATTATAGAGATCTCCAGGGAAATCTCTATAGAACTCAAAGAAACAATATTAAAAGATAAGATCTAATTCAGATCCATCTCTTTAACATCCGCCTCAGCGAATAATTTTCCTGAGGTGGATTGCTTGATAAAATCTACACTTACGCCGGGTGCCCTTTCTATTAAACGGAATCCACCACCCTCCATTACATCAATTACGGCGAGTTCAGTTACAATCTTCCGAATACACCTCACACCTGTTAATGGCAATGTACATTTGGGAAGAAGCTTGCTCTCCCCCGCTTTATTGATATGTTGCATCGCAACGATAATATTCTTAGCCGAAGCTACCAGATCCATCGCACCGCCCATACCCTTCACCATTTTCCCCGGTATTTTCCAGTTTGCAATATCTCCCTGTTCAGACACTTCCATTGCTCCAAGTATCGTCAGATCTATTTTCTGACTGCGGATCATTCCAAAACTCATGGCAGAGTCAAAAATGGAAGACCCGGGTAGCGTGGTAATTGTTTGTTTTCCTGCATTGATCAGATCCGCATCTTCTTCACCTTCTATTGGAAATGGTCCCATTCCAAGTAAACCGTTCTCAGACTGCAAAACGATATTCATTCCTTCTGGGATATAGTTGGCAACAAGTGTAGGAATCCCAATTCCTAGGTTCACGTAGTAACCATCCTTGATTTCTTTAGCGATTCTTCTCGCTATTCCATTTTTATCCAACATATTTTGTTTCGCTTTTTGATCTAACGGTCCGCTGTTCAATTCTCTTTTCGTAATCCTCACCCTGAAAAATGCGGTGTACATATACTCCAGGTGTATGAATGTGGTCTGGGTCCAGTTCTCCGGGCTGTACAAGTTCTTCGACTTCCGCAATTGTAATCTTACCTGCCATAGCCATCACAGGATTAAAATTACGGCTTGTAGATCTAAAAATAAGGTTTCCCGCAGTATCACCCTTCCATGCCTTTACCAGTGCGAAATCTGCTTCAAAAGCATATTCCATTAAGTAATCCTTCCCATTAAAATTTCTGGTTTCTTTTCCATCAGCCACTTCTGTACCTACTCCGGCAGGAGTATAAATGGCCGGCATACCATATCCTGCGGCCATGCACCTTGTCGCCAGTGTTCCCTGCGGAATCAGTTCGACCTCAAGTTCGCCGCTAAGTAGCTGACGCTCAAATTCTGCATTTTCACCGACATAAGAAGATATCATTTTTTTCACCTGCCTGGACTTTAATAATAATCCGATACCGAAATCATCGACACCGGCATTATTGGAAATACAGGTCAGCTGAGCGGTTCCTTTACGTACCAGGGCGGCAATACAGTTTTCAGGAATACCACATAACCCAAATCCACCCAGCATCAGTGTATTTCCATCTTTAATATCACGGATTGCTTCATCGGCACCCGACACTTGCTTATTGATCATATATTTGGTTTAATCGCTAAAATATAGATAATTAATAGGGAGAACAAATAAAAAGGCCTATTAAAGTGGGGATACACGAATAACCATATCTCTATTCCCATTGCTTGTTGCCAGATAAACTTTTCCATCAGGAGACTGACAAATAGCCCGTAATCTTCCGAATTCGCCCTGAAAATATGATTTAACCGATTCTATACGTGTACCTGTATCATCTAGCTTTAACTGCAACATCGAGGTGCCTTTCAAAGCTACCACTAACAAAGAATTCTTCCACTGCGGTATTAAATCGTGATGATAGTAAATTAGACCAGAAGGCGCTATGGTAGGTGTCCACGTATATAGCGGTTCTACAATGGCCTTACTGGTACAGAATACTTTTTCTTGTGATGTATTACAAAAACCTGTAACATCTGGCCAGCCATAGTTCATTCCTTTTCGAATCAAATTAATCTCATCATCTGTATCCGGGCCGTGTTCAGAAGAATATAATTTATCGTTGGTTAAAGCTAACCCTTGTGCATTTCTATGTCCTGTAGACCAAACTGCATTGCCGGGAAAAGGATTATCAGCAGGTATAGATCCATCAAGATTAATACGCAGAATTTTGCCAGAAAGACTATTGTTTTGCTGTGCATTAGAAGGTACGCCCGCATCGCCTGTAGTAATCAGCAATTTCTCGTCGGCAGTAATCAACAACCTGGAGCCATTATGATTCGCAGCAGCGGGGATATGATCCAACAAAATTTTGGGGTCGCTCAGTGTCGAATTTTTATAAGAGAAACGGACAACCTTCCCCTGATAGTTATTTCCAGAGCCATAGTCATATACTACATAGACATAAGGATTGCTTTCAAAATTCGGATGGAGTACCATACCTAACAAGCCACCTTCACCAATGCTATTTACTTCAGGAATTGTGTGTAGCAGGCTGACGACACCATTATTAGGATTTAGCCGGCTGATTTTCCCCGATCTTTCTGTTAACCAGATCATTTCATCCGGTCCATATACAATTTCCCAGGGATGTTGTAAAGATTGAGCTAGAATCTCAGACTGGAGTTCTAAGGCAGGTGGTGTAGGAAGACCTTCGTTGTCTTTGCTTTTCTCGCAGGACTGCAGCAGTAAAAACAAAAACAGAAAAGTAAAAATAATTTTCATTTGCACAGGTGTTTAACACACAAACACCTGTGCTGAAATTATGTTTAAAACATTAATTAAAATATACGTAGGTGATCCCATCGCCGCCACGATCGGCATGCTCATCCTCCATACGATTGACTTGCTTGTACTTACGCAAGTATTCCCTAATCATTTTACGCAGTATGCCATCCCCTTTTCCATGAATCAACTTAATAAATGGAAAGCCCATCATGATTGATTTATCCATATACTTTTCTACCTCCTGAATCGCTGCTTCCGCACGCATTCCCCGCAAATCTAATTCTGCACTGAAATTACCTATAGCATCAGAGATTCTACCGGAGAAAGAATTGGACTGCACGAGTTTTTTAATCTGCTTATTACTTATTTTCTGAACTCTGTCTTTCTTAACTACTGAACGCAGATCTCCCAAAGCAAGAACAAGGTTTCCTCTGTTAATCTCCAGAACCTGGCCAGTCGTATCACTATTAAGCAATTGTACCCAATCTCCTACTTCGATAGGAGTGTTTAAAGGTTCGGCTACTTTAACCACCTTTTTTTCTTCCTTCACCTGATGCTGAACGAGTTCTTTATGTAAATTCTGTCGCAATTGGCGTGTTGCTTCTTTATCAGCCTGGTTCTCCTTTATACCTGCAATGGTATTTTCAACAAGTTTATTAGCGTTCTTAATGATTGTCTGTGCTTCAAGTTTTGCTTCACGAATTAGAGTTCTGCGATTTTCTTCGAGGAATTCCTGTAATTTCTCATTTTCAGAAACCAAGTTTTTCACTTTATTCTGTTGCGTAGACAGTTGAATTTTAGTATCATAGATCTGCTTTTTCTCCCGCTCCAAGTCGACTAATAAGCTGTCAATTCTATTCTGATTCGTTCCAGTTTTCTCACGAGCTAATGCCAGGACTTCGGGCTGCAAACCAATATTCTGCGCTATTTCAAATGCATATGAACTACCTGGCTTACCGATTTCCAGAACATACATGGGTTTCATTCGATCATTATCAAATAACATCGATGCATTTTCCAGACCCGGTGTATTACCCGCAAAGAGTTTCAGATTGGAATAGTGAGTTGTAATTACGCCTCTAACTTTTCTTTTATTCAGAACTTCCAGAACCGCCTCAGCCATTGGACCACCAAACTGCGGATCAGTTCCGGTACCAAATTCGTCGATCATTACCAGTGTTTTCGGCGTAGCATGTGCAACAAAGTAACGCATTTTGGTTAGATGGGCACTGTAAGTACTCAAGTCACTCTCAATACTTTGATCGTCACCGATATCCGCAAAAATATTTTCAAATACTCCCACTTCACTGGATTCATGTACGGGAATTAACAAGCCTGTCTGCACCATAAGCTGCAGCAGTCCAACCGTTTTCATACAGACCGACTTTCCACCTGCATTTGGTCCCGATACAAGAATAATACGCATATCTGCATTCATATGCATATTCAGCGGAACCACCGTCTTTTTATCTTCTTTAAAAGAAAGGTAAAGTAATGGATGTCTGGCATTAATTAGCTTGATTCTTGGTTCAGTAACCAGTACCGGCATATCCGCTTCTACCTCAATGGCAAACAAAGCTTTGGCCCTTACAAAATCCAGTTTAGTCAGGAAACCGTGGTAAGAGATAAGTAACGGCTGATAAGGTCTTAATTCATCGGTCAATGCAATCAATATTCGTATAATTTCCCTCCTCTTATCGAACTCCAGGTCTCTGATCTTATTATTCAGTGTAAAAACCTCTTCCGGCTCGAGATAAACTGTCTGGCCGCTGGCAGACTCATCATGAATAAACCCCTTAAGTTTCCTTTTATTCTCGGCCAATATAGGAATACATATTCTGCCGTCCCTTACAGTCAGACTACCATCGGCTACCCAGTTACTGGATACTGCCTGCTTGTAAATACTATCCATCCGCTTACGGACTTCCTGTTCAGCTTTAGATATTTCAGCAGTGATTTCCTGGAGCTTTGCAGATGCATTAGGTTTGATTTTTCCTTTCGGATCCAATACAGCCTCGATTTTCCTAAGTATAGTTTTTTCTACAGGAAGATGTTCGAAAAGTGCTTCCAGATTAGGATATACTTCTTTTCTTTCTTCAAAAAAACGCAATACAGAAAAAACCGTCTGTAATGAGAGGTAGATCTGAAACAATTCTTCCTCCATTAAATAACTTCCTTCTACACGGATCTTATCCGCGAGCGATTTAATATCATAAAAGGAACTGATCTGTAACGGTTCCTGATTTTCCAGGATACTTTTAAATTCTTTGGTTTGCCTCAAAAATTTGTTAATCTGGTCATATTTGGTCATGACCTGCATTTTGCTAACCATATATTGGCCCATCGGGCTCAGGCAATGCTTATACAGCAATTCCCGGACTTCACTAAATCCTAATCTGTCTAAACAATTCTCGGGATATATCATCTTAATCGTACCTTTTTAGCACTGTCGGTTTTCAAAGGTTTCAATCTTTTTTTAACCCTGTCCAGGCTGTCTTGTTTTAATTTTTTAACCTTGTCTTCACGAATCTTCTTCCGTTTTTCCTCGGCTTTATCTTCCACTTCTTTTACCTTTTTAAGTCTCTCAGAAACCTTATTATAAACACCACTCAGCAATTCAGGTTCCTTATAATAGTAATCCAGACTTATGGAATACAACGCAGAGTCTACATGGTACTTCTTGTAAATTCCATTATACCAGGCAGCACTGACTTTTCTTGCAGAATCCTGTCCGGGAACAGAAGAAATATAACCATCTGCAAGATGCATATCATATAATATATCAGACATCTGGTCGGGTTGAATAAATTCTTTTGGAACCTTCGAAGATTCACAGGCGGCCAGAATGACAGCCATCAAACAGGCGTAGCACAAATATTTCATGTTATGGCTTATTTTCTATAAAAATTGTGGAGCAGCGGGCCGGGAAGCATACATACGCTCAGGTAAAACATTAATTTTTCTTAGCTATTTGGGCTAAGGTTGTTAATTTTACCAAAAATACTGATAAATGAGCATAGCAGACAACTTATTGAAATATAAAAAAGAATTAGAAGGTGAGGGCGTAGAATTAATAGCTGTATCTAAATTCAATAACGCAACGGCCGTACAAGAGGCCTATGACGCCGGACAGCGTATTTTCGGCGAAAATATCGTTCAGGAATTGGTTGAGAAACAAGAGACACTTCCGAAAGATATCCAGTGGCATATGATCGGTCACCTGCAAACCAATAAGGTGAAATATATTGCGCCGTTCATCAGTCTGATACAATCAGTAGATAGCCTAAAACTACTTATCGAGATCAATAAACAAGCTTTAAAAAATAAACGGGTAATTGACTGCCTGCTGCAGATCTATATCGCAGATGAGGAAACCAAATTCGGACTGGATCATGCTGAGGCTGTGGAGTTATTAATGAGCGAAGAATATCTTGCTATGGAGAATATAAGAATAACAGGTCTGATGGGCATTGCTAGTAATCAGGCTAGTGATAAGCAGACTAAGGATGAGTTTCAGGAATTAAAAGTTCTCTTCGATGGTATCAAAGTTAGTTTTTTTCGCAAAGTTGACACTTTCAAAGAGTTATCTATGGGTATGTCAGGCGATTATAAACTAGCCATAGAAGAGGGTTCAACTATGATCCGCGTGGGAAGCAGTATTTTCGGAACACGTAAAATTAAAGCCCCTAAAGCCTAATGGAAATAAACTTAAGATTTGCCGAGAAGGCCGATTGTCCTCGTTTATTAGAGTTAATACATGAGCTTGCCTTATTTGAGAAAGCTCCTCAAGAAGTGACTGTAACTTTAGAAGAGTTTCAAGATGCAGGCTTCGGTAAAGATCCTGTCTGGAAAGCTTTTGTTGCTGAAGATGAAGATGGCATTCATGGTATGGCTTTATATTACGTGAGGTATTCGACGTGGAAAGGTAAAAGACTATATCTCGAAGATTTTTTAGTTACCGAATCCAAACGTGGCACAGGAATTGGAAAATTATTGTTCGAACGGGTAATTGAGGAAGCCAGAACCCAAAAATTTAACGGAATGAACTGGCAGGTCCTCGACTGGAATGAACCAGCAATCCGTTTCTATAAAAAATACCAGGCTGACCTTGAGGCAGACTGGTTAAATGCTTCATTTACAAAATCCAAACTTTATGAAAACTAAAAGCATTGCCGGATTAATTTTATTGACAGGTCTGTATGCCTGCACATCCAATACACCTAAAGGAAAAAATACAGCCGATCAATCCACTGAGACCGTTAGCCTGACAGATACCTTAAAGTATAAATTCGACTCGGTTAAGGTTGTCAGTACCAGTAAATTACTTGGTGAAGGAGCAAATCAGGAACCAACAACGGCAAAAGTCATATTTCCTGTATTTAATACGGAAAGTGTAAATCAGTATGTCACTAACGAAGTTCTGTCCTTAAGCGGAAAAAAATTACAATTTAAGACTTACAATGAGTTAACGGCAGGGTTCATTAAAGAATTCGATGTTTTTAATACCAAGGATAACAATCCAAACGGCAACTCCTGGTTTGAATATATCGATTTAAAAGTAGCAGCAAACTATCCGAATTATCTGTCTCTTAAATTCACTTATTCCGAATATAAAGGTGGTGCACATCCAAATACGTTATTCTCCTATTTAAATTACAATCCCCAATCTGGTAAAGTTATCACACTGGACTCATTGGTTAAGACAGATTCCAAAACACAATTGGTTGCAGTTGCGGAGAAGATATTTAGGAAGAATGAAAAATTAAGTACTACAGCCAGCCTATCTGACGGATACTTTTTTGATGGGGGAAAGTTCGCTTTAGCACAAACATTTACACTCACTCCTGACGGCCTTATGTTCCTTTACAACCCCTATGAGATTAAGCCCTATGCAGCTGGTGTCACAGAATTAATTATCCCTTATTCACAGATTAAAGAGTTTCTAAAACCTGCTTCAGTCTTAAACAATTTCATCCACTAATGGAAGTATACAAATTCGGCGGTGCCTCAGTATTCAATGCCGCTGCGATAAAAAATATGGCGGGAATTATCAGGGCTACTGCTCCTGAGAAATTACTGGTCGTAGTTTCTGCAATTGGCAAAACCACTAATAAACTGGAAGAACTTGCCTATGCCTATATCAACGGAGAAGAGCGTGCAACAACAATTCTGGAAGAAGTAAAAACTGCTCATTTTCAAATTATCGAGGAGCTTTTTGACAATCCTACACAACCCGTTATCAATGAGATAGCCAATACTTTTGTGGAGATTGAATGGTTGCTGGAAGAAGAAGCCAACGATTCAGCAGAATATATTTACGATCAGATTGTATCTGTAGGAGAACTCTTATCGACACGGATTGTGGCAGCCTATCTTCAACAAGATGGCGTTAAAGCGGTATGGGTAGACGCGAGAAACTACATTAAGACAGATAACAGTTATAGAGAAGGCATAGTGGACTGGGAAGAAACCAAGTCTGGAATTGTACAGCATCTTGCCCCGCTTTTACAGACATCCGTTGTAGTCACGCAAGGCTTCATTGGCGGTACAAGTGAGAATTTCACGACTACACTGGGCAGAGAAGGTTCAGATTATTCCGCAGCCATCTTTTGCTCTTGCCTAGATGCCAGGGCGCTAACTATATGGAAAGATGTACCCGGCGTCTTAAATGCCGATCCGAAATGGTTTGACCAGACACAAATGATCCCGCAGCTTTCCTATCATGATGCGATTGAACTAACGTATTATGGTGCCACGGTAATCCATCCAAAAACCATTAAACCGCTGCAGAACAAAAACATACCACTATACGTCAGATCGTTTATTGAGCCTGAAGGGGCAGGTACTGTCATTGACCAGCAAACCAGTCCTTTACCTGTTCCGTCTTTTATATTTAAGGTCGATCAGGTTTTGATTTCAATTTTACCTAAAGATTTCTCTTTTATTATAGAAGAAAACCTGAGTCATATATTTAACCTTTTTCATCAGCATAAGGTTAAAGTAAATACCATGCTGAATTCTGCTTTAAGCTTTTCGGTAAGCGTAGATCAGGATAAAGACAAAATAAGCCAGCTGATCCAGGCATTGTCCGCAGATTACAAAGTGAAATATAATGAAGGCCTTGAGCTCGTCACTATTCGTTATTACAATCAGGACACTATAAACCGCGTTAGCACAAATAAAAACATCTTACTGGAAGTAAAAAGCAGAAATACCTGTCAGATGGTAATGAAAGATAAATCAGCCAGTGAATAAAGCCATTCTTCAGCCACAGGTGCAGGACTTTTTATTTGAGAATTCATCCCTGGATGTAAACCAAGTTGCTTTGTCAAAAAGTTCCTTTCCTGGTATCAGCGGACAGGAACTATCCATGCAACTAGCTTCTCGTAAAAAGGCAGAAAAGAAGCTTCCTGACTGGTTCAAGACTAAAGGAGTATACTATCCCCCGCTACTGTCCATGGAACAATGTTCTTCGGAGACTACAGCTGAATTTAAAGCGACCTTAGTTAAAGGCGAAAGCTTAATAGACCTCACAGGTGGATTTGGGGTTGATTGTTATTACTTCGCTAGAAAATTTAGTATAGTAATACACTGCGAGTATAATGCAGCATTGTCTGATATTGCCGCATCGAATGCACACCCGCTTCAGGAAAAAAACATTCAGTTTATAAATGGCGATGGGATTGAATATCTAAAAGCATCAAATGCCCAGTTTGACTGTATCTATCTGGACCCTGCAAGAAGAGCTGCAGGCAGTAAAGTATTTCAGTTAAAAGACTGCAGTCCTGATGTAGTTCAGCACCTCGGTTTATTGTTGAGCAGAAGTAATCAGGTGATGGTTAAAACTGCGCCGCTTCTGGATATTTCAGCCGGACTAAAGGAACTGACAAATGTCGCTGAAGTGCATATTATCAGTGTAAAAAATGAGTGCAAAGAACTGATCTGGATTCTGAAAAGAGATTTCCAAGGCAGTCCGGAGATTGTAGCACATACCATTAACGATCAGATTAAACATTTCAGCTTTCGTAGAGGTGAGGAAAAGATCGTTGCTCCTGAAGAAGAACCAGTTCAGGGCCACTATCTCTACGAACCGGATGTTGCGTTACTTAAAAGCGGCGCATTTCAGCTAATAGCAGAACGATATGGTTTATATAGAATTCATCCCCAGACTCAGCTCTATCACTCCGTTGAATTACAATCTCAGTTTCCAGGACGGATATTCAAGATCGATTCTATTAAAACCGCAGGTGAACTCAAGAAAGAAAAAGGATTAATGGGAAATGTAATAGTTAGAAATTACCCGGATAAGGCAGCTGCTTTAGTTTCTAAGTATCGTATTCAGCCGGAAGATCATATTTTCTATCTTTTTACACAGAGTACTAAAAAAGGAAAAATAATCATTAAAGCACGGATCATTCAGCACTATTAGAAAAAATAATCACAAAAGCCTCACCTTATTTATATTAAGGTGAGGCTTTTTTGTATGGCATGGATCAGACTTTTTTAACATGCACTGCCTGCAGCCCTTTTTTACCTTCGGCAACTTCGAATTCTACCTCATCATTTTCTTTCCGACTTTCTATGCCCCCGGCGACGTCTTTGAAGTGAACGAAAATGTCTTTATTACCTTCATAAACTATAAATCCATAACCCTTTTGCGTGTCGAACCATTTTACTCTTCCGGTACTCATAATGCTAATTGTAAAAATTAATAATTTCTTGCCTTAACCTGTTCATCAGGCAGATTTTAAACTCTTTTGAATTTTAAAATTCCGTTATATTAAATTTAAAAAAAACCAATAAGTTTTGAAAAATTATTTATTAGGTTGCGGAGTAGTACGCAGATAAGGTTTGATCACTTTATGGCCTTTCGGAAATTTAGCAGGAATATCTTCAGTTTTGATACTGTTCATTACGACTACATCGTCACCATCTTTCCAGTCTGCAGGAGTAGCTACACTATACTTTGCCGTTAATTGCAGAGAGTCAATTACCCTTAATACCTCATCAAAATTTCTACCTGTGGAAGCCGGATAAGTTAACATAAGTTTTATTTTCTTATCTGGCGAGATGATAAACAAAGAACGCACTGTAAGTGTCTCAGATGCATTTGGATGAATCATGTCGTATAGGTTGGCCACTTCTTTCTCTTCATCTGCGATAATTGGAAATTCAACCTCCGTGTTTTGTGTTTCATTAATATCGTTGATCCAGCCTTGATGCGACTCAACTGAATCTACACTCAGGGCGATGACCTTGACCCCTCTTTTTTCAAACTCTCCTTTTAAAGAAGCTGTACGTCCAAGTTCTGTAGTACATACCGGAGTATAATCTGCAGGATGAGAAAAAATGACACCCCAGTTATCACCCAGAAATTCATAAAAATCAATGTCACCAATTGATGTTTTAGCGTTAAAATTGGGAGCTATATCTCCTATTCTGATACTCATAATATATAATTTAATTGAATATGATCATTTTAATTACTACTAATGTAGTAGATATTGAATGGAAAAACAAAGAAATACAACTGGATTTTACATTTGCCCGATGACTATGACTTTCCTGATATAAAAGACAAAAAAAAGCCCGGCACAAATGCACCGGGCTTTCCAATAAAAAAATTAAAATTAATTATAGACCTTAATCATATAAACATAGTCTTCGATCTTTTCAATCTGTCTGGTTCTATTAAGACCTTGCAAAGGGTTCTTTTTAGAAAAAGCTACCTTTTTACCCAAGGAGTCTTGTGGAATCGCATTTAATGCCTCCAGAATATATTTAGATTTGATCGCAAAAGCGGCACCTTCAACCTGATTCTCTTTAGCTGTAATTACACCAATGATATTACCCTGATTATCAAGTAATGGACCTCCGCTGTTTCCTGGATTAATAGGAATAGAAACCTGGTATTGTGTAGTATCTCCGCCATGTCCGGTTCTGGAACTTACGTAACCTTCGCCAAGAACCGCATCATCTTTAGGGAAACCTAATGTATATACATTTTCTCCCATGCCAATTGCATTCTTTTTAAGTTTGTAAGGCAAAGTTGCAAGCGGGCTGAATGATTCATCAATAATTTTAAGAATCGCAATATCATACTGTGGATCACGATAAACAACCTTTACTTTATAAGAATCACCTTTATTATTTTGTACATAGATTGAATCAGCATCCCGGATCACATGGAAGTTAGTACATAAATAACCATTTGCAGTTAAAGCAAAACCGGTACCGCCAAACTTAGCCGCGTTCAAATGACCTTTTTCCTGTTTAGCAGGAGCATTTAATGACCGGACGAGTTTATTCTGACTGTTTTTAATATTTGTAATTTCCCTGCGCATTACCTCATAAGTACCGTTCTGTTTGGTATTATGTTGTATAGAATAGATTGAAAATATACTGATAAGCAGAAAAGAAGCCGCAATAGCAAAAGCAGATTTATTTTTACGCCACATGTTCACTATATAAGAAGGATGCGGTTTGTATTCCTCTATAAGGCTTTCCATATCCATTTCTGCATGCGCCTTATCCATTTTCTGAATTAAGGAATGCATATCTCCATATTGCTTCAGAGAGTCTAAGAAGAATTTATGTGCAACTACTTTATGATCCACAGCAGGATCATTTACCCGCAGCAGCTCAAAGCCTTCTTTTTCTTCCGGGGATAATTTACCCAATAGGTAATCTTCAATAATTGCTTCTAATTCTATCTCGTTCCTCATGCCGTGTCAGGTTTGAAAAATAACTTCTTTAATCTTTGCAAGCATTTATATTTTTGAGTCTTGGCATTATCCGTATTGGTATAGCCAAACTTCTCGCAAATATCCTGCATGCTGAGATTGTTAATATAAAAATCCTGAATAATTGTTTTGCAGGGTTCGCCCAGATTTTTCAATGCTGAACCCATTTTCTCAAATTGAAGATCTTTTTCTTCGTGCTCCTCTACATCAACATCAACTGCGATTACATCTTCAAAATCCGAAACATTACCGGTTGTTTTACTTTGCTGTGCAAGTTTTTTCAACCAGATTCTTCTGCATACGGAATAAATATATGTTTTCAGTTTACTGCTTAATTCGAAATCTCCGCTCTTTATCTTGTTATATAATATAATAATAGCTTCCTGATACACATCCTTCGCGTCGTCTTCATCCCCATTATTATTCAAGATCAGTTGCAAAATCATCGGAAAATATCCGATGTACAACCTGTTGAGCACATCTTCCGAGTTATTCAGTATACCTAAAACTACCTCTCTATCTGTTGGAACTGAACTGCTTAACTTATTACTCACTATTAATACATTTATATGTAAATGGTAACCCAATATTAGACAAAAAAAAACTTTAATCTTTTTTTTAAAAAGCTGGGTTACCTTTTGGCCTTTGGGGTATTAATCTGTAAAATTAATTAATTATTTTAAACAGTATTCAAATGAAAAACTTATTTAAATTCGGCTTTTTAGCTTTAGCAATCTCTTTATCAGTAGCAGCATGTAACTCAGAAAACAAAGCTGAAGCAGTAGATACAACTGTAACTGATTCTTCAACTATCGTTACTGACGTTGATACTACAGTTAAAGATTCTACAGTTCAAGATACTGCTGTTAAAACTACTACTACTGAAGTTAAACCAGCTCACTAAGCTAGAATTACCCTTATAAAAAGGCTTTGGATCAATCCAAAGCCTTTTTTTTTGACATAGATTTGGGTATCTTTGGGCAGTAAAAAACAAACCCATTCATGAATTTATCTTCACTTCAGGCCATCTCCCCGGTCGACGGACGCTACAGAAGCACCACTCAGGATCTGGCAAAGTACTTTTCAGAGTCTGCACTGATCAAATACAGAATTTATGTAGAGATTGAATATTTCATCGCTCTTTGTGAAACAGGACTTGCTGGTTTAAGCAGTTTCGACCGTTCGAACTATGGTAAACTTCGTGAAATCTTCACAGGGTTTAGCGATGCAGATGCGCAGGAAGTAAAGGATACTGAAAAAGTAACAAACCATGATGTTAAGGCAGTAGAATATTTTATTAAAAAACGTTTTGATAACCTGGGTCTTCAGGAATTCAAAGAATTTATTCATTTTGGCCTGACATCTCAAGATATCAATAATACAGCCATCCCTTATACTTTTAAACTTGCTTTAGCTGAAGTATATTATCCGCAGATTACCAAACTGATTGAAAGGATCAAAGAACTCGCTGCTGACTGGAAAGATGTACCACTTTTAGCCCATACTCATGGACAGCCTGCTTCCCCTACTAAATTGGGTAAGGAATTTCTGGTTTTTGCAGAGAGACTTGAAATACAACTGGCAAGCCTTAAGCAAATTCCAAACAGTGCAAAATTTGGCGGAGCTACCGGAAATTTCAATGCACACCACATTGCGTACCCACAAATCAGCTGGGTAGAATTCAGTAACCAGTTCGTCAATGAAACACTGGGGCTGAGCCGTGCGCAGCACACCACGCAAATTGAACATTACGATCAGTTTGCCGCACAATGCGATGCGCTGAAAAGAATTAATACGATTATAGTAGATATGGACCGCGATATCTGGGCGTATATCTCCAAAAACTATTTCAAACAGAAGATTAAAGAAGGAGAAGTTGGATCTTCAGCAATGCCGCATAAAGTTAACCCGATTGACTTTGAAAATGCAGAAGGTAATGCCGGATTAGCGAATGCGCTTTTTGAATTTTTTGCTACTAAACTTCCAGTTTCCAGATTACAAAGAGATCTGACGGATTCTACAGTTTTAAGAAACGTAGGTGTTCCATTAGCCCATACTATGATTACCATAGCTTCTACAATTAAAGGATTGAATAAATTATTGCTGAATGAAGAAGCTATTGCGGCCGACCTGGAAAATAACTGGGCAGTGGTGGCGGAAGCTATTCAAACTGTATTGCGCAGAGAAGCTTATCCAAATCCTTACGAGGCCTTAAAAGACCTTACACGTACCAACCAGAAGATAACAGCACACACTATGGCAGAATTTATTGACGGACTTCAAATTAATGAGGATCTGAAAGCAGAGCTGAAACAAATCACGCCATTTAACTATACCGGAGTATTTTAGAATCATTTTAAAGATAATGACCTAAAACAGACACCGATATCTGCGTTTGAATGACGAATTATATATTTTTGTAAGAAAAAACAGACCATGACTATTAACGTATATACAGAACAAACACCAAATCCTGCTACCATGAAGTTCATGGTAAATAAGCTTCTGATTAACGGCAGCGAGGATTTTGCAACAAAGGAAAGCGCGGCAATCTCTCCATTTGCTTCTGAATTATTCAAGTTTAATTTCGTTAACGGCGTGTTTTTCGCAAGTAATTTCGTGACGATTACCAAAACTGAAGATGCAGAATGGGCAGATATCGAACCGATTCTCAAAGAATTCGTAAAAGGTGCTGTAGAATCAGAATATAAAATCAAAGAGGTTACAGCCGAAGAAGCTCCAGCATTTGAAGGAACTGATCTGGAAAAGAAAATTCAGCAGATTCTATTTGATTATGTCCGTCCGGCAGTAGAGCAGGATGGCGGCGCGATCAGCTATAAATCTTTTGATGAAGGCGTAGTTACAGTAGAACTACGTGGATCATGCAGTGGATGTCCGTCGTCTACGATCACTTTGAAATCCGGTATCCAGAACTTATTACAACGTATGGTGCCTGAGGTCAAAGAAGTTGTATCCAACGCAATGTAAAATCATCTTAAGGAGTATAAAAAAAGCGTGTTATCGAACGATAATACGCTTTTTTTATACTCTTTCTATAGCACAGATCTCATTTAATAAACAGATCAGGCTTTATTAAAATGCTTTCCAATTGCCGATAAAATTTCCTGATCAATCAGACCATTCGTAGCGAGTATTTCCCTTTTTTGAATAAATTCAGGTCCGCCGCTAAAATTCATTACCTGTCCGCCTGCCTGTTTAACGAGAAAAGCACCGCCAGCCACATCGTATGAATTCAGATTATATTCAAAAAAAGCATCAAAACGTCCACATGCTACATAGGCGAGATCTACCGCAGCAGAGCCCATTCTTCTCAAACCATGTGTTTGCTGCATTAGTTCAGCGAGTAACTTCATATATTCCTGTTGCTGATCAAACTGATAGTAAGGGAATCCAGTCGCAAGCAAAGTATCACTTAGCCTGTTACGTTGAGAAACACGTATCACTTTATTATTTAAAAAAGCCGGAGCACCCTGATAGCTGTAGAACATCTCTCCGCGGTTAATTTCATATACCACACCGAGTACAGGCTCCTCCCCTTCATAAAGCGCAATGCTGATAGAATAAACGGGTACACCGTGAATAAAGTTAGTGGTACCATCCAGAGGATCAATTATCCAGTTAAATGTAGCACCCTTCTTTTGACTCGTACCCTCTTCTGTCACGAAACCGGCTTCAGGTATTAAAGTAGACAGATTATCTACCAGATGTTGCTCCGCAGTTTTATCCACGTAAGAAACTAGATCATTTAATCCCTTCGTTTCAATGCTGCTCGCGCTGAAATTCATAGACTCTTTTCTGATAAAGTTTCCGACAAGACGCGTAATCGCGATCACCTTGGTGCTTAATAATTCGTAATTCAATTCGCTTAGATTAAGATATTTCTTTATTTCCTTTCCGGACTGCCGATACCACCATCAGTAAACCACTGATAAACAATAAAGCAGAAATCAATTCGGCCTGTGTAAATGCAATTCCAGCGACATGATACTTGGTATTGACACGGATCAGCTCTACAAAGAACCTTTCCATACCATTCATCATCAGATAAATACCAAACAACATTCCGGGTAATTTGATGCGCTCACGGATTCTCCAGAGCACCAGAAATAAGATCAAACAAACTATAACTTCGTATAAAGGCGTCGGATAAACAGGTAAAGGAAGTTCCATACAGAAACGTCCGGTACAACCGGGAATCTGCACACCTTCCATCGCAACGTTATTAGGATAAGTATATGCCCACAGCCAATCAGGAAGCCAGTTAAATGGTTTGGCGTGTGTATTTACGATCCCCCAGTCGCCATCACCGGAAAGGTGACAGCCAATCCTGCCGACGCTATAGGCAAGCATCATACCGGGCCCGCCGACGTCTAGCATATGCAACGGTTTAATTCCATTTTTCCTGGCAATATACAATACAGCAGCACCACCGCAGATCAGTCCGCCATAAAAGGTAAGGCCACTGAAAGACAAAAGTCCGCCAATCGGATCCTGAACAAAAGTATCCCAATGTTCAAGGTTATCAAAAATCTTCGCACCTAAAAACCCCCATACCGCAGCCCAGACAATCATATGCCCCATGAGTTCGTGCGGATGAACAGTAATTTTTACCTGTTTAGGCTGAGCGAGCTTATATTTTCCCTTTTCTTTGTAATCCCAGTATACGAATAAGGCTGCCAATAAGATACCCCCGATGATATTGCCTTTCAGAGAAAGTAAAACCGACTGTGCATCATTTACAAACAGTCTGTAATTCAGCAATGCATAAATCAGTTTATACCCTATTAGAAAACCGAACAATCCATTAGAAATCATTTCAGTTAATGTCGCAGGCTGCCCTATAGTTTCTACACGGGTAACCGGATGTAGTATACCAAGCGCTTCTTTTCTTTGTAATTCTTTAGTAAATGCCCAATAACCAGCAATAAATGCGAGCGCTACAAATACACCGAAAGTATTAAAGGGCAGGGGGATATCAATCCCAAATGCATATGATAAGAAATGAGAAACGGTAGGGAACATAGTTCAGGTTTTATACTTTATTAAGAGTGGCTGTAAACAGTTTCCAGTTCCATAACCTCCATCTCACCATCAGCGGCTAACCCGACTAATTTAACGGTTTTAACTTCGTTTACCATTACAGGATCATACTTAGCTTTTACTTTAACATAATTTCTGGTGAAACCGTGCATGTAACCACTTTTCTGATCATCCTCAAACAACACCTCTCCTGTTTTGCCAACTTGTGCAGCGTAGAAAGCACGTCTCTTTTTCTCAGAAAGGATATGGAGCATTTTATTTCTGTCGGCACGTGTGCTACCAGTAACGCTACCCTGCATTGCGGCGGCTTCTGTCTGCTCTCGCTCAGAGTAAGTAAAGACATGGAGATAAGAAACATCCAATCCATTCAAAAACTCATAAGTTTCCAGAAAATCTTCTTGGGTCTCACCTGGGAATCCAACGATAACATCTACACCAATACAGCAATCTGGCATTTGCTTTTTAATGGCAGCTACCCTTTCTGTATATAAATCCCGACGGTAACGTCGCTTCATTAGCCCGAGGATTTTATCCGATCCCGATTGCAAAGGAATATGGAAATGTGGAACAAACTTTTTTGAATTAGCGACAAAGCTTATAATTTCATTACTGAGCAGATTTGGCTCGATAGAGGAAATCCTAAACCGGTCAATCCCTTCCACTTCTTCCAGCGCCCGGACCAGATCAAAGAATTTATCTTCACGCTGCCCTTCACGGATACCAAAATCTCCGAGATTCACACCCGTTAAAACAATCTCTTTTACACCGCTTTCGGCAATCTGACGCGCACGGTTTAATACATTTTCTATTGTATCACTCCTGCTTCCACCTCTTGCCAGTGGAATAGTGCAGTAAGTACATGGATAATCGCAGCCGTCTTGAACTTTTAAAAAAGTACGTGTACGGTCTCCAATGGAGTAGGCTGCAATAAAATTATGATTTACCTTTTCAATATCCTGCTGATGAATAACTGCTTTTGGATTTTTGGTCAGGTCTGATATATATTCTACAATACGAAACTTTTCTGCCGCCCCCAATACCATATCTACACCCTCTATCTCTGCGATTTCTGTAGGCTTAAGTTGTGCATAGCAACCCACAATAGTCACATAGGCATGAGGTGCATACTTTAACGCCTCTTTAACAACCTTACGGCACTTTTTATCTGCATGCTCCGTAACAGAACATGTATTTATGACATACACATCTGCACCGTCTGTAAAGTCGACTACAGTATAACCTGCATCAGTAAATAGGCGGCCTATAGTTGAAGTCTCCGAAAAGTTTAACTTACAACCTAATGTATAAAATGCTACTTTCTTCATTCGTATTCGTCTGCTGGGGCTTTTCCTGATGGAACAGTACCGAACCCCACGGGTTTTAAAGCTGCAAAGATAACCTTTTACACGGGCTTACAGAATACAATAGCTGGGTGGATTGTCAAATTAGTTTTCCTCATTCCAGCGAAAACTATCCATCTCCAGACCTGCCAGATCTATAACCCTGCTGACGACCGACTGAGCAACTTCTTCAATTGTCTTTGGAATATGGTAAAAACTAGGATTGGCTGGGCAAATAATACCACCAGCCTCGGTTACTGTCTTCATGTTATTAATATGAATCAAGCTAAATGGCGTGTCGCGTACGACGGCAATTAGTTTACGTCGTTCTTTTAAGATCACATCGGCAGCCCTGGAAATCAAATCATTGGAAATTCCATGAGCGATCCTGCCTAATGTTCCCATTGAACATGGTACAATAATCATTGTATCGAATTTGGCCGATCCTGATGCAAATGGTGCATTAAAATCCATTTTATGATAAAAATCGAAAGGATAGTTATCGTAATCTGAGTTGCCTAGTTCGAAGCGCCAGACTTCTTTTGCATTGTCTGACATCACCACACCTACCTTAGCAATCTGGTCAGTTAGTGTTAACAAATTATCAAAAAGGAGTTTGGCATACACAGATCCGCTCGCACCGGTTACAGCAACAATGATTTTTTTCTTTTGCATAGCGTGCTAAAGATACGGAAAGCGGTACAAAAAAAAGGGCTGGAAATAAATTTCCAGCCCTACATCTACCTATGAAAAACATACCCTTAAAAAGGGTAAGTTCAAATGTAATATTCTTTTGTATATAAAAAGAAAGATTGAACAGTTTTTTAGATGTAAAAGCGTAAAAATGTTAAACAAGAATACCAGAAGATAAAATATTGTTTAACTCGCAAACACAACAATACACAGGACACTAAATACGCAGATAAACGATCGGGTAATAAGCTATGGCTGTAATAATTCCTTTTGAACAACTAAATATGCGCAGCAGCTATTGAAACCTACAAAAATTAATATACTGGTACTGAATAAATTAAAACTCATTTCAAATATATTCTCCTAAATATTTGACAAGCTCATTTAAAACCGTACTTTTGTCAACAGAAAAACATGGTGGTTTTAGCTCAGTTGGTTAGAGCATCGGTTTGTGGTACCGAGGGTCGTGGGTTCGAGCCCCATATTCCACCCCAAATTTTCAAAAGCAGTCTTCACAGACTGCTTTTTTTTTGTCTATAATTCCCAATTTATCCTCAGCGCTTAACAAAGCATATCCACGAGCAGTCTGTAATATTCGGATTTATCATTATCACGTTTAGAAATTTAGCTAGGGATTTGTATTAATTAAAATTAGTTTAGCTAAATGAGAATACGCCAACGCCTATTACTGCTTGCTGCAGTTCACTTAATTCTTCTATCAAATGTCGTGTCTGCACAGAACGCCATACATCCGGTAATTCCCGGAGACTTTGCCGATCCTTCAATTATTCGCGCAGATAACAAATATTACGCGATAGGCACTTCCTCGGAGTGGGCACCCCACTTTCCGATATACACCTCTTCAGATTTGATTAACTGGAAACAAACGGGTTACCTTTTTGACAAAGCGCCAGCATGGACAATGGGGTCTTTCTGGGCACCAGAATATGATTATCACGATGGAACTTATTATATCTACTATACAGCCAGAAGAAAGAAAGATCAGATTTCCTGCATTGGAGTAGCCACTTCGAAATATCCAGATAGAGGATTCGTCGACCATGGTGTAATTATAGATCACGGAAAAGAAGCAATAGATGCCTTTGTTTTCCTGGATAAAGGCATAAGGTATATGACTTACAAAGCTTATGGGCTGGATGACAGACCAATTGAGATCTTAGGAGTAAAACTATCAAAAGATGGATTACGTTCCGAAGGTGAACCCTTTTCTATGTTAAAAGATGATCAGCGGAAGGGCTTGGAAGGTCAGAGCATCTTAAAAAAGGACAACTATTATTACCTTTTTTATTCTGCCGGAAATTGCTGCGGTATACAATGCGATTATAATGTCGGGGTTGCCAGATCAAAGTCGTTTGAAGGACCTTATGAAAAATACGCTGGAAATCCACTATTGGCTGAAAATGCATCCTGGAAATGTTCAGGCCATGGCACATTTGCAGAAGGAGCGAATGGAAAATTATACTATCTATATCATGCTTACAACAAACAAACAGCCCTATTTTCCGGTAGGCAAGGAATGCTGGCTGAGCTGATATGGCCTGGACAAAATGAATGGCCTTTGTTAAAAGAACAATCCGGTCCGGAGTTAAATCCAGATATAAAACTGTCCTTTAAAGATTCGTCTCTAGATTTGGGCTGGCAATGGGATTTCCGAAATTCAGGCACTCTTGTTTCACAAAACGCTGAAAACCTCCATTTATCAGGCAAAGTAAATGACGATAATTTAGCCGGTATTGCGTTAACAAGGAGACCGGTTTCCGGCGTATTTGAAGCCCTAACAACTGTAGTAAATTCCAATAACGCATTAAAAGGATTAACCTATTATGGAGATGCAACTGCCGCAGTCGGTGTAGGTGTGACTGGAAATACAGTCCAGTTCTGGTCTGTCCAAAATAAAGCAAATAAAATATTAGCCTCGGCACACCTGCCAACTAATGAACTGGTACAGCTTAAATTGAAAACTACAGCTGACCTTAGAATTACAGCATTTTTCAAACAAGGAAATCAAGAATGGCAAGAACTTAAAGTTACAGAAGAACCTAAAGCCGAATCTTTAACCCAATGGGACAGAAGCCCACGTATCGGGCTTCATTTCAAAGGCAAACCTGCAGAAGAAGCAGTATTCTCTTCATTTGATTTAAAATATATGCCTCAGCAAAATTAAAACTACTGTTCACCAAATACTTAACCATACAACAGCCTCTAAACGGGTTTAAATCAAAGTTTTTTTGTAAAAAAATTTAAAATGATCCGTCAAAATTGTATTTTTGCCTTATTAATAAACGGTGGTTTTAGCTCAGTTGGTTAGAGCATCGGTTTGTGGTACCGAGGGTCGTGGGTTCGAGCCCCATATTCCACCCATTAGCCCTTTAAGATATCTTAAAGGGCTAATTTGTTTTTAGGGAATTTTCAAATCATTGTATACTACCCGCTAAGGCCTATTTTTGGTTCGATGCAGTCAAGTTTTATAGCTACATAAACTTGGGTATCAGGGTTAATTCAATAATCTATATTCATTCGGAGAAACGCCAACGTGCTGCTTAAAGGAACGGCTAAAATGTTGTGGGTATCTGTAGCCCAATTCATAAGCAATTTCGCTGACGGTTTTACTCACATCAAATACCTTTTCCTTTGCAATATCCATTACTTTCATCTGAATATATTCTTGTGCAGATTTTCCCGTTTCCTTTTTGATCAGGTCGCCGAAGTAATTGGGCGATAGATTCAACTGTTCTGCACAATACGCCACTGATGGCAATCCTATTTCTTTTGGTCTTTCAGAACTAAAGTAACCATTGAGCAGCTCTTCAAATTTATGCAGTATGCCCTTATTAACGTTTTCCCTTGTAATGAACTGCCGGTCATAGAACCGCACACAATAGTTCAACAGAAGTTCAATGTTACTTACAATTAGTGTCTTGCTGTGCTTGTCTATATTGCTTTGAAGCTCTCTTCGGATCTTACTATAACAATCGTAAATTAATCTTCTCTCGCTTTCAGAAAGATGGAGGGCTTCGTGCACCTCATATGAAAAGAAATTGTATTCACCAATATTTCTGCCAAGGGAAGTGCCTTTGATCAGATCTTGGTGGAACACCAGCGCAGTCCCTTTGGGCTGATAAAGCTCACCGTTGTTCTCTACGCCTATGATCTGACCAGGTCCTACAAACACTAAGGTTCCCTCTTCATAATCATAATAGTTGCAACCATAGTGGAGGTCTCCGCATTTGACCTCCTTAAGAAAGACTGCATAGAACCCATAATTTGATTTACGGTTCTGCCTTTCATCGGCCTTGGAGAGGTCAACAATATTCACTAATGGATGAAGCGTTTCATTATTGTTCATTGCGCTGAACTGTCCAACACTATCGATCCTGATCACTTTTTCCATATCATTTCTAATTTCTTCACCAAATATACACCCTCAATCGGTGTCTGCGACCTAATGCAATGCGAATCAGTAATTATGGTATAACATGCAGTAATCCATATAACAATTAAGGTTAGAAAGTTGGTGAAATTTGTATCATCGAAGCGAAAAGAAAAAGGATCATCTTAAAATCTGTAGCAACAATATTTTAAATATAGTAGAATTATGAAAACAAGAAAATTGGGAAACGACAGTCTTGAAGTATCCTCACTTGGACTTGGTTGTATGGGACTAAGTTACGGATACGGCCCGGCAACCGACGAAAAGCAGGCGATTGACCTGATCAGGTCCGCCTATGAAATGGGTATCACTTTCTTTGATACGGCAGAAGCGTATGGACAGGGAGCGAACGAAACACTTTTGGGAAAAGCGGTCAAACCTTTCCGTGAAAAAGTCGTGATCGCTACCAAATTTGGATTTGTGGATGGCGATTCATCAAAAGGACAGGATAGCCGTCCGGAAAGGATTAGACAGGTGGCTGAAAATTCGCTGCGCTATCTGCAGACCGATTACATTGATCTTTTTTATCAGCATCGTGTGGATGTTAACGTTCCCATTGAAGAGGTGGCCGGAACAATACAGGAGCTTATCAAGGAAGGAAAGATCAGGCATTGGGGACTTTCAGAGGCTGGCGTTGATACGATCCGCAAAGCACATGCTGTTGAACCTGTTACAGCCTTGCAGAGTGAATATTCTTTGTTCTTCCGCGATACCGAGAAGGAAATTATCCCTGCACTCGAAGAACTGGGTATAGGTTTCGTTACGTTCAGTCCGCTTGGAAAGGGATTCCTTACAGGAGCGATCAATGAACAAACTAAATTTGACGCCAGCGATTTCCGTAATATAGTGCCCCGTTTTTCAGAAGAAAACAGAAAGGCCAATCAAGCCCTGGTCGATCTTTTGAAAATTATTGCAGATGAGAAACAAGCTTCTCCCGCACAGCTTGCCCTTGCATGGCTCTTGGCCAAAAAACCCTTTATTGCCCCTATCCCAGGTACCACAAAACTGCATCGTTTGCAGGAAAACGTTGGTGGTGCGGAAATCAACCTTTCGGCGGATGATCTTAATAAGATTGAAGAAGCAATATCGCATATTGAGATTGTAGGTGCCAGGTATCCACAACATCTGATGAGCAGGGTTGGAAAATAGATTAAAACCATAGATTATGAATCTGTTCTATCTAAAATACGGCTTTAGTTTTCGCAATATTGATCTTCCTTATCGTTTATCTTTCCCGAACAAACAATACAAAGGCAGTTGCCGAGGTAGCCAGTAATAAAGGTTGGGAATCCAGTATTAAATTAGAATTATGAAATCAAGAATATTATTTACAGTGTTGATTTTTCTATCAACTTTAACATTTGCCCAAAAAATGGGAAAGAAAAATTTAGAACAAAGAGTTGCGGCCATCGAGGACAAAATGGCGATCAAGTATGTGGTAGATGAGTTCTCGAACCTGGCCGATACAAAAGAAATAGAAAAGCAGGTAATGCTCTTTACCGAAGATGGCGAGGTTGTATCAATCTCTGGTGGAAAGCCCTCAACGCCGTTAAAGGGCAGAAAACAATTGCAACAGGCTTTTTCTGCATTCCTCTCCAATTTTCATACTGTCTACCATCAGAATGCACAACAGACTATCGATCTACATGGAGACAAAGCCGAAGCAACAAGTTATTGCCGCGTGATATTGGTGGGCAATCAAAACGGGAAGGAATCGAAAACAACGCTATATACCATTTATAAAGATTCGTTTGTGAAGGAGAATGGAAAATGGTGGATTAAGCATCGTACATCCAATTTTGTACATAGGGAACAAGTTGACCTGTAAAGGCAAAAGAAACTGATAACTTGTCTTTTTGTTCATTTTTAGGCCGGCATCTCCTCTACAAGATTAAATATATATCTTTAATACCATGCATCCCCCGGACAGAAAAGAAGAAGAAGACAAGATCGAGGCTCTCCTCAGACAAAGACATTTGTCGGGAGTAGTATTACTTTTTGACACTTATGGTGCAGCTATTTACGGTGTTATTATTCGTCTAGTTGACGACAAAATAATAGCTGAAAAGCTATTGTCAGATACCCTGATCAGCATTTATATTCGTATAGGAGACTATAAACCTGAATTCTCTACATTTTTCACCTGGGTCATAAAGGTAGCCAGATCTACAGCGAAAGATTATATCTTTGCCGACGGTAAGTCTAATAAAGACCATTGCCATGAAAGTGTTTTCGACCTTGTAATTAACCAAGGCGTTTCTATTGAAGCCATTGCTAAGTTATTCTCGATGACAAATACAGCGTGCAAAATAGAGTTAAGGAAAGAAATTAAGATAAAAACTAAACAACTGTGAACCTGCAAACCTATATCGAAAGTGGTATTCTAGAGCTGTATGTGCTTAACATGCTGGATGAGACCACTAATGCAGAGGTACAGGAAATGATCTTGAGATTCCCTGAATTGGCCGAAGAAACAGCATCTATCGAGAAAGCTCTCGAGAATTATGCCCTGCAAAATGCAATAGAACCTTCAGCAGATCTTAAGAGAAAGATTGAACAAAAGCTGTTTGGGTCAGATGAAATTTTAAGTAAGAATGAAATCATCCCGATCAGTGAACTGTCCGATTATCATAAATGGTATGATCTGGTTACCGCACATTTCCCACACGCTTTACAAGCAGAGAATTTTGCCGAATTAATTGCTGAAAACGATGAATTGAAGCAACTGCTCGTTGTTTCCTCATTTGATATAGAAGAGGAAAGTCATGCCGATGAATACGAGAGTTTTCTGATTTTAAAAGGGCGTTGCAGATGTACGGTAGATAATCATGTGTTTTATCTTGAGCCAGGCGGATACACTCAAATACCGCTGAAAACAAATCATCGCGTTGAGATTATTAATGGCCCGGTTATGGCTATTGTACAGTACAGATCTGCATTATCCTAATAAAAACATAATAATCCCATTCCGTATAAACAACTGTGCAAACAATTAAACGATTTATATCTTTATACTGCACGATATTATCTCCGTTTTTATGATCGAAAATACCTTTGGGATGAATATCATTCCTGAGAATGATATAGAAAGATTAGCTGCATTGCAAAGGTACAGAATCATGGATACGCCCTCAGAAGCATCCTTTGACAATCTGGCAAAATTGTGTGCTAAAATATTTAACGTCCCGATTTCTTTAATTTCCCTTGTAGATGCCGAACGTGTATTTTTTAAAGCAAATATCGGCATGGGTACCGCTAAGGAAGCAAACCGGGGTAAGAGCCTTTGTGCACTGGCTGTGTTGAACACCGACATAACTGTTTTCCAGGATGCATTGAAGGAACCATGCCTGATTGCTAATCCAAACGTCGCAGGAAATTTCGGTTTACGTTTTTATGCCGGTGCACCTTTGATCACACATGATGGATTTTTGATTGGGACACTTTGCATCATAGATAAACAGCCCAGGTCATTTTCCAAACAGGAAGAAGAAATACTCTCTGGTCTTGCTACTGCCGTAATGGATCAGATCGAACTGCGCATCTCTGCACTTGACGAAATTCAGAATCATAGGGAAACAAATCTGCTGCTTTCTGAACAACAGGAAGAATTACAGGTTATGAATGAAGAACTAACCTCCTCAAATGAAGAACTCCGGTTATCACAAGAAGAGTTAATAGTACTCAACAAGAACCTCGCTGAGAGTGAATCCAGATTCAGAAACCTGATTAAAGAATCCCCTACTGCTATCGCCATTCTGAAAGGCCGGGAATTGATTATAGATTGTGCGAACGACACTATCCTTAAGATGTGGGACAAAGATACTGCTGTTCTTGGAAAACCATTACACCTAGCGCTCCCCTCAATTCAGGAGCAGACGATTTATAATTTTCTGGACCAGGTATATCTGAGCGGCGAACCACATTACGGAAATGAAGCCAGACTTTCCCTTCCTCATGGAGAAACGCTTAAAGAAGTATACGTAAACTTCACCTATCAGCCGATAAAGGGCGTTGCAGGGGGCAGAGACCTAATGATTGTAGCCAATGAAGTGACAGAGCAGGTTATTGCAAGAAAAGCTGCTGAAGATCTCAGTGAACGCCTTAAAATTGCACTCGATGCCAGTAAATTAGGCTCAACCGAGGTTGATCTGGCAACCGGGATTATGCAGAGCACCGATCAGTTTAAGGCAAATTACGGTTACACGAAGGAGGAAACTTTTAATTACCCTGACCTTTTTAATACAATGATACCGGAATACCGCGATGGGGTAAAAAAACTAGTTCAGGAAGCAATCGATAATAATTCCGTTTACAGTGCCGAATATCCAGTCAAATGGCGGGACGGGTCTATTCACTGGATCAGCGCACGTGGACGCGCCCGTTATGATATAAATGGAAAAGCGAACCGTATGGTCGGAATGACAGCAGATATCACCGAAAGTAAATTATTTGAACAACGTAAAGATGATTTCCTGAGTATAGCCAGTCACGAACTAAAAACACCTGTAACCAGTTTAAAAGGAGCACTGCAATTACTTGACAGAATTAAGGAAAAACCTTTTACCCCAATGCATATCAAACTCATTGAGCAGGCCAACAGAAGTATGGATAAAATGAGTGTTCTAGTAGACGACCTACTGAATATGAACCGCTTGACAGAAGGGAACCTTAAACTGCAGAAAAGCACATTTACTATCTCCGAGATGTTAAACCTTTGCTGTAACCATGTGCGTATGGAAGGAAAGTTTGAACTGATCGTCGAAGGAGACAAGGATCTGCAGGTTTACGCCGATGAACACCGGATAGACCAGGTGGTGGTGAATTTTGTAAATAATGCGGTGAAGTATGCCGCAGATGCCGAAAAAATCTATCTGAAAATAGATAAAATAGATCAATATGCAAGGATTTCAGTGAAAGATCAAGGGCCCGGCATCCCAGCTCATGTCTTACCCCATCTATTTGACCGCTATTACCGGGTAAACCACGACAGCCAGAATTACACTGGACTAGGGTTGGGATTATATATCTGTTCAGAGATTATTAAAAGACATGATGGAGAAATAGGTGTTGAAAGTGAAATGGGAGATGGCAGCACTTTCTGGTTTACTTTACCTTTATTCCCCAACACTTAACAATTCGATAGACCCGGCATCAATCTGATCGCGGTATTTATTTCCCCATTCTGACATGGCATCCAGCATAGGCTTCATAGTTCTTCCAAGATCAGTCAGTTGGTATTCGACTCTTGGTGGAACTTCCGGGTAGACAATTCTTTGAACAATCCTGTCCTTTTCCATCTCTCTGAGCTGTGCAACAAGCATCCGTTCCGAAATGCCGTCTATAGCCTTTTTAAGCTCACCATAACGCATAGTCCCGTAAGCAAGCCGGCAAAGAATAGCTGGCTTCCAGCGCCCCCCTATCACTGACATAGACAGGGCCATACCACAGCCGTCATTGATCATTTTTTCATTCAAAGCATTCGTTGAAGTCTCTTTTCTCATTTCTTACTATTTTGTTAGTACCTAACAATCAAACGTATACATACAAAGATAATAGTATATACGGTACTTTTGTTGAAATTTTAATTCAGTGTTATGAAAAACTTGACAGATAAGATCGCATTTGTTACCGGCGGCAGCCGTGGTATTGGTGCAGCAATCGCTAAAAGATTAGCAGATGAAGGAGCGACAGTTGTTTTAACTTATTCCAGTTCACCGGAAAAAGCAGATGAAATTGTCCGGGAGATCATTCAGGGCGGAGGAATTGCGACTGCAGTTAAAGCAAACGGATTAAACGCAGATGAAGTTACCGGAGCAGTAGAAGCAACCATAAGTAAATATGGAAGAGTAGATATTCTGGTTAACAATGCAGGAATCTATGTAGGCAAAGCATTTGAAGAACATACGCTGGCAGATTATAATGAGATTATGACGGTTAATGTTCAAGCTGTATTTGCAGCTTCTTTAGCCGCAGTAAAGGCAATGCCGGCAGGAGGAAGAATCATTAATATTGGCAGTAATATGGCAGAACACGCGCTGGGTCCGCAGACCACATTATATACCATGAGCAAATCTGCATTACAAGGGTTTACACGTGGCCTTGCCCGTGATTTGGGAAAACAAAATATTACTGTGAACCTGGTTCAGCCAGGTCCGATAAACACTGACATGAATCCTGCTGATGCGCCATTAGCAGATTTTCTGCGAAGCCATATGGCCTTGCCCGATTATGGTGTCCCTGCAGATATTGCCAGTATGGTTAACTATCTGGCCTCAGCAGAAGCAAAGTACATTACGGGCTCGTTCCTGACTGTAGATGGCGGATTAAATGCCTAAACCTTTTTTTTAATTAATTTCAGAGGCCCGAAGAAATGATTCAGCGGGCCTCTGCCCTTTCCGGTATGTACATCCTTACCATGTAGAATGGCCTGATGGACATAAGCAATACCAGATTCGACGGCAAAATTTAAACCTTCGCCTCTGGCTATAAAAGCGGCGATTGCGGCAGATAATGTACAACCGGTACCATGTGTATTATCCGTATCTATTCTTTCGGTATGAAACAATTGTCTGCTTTGATCTGCATTAAATAAAACAGAGGTTAGCTGTCCCGATGGTAAATGGCCACCTTTTAACAGAACTGACGGACAACCCATATCCGTGATCCTTCTACCTGCTATTTCCATTTCCGAAATAGAATTCACCTTTGTATTGGTTAATACCGCAGCCTCATCAAGATTAGGGGTAACCAGAGCTATCAGCGGGAAAAGTTCTCTGATCATCGCTGAAATCGTTTCCTTCTGCATTAAGTGATCACCACTGCTGGCAACCATTACCGGATCATAAATTATTGGAATATCCGCATAAGCACGCAACACATTACAAATAACCATCAGTACTGCCTCATCAGGGATCATTCCTATTTTAATTGCATCTGGTCTTATATCTTCTAAAACAGTCTCCAGCTGCTGCTTTACAACCGCAGCGGGGATCAGATGCACAGCCTTTACGCCTGTTGTATTCTGCACAGGTAAGGCCGTCAGAACAGAAGTAGCGTAACAGCCTAACGCGGAAATCGTATTGATATCTGCCTGGATCCCGGCTCCCCCACTGCCGTCGAAACCCGCAACAGTTAATACTACCGGGTATTTGTAGGTATGCATCATATTATGAATTATTTCAATTATTCAATTTGTTAGTGGTTTTCCCCAGCATTTTTGCCAGATGACCAATAGTTTTTAACGCCCGCTCGAGTTGTGGATTCCAGGGTAGGCCAAAATTAAGACGCATACAATTACTAAATTGCTTTTCCCGGGTAAATAACTGTCCCGGCGCAATACTAATTCCCAACCTGATAGCCTGCTTAAAAAGTTGCAGTGTATTTATTTCAGAATCAAATTCTACCCAGAGGAACAAACCTCCCTGAGGCTGACTTAAACGGGTACCTTCAGGGAAATACCTGCCAATTACATCCGAGTACTGCAGGTAATTGGCATAAAGGGTCTGCCTTAATTGTTTAAGATGCTTTTGATAATGGCTTGTCTCCATAAATCCGGCAATTGCTTCTTCAGTTAAACTTGCAGAACAAACCATGAAACTTAATTTCAATTGTAGTACTTTTTCCCTGAATTTCCCTGGCGCAATCCAACCAACCCGGTAACCAGGTGCAATGGTCTTGGTAAATGAACTGCAAAGTAACACTAACCCACTGCTATCATAACTTTTACAGGTATCAGGTCTTTGTTTTCCGAAATAAATATCTCCATAAATATCATCTTCGATCAATGGAATTTGAAATCGTTCAATTAGTTTGACCAGATGCTCCTTATTAGCTGGCGGCATCAGACCGCCCATCGGATTACTAAAATTACTAACCACAATAATCGCCTGAAGCTGCCGTTTTTGCAAAATGCATTCCAGCATCTCCAGGTCCGGTCCGGTAAGTGCATGACAAGGTAATTCTACAAGTTTTATTCCTAAACTCCTGGCCAGGCCCGAAAGACCAAAATAATATGGACTCTCCACACCTACCCTGTCACCGGGGCTGGTCGTAGCCATTAAGGCTAGAGCGAGTGCATTGTTACAACCAGAAGTAGTAATTAAATCATCAGGTTTTAAGCTACCTAAATGTGGGGCATGCCTAATAACCTGCCTCCGGAGCTTCTCGTTCCCTTGAGTTTCGGTATAAGCGGTTCCTCCGCTTTCAAGATTCCGCGCAGCCTTAACCAATTCTTTATTCAATCTGGCAACCGGTAACAGTTTGGAAGAAGGTGCGCCATAAGAGAATTTAATGTGTCCGGGACCGGCCGTACTGAAGATTTCCTCAGCCAGTTTATCGAGGTTCTGAGCTGATTCTTTACCCGCAGGGTGGCTCGAAAAAGGTAAAGCGGCAATCCGTCCGGAAAGACGGCTGACAAAATAGCCGGAACGGTCACGCGATTCGGCATATCCGCCCGCCTGCAGTAGATCATATACACTTAAGGCGGTACTCTGGCTAATATCATGATCCGTGCAAAGCCTTCGCAGAGAGGGTAATTTATCTCCCGGCAGTAATACTTTACCTTTAATCTGATCTTCGAGAATCATGGCAATATTCTCATATTTATGCTTATTCATCTTTTATACCTCAATCTGCTATGCTCAAATATAACAAAACTGCATCTGCATATACTGATTGATAACGCTCATTTTTGAAATAAAAAGACCCATGGAAATTATAAACAGTACAGCAGCCGATCTGGAAGAAATCTTCAGACTTTATGATTCAGGAACTGAATACCAGAAAAAGGTGGCCGAAAAACATTGGATCGGGTTTGATAGCAAAATGGTGCTCCAGGAAATAGAGGCAGAACAACAGTGGAAATTGATGGACGGAACCCGAATTGCAGGCATTTTCTGCACGACCTTCGACGACCCCGAAATATGGCAGAAAAAAAATGAAGATCCCGCAATATATCTGCACCGGATAGTCACCCATCCCGACTACAGAGGCAAAAACCTGATTCGGCAAATCATTTCCTGGGCAAAAGATCATGCTGTTAAGCATCACAAAAAATACATCCGTATGGATACCGGAAGCGGAAATGACAAACTCAATAATTACTATATCAGTCAGGGCTTTGATTATCTTGGTATCACAACTATTCCACTCACTGCAAACCTGCCGGCACACTATAAAGGTGCTTCTTCGAGCCTGTTTGAAATAGCTTTGGGTTAAGCTTTCGCCAGATTTTCCTTTTCCCTGATCAAATAAACGGAGTCCAGAGGCAAACCATCCATTTGGGCATCTTGTTCGAGCCTGACGAATCCTGATTCTTCAAAAAATGGAAGCAGCGGATTACTTTCATATTCATTAATCCAGATAAAACTATAAGATCGGCAAACTGCCAGGCATTTATCCATTAATGATGCCCGGACTTCCGGCGTAGAATAATCTTCCAGTAAGCCAAAATCAGCGATACAGATCCTGGTCTGGCTATCTGGGAGTTCAGGACTTTTTCCTTTGGAGGTAATTCTTGCGTATCCGGCAGGCTGGTCATCAGCGTAAACGACAAGCCATTGATTTGACATACTATTCACTTCAGTAATTAAAGTCTTCTCCGTATAATTTTCTTCAATATAACTTTCCAGTAAATCTGCCTGGATTAAGCCTGAGAACTTGGCTAATGCAATATTTTTAGTCAGCAGCATCAGGGTATCGATTTCATCCCCGGTGACCACTGTAAATTTTGTTTTTATGTGTTGATACATCTTTTTCTATTTAGCTGCAATTTACGCGCTCTGTTGCTGCTTAAACAGTACAGATTCTTAAAGAATTGCCAGTACAGTATCTTTTACGCCAGACGAACGGAAGAAATTCCGGCACGGGCAATAGCGTCTTTTCTTTCCTGCGTGTACCGGTCGGAAAATACAATTCTGAAATACTGCTGATACTGCCCGCTAAAAGAAAAAGTGTAGCCCGGTGTAAATTTCACGCCAATTGTTGCGCAAGCCAGATAAAATTTGTCTACCGGAACGGAGTCCGGTAACCTGACCCAACCATGATAACCTCCGGCGGGCCTGGTCATATGTGTACCTTCAGGAAAAAAATCAGATAGTAGTGTCATGGTCTGATGCGCATTTTTAGCCAGATAATTCCGAAATTTCCGAATATGACGATCAAAGCTGGAAGTACTGATCAGTTTATACACGGTCTCCTGATAAATAGGTGAAACCGTACTACCCAGCGCAAATCTAATCTGCTCAGCCCGCCCCAGGAACTTCCCGGCTGAAAGCCAGCCCAGTCTTATTCCGGGAGCCAGCGTTTTTGAAAAAGAACTGTAAGTCATTACTATACCTGACTGATCAAAACTTTTAATCGTCGTGGGTCTCGGCCCCGAATAGTTCAGATCTCCGTAAACATCATTTTCAATCACCGCAAAGCCATTTTCCAATGCTATGCTCAGCATCGTTTTTTTCTGCACATCGGTTAGCTGCGTGCCCGTTGGATTATGAAAATTCGGAGTAACCATTACTGCCTTTATATCGTTTACCAAACAGGCCTTTCGAAGAAAATCGAGATCAAACCCATAAATAGGGTCTACCGGTATTTCGATGACTTTTAGCCGGAGTACACGGATCACCTCGAGTGCCGAAAACACACAAGGACTTTCCACTGCAATCACATCACCAGGGCTGCATACAGCAGATAAAGCAATATATAAAGCTTGTAAGGCTCCGTCAGTAATTAATAATTCTTCTGGATTTAAGATCGTCTGATTTGCCGCTGCCCGTTCTGCCAGGCTTTGCCTTAGCAAAGAACTACCCGCAGCCGGATAATACTTCAGCAGACCTAATCCCGATTCTCTGATGACCTGCTGCATAGTTCGCAGAATCAGTTTTTGTGGTATCAACAAATCGCCGGGAGCTGCGACGTTAAACTCGTTAACCCTGGATCCGGTGTATGAAGAAGTCGTAAGAGATAACCGATCTTCAAAAACTGCATCCCGGACTACCGGCCTCTCTTTCTTTATTCCTTTATAAACCTTTACCTGACTGTCCAGCACGTAATATCCCGATCGCGGTATACTTTCAATCAGGCCCCTCGCAACCAGATCATCATATCCCTGCTGAACCGTACTTGTGCTTAATTTGTAAATCTCTTTAATTTGGCGCACTGCCGGCAATTTAAATCCCGGCTTGTAAAGCCCTACCCGAATGTTTTCCTGTATAACTGAGGTAAATATCTCAAATTTATAAGCCTTCATAACGCACTGTACTATTTGTTTTTTCAAATTTACTCTTCTGTACCGGAAATGACGTATCTGCGAAATACGGAAATCTCATTTAATCGAATGCTGCCAATATTTCCATGTCCGTTCCTGATATGAGTTTACATAAGAAAGTTTTTCAAAACAGAAAAATGAGTATAAAAAACGAACGTCCAAGTAAGGGCAAAGGCGGGAGGGTTTCTCCCCATTCAGAAAGTTTTAGAGTTCAGTTAGCTTTGGAATACATTCAAGGTTCCTACAGCTACCCCCAGGTAGCAAGAAAATATGGTTTGCCTGAACATACTATCATATCCTTCGTATCTTGGTACCGAAAGACCCAAACCCAGCTTATGCCAGAAGAACCGCTTATCCCAAATGAGCCTTTGAGCTCCGAGGATCGAAAAGGGTTAGAAAAACGACTTGTATTGGCCGAGATGAAGATTGCAGCTCTTGAAAAGGTAATTGCAATCGCTAACCAGGAGTACAATACAGATCTTAAAAAAAAAGCTGCTACCAAGTGATCTATGAGTTAAAAGGAACACGCAAAGATTATAGTATCGATAATCTTTGCGCTGTCTTTGGCTATACCAGGCAGGCCTGGTATAGCCATTTAAGAAGCGTACGGCTGTGTTTTTTAGAACAAGAAATTGTATTGGAAAAAAATATACGAGATCAGAAAAGAGCTCCCTAAAACCGGATGTATCAAACTCTACAAAGAACTTAACAATGGCTTCTTGCAGGGACACGGCATATCAATGGGCAGAGATGCTGTATTTAACCTTGTACGTTCTCAGGGGATGTTGATCAAAACCAAAAAGAAATGGGTATATACCACCAATTCCTTTCACAGGTTCAAAGTGCATGCAGATCTAGTTCAGCGAAGAGCTGCTCTGTGCGCAGAGGAAATATGGGT
>NZ_FNGZ01000022.1:0-1786 GCF_900103515.1 Pedobacter antarcticus
AGCAAACAGGCGATCTTTCAATCTCCCCAAGCCGGCCTTCTAAAACCTTCCTTTACATCCTTTCAATTCCTTCTCTTTTTCTCTTGCCTTCTCACGTTTCCCTTCCTCCGAAGCGGGTTGCAAAAGTAGGAAAATTATCCCTACCACCAAACAATATCACTGACTTATTTGTATAATCCCGCTAAAACACTGTTGTTCAGTCAGAAAAATAATCAACTATTTGCAGCATTAGGATTGAAGGTCCGAAATCCAGCAAATCCGGACAAACCGGCATAAAGAACAAGCTTCTTAAACATAGCCAGAGACTATGTAAGTGACGGCAGGATCAGGAACTGATTATCAACTCAACAAAATCACCTATAGTATATATATATGGTAATATGGGACATTAATATAAGATGGCAGCGAAGACACACTTTAAAGCCTTTTCAGCTGAACTTTCACTAAACCCTCCTGAACAACAATTCCTATCCCCTGTTGAAGCCTTTCCTTCCGTTCGCATTCCAAATCAAAACGAATAGCAATCTTGCCCCCTCCTCATCCGACTTAGTCTTAAATCGATATCGTACATTGCTTTCTCATTTTTAGAGAAATTAACATAAGAAGCTATGTCAACCAGTCACTGAAAAACAGGCTTATTCAGAAAATACAGGAAATTTTTCTAGTGTACTGATATGTTTTAGTACATACAGCCAGCGATTCAAATCGCTTCCCAGTTCCTCCTGCTGCTTATTAAACTCAAGCAATTCAATAAACAACAGCACAAAATCCTCATAACAAAAATTTCCGCTGTAACGGTCACTCAGACAAAAATGGTGTAAACATCAGTCTGGTAGAGTATACGACATTGCAAATCAGGTGTCTTAGATAAAACAAAAACCGCTAAAAAATCTTCTACCTCCTTCGCCGTATCCCAACGAGATCTGTTTCCCTTATCGGTACAAAACAACAGATCAAAAATCACAGTTCCTTCCTCTTTAGTTTCACCCTGAAACTCCTGCTGCTGAAAAACTAATTGGCAATCTGCTTATTTCCTCTAAATACCTTGCTCAAAAAAGCAATAAGCAATGCCTTATCCTGTGCGGAACCAAAGATCCGCTGAAACCCAAAATCGGTTAGAGGGTCATATAGATCCGTTCATTATCAGGAATTCCCATAAATGCTTTTTAAAGAGCTGAAAATGTAATCCCAAAAAGAAGCAACCTGTTAAGACGAATCATATTATACGTTTATCAGGGCATTTCTTTCCATTCATGCATTTTATTAAACAGATGGCATTTTTAAACAGGATGTTGTCGGTTCCTGCTATGAGTTTACATAAAAAAGTTCTTGAAGGGAGAAAATGAGTAAAAAAGAAAACATCCAAGTGAAGTTAAATGCGGGGTAGTTTCTCCCGAATCAGAAAGTTTCAAAATTCAGATAGCTTTAGAATATATCCGAGGATTGTGCTGCGACCTTCATTAGTGAAAAAAGACACCTGTCATTCTCCAGCCTTTATATCCAAGGAATTTTACTTTATAATCAGCTGACTAGTATACCGTGTTGATATACCCTTGGTATACCGTTGCCATACCGTTGCCATACCCTTGGTATACCCATTGGGTAAAGGAAAGGTATACCAAGGGTATGGCAACGGTATAGCAACCCCGAAGAATAACAAAGGAAACTATGAACGATAGTGCCTTTATCTTATACCTGTCCTATACTGAGATTAGTTTACATTAAAAAAGCTAATTACTGACTAGTGTTTACTTTTATTTGTGATTTTACTGACTATAGTTTACAA
>NZ_FNGZ01000010.1:0-121354 GCF_900103515.1 Pedobacter antarcticus
GAAAACTACAGGCTTTTCTTGTTTATCAGGTTTTTTCTGCTGAAGCATATTCATACTATAATTCTGGTGAGGCAGCTCCGCTGCACTTCTTTAATTCTTATGCCCAGCATATTTGCTGTCCTCTATAATGCCGTCGTTTGAATAAAATCAAACAGTCGGCATTTTTCTTATAACGTCTTTCTACATTTCAACAAATTTTGACCGTAAATAACCGTTATGTTCGATATCGGGCATTTATTATAATTGAAATTAACGTAACTGCCTAGTATATAGGTATTTAATATTGGCATTTTGCTTGTAATCAGGGTAAGCATAATATTATTTATGGACAGACCCTTACCCTCAGCAATCCTAGCTTCAGAAAAAAGAAAGTGGTGGACTATTTCATTTTTAATGGCATTGGTTCTTCTGCTTGCCATCTGGTTTTTAAGGCAGGTATTCCGATCGGAATTATCTGCTTCCAAGATTTCCACAGCAATGGTAGAACGTGGGTCAGTGACTAATACTATTAACGCTACAGGGGAGGTTTTACCTGAATTCGAAGAAGTATTGTCAAGTCCTATTGCTGCTTCTGTTCAGCGCGTTCTACTGGATGCAGGCCAGAAGGTGAATGCCGGACAATCTATTTTAACGCTCGATAAGTCTTCCATCACCACCGAGTATGAAAAACTTCAGTTTCTCATTGAATCGAAAGAGAATGAGATCCACAAATTGAGACTTGACCTCGAAAAAAGCTACTTCGATATTAAATCCAGCAACCAGATTAAGCAATTACGGATAAGTAATTTGACGGACATGGTTACTGGAGCAAAGAGACTGTATAAGGCCGGTGGTGGTACTATGGAAGATATAGAACAGGCGGAATTAAATCTTAAGGTTGCTCAACTCGAGAAAAAGCAGCTCGAAAATGAAATAAGCAGCAAACAAAAGACTATGAAAATTGAATTGCGGGAGGCTGAACTGGCTCTGGCCATCCAGCGGAACGAGGTTAGTGCACTAAAACGCAAAATGGGTCAGGCGGATATTGTGGCATCCAGAACAGGTGTGGTAACCTGGGTAAACCAGAATATAGGGGCTAGTATACAGCAGGGGGAGGCGCTAGCTAGAATTGCTGATTTGAGTTCATTTAAAGTGGCTGGCAGTGTTTCAGATGTTCAGCTGGAAAACTTGCATACTAATATGCCTGCAGTGATACGTATTGGGGAAAAGCAGTTAAAGGGAAAAGTGATAAATATTTCCCCTTCAGTGAAGAATGGTATTGTTTCGTTTGACGTACGGCTGGAGGAACATGATAATTCACTTTTACGGCCGAATATGAAAGTCGAAATCTTCTTAATCACTGCTGTACATGAAAAGACGATGCGCATTACCAATGGAGCAGCATTCAATGGTTCTAATTTGCAAGATGTATTTGTAGTTACTAAAGGAAAAGCTGTGAGAACGAAGATAAAAACCGGGTTGAGCAATTTCGATTATATCGAAGTTCTAAATGGCCTGAATGTCGGGGATCAGGTGATCGTTTCCGACATGAACACTTATAAAAATCAATCTGAAATAGTGATTTCACCATAATTTGAATCCTGATGACCTCTATACTTGTTTTTATTTGCTTTTTTATGCCTCATCCGTCAGTTGCGTCACAAGATACTATCCGGTTGTCCCTTTCACAAGTTATTGATTCCGCAAAAAGGAATTCGATAGCTGCGAAGCAAGCCGTCACCGTCCGTGAAACACGGTATTGGGAATGGCGAAGCTTTAAAGCAGATTATCAGCCGCAATTAGCATTGGAAGGTACGCTTCCAGGATACAACAAAAGCTATACCCAGGTCCTGCAACCTGACGGGACCATTATCTTTCAGCCTATTCATAATGATAATTCATCCCTTGCACTTAATTTCTCCCAACAAATTGCCGCCACAGGAGGTAAGATATATGGAACCACTCAACTACAACGCTTTAATGATTTTGACAGGAATAATGTTTTATATAATGGAATTCCTTATGGAATTGGCTATACACAGCCAATACTTCAGTTCAATAAATTGAAATGGGACAAGAAGATCGAGCCACTCAAATTGAACGAAAGTAAACAAAGTTATATAGAGGCTCAAGAGAAGATCGCGCTAGTGGTGACCGGATATTATTTCGATCTGCTGCTTGCTCAGGTAAATCTGCAGATTGCCGAAACAAATCTAAAAAACACACTCAAAATATTAACGATTGCAGAGTTGAAGTTTGAACTGGGGAAGGTAGCTAAGAATGAAATTTTACAATTAAAGTTAGAACAGCTTAATGCGGAAAAAGCCGTGGGCACTGCGAAGCGTGACATGGAAATCGCCACATTAAATCTATATAGTTATACCGCAATGGAGTCTGGATCTCCTGTCGTTCTACAAATGCCTGAAGCTATAAACTTTATGCAGGTTGCAGCAGAACGGGTTTTGGAGGAGGCATACGCAAACCGTTCTGACGCAATTGCTTTTGTCAGAAGGATTGCTGAGGCCAACCGCGATATCGCAAAAGCAAAAGGGGAAAACGGTCTGATTGCAAATCTGAAGGTCAATGCCGGATTTTCTAACGCCGCCGGATCTGTGTTTGATATCTACCGTTCACCAAAAGCTCAACAGTCCGTTCAGATGCAATTATCCATTCCTATTCTGGACTGGGGGAGGTCGAAATCACGGACTAAGACCGCCGAGGCAAATGCCCAGTTTGTAACCTACGCGGTTGAACAGGATAAACAGATTTTCAAACAGGAAATTATTACCCAGGTGACTTTAATTAATATGATGAAAGATCAACTGGTGCTGACCGCAAGGGCAGAAAACATAGCAGCAGAGAAATACAAAATCGCAAGTGAGCGATATGTGCTGGGAAATCTTGGAATTACTGAGTTAAGTATAGCCTTTCAGGAAAATGATCGTGCAAAACGAGATTATGTTGCCTCGCTACGTGATTTCTGGGAAGCCTATTATCAGCTCCGTTACTTGTCTTTATACGACTTTGAAAAAAATGAAAAAATAATTTATAAATAAATCAGCTAAAATTGTAAACATGATTGAACTAAAAAATATTGAAAAAGTATACCGGACGGATACGGTCGAAACACTAGCTATTAACGGCATCAATCTGCATGTAGCTAAAGGTGAATTCCTTTCTATTATGGGACCCTCAGGCTGTGGGAAAAGTACCTTATTAAATATTATGGGATTATTGGATCAGCCTTCGTCAGGAACGATCGTTGTTGATACGCAGAATACAAATGCCTTTTCGGACAAGCAGCTGGCAGGATTCAGAAACAAGAAATTAGGCTTTATTTTTCAGAGTTATCACTTAATTAATGATCTGCAGGTACTTGATAACGTAGAGCTGCCTCTATTATATAGGAATATTTCTTCGTCAGAACGTCGTGAACTTGCAGCGGCAGCACTGGAAAAAGTAGGTTTGAGTAACCGGATGAGCCATTTTCCGACACAGTTATCAGGGGGACAGCGTCAGCGCGTGGCTATTGCTCGCGCGATTGTCGGCAGACCTGAAATTATTCTGGCCGATGAGCCGACAGGGAATCTGGACAGTGCAATGGGAAACGAGATTATGGATATCCTGCTGCGCTTGAATGAAGTCGATGGGACTACCATTGTCATGGTAACCCATGATGAGCATATGGCGAAAAAGACACATCGTCTGGTGAGATTGTTTGATGGTTCACAAGTTCAATAAAAAAAGGTATGCTTAAGAATTATTTTAAAATAGCCATTGCAGTTCTGCAGCGCAGAAAGTTTTTCACCTTTATCAGCCTTTTCGGAATTAGTATAACCCTAACCATACTTATGGTGGGAACTGCTTTTCTGGACCAGACCATACGCGTAGATTACCCGGAGGCCAAGAGAGACCGTTCTCTCTATGTCTCGTCAATGCAGATGAGTAATACAGAAAAAGGATGGATTAACAGGAGTAGTTTATCAATCTATTTTTTGGAGAAGTACGTGTCCTCTCTGAAAAACATCGAGGCAATGGCGATTATTGCTTATGAAAAATCTGTCAATGCTTATGTTAATGATAAGAAATTAGAACTGGGAATCCGGTTTACGAATGCCGACCTGTGGCGGGTCATGGAATTTACGTTTCTGGAAGGAAAACCATATACCAACACACAGCTAAAGAATAAAGACGCTGTTGCAGTAATTTCTGAAGCTACAAAGAAAGCTTATTTCGGAGATGCTACTCTCGTGACGGGGAAGTTTATTAAGGTTGATAATATTGATTACAAAGTAATAGGGGTGGTTAGAGATGTAAATAAACTGAACGGAAATGTCGCTGGTGACTTGTACATTCCCTATACTCTATCGAAACAAGATTATTCGTATAAGGATTTGCTAGGCGATTATAACGGTATATTATTAGCAAAAGATGCTGCTGATCTGCCGAGAATACAGCAGCAGTATCAACAGATGGTCAGCAAAGTACCTATTGAAAATGCTGAATTTGATCAGCTCGTTAGTTACGCGGACACCTTTATGGAGAATTTAACGAGGTCTGTGGCACGCACTAGCGATGCGCATGACAATGGGATGCGTAAAGTATTGATCACTTTAAGTAGTATGGTATTTCTGTTTTTACTGTTGCCGACCATCAATCTGGTAAATATTAATATGACTCGTATTATGGAACGTGCGTCGGAGATAGGAGTGCGTAAAGCTTTTGGTGCATCTTCGACAACGTTAGTTTACCAGTTTATTGTGGAGAATGTAATACTTACTTTACTGGGAGGAATTTTTGGAATAATATTCTCCCTCCTGCTGATGTATTTTCTGAACTCATCAGATCTTTTTCCCGGTATGGATCTTAGTCTAAATGCTACAGTTATGTTCTATAGCGTCCTGATTTGTCTTGTCTTCGGATTTTTGTCGGGAGTTTATCCAGCATGGCGTATGTCCCGGTTAAATATAGTAACAGCCTTAAAAGCTTAAAAATTCTTCATCACAAAAAATATAACAATGTTCAAGCATTTGATTAAACTAATATGGAACCGGAGAAAGAAAAACTCCCTGTTCCTTGCGGAGATAGTAGTTTCCTTTATGGTTATTTTTATTCTCAGCTCCTTTCTTATCTTCTACTATCAGAACTACCGGAAAGCACTGGGATTTAATTACGAAAATGTATGGGTGCTGCGCTACAGTAACCCACCTGAGCTTAAGGAAATAGATTCCTTGGTCCGTTATTATGATCAGGTTAGAAATGTACTCAAATCTGCACCTCAGGTAAAATCATATAGCTTTTCTGGTGGTAATTTCCCTTACTCAAACAGTATTTCTAATAGTAATCTCGATTACAAAGATAAATCTTTTACCGGTGTCAATGTTTATAGTATAGAAGGCGACTATCCCAAAGTAATGGAAACTGAACTTGTTGCGGGCAGATGGTTCACCGCAGAAGACAGCTTGAATAAACACAAACCTATCTTGATTACAAAAACATTGAGTCAGGAAATGTTTGGGGCCGATAATCCAATTGGTAAAATTACAGGGAAAGCAGAAAAAGAGGCGGAGATAATAGGCGTAATCAACGATATCAAAAGTGATGGCGACTACCTGCCAAGTGGAAACAGTATGTTTAGCCAGCTTAAGCCGGGAGATGTGAAATGGGCGGGCCGGATTTTAATCCGGGTCAGTCCGGATGCAGATGCTGCTTTTGAAAGTAAATTGTATAAATTATTATCAAATACCATGAAAGGGTCTTCCATAGAACTGTCTCATCTTTATGATATCAGGGCTTCCAGAAACAGGCAGACGACGACACCGATGTTGATATTTGCTATAATTGCTAGCTTTTTGGTGTTTAATGTTTCTTTAGGTCTTTTCGGTGTGCTTTGGTACAATATTAACCAGCGTAAGAGCGAAATTGGTTTAAGACGTGCGATTGGAGCGAGTGCATTTGCCGTAAACAGGCAGTTGGTCACGGAGGCTTTAATTTTAACAACATTTTCCTTATTAATCGGTGTTTTCTTTGCTATCCAGTTTCCTCTGCTCAAGGTGTTTGACCTGGAATCCAGCGTTTATTTTATTGCCATATTTATCTCTTGCATTTTTATTTATCTCCTGGTATTTATCTGTGCACTTTACCCCGGAAAACAAGCCGCGGCAATTATGCCTGCAATGGCCCTTCATGAAGAATAATTGTTATATTCAAAAAGTATGATTTTAGTTATAGATGATGATATTGCTGTCAGAACGTCGCTGCTTTTATTGCTGGGAAATGCCGGGTATGAAGTGCTAGGAATAGACAATCCGGAGGAAGCGATGGAAATAATTCAACAGCAAGAACCTGATCTGGTTTTATTGGATCTTAATTTCTCTATAGGTACGACCGGAAAGCAAGGGATGTCTGTATTGGAGAAGATCCGTAAGAACTATACGATGCCTGTCATTCTGATTACCGGCTGGGGAAGTATTGACCTGGCTGTTCAGGGAATGAAGATGGGGGCTAATGATTTTGTGAATAAGCCCTGGCAGAATGATCATCTGTTAAATAGCGTTAGCACACTGCTGGATTTAGAAAAAGAAAAAGTGGTGAGCCTGACGCGTCGTCAGCTGGATAAACAATATAACTTCCCTTTTATTATTGGGGAGGACGCGCAGATGCTTCAAATCCTGGAAACTATAGGCAGGGTCGCCACTACTGATGCGTCTGTGCTGATTCTTGGGGAAAGTGGAACAGGTAAAGAGCTGATTGCGGAGGCTATACATGAAAATAGCCGTCGACGGACAAAACCTTTTATTAAAGTGAATTTAGGAGGGATTTCCTCAACTCTTTTTGAAAGCGAAATGTTTGGGCACGTTCGCGGAGCTTTTACTGATGCACGTTTCGATCGTACCGGCCGGTTTGAACTCGCTAATAAAGGTACTATCTTTTTGGACGAGATCGGCGATCTTGAGCCTGCAAGCCAAGTTAAACTGCTCCGTGTATTGCAGGACAGAACCTATGAGGTACTGGGTAGCAGCCGTAGTAAAACGGTAGATGTAAGGGTGATCTGCGCGACAAATAAAAATCTGCATGAATTGGTTTCGTCCGGATTATTTAGAGAAGATCTTTTATATCGGATTAATCTCATCACAGTTCAGCTCCCAGGCCTGCGTAACCGAAAGGATGATATTACGTTATTAGTTAAGTTCTTTTTGAATAATTTAAGGGAGATCTATAACAGACCGGCCCTTTCAATTTCGCCGGCTGCGATGAGATGGCTGAAGCACTTACCCTTGCCGGGAAATATCCGACAGCTTAAAAACCTGGTGGAACGTACGATTCTGGTTAGCAGAAATGATATTCTTGACATTTCTGATTTTCAGACCCAGCTGGAGGTTGTGCCGATAAAGACAGATCAGCTGTCTCTACCCAGTGTTGGCGCAATGACACTGGACGAAATAGAAGCTGAGATGGTACGAAGGGCTATGAGCTTCCATCAGAACAGGATCACTAAAGCTGCTGCCTCACTAGGCATCACACGGAATGCATTGTATAGGAGACTGGAAAAACATCAAATACCTTTCCATGAAACTGAAGACTAAGTATCTGCTATTTACCGGCATATGCCATGTGGTTTGTCTGGTTCTGAGTTATCTGATATTAGAGAAACATCCGCTAATTTTTATGATCGCTGAAATACTGATTCTGTTGTCTTTTTTTCTAGCCTGGAAACTCTATAAGGACCTGATACTACCGCTAGAGTATCTACGGGAAGGAATTCGGGCGATTAAAGAAAAGGACTTCACCGTAAAATTTCTGCAAACAGGAAAAAAGGATGTTGATGAGCTAGTGATGGTTTACAATCATATGATCGATGAACTCCGGATCGAGCGGACTAAACAGGAAGAACAGCATTTTTTTCTGGATAAATTAATTGAAACCTCACCTACAGGTATTATCATACTGGATTATAATGGTGAATTGAAACAGGTCAATTCCACCGCATCAGAACTTCTCAGGCTCCTGCCGGACCTGCTGGATAAACAACTTAAAAACATGAAGATTGGTGAATCAGAGCTGATCCGGTCGGGTAGCCTCCGTACTTTTAAAGTACAGAAATCACATTTTCTTGATCATGGTTTTCCAAGAGTTTTTATGATGATAGAGGAGGTTACTGCGGAGATTTTTGAGGCAGAGAAACAGGTTTACAGCAAGGTTATCCGGATGATGGCACACGAGGTTAATAATACTGTAGGGCCTGTCAATTCAATTATGGATATGACCTTGCAAAATGCGGTTCTGTGGACAGATCAGAAAAATATAGCATTGCAAAAGGCATTGGGTGTGGCAATGGACAGGAATCACAATTTGAATTTATTTATGCGGAATTTTGCAGATCTCGTTAAATTATCGCCTGTTAATAAAACATCTGTGGACGTAAGTAAACTGGTTAATTCTGCAGCAGACCTGATGCATTTTACAGTAGAGAATAAAGTCATTCGCCTGTTGGTGAAGGGTTCAGAAACTCCATTTCATATTCAAGCTGATGCACTACAACTGGAACAGGCCCTGCTTAACATATTAAAAAATTCGATAGAAGCAATTTCTGATACTGGTGAGATCTCATTGAATTTGTATCCTGAACAGGGAAAGCTGGTGATCTTAGATAATGGTTCCGGACTCTCTGGGGGAGTTGATGAGATATTATTCAGCCCTTTCTTTACAACAAAAAAAGACGGGCAGGGGATAGGCCTTACGTTGGTAAGAGAAATTCTCATTAATCATGGATTTGAATTTAGTTTACAAACTACCGCTGATGGACTTACAGCATTCTCTATCTTTTTTAAATAAGCATTTACATAAAACAAAACGCGGCTGTCCGGCATGTAATGCCGGACAGCCGCGTTTTGTTAGGACCAGAATTTTTATTGTGGATTCTGAGCTAAATTATCTAACGTTACTTCCCGTTGCGGAATTGGAAGTAATAGTTTATTTTCTGTGATCTGGTAAGAGCTGGCAGGGTAGAGATCCTTGTTCTTAGCAACTTCTCTTTTTCCATGATCAAGCATTACCGGAATTGCTTTCCCTGTTCTTAACAGGTCATACCAGCGGTGGTTTTCAAATGCAAGTTCTACTTTTCTTTCCTGTGCGATTGCCTCTCTGAAAGCTTCCTGACTATTTACATTTAATGCTGCGACTGGATTACCCGCAGTTTTCGGTGAAAGACCTGCTCTGGTTCTCACGCTGTTAAGTAGGTTAAAGGCTTCTCCGTTAGCGCTAAATCCGGATTCGTTCAAACATTCAGCAATCTCCAGCATGACATCTGCATATCTGATAATAGGGAAATTAACATTGGTTTGGCCGGGTTGAATAAAACCATGGTTGTATTTTTTGATGTACGGAGCTGCAACAAAGCCTGTTGTAGCATTGAATCCTTCTGCAAGGGAAGTGTTTCGGCGTTTATCTCCAGTTTCATAAGCACTCATCAGGTCATCAGTAGGCGTATTCCATCCACTTGAAAAACTTAAATTAGTACCAAGATCCTGAGTGACTACGGTACCTGAATTGAAAGGCGCAAATTGGTACATAAAGTTACTGGCCAGATCAGGTACTGACCCTAAATACTGTATTTCGAAAATTGATTCCTGATTATTTTTATTGGCAGGAATAAAGATATCTGCATAACTAGGCATCAGATTATAACCAGTCACTTTTCTTAAGGCAGCAAGTGCTTCAGGAAATTTCTTTTGAGTCATATATACTTCTCCTAGAATCGCATTAGCTGTTCCGCTGGTCACCCGGCCTTTGTCTGCTGAGCCATAACTTGCCGGAAGTTTTGTTTCGGCATCAGTCAGATCTGCCAGAATCTGATTGTAAACCTCTTCGACAGATGCGCGGCCTTTAGACTTGGCATCATCTGGCGAGTTAGTTACCTCTAGTCTTAATGGAACACCTCCAAATTGTCTGACGAGATTGAAATAGTGAAATGCGCGCAACAGTTTTACTTCGCCTATTGCCTGATTTTTCGATTCATCAGACATCTGTATGCGATCGACGTTGTTCAGGACATCATTACATCGGGAGATGCCGGTGTAGCTCTGTTGCCAGAAATCCTGAATAAGTGTGTTAGCTGATGTAACCAGAAATTGATCTACCAACTCCCTGTTTTCCTGCCCCCGTTGTGGTGCATTATATTGAAAAGAAGTGTTGTCGGAGCGCATTTCTCCGAACATCCAGTAACTGAATAAACCCAGGTCGCGGAGTGACCGGTAGGAACCAACTACGCCTTGTTTTAAATCTGATTCGGTTTTCCAGAAGTTAGCGCCCAGTAACCCTGATTCAGGTTGCTGAGCTAAAAAATCTTTCTTACAACTAGCTGTGAACAGTGCTGTGCCAAGTATTGTGGTAATTATGTATTTTGATAAGGTTTTCATTATTTCTGATGGTTAAAAGGTAACATTTAAGCCCAAAGTCATGATTCTTGGGATCGGATAGTTGGTGAAGTCACGTCCTGGAGTAAGTACAGAGGAATTATTTGTACTGGCTTCTGGATTTGCACCGCTGTATTTAGTGAAAGTTGCCAGGTTTTGTACACCACCATAAAGGCGTAAAGCTTTAATCGTTTTAGAATTTTTGATGAAGCTGCTGGTGAAGTTATATCCAAGTGTGACGTTTTGTATTCTCAGGAAGCTGGCATCTTCCACCCAGGCAGAATTATTCTCCCTGTAAAGTGGAGTGGCTCCGTTAGTTGTCGGCGTAAAACCATCACCCTGATTCTCTGGTGATCTCCATCTGTTCAGGACCTTACGGTGTACATTGAAAACGCCATCAGTATTGGTCAGGAATTCATTTGCTGTATTTAAGATCTGGCCACCTTGAGAACCTACAATAATAACGTTAAGGTCAAAACCTTTATAACTAAAGGAGTTGGTGAAGCCATAAGTGAAATCAGGATTGGAATTGCCAATCACATCAAAATCTTTTTGGTCTTCAATAATTCCGTTTCCATCTACATCTTTATAGCGGATAGATCCAACTACTGAAGAGGCCGCTTTCGGATAGCGATCCAGGTCTGCCTGATCTCTGTAGATTCCTTCGAGTACATAACCGTAGAATTGACCGATCGGTTTACCTACTTCTGTTTTGTGCGTGAAGAAGCCACCACCGCTTCTTCCGCTGTAAATAGGATCATTATTGTCATTAAGTGCGAGCACCGTGTTTCTATTGATGCTTATATTCAGATTCGTAGACCAGGTGAAGGCGCCGGTAAGATTTTTTGTGTTAATCCCAAACTCCAGACCTCGGTTTCTGATTCTTCCATCATTGATTAATGCATTGGCGAAGCCAGATGACAGAGGAATTTCGGTGTTGTAAAGCATCCCCGTCGTAATCCTGTTATAGTAATCTGCAGTGAAGTTTACGCGGTTATTTAATATGGCTAAATCAATACCCAGATCAAGCTCGTCTGAGTTTTCCCACGTTAAATTCGGGTTGTTCAGTGACGTGGAAACTCTTCCATTTGCGAGTTGTCCGCCAAAACTATAGTTTGCACCTGAAATAATAGAAGAGTAGTTGTAATTTCCAATATTGAAATTACCTGATCTACCGTAACTTGCTCTTAGTTTCAGATCGCTTATCCACGATACGTTTTTCATAAAGTCTTCCTGTGAAACTCTCCAGCCTAATGCTACTGAGGGAAATGTACCATAGCGGACGTTTTCTCCGAAACGGGACGAGCCATCGGAACGAATAGTCGCAGTTAGCAGATAGCGATCTTTAAACGTGTAGTTGACGCGGGCCAGGTAGGACACCAATGACCATTTGTCTATACTTGCACCCTGGCCATTTAGTAATGAGGCCGCGTTGATTGTCTCAATTAGGTTATCCGGATAATTGGTAGCATTGAAATTATATCCGTCACCACGTTCCTGTTGTGCTGTGTACCCCACTAAGGCACTGATTCTATGATCTTTTCCGAAGCTTTTATCGTAGTTCAAGACTAACTCTGAAAGCCAATTAACGGTATTTGAATTAGTAGTAGTTGAACTCGGAATGGCAAGATTAGGGTTTTGATTTCCTGTTTCGCCAAGCACGAAACTCGGATTAAATCTGAAAGAGCTTTGTTGTGAGTAATCCAGATTATAGCTGTATTTAGCTTTTAAACCGGGTATGATTTCATATTCAGCAAAGGCGTTCGCCAGTCCGCGGAAATATTTGGCTTTTGTTCCACCGAATTCCAGTGTGTTTAGTGGGTTTCCTGCGCCAATTGCTCCCGGCGAGGTGATAAATACAGTACGGTTTCCGTTGGCATCATTTACGGGTACAATTGGGCTTAACCACAAGGTTCTGGTTAATAAATCGCGTTGTCCAGTCTCGAAATCGTTACGGTTCTGCACCCCTCCAGTCGGGGCGATCATCACGCCGACTTTTAGTTTTTTACCCAGGTTGGACTGCAGATTAGCCTGTACTGAATATCTGCTGTAGTCGGTATATCTGATGGTACCTTGCTGATCCAATCTACCTAATGAGATCGAGTATTGTGTATTATCGGAACCGCCTCTTATGCTTGCATCAACATTTGTCTGGATAGCAGTGCGTAATACTTCATCATACCAATCGGTACCCTTACCATACTGTTCCGGGTTTCTAAACTCGGCAGGTATGTCGGCATCGGTAGCCACTTTACCCTGAGATAGAAATAAGTCAATGATTTTTTCTTTTCTGAATTGTGCATATTCTGTTCCATTCAACACATCTGGCCTGCCTTTCTGGGGAACTTGCTGTATACCGGTATAGGTATTTAAGCTAACTACCGGAGGACCATTCTTACCTTTTTTAGTAGTAATTACGATGACACCATTTGCTCCCCTGGAACCATAAATCGCAGTAGATGATGCATCTTTCAGCACAGTAATATTATCTATATCTTCCGGACTAATCATATTTAAAGGATTATACGATTGGCCTGTAGTATTAGAAATAGCAAATCCATCGACTACGAACAGTGGATTGTCACCCGCACCGATTGAACCGGATCCCCTGATTTTTATTCCGGTACCGCCACCAGGTGCGCCTGTTGGTGAACTGACCTGGACACCTGGAATCTGACCGACTAATTTCTGGTCAACAGAACTCACAGGAAGATCTTTGATCTGTGCAGCCGATACTGTGGCGACAGAACCAGTCAGGTCTTTCTTTTGCTGTGTGCCGTACCCAATGACTACGATTTCACTTAGCTGATCGCCTGCTGCTGCAAGGCTAATATTGACGCTGGAACTTTCGCCAACGGTTACTTCTTTAGTTCCATATCCAATGTATGTAAATACCAGGATTGCCCCCTTCGGAGCTGTAATACTGTAATTTCCCGTATTACTGGTCACAGTACCGGTAGTTGTATTTTTAACCCGGACGGAAACTCCAGGAATTGGGTTGTTGTCTGCAGCATCTGTTACTTTCCCGGCAATTGGAGTTCCCTGGGCAAGTAGAAAGGTACTGGTGAAAATCAGATACAATAGTATCATAAAGCTCTTATAGCGAGCTTGGTAGGGTAGATTTTTAAATTTCATACTTTTAGTTTATGGTTTGAGATTAAATAAGGTGCGTTTGCAAGTGTTTATGATCTGGTTTTTATAGTTGTGCGAAATTTGATTATCCGGTTTTTTTCAATTACGTAGTTTTTGCCCTGGTCTGAACTGTACGAAGCACCTGAATTCGGTTCAGTGTTTTCATCGTGATACATAAAGCCATATATCCCCTTGGTTGCTGAAGACTTAAGGACGATGGTATACTTGCTTCCCTTGTTTACTGAGATATTTGGATTAACAGTGATATTTGAAGGTGACCAGCTCACGCGATCTCTGGGAATATTCGTACTATATAAAGGTTTACCTATGGGCAGATAGTTTTCATCTGCTGCATAAAGCAAAATCACGAGGTCGGCATCAGGATAGCCGTTTTGGAAAGTCGTAACTGAAATGCCATTCAGTATCCCTTTGCGTGTAGTAGTAAAGCCTTGTCCGCGCTGAACATTGTGACTGATATCTTCATAAGTTTTGAAGTTCCTGACACCGGCATCATTATCCAGATTTTTGATCTCTTTCTGTTTACCCGCGCCACCCTCAGCCAGGGAGAGTTCGGCCTCATTCTGGCAAGACATAGGGAGAATAGATCCGTCTTCGGCAAACGTTAATGGTGCCCAGTAAAAATTAGCGAGCGCTTCGTTCTTTGCAGCATCATTCCAAAGGTCACTGCCATAAATGTAAACTGTTCCTGAGGTTAGCTGAATTGGTGAGACGAAAGACGGTTGTCCACCGCAGGAGTTGCTGCTGATCTGAATTCCTTCCGACCAAGGCCCTAAGGGTGTTTTGGCAGTACGATAGGAAGTTCCGGTTCCTGCGCAGTAACCACAATTCGGGTCGGAATACGTAAGATAGTAAATTCCGTTGCGCTCGAAAACTGACGGCGCTTCTGTCTTCCCGGGCGTGATATTTTTTGTGACTTCCCCGGTACCTGTCAGGTAATCATCGCTTAATTTTTCAATAACGATAGTGCCCTTCGTTCTCCAGTCGGTGTAGGCTATGTAACCCGTGCCGTCAAGATCTACGAATGTATCATGGTCCCCGTTGTTAAGTCCTGCTGCAGGAGCATCAGCATTAACCGCCAATTTCGGTTCGGCTACTTCTACAAATGGGCCGACAGGGCTTTTACTGGTAAATACCCGAAAGCCGGAAACATTATCATATACATTGATCCACAGTACATAATTTGACGTTTTTTTATTGAAGATTACATGTGGTCTGAAGCAACCATAAGTACTTCCGTCGCATCGCGACTGCCAAACTGGTGTTGTTGGATCAAATAGCATCCCCCGATCTGTCCAGTGAACAAGATCTGTCGATGAATAGGTTTTAAATCCACAGAACGGAGCTTCTTTTTTACCCCACTCAAAACCGCAGCCATAGCTTGTCCCGTATAAATAGTATACGCCCTCGAAAAAAGCTATCTCTCCGTCATGTGCATCGATGGCTTCCCCCATGGTGCTGAACCGCGTCACCTGTTCGCCGGCCTTATTAAAATTTTGAATCTTAGTCTGATAACTTTTATTTCTGGTTTGAACTGCTTTTTTTGTCTTTGTGCCGGATTTATCTGACTGCGCCTGCAGATCCGATGAAGCGGCTACACTCATAGAAATGAGAGCAATAGAAAATACCAGTTTCTGGAATAAGTTGAATGTACCTGTCATGAAGGAATAATTATATTTGGATTGCTAAAAGCGAAATCCAAATCTAAAGGCTTAAGCAGGGAAACCACCTGTTCAATTTGATTAATTGAATATACTTTTTGATAAAAAAAGCGATTTAGCAAAGACTTTTTGGAGGGTACGCAGAAAAAAGCTCAACTTTTGGTGAGTTCTAATAGTCAGAATTTTAATGTAGAAGTGCGATGTTGAAATTCAAAATGGCTAAGAATTATACTTGTTGCCATTGACTGCCGGGAGGCTAAAACAGCAGGTTTTCCTTTGAGATGCTATTACTTCTTTCAAACATTAGCAGCCATTTTTTCTTATCCGTTCCCGCTGCATAACCGGTCATTGTTCCATTGCTGCCGATTACCCGGTGACAGGGTATGATGATTGCCAGTCTGTTTCTGCCGTTGGTTGAAGCGATTGCGCGGATTGCTTTAGGATTATTCATTCTCTCTGCCTGCTCTTTGTAAGTACAGGTCTGTCCATAAGGGATTTGCACGAGACTTTGCCAGACTGCCTGTGCAAAATCGTTTCCAGGCGTATGAAGTGATACAGAAAAAGTTTTACGTAATCCCTGAAAGTATTCGCCAAGTTCTGTCTCAGCCTGTTCGGAATATTGATTTCTCCCTGGAATAATTCTTGCTTTCAGCAAATTACGAAGATCGGCGATTTCTTTCTCCAGCCTGATCCGGTTCGCGAATTCCAGTAGACAAAGACCTTGCAGTGTAGCTCCTGCCAGCATCGGGCCTAGAGGTGTAGCAATTTCTGTCATGTATAGCACAGAATCACTATCCGCATAATCTGAATTAATCTTAAATATCCAGCTGTATCGTTCAGCAAAAATCTGGTCTTCCGGTTTAAGTACTGTGTTCATGAATTCAAATATAATGGATAAAAGAATAGCAGAGAACCCGGTTATTGCTAGGCATAGGCATATTTCTGCACAGTATTGTTGCGAACGGTGACAGTCCGGAGAATCGTATATCGACCATAAAGATATTATGAATAGCGTTAAACTGATTCTGTAAATGGGAAATAAGAGATATCAATTGGTTTTGAATGCTGATCTCTGCTTCATTTAACAGTTTGTTAATATGTCCGTCATTTAGCAGCTCTAATTTCGCTTCATATTTTATGGGCGAAAACAATACTACCGTATTTGACGGAGACCTTGTACATAATTTCGATGGAAAAGCATTTGAGGATCTTTATCGTCGTATGTACCCTACGCTTAAAAAATACGCTGTCTATCTGGTGAGGGACGTTGAGGATGCGCAACTTATTTTAAATGATGTGTTTATAGCCATCTGGAAAAATAATATCCGCATTTCAAACGAAAAGGCATATCTGTTCCGGGCGGTAAAAAATGCCTCCACCAATTATCATAAAATTTCCAAAACAAACTTTTTGCATATAGACGAACAGGAGAGTCTGGAAGTTTGGGATAAAGCGGCAGACCCGTCTCAGATTTACCTTGATAAGGATAGAAACCGGATACTCTACAATCTGATTGATCAAATGCCCGAGCGCAGGCGTTTGGTTTTCTATATGTACCGGATCGATGGTTTCAGCTATAAAGAAATTGCAGCACTGTTAGATATTTCCGTCCGTACGGTCGAGGATCACCTTGTCAAAGGCTTTCAGTTTTTGCAGGACATAGTGCTGAAAAATGAAACGGAATTCCGGTAGATAAACTCTTAACCGTTTGTTAATGCAATGTTAACGTTTTGCGGCCCGTAATAGATGCCCGGTTTCTTGTCTTGTCTGTATAAAAGCATGAGGATGGACCAAGAAAACTGGAAATTTGTACTTGATTATTTATCCGCAAAGGAAAATGCACATGGCAACGTTCAGCAAATAAAGCAGGAAGAGAAAAAAATACAGGAATGGCTGAGTAAAGATCCTAAAAATCAACAGGATCTTGAACATGCTTTATGGTTATGGCAAATTAGTGCTGTGCCACACGAAGATGATGATTGGAAAGAGAGTTTTAATACTATTCAAACTTCCTTGTCTAAGGAAGTTTCTCCAAAGACTGTTAAGTTTAGATTTTGGATAGCCGCCGCTGCAGTTTTTACTGCGGTAGCTTTATCCACCTTCTTCTATAGATTGCAGCAACCAGTTTTGCAAAATACCGGAATTGACTGGGTCACAAAGTCCGCAGGCGCTGGAAAAGTTATTAATATAATATTGCCCGATAGTACGGAGATCTGGCTAAACTCCGGCAGCTCTATTAGTTTTCCCAAAAATCTGCAACATGCAGCTTTGAGAACCGTGAAACTTAAAGGAGAAGCTTTTTTTAAAGTAAAACGAGACCCCCGGCATCCATTCGTAGTACATAGTTTAAATCTCAGAACCCAGGTGCTTGGGACTAGTTTTAATATCCGAGCATGGGAAGGGCACCGGTCTGAAGTGACGGTATTAACGGGCAAGGTAGCAGTTTCCAGAGACTCTGCAGGAGGCCAGTCGGCCGCTATTCATTTGCTGCCCAACCAAAAAGCAGCATATGATGTGCATTCCACTAATCTTTCTCTTGAAAATATTGGCAATGCTCAAACTGCTGCAGACTGGACAGAAGGGAAGATGACTTTTGATCAGACAGACTTACGAGATGTTTTCGAGGTAATAGAGCGGAAATACGACATGAAAATTATCACTGATCAATCTTTTAAAGGATGTAAACTCACCGCGCAATTTGATAATGTCAACTTAAATGAGGTGTTGAAAACCATTCAGCTGAGCCTGGATCTTCATTACACAATAAATAAAAAGACAATTTATATAAAAGGAGGTAAATGTAATTAGACAACTAACTATAAAGAAAAAGCCGAAGCATGTTGACGCATGCCCCGGCTATGATTTTCAATTTTATTTTAACCCATCACGATTAAAACACACAAAGTTATGAAAAAGTCCGCAGTGACTAATCAATTAATTTTTAAAGCAATGCGTTTTGTTAGTATCATTTATTTTCTGCTCTCTGTTATGTTCTTTACGGGACAGGCATCACCTTTAAAGGCGCAGGATGTTAACAGTAGAATCAGTTTCAATTTTAAAAATGGAACCTTAAATGAACTGCTGAAAAGCATTGAAAAGAAAACCAATCTATCTTTTGTTTATACGAATAAGGACGCCGCATTAAACCAAAGAATAGAATCTGTGAAAGCAGAGAATGAAATGGTCAGCAGTTTGCTTAGCCGCGTACTTGCCCCCGCTCAATTAACTTATATAGTCCGAAATAATCAGATTATTATTAAAAATGTTGTGCGGATTAAAGGGAAGGTAACGGACGAAAAAGGCTTGCCCATACCAGGCGTGAGCGTCATTGAAAAAGACCGCGGTAACACTACCACTACCAGTTTAAATGGCGAATATAGTCTGAATGTAAGGGATGCATCAGCTACAATTCTATTTAGAATGATGGGGTATCAAACTAAAGAACAGGCTCTGAACGGAGAAACGAAGATTAATATAAGTTTGGTTCCGGATGAGACTGCTTTATCTGAAGTAGTTGTTACCGCACTCGGGATTAAGCGTGCCGAAAAAGCACTCGGTTATTCTATAGCCACTATAAAAGGTAGTGACGTGAATACCGTAAAAGAAGTAAACGTAGTAAATTCACTGGCCGGAAAGGTTGCTGGTGTAAATGTGGTAAGCGCAGGATCTGATCCAGGTTCGACTGCACTGATTACCATTCGCGGGCAATCTTCAATTGCGACGGATAACCAACCGCTTTTTGTGGTGGATGGCGTTCCGGTGGCACATTCGCTGCGGCCGACTTCAGAGGTGGGCCGTTCTTCTATTGACTACGGAAGCCCCGTCGCCGATATCAGTCCTGATGATATTGAAAGCATTACCATACTGAAAGGTGCCAGTGCCGCGGCTTTATATGGCAGTAGAGCGGGAAGTGGTGTTGTACTGATTACTACAAAGAGCGGCTCGGCAAATAAAAAAGGTCTCGGGATAAGCTTCAATTCAAATGCCATGTACGATCAGGCCTGGATGTTCCCTCATTTTCAGAACCAGTTCGGGGCGGGAGATTTTACTGACGATCCTGCTTCTAACACTTCCTCTGCCTGGGGCCCGCGCCTCGATGCGGGAACTAAACACCTGCAGTGGAATAGCCCACTTGATGCGAGTGGAAAGCCTGTGCCCACAGACTGGGTATCCCACCCTGATAATGCAAGAGATTTTTATAAAACAGGTTCTACCTACACGAATAATATTGCCATCAGTGGTAAAAACGCCGATGGTAATTATAGGCTTTCCTATACTAACATGGTCAATAAAGGTATTGTGCCGAACACAGATCTGAGCAGGAATACTCTGAATCTTGCTGCAACGTACGTATTGCATCCGCGGGTAAAAATCAGTACTAATATCGGGTATGTAAATAATAAAAGTGATAACCGTCCATCTGCTTACAGGGAAAGTGTTACTCAAATGGTTTATTCTATGCCTTCCAATATGAGTATTAAAGATTTGAAAAATTACTGGAAACCCGGCAGGGAGAATATTGAACAGTTTTCTCCGGATGATTCCGATAACCCTAACTTCGTAGCTTATGAACATACGAATGGTTATGACAGAAACCGTTTGACCGGGAATATACAGGCCGTAATTGATGTGACCAAAGAGCTTAGTGTGATGGTGCGTACCGGTCTTGATATGTATAATGAAGAGCACGAAACCAAGCGTCCTTTTAGCTCTAAACGATTTAAATTTGGAGGTTACGGTGTAGATAACTCTTACTTCAAGGAGCAGAATTCTGATTTCCTGATTAATTATAAAAAGACCCTGAATCAGGACTGGTCTTTTGGCTTGTCGGTAGGAGGTAACCAAATGGATCAGACTAGCAGAAGTACTGCACAGCGCACTGAAAGCTTGAGTATCCCCGGAATTTATAATATCAACAATGCGCGGGCAGGAACTATAACGAATGCGCAGTATAATTCCCGTAAACGAATTAATAGTTTATATGGAATGGGTCAGGCATCATTCAAGGATATGGTATTTCTTGATGTGACTGGCAGAAATGACTGGTCAAGTACATTACCCGAGCAAAATAATTCTTACTTCTACCCTTCGGTGTCATTAAGCACTGTTTTAACTGATTTGCTGAAGATGAAGTCCGACTTGTTGTCATTTGTTAAAATCAGGGCTAACTGGGCACAGGTAGGAAGTGATACGGATCCTTATCAGCTATATAATACTATTCCTTTCAACCAGGATTGGGGTGATGTGAAAAGAGCTACTATAGAGTTTAATTTGAAAAACAATTTCCTGAAGCCGGAAATAGCAACTTCCTATGAGTTTGGTGGAGATCTTCGCTTTTTTAAAAACAGGTTAGGTCTGGATGTGACCTGGTATAAGACCAATAAAAGAAACCAGATTATCAATATTCCAACTACGATCGCTTCCGGAGCATCCAATCGTTTAATCAATGCCGGGAATATTCAGAACAGTGGCTGGGAAATCGGGTTGAATGCTGTTCCGGTTCAGGGTACATTCAAATGGGAAGTGAACGCAAACTTCACAAGAAATGAAAATAAAGTGATCTCCTTACTGGAGGGTTTGCCCGAGTATTCTATGGGTAGTGCAGACGGGGATAACATTCGCTACTTAATTAAAGAGGGAACCAAAATAGGAGATTTCTATACACCGAGTTACACAAAGGTACCAAGCGGGCAGTATGCCGGAGCAGCTTTACTGGATAAAACCGGACATTATATCCGCAATAATTCGGAGTATATAAAAGTTGGAAATTATAATCCTGATTTTACCATAGGTCTCAATAATACCTTCAGCTATAAAAATCTGACACTCAACTTCCTTTTGGATTGGCGCAAAGGTGGAAACTTCTATTCATACGTGGTTAAAAGTTTAATCAATGCGGGCCTGACAGATAATACACTTGTGGGCAGAGACGCAGAAACCGGGGGTCTGCCCTGGGTAGATTCGCAAGGGAAGCAAAGGAATGACGGGATGATCATTCCCGGCTATATTGCAAATGCAGACGGGACATACAGTGAAAATAAGTTAGTTATTGCAGCCTCAGATTTTTACAATAACACTTACAACAAATATTACGAGCGTCTAACTTATTCTGCTTCTTTTCTCAAGCTGAGGGAAGCATCTATAACCTATGTGTTCGGCAAAAACGTGTTAGGAAAGCTTCCGATAAGCAATCTCTCGGTTTCGTTGATCGGCAGAAACCTATACACCTGGACTGCCAATGGACTGGGCTACGATCCTGAAACGACCATGAGTGTCACTGAAGGGTTTAAGCAGGGGGTAGGACACTGGACATTACCCGGTACACGTTCTTTTGGCTTTAAATTGAGTTGTAACTTTTAATCAGTATAAAAATGAAATTAAGATATAAAACGATCCTGGTATTATTTATAGCGGTACTGGGTGCCTGTACCAAAGATTTTGATACCATTAATACGAATCCAAACTCTCCGGAAAATACTAATACCGAGTTCCTGATGTCTGAGGTAGTTTTATCTACTGCATATGCTTATCAGGAGAATTCCGTGAACAGAAGACCTGCGTCCGCTGCAAGATATCTTACACTGGTACGTAATACTGGTTATGACTTATTAGACTGGGGGCCGGTGGATTGGGACGATATTTATGCCCGGTTGTCTGTAAATAATACACTATTGGAGACTGCTCAAAAGCGTTCGGAAAGTCAGTATATCGCAATCAGTAAAATCATGAAAGCATTTAATTTTGCCTACCTGACCGATCTGTATGGAGATATCCCTTATACGCAGGCACTAAAGTCGAAAGAAAGTAATGTCATTTACCCTGAATATGATCAGCAGCAGGTTATCTATCCTGATTTATTGAGAGAGCTGCGGGAGGCTAATGATCTTCTAAAAGCAAACCCGGAAGAAATTAATGCCAAGGGTGATGTGATGTTTAGCGGCAGGGCATTGCAGTGGCGTAAGTTTGCAAACTCATTGCGCTTAAGAATGCTGTTACGTATTTCTAAAGCGTATGCTCCGGCGTTCGCAGAAATGCAGGCGATTATTAATGATAAGGCCGCATTTCCTGTGTTTGAAGGTAGTGCCGATAACGCAGAAATTCCATACTTGGGAAATTTGGCTGCGTATAGCTGGCCTGGAGGCCCCCTTGCTATGATTGATTTTGATTATCAAAAAACAAAAGTGAGTAAGGAACTGGTAGACAAACTCATTCAAAGAAACGACCCCAGGCTCGGGGTTTGGGTTGAACCGGTTAAAAGTACCGCGGGTTCGACGGTAGACCCTAATAAATTCGTAGGTGTGCCCAATGCAATTGATGCCCCTGCAGCATATAATGGAGGAGAGGATCATGTGTCTGTTTTTTCGTCAGCGTTTTTCAGAAAGAATGGTGGGTCTGCAAATCCTTTATTGAAAGCAAGTCTGATGACTTATACTGAACAATGCTTTATTCTGGCAGAATCGATTCAAAAAGGTAAAATCACTGTTCCGGGAGAGACTGCAGAGTCGATGTATTACAAAGGAATCAAGGAGTCTATGAACAATTACGGAGTAGTCGTTTCTTCAAATTACTTTGATCAGTCCATTGTTAAATATGACGGCACACTTGAACAACTGATCACACAAAAATGGATTGCCATGTTATTTAAAGGTTCAGAAGGCTGGTTTGACCAACGGCGGACTGGTTATCCTGCTTTTGTGACGGGTCCTCTGGCTGCTGGCAGAGGGATTCCAAAACGTTATGTTTTTCCAGATTCTGAAAGCGCGAAGAATAAAGTAAGTTATCAGAAAGCGGTATCTGTCTTTGGCCCTGATAACGAATCTACTTTAATGTGGTACCTGAAATAATTTTAAACCTTATAAGATGAATATTTTAAATAAATATATATATAGTACTGCGCTAATTATCGTTGCAGCTTTTACTAACATACAGGCGCAGGACTTCGATCCAAAACCTTTTCCGGACCGTGTTATTTTAACCTGGAAAGGCAGTACTTCCCTTAGTCAGACGGTAACCTGGCGCACCGATACTACAATTCTGGGTTCCAAAGCACAGATTAAAGCTGAAGATTCCAGTCCGGCTTTGGAGGATGCTATTACTACTTATGATGCTAGTTCACGTTTATTATCTGGTGGCGAAAACTATGCTGTTGCCAAGTATCACCATGTTACTTTTGACAATCTTAAGCCTGGAACGGTGTACGCTTACCGCGTGGGTACCGGTGATTATTGGAGTGAATGGTTTCAATTTACAACAGCGTCAGACCGGGACAAACCCTTTTCTTTTATTTATCTAGGTGATGCACAGAATGATATCCGCTCAAAATGGTCACGCGTAATCCGAAGAGCATTCTCCCACGAGCCAAATGCGCGGTTTATAATCCATACAGGTGATCTGATCAACCGATCTAATAATGATAAGGAATGGGGTGAATGGCATTATGGTGGTGGATTTATCAATGGAATGGTTCCAAGTATGCCCTCTCCAGGGAATCACGAATATGTGCGTGATGACAAAAGGAAATTGATTCTGGATCCTCACTGGGGCGTACAATATACGTTGCCTGGAAACGGACCGGCAGGTTTAGAGGAATCTGTGTATTATATAGACTATCAGAATCTACGTGTGATCTCATTGGATTCTCAAATGATAATCCTTGACGAGGCTTCTGCAAAGGTTCAGTATGAGTGGCTCGAAAAGGTTTTGAAGGAAAACACAAAACTGTGGACAGTTATAACTTTTCACCACCCTATCTTTTCCACTGCCAAAAGTAGGGACAACAAAGAATTCAGAGAGCGGTTTAAACCATTATTTGATAAATATCATATAGATCTGGTTTTGCAAGGGCATGACCATACCTACAGCAGAGGCCAAAACCTGCCCCGCGGACTATCTGGCAGAGAAGCCAGCGGACCGGTATATCTGGTTTCAGTCGCCGGTCCTAAAATGTATAAAGTAGATGGTGCTAAATGGATGAATGTTTCCTTGGAAAACACTCAGCTTTTTCAGGTTATTCATATTGACGGCAAAAATCTGAAGTTTGAAGCTTATAAAACTTCGGGAGACTTATTTGATGCCTTTTCCCTAAAAAAATCGAGCAGGGAAACTGCAGCGGAATTTACTGATATGAACCCTGCTGCAAAGCAATAATAATAGACTAATGAAGTATAAGGTAAACCTGCTTACGTTAATATGCTGTTGTTCTGTATTTGCAACATCCGGGCAGCACAAAACTATGCCACTTCCCAAAAGTAAGAACGACTTTATCGTGATAGCCCACAGAGGAAGCCATCTTGTAAAACCCGAAAATAGTATAGCGGCAATTCAGGAAGCTATTGAACTCGGGGTGGATTATGTTGAAATGGATCTTCGTACAACTCGTGATGGCCACCTTGTTTTAATTCATAATGAGACGGTAGATCGGACGACAAGTGGTAAGGGGCGGATTCAGGATTTGAACCTGGATGAAGTGAAGAGACTAACCTTGATTGCTAATGACGGCCATATTCATAAGTTACCGCTTTTTGAGGATGCTTTGCGCATTTGTAAAAACCGTGTTAATGTTTACCTGGATTTTAAGGATGCTGATGCAGTGCAGGCATACCGGGAAATCAGAGCTGCGGGAATGGAGGCTCAGGTACTTGTTTATATCAATACGGCAGAACAGTATAAATCCTGGCGGAGAGCAGCTCCAAAAATGCCGTTGATGTCTGGATTGCCAAAGTATATACGCACAGAAGGAGAGCTTGCTTCCTATCTTGCCGAAATGCCTTTAGCAGCTACTGACAATCTTCCGTATCAGTCTCTTCTTTTTGCTATGAGAGATAACGGGCTATCCGTATTTTTGGATGTGCAGGCATCTGAAGAAGATCTGGTAAGCTGGAACACTGCTATAAATAAAGGAGTTCAGGGCGTCCAGACTGACCACCCCGAAGCCTTAATCAAATATTTAAAACAGAATAATCTGCGTAGACGTGTAAAAGTGCCGATCCATTAATACTCGGAATTTAGTTAATGAAGAGGCTGTACCAGAAATGAAGTGAACCCAAATTTTGACAAAAAATCGGTTCACAACAATATGGTACAGCCTTTTTATTTATACGAATTTTGGGTGATAATGAGTATTACTCTATATTAAAGGCAGTATTGGTTGCTTTGTATGTATGGTGTGATCTTTCAGTTATAAATTTACTCATTTTGAATTAGATATAATTCTTGGTTTATTGGCGGTAAGTAATCGGTGTTTGATCAGGTAACTACCATAAATTGTAAATAGATCAAAAATTGGTAAGTATACCACTTTTCTGATAGACAATTTTTCAAATTTATTTATTGTACTTAACATATATATCTACTACGAAATTAATATCAACTCCAGTTTAGGAGTTCTATTATATTCCCGTCCGGGTCTGAGATGTAAATAAACCTAAATACACCGATATTATCAAAATGATGTTCGCTTAGCTCTCCAATTTTCGATGCTCCATTCTTTAATGCTATTGCTAAAACCCCCGCAATATCCTCTACCTTAAATGCGATATGTCCAAATCCTTTTTGATTGGCTAGGTGTCTTTCAGCATTAATCATTTCTGAATACTGATAGATTTCTAATGTGGGTCCATTATCCCCATAGCCAGGTAGCCGTAATTGTACCCCTTGTAAATTCGCATTAAAGACGCCGGTGCCTTTTTCAAGCCACTCCCCTTGATAGTTTCGTATAGGTGGAATCGCTATGCAATTAAACACGATTTCATAGAAACGTGCAAGTTCCTTCCAATCCTTTGTTATAATGTTGGTATGCGCATACTTTATGTTCATGATGTAAATTTTGACTTGATTGTACGTAACGGTATTATGCGTAACGGTATTAAAGGTAAGATTTTTTTGAAAAGCTTTGTGCGGCCCGCATGGCAAAAATTATTGGCTGATCTCGGTATAGAGCCTCAGCCCATTGAGCAGCCTCTTGATATCTCTATTCCTGAAAATAAAATGATGTTGGCTTTCTATCTCGCAGCTCCAGAGGTTGAGAATGATAGAAGAGCGCTCTATTGGATCAGCCACAGTCCCCGATAATCCTCCATGTGAAATGTTAACAACTCCCAGCACTCTGTTTCTCCTGTTTAACAATAGAATTTTAAACTCTTCTAATAGGCCTATTCTAATAGTACCTAATATAATAACGCCAACAAATAACATAATTAATCCGCCAACAAAGATTATTGTGTTAATTGGATGAGCCATCTTTGTCGTAAACCCTATTCCTAGGCAAAGCCATCCTCCAATCATTAACACAATACCAAGTAGTTTAAATGTCTTTTTCATTAGGGGGTAGATCCAAGTCTTGATTATTATTATTATGAAATTAGCGTCATTGAGTAAGCCAAGCCAATTGTAAGTGTAAATTATTCTCTGTCGTAAATTTATCGAAGTACTTGAGTTTCACTGCTGCTATTGCCTTATTCTCATCGCCTTCATTGGACGCTAAAGTATTCCAATATAACTGGCGTATTTCCCAATCTTCGATCATCAACTTGCTTACCTTACCTTTTTCAATCTCAAAAACATACCTAAATTTATACTCTCCATCGAACACCTGTAATAAGTACAGTAAGACCTTTCTTCTATAGAACATACTTCAAAGGGAAGAAATCATTTAATCTAGCTCACCTAACCTTCGCGAATTGAGGTTAAAATCTAAGCAGAGGTAATCCGAAGGGTGGCTGCTTAGTATGTCTTTACACAAGACGAAGTCGCAGTTTTAGCCGACGTGTAGGTGAGCATATACTAAATGATGGCTGAGGTATTTAAAGTGACTGAGAGTAACGAAGGAGATTGTGAAGGCGAAGGAAGCTATCACGGAGCAATGACGTTTGCGGAAAGCATTCATGTATGACATGATATATTCTAAACTGAGTGAATCCAGGATAAACTTATCATAGATGAATGAAGGCATATCTGGCATTCTTAATGCACCGCTTACAAATGTGGAGTACTCCTCCCTGACTCTTTAAGAGGGCCACCTGCTCAACAGTATAATTAAGGAAATATTCGTTTAATCTATCGAAGTCTACATTAACTTTAAAATCTGACATAGTTTGGCTTATTGAAGTCTGACAATATCCAAAATAAATTCTATTCCTTCTATTTAAGGGGGACAATCTATTCTTGGATATTCTATTTGGGCGAGAATATCATTAGTGATATGCTAAACGATTTTGGCGTGCGCCAAAGGATGCGCCAAATCTCTCCGAATTAAATAGGTTTTGATGGGTATTATGCTATATTTGAAATAAGCACATGTTTCCGAAAAATCACGTAATAGCCATTTAAGACATAAAAAAAGCCCATCTTTCGATGAGCTTTCAAGTAGCGGGGAGCAGAATCGAACTGCCGACCTCAGGGTTATGAATCCTGCGCTCTAACCATCTGAGCTACCCCGCCAAGGGGATGGTATTTTTTAGAGTTGCAAATATAGAATAAAATACTTTTCTTTAGAAAAAAAAGTTAAAATAGTTTACAAATAGCAAGATATAAGCGATTTAAGATGTCAGAAAAGAAAAAGTTTACCCTGGAATATGAATTGAAATCGTCTCCACGTATTTTGTTTAGTTTTATCAGTGAACCAAATGGCCTTTCTCAGTGGTTTGCTGATGATGTGGTTTTTAGAGACCAGATATATACTTTCACCTGGGATGATGAGGTGCAGAAAGCAAAAATGCTGAGCTTTAAAGAGAATAAGATGGTTAAGTTTAAATGGATCGACGATGAGCCTCATTGTTATTTTGAGATGGAAATCGTTCAGGACGAACTAACCAATGATGTGGCGCTCGCCATTACTGATTTTGCAACTGATGAGACCTTAAAAGAAAGAACCCAGATATGGGATAACCAGATAACCTATTTGCTGAGTGTAATTGGTGCATAGATTTTCAGGTACATTACCTACCTTTGTGTATTGAAAAAGATTCACATACTCCTTCTTAAAGCATTCATAAGGCCTTTTATCGTCACTTTTTTTATTGTGATGTTTATTTTGCTAATGCTTTTCCTATTTAAATATGTCGATGATCTGATAGGGAAAGGGTTTGAGTGGTATACTATTTTGGAATTGATGTTCTACGCATCAGCTGCGAATGTATCTATGGCCCTGCCACTGGCCATTCTTCTATCTTCAATAATGACTTTCGGTACACTCGGTGAGAACTATGAACTGGTTGCTATCAAATCTGCAGGGGTTTCCCTGCAGAAAGCTATGCGGCCTTTGCTTGTACTTATTATGTGTATTGCTTTTGCGTCCTTCCTTTTTTCAGAATATATGCTGCCTAAAGCAAATTTGAAATTTGGTTCTCTGTTATGGGATGTCCGTAATAAAAAACTAAGTTTTATGATTAAAGAGGGTGTCTTCAACAATAGTATTCCTCAATATTCAATCCGGGTAGACAAAAAAGTGGGAGATGGTAGTTCGCTGGAAGGGGTTATGATTTATGATCATACAGGGAATAATGGTGTCGCTAAGATTATCATGGCCAAAAGCGGTACTATGAATACCACCAGCGACCAGCAGTTTATGATCCTGAAGCTTAAAGATGGGATCCGGTATGAAGAAGCAAGCGGGCAGGGTGGAAATTACAATCCGAGGCAGCAGCTGACCAGAATGCGTTTTGGGGAAACCGAACAGAAATTTGATCTGTCTAGTTTTAAAATGAACAGGACCGATGAAAATAGTTTCCGTTCCAATAATCAGATGCTTAACCTAAAAGGCTTGACGCATAAACAAGATTCATTGACTAAAGAATTGGATAGTATAGATCGTTTTGCTAAAATAAGTATGGGAACTTATCTCAAGCAGAATGGTTACACCAAAGGATATAGTAAGATCAAAATTAAGCCAATAACCTTTAGTAAGGGGGTGCTTGAGGCTATTCCTATAGATAAAAGAGCCTCAGCTGTTCAGGAAGCATTGAACCAGGCTGCTTCAGCCAAACAATCATTGGAAATGAAAGTGCAGGATCACAAAGACCGCAGAACGGCTTTGATAAGAATCAAAATTGAATATCAGCGGAAGTTTACGCTGGCCGTATCTTGTGTTTTACTGTTTTTTATAGGGGCCCCACTAGGCGCAATTATCAGAAAAGGGGGGCTTGGTCTTCCGGTAGTTATGGCAATTGTTTTCTTTCTGGCTTATCATATTATTTCTACAGTTGCCGAGAAATCTGCTAATCAGGGAAATATTAACCCGATGCTGGGAATATGGATGTCGATTATTGTACTCACCCCGATCGGGGTATTTCTAACCTATAAAGCAACAGTGGATTCTGCCTTATTTGATATTTCTTCTTACAAAGCTTTGATAACAAACTTATTCAGTAAGAAAAAGAAGGAGGAATCATAATCAAATAGATTTGTTCAAATCTGGTAATGATGAGATTTTACAGACTTTATTATCTGCTTTAAGGTTGTAACTTTGTATATCTGGTTGCTGAATAAGGTGGTTTTTGGTGTTACCTCCCAGACTGAATAACGTATAAAATGGAAATTAAATTAAATACGATAGATGAAGCTATCGCCGCTATAAAAGAAGGTAAAGTAGTTATCGTTGTGGATGATGAAGATCGTGAAAATGAAGGCGATTTTCTAACCGCTGCCGGAAATGCAACTCCGGAAGTTATTAATTTCATGGCTACTTACGGCCGGGGTTTGATTTGCGCCGCAATCACTGAGCAACGTTGTGATGAGTTGGAACTTGAGCTGATGGTTGGTAAAAATACAGCAGCATATGAGACAAATTTCACTGTTTCTGTAGATTTAATCGGCCATGGTTGTACCACCGGCATCTCTGCTTCTGACCGTTCAAAAACGATCAAAGCATTGATAAATCCTGAAACGAAACCAGAAGAACTTGGGAGACCCGGACATATTTTTCCATTAAGGGCAAAAGACGGAGGCGTAATCCGTCGTGCAGGTCATACAGAAGCTGCAGTCGATTTAGCTGTTCTTGCAGGAATGGAGCCCGCTGGAGTTTTGGTTGAGATCATGAAGGAAGATGGTGAAATGGCCAGACTCCCGGATTTGATTAAAATAGCAGCGCAACATCAACTCAAAATTGTGTCTATCAAAGACCTCATCGCTTATCGCCTGAACAAGGAAAGTCTGATAAGGGAAGAGGTGAGTATCAGTCTCCCTACAGAATGGGGGGATTTTAAAATGACTGCTTATACCCAGCTTGAAAATAACGCAACTCATCTTGCACTCAGTAAAGGGGAGTGGTCGGCAGAGGAGCCTATCCTTGTCCGTGTACATAGTTCTTGTGTAACGGGTGATATTTTCGGATCCTGCAGATGCGATTGTGGACCACAATTGCATAAAGCAATGGAAATGATCGATAAGGAAGGCAAGGGCATTATTGTATACATGAATCAGGAAGGCCGTGGAATAGGGCTTGTAAATAAATTACTTGCATATAACCTGCAGGATGCTGGATTCGATACTGTTGAGGCTAATATCAAATTAGGCTTTAAAGGTGATGAAAGAGATTATGGTGTGGGTGCACAAATTTTGCGAGCCCAAGGTGTGAGCAAAATGAAGCTGATGTCTAACAATCCTACAAAAAGAGCCGGGCTTATCGGCTATGGTTTAGAAGTTGTCGAAAATATTCCGATTGAAATTACCAGCAATTCCCATAATGAGATTTATCTTAAAACCAAGCGTGATAAAATGGGGCATACGATTATGAAAGGATAGCCACTATTTTTGTTGTTGCAGTCGTTTTTCTTCATTAATGATGGCCTCTTTATTGACGGATTGATTCATCTTTCTGTCTTGTTGATTGTTTTGCTCTTTCCGCTTCTGTTCCCTGCGGATTTTACCGGATAACCGCTGAAGGAATTCTCTGAAATTATCAAATTGCTGATTGTAGATCAGTCCGAGTGAGGTTACATTAACGTTCTGTGTAATTCCTGCATTTGAAAATATACTTTGTTGGGTAGGCGGCTTATTAGCCAGCTTACCTATCAAGGTTCCATCCTTGCGGATCAATGCAAGGATTTCCACCTCACCACCGACATTGGCACTATTGAAACCTATAGGAGAAAGGTCATTAGTACTTCGTCTGTCTACCACACCCGCATTCACTACAATACGGTCGTTGAAAAACTTGAAGGAAGCACTAGCCTCACTTAATGAGCGGATATTAATATCAACGAAGTCCAGGTTTAAGGATGAGAGCACATTGTTAAACTGATTGAAGAGGAGTTCGGTAGCAGTACTTGTTACCCCTGATGTAACCTGTCTGCCTAAATCTTCATTTCCATTTCCCGGAGCGAAGCTTCTTCTGATAATTAAACTGAATGCCTGCATATTCAGATTGTTCGCATCATTAAAATAAGCTTGTAACTCTTCTTTTACAACAGGATTGGATGGGAAGAATATGTCAAGCTTAATATCTGGTTTTAAGAGTAATCCGCTCAACCCCATTTCCACTTCCACCGGAACTCTCGTGTCTACCTCATTTGCAGATTTACTTCTGTTAGCTGCAAGGTACAGGTCCTTGAGTCCTGCCCGGAGTTCGTAGATAGCTTTTAATTGTATCTGAGCCTGGGTTGGATTACCAGTCCAGCGAATCGTCCCACCCTGGCGTATGTTGAATTTTTTATTTATAATCTCTTGCGCAGTGAAGTCGAAGCTACCAGACTCAATAATATAGTCACCAGACATTTCGAAATCGCCCAGACTATTAATTTCCAGGTTTAAATCCGCATTTCCTTTTCCACTCAGGTTCCCCAAATTCGTGAATATGTTTGCGGTACTGCTAGGGTCGACCTGTAGCTTAAAACTCATAGTCAATCCATCAAAACTAGCGGCATTTTTACCGGTTTCGGTAGTGTCTTTGCTAATGAAAGTTATAAAATCTTTACTACTAACCGTTTCAGAACTGTTAAGAGGGAGATTAAAAACGGTTCCTTTTTCGGTCTTTGCATCAATACCAATAAACATTTTATTGGTCGGACCCCGGAATACAAATGTACCGGTCGCAAATGCTTGTCCATAATAAAGTTCACTATCTTTCGCTGTCGTATTTAAAGCCATGAAATTTTTGGCTTTGATTGAAATGTCGAGTGTAGGAGTACTGATTTTATTCAGATCTACAGTTCCGTTAGCTGTAGCAATATTGCCACCTGTGTCTTTTAGATTTAGATTGTTAATTTGGATAATACTGTTCCTCACTTTAACCTCATCCGAAATTATATAAGTTGTTTTAAGATAGTTAACCATCAGTTCTGCTTGATCCAGCTTCAGATCTCCGCCAATTTCAGGCGCAGAAAAATCTCCTTTAACTTCGATGTCAGCCGATATGCGTCCCTTCAGATTAGAGACAAGCTCACTAACAAACGGCGTGAGAATGGCCAACTCGCTGTCGTCCATTTTCACTGTCAGATCCAGTTTCTTTTCTTTAAGATCTAAGTCACCATCAATCTTAAACGTTTCTTTCCCATTGGTATTTATACGCGTGTATATATTCGCCATATTGGTGAACTGATTATAAGAGGAAGTATCTGTTAATGTGCCTATAAGGGTTTGGTTAAATAAGAGCGAGTCTATTTTGATATTATCGCCGATCTGAGGTGCTTTAAGTATACCATATATTTTAGTCTCACCATTTAGTCTTCCACCCAAGCTGATACCTTGCGATTTAAGGAATGGATTGATTGTCGTTAGACTGAAATCTTTGAAACCAACAATCAGTTCATCAAGCTGATCTTCCGAAATAATTCCGTCTATAGTAAGCATTTGTCTACCATTGGTTAGATCGAAATTACTTATCCTTGTTTTTCCTTGTTGGAAATTAATACGGACCTTCTCCTGGATAGCCCAGTCTTCGTTATTAATCTTTAACAGAGAAGGCAGAATGCTGATCTTTGCCGTCGTATCTTTGCCAAATTCCACCAGGCCGTTTAAATCCAGTTGGTTGTCATCTTCTGCGTTTGATAGTTTTACGTTGAGAGAAAGACTGTCGTTTCGCAAAATATTTGAGATATTCACGTTTTTGATAAAAAGGCTGTCGTTGAGGTCTACCCGGTCTGACGTTATAATAGTCTGCAACGCATTTGTTGTCGTATTTTCATCGATAATTATATTATTAGCAACAACACCTTTATAGGTTAGCTTTTTCACGAAGCCATTTAGCGTTGCGATATTTTTTTCTGAATCAAAATTTCCAAATAGTTGTGCTTGTCCTTCAATTGATAGGCCTGGAACCAGCAATTCCGCAACAGGTTCGAAACGTTTAACATCCAGATTAAACTGGAAAGCTTGTTTGCCGGACCTCACTATATCAACTTGAAGAGAGGGGATGTAGGTCTTAGCCAGTGCCTTATAGTAGGATGGAAGTGTATTCAAATCGTACTGCCCACGGATACTTGCGTCCACTACATCTGAAGAAATCTTCAGAGTCCTGTCAGCGCCAATACCTTGAGCCTGTAATTGTAGTGAATCAATATGGTAAATACCCTTAACATTGTTTAGTTCGATTGCCTGAACCAATAATGTACCTTGAATATTATTGAGGTTTGTTCCACTAAAATTGGTGCTCAAATTTGCGTCCACCATCAAAGAGTCCTGCATGAGATTGAGGGCTTTAAGTTTCGCTTTTTTTATTTGAGCCTTAAAATTAAATTCAGGTAGTTTGGGATTAAGATTCACTCCGCCGTCAAAATCAAGAAAGACATTTTTGTCTCTGATATTTAAGGTTCCATCGAAATATTTTTTATCAAACGTTCCGTCAATTTTAACATTGGAATAGCGATAGCCGTTGAAATCGATATAGCTTATATCTCCGTTGATCTTTTCAGTTAGGTCATCTATTTCTGTTCCCCGTCCTTTAATGTAGACTGAAGCAGATATTTTTCCTAATGTTTCTTCATTCAGCAAGGACCCGATGCCAAAATCAAATGTTTTGACGTTTCCTGTATAAGATGGAACACCATCTTTGTTGATTTTCATATTTACATCGGATACAACGCGCCCTAGTTTTGTCTTAAATTCACCAAATGCTATAAAGTCATTTTGAAATCCTGTAAAGTTTCCTTTGAAATAGATATCACCAAATTTCTCCATGATTACTGGAATTACATTTTTCCTGTTTCCAGTAACCTGTTTTACAACCTCATCAAGATCTTTTTTGTTGGAAGAGGCCATATCTACCTTAAATTCCATGAAAGTTTCCTTAAGTAGAGGAAGTCCTTTAATATTGAAATCTCCTTGAATATATGTTGCCTTTCCTGCCTTCACGGCTAGTTTTTTTGCTTTTAGATTATTTACGAGACCAGTAATTTGTCCGTTTATATCCAATGCCAGTTTCATTTGACCAAGGGCGGGAGTGAAATAGGCTACGTCGCGAGCATCAAGATGACTGTTTTTGAAGCTGGCCTTCATCCTGACTTTTCTGATATAGTCGTTAAAATCTGCAAATTTGCTAAATCTCATTTCATAATAATCAGAGAGATTACTATTGTTGGTAATGAGGCGTAGTTTTTTCAATTCTATCCGATTGGTATCTACTGTCGTTTCAGCAGTCAGGTTTTTTAGGAAAAAGCCGCTTTTTTCTTTAAACGTCAAGTTCTTTATGTTAGCCTGAAATAAATGATCTTTGGTATTTAACTCCTCAAAAATACCGTTCATATTACGGAGCTCGACATCGTCAAAATTTACCCCATTAACTACGGAGTCGACATTGTAATCCTTATACTTCAAGCTAAGATTATTTAAAATAACTCTATTGAAGGTAAGATCGTATGGTTTTTTCTTTTTCGTTGTGTCGGTAGGTGAACCTGAATCAAAATAATTAATGATAAAATCGAGATTTGTTCCGCTGTCTTTTCCCTTGTAAGATTTCAGGAAGAATAGCCCGTCATTAAGCTGTACAGTATTAATATCAATAATTCTTTTGTCAAAAGATAGTTGATTAAGGTTTACTATGAACTTTTGGGTATGCAGTAGAGTATCTTTCTGCAGGTCTAGTACAACTAATTCTTCAAGCACCAATGAAGTGAATGGTTTAACGTAAATGCTTTTAAGAGAGATGGTTGTCTGTAACTCTTTAGATAGATATGCAGCTGCTTTTTTTGCAACGAAAGTTTGGACTGGCCGGAACTGCAGCGAAAATAGGACCACAGCCAGCAACAGCAGAATTGATGCAATAATCCAAAGAAGTATTTTTAATAGTTTTTTGATATTTTTGTAGCTTAATAATAATCAACGTGTCAGTAATACTTGCTATCGAATCTTCTTGTGATGAAACTTCTGTTGCTATTTGTAACAACGGCAAAATTACTGCCAATGTTATTGCAAACCAAACTATTCATCAAAATTATGGCGGTGTAATTCCTGAGCTTGCGTCCAGAGTGCACCAACAAAATATTATTCCTGTAATTCATCAGGCATTAGCAGATGCTAAAGTTAGTAAAAAGGATATTAATGCAATTGCATTTACCAGGGGGCCAGGATTATTAGGCTCATTATTGGTAGGTGTGTCATTTGCGAAATCTTTTGCACTGGCGCTGAACCTTCCGCTGATTGCGGTAAACCATATGCATGCGCATATACTCGCCCATTTTATAGATGAACCAAAACCTGAATTTCCTTTTCTTTGTCTGACAGTGTCCGGAGGACATACACAAATTGTTCTTGTAAAAGACTATTTTGATATGGAAATAATTGGAGAATCACTTGATGATGCAGCGGGTGAGGCGTTTGATAAGACCGCAAAGATTCTAGGCCTTCCCTATCCGGGAGGACCTTTGATAGATAAACATGCAGCTAAGGGGAATCCTTTGGCTTATAAATTTGCAGTGCCTCAAATTAAAGATTTGAATTATAGCTTTAGCGGCTTCAAGACCTCTATTTTGTATTTTATAAGGGCCCAGGAGAAGCAGAACCCAGATTTCATTGTCGAAAAGCTTGATGATATCTGTGCTTCCGTACAGCATAGTATCGTTCAGATATTGCTTAACAAGCTGAAAAAGGCCGCTAAACAGTATGGAATTAAAGAAATAGCAATAGCCGGAGGTGTTTCGGCTAATTCGGGTTTGAGGAATGCATTGGGGCAGCTAGCAACTGATCTCGGTTGGAATGTGTATATTCCTGCTTTTGAATATTGTACAGATAATGCGGCGATGATTGCTATTGCCGGTCACCATAAATTTATGCGACAGGAATTTGTCGGGCAGGATGTGGCTCCTGCATCCAGAATGGAATTTAATCCTGTAAAATAAGCGTGTTATGAATGCAATGAGCTTCTTCTTCTTCGGCCTGATGCTGATCCCTTTTGTCTTGTTTCTGATTTGGTTGGTCAGACAGGATAAAAATAAAAATTATATTGGTTTGGTCGTATTGGCGATTGCAATAATTATTGCAGCCTATGTTGCCATTAATGTGGATCTGAAATTCATGAGTCCGCAATAGCAAATAATATTACAGATTTATCTGATAACCCCCATTCTATTTCAACTTTTGCTTTACCCCCCGGAGCGCGAAGCGGCGGAACCCGTGGTTTTGCTTAATATTTGCGAAGACCGGTTCAACATCAAAGCACCGCTTTTTTCCGGTGTCTAATCCCTTGCTCAAGTTGAGCAACTCATGACAAATTCTACCACTTTGGTAAGGAACATTTTTCAATGTCCTGCTGCTGAAGTGCGTCCTTTTCTGTACCCTAACCTTAATCATGTTGTTAATTCCTTAAATAAGTATACCGGTTAGCTCACTTTACGCTAAAAGGCTATTGAGCCGGTGTTAAGAGGGTGTCCAGTCGGTAATTGGGTATATCAACACCGAATCAACACCGACTCAACACCCTATCAACACCGTTTTAACCTTTAATAATACCCTGATGTGAATGCAGATTTCCATACTTTTTCAACAAATAAAAAGGCGTTATGCAATGCATAACGCCTTTTTATTTGTTTCCGGAATTTGTTCGATTATAATAGTTCTTCCAGTTTCTCGCCTGTAACTTCTGCTCTGATCTTAGCTTCGATCTCGTCAGATAACTCAGGGTTATCCAGTAGCAACTGTTTTACAGCATCTCTTCCCTGTCCAAGTTTGGTTTCGCTGTAAGAGAACCATGATCCTGCTTTTTTAATAATGTTAAAGTCAACACCCAGATCGATAATCTCACCAACTTTTGAAATACCTTGTCCAAACATGATATCGAATTCAGCAATACGGAAAGGTGGAGCAACTTTATTTTTAACGATCTTTACTTTTACACGGTTACCTGAGACTTCATCAGAATCTTTGATCTGGGAAGTTCTGCGAATATCCAGACGTACAGATGCATAAAATTTTAAGGCATTACCACCTGTTGTGGTCTCAGGATTACCAAACATAACACCAATTTTCTCACGCAGCTGGTTAATAAAGATACAGCAACAACCCGTTTTGGCAATTGTACCGGTTAATTTCCTCAGCGCCTGAGACATTAAACGCGCTTGAAGTCCCATTTTGGAATCTCCCATTTCACCTTCGATTTCCGCTTTTGGAACCAAAGCAGCAACAGAGTCAATAACAATAACATCAATAGCTCCGGATCTGATCAGGTTATCAGCAATCTCCAATGCCTGCTCTCCATTATCTGGTTGTGCAATCAATAGATTGTCTACATCAACACCTAATTTTTTGGCATAAAACTTATCAAATGCATGCTCTGCATCTATAAATGCGGCAACACCGCCTTTTTTCTGTGCTTCAGCAATAATATGAGTCGCTAAAGTTGTTTTACCTGAAGACTCAGGGCCATATATTTCAATGACACGGCCTTTTGGTACACCGCCAATGCCTAAAGCAATATCCAAACTGATAGAGCCCGTTGAAATTGACTCAATAGATTCAGTAGGTGTATCACCTAGTTTCATCACGGCACCTTTACCGTAAGATTTTTCTAACTTATCTAAAGTAAGTTGAAGAGCTTTTAGTTTATCTGCGTTTGGATTCATCGTTGTTCTTTGTACTCGTAAATATAAAGTATTAATTATTTATGATGGTAGTTTATCTGCTAATTATTTTAGCAAAAATAAGTAATATATTTCAATCTAATGTGTTTTTTCTAAAAATATTACTATTTGTTTGAAAGTTCTCCGAGACTTTTTGTCTGTTTATTTTGTTTTTCAAAATATTTGCAGAAAGATGTGATCTCACAAATTTTGCACTTAGGTGACCTTGCTACACATACGTACCTCCCATGGAGAATCAACCAATGGTGAGCGATATGGATGGTTTCTTTTGGAAGATTTTTGACCAGGTCCTTTTCAACAGCCAATGGTGTTTTGCCTATCGTTAATCCTATTCTGTTCGATACCCTAAATACATGGGTGTCGACAGCCATCGCCGGAGCGTTGTAAATAACTGATGCAATGACGTTTGCAGTCTTACGACCTACACCTGGCATTTTCTGCAGCTGATCTATATCAGATGGCACTTCATTATTAAATTCATTCATCAGGATGCTGGCCATACCCACCAGATGTTTAGCTTTATTATTTGGATAACTGACACTTCTGATATAGTCGAATACAATGTCTGGTGTGACCTCTGCGAGCGATCGGGGAGTTGGAAAACGTTGAAAAAGTGCTGGGGTGATTTGATTAATCCGTTTATCTGTACACTGTGCAGACAATATTACTGCAATCAGAAGCTGAAAAGGATTATTATAATGCAATTCTGTTTCTGCATCCGGTTGTTTTGCCGAAAAATGTTCGACGAAACGCTGATACCGTTCTTTTTTTAGCATAAGGGCAAAGATAAAACAAAAAAAGCTGCCTCAGAGGGCAGCTTGTTCTTTTAAACCAAATTAAAGACTTTTCGAGTAGGCCAGAATCCTTGAGATGGTTTCCTCTTGCGGATCCTTTTTAAGCTGGTCCAGCTGAGGCTTAATGTTTTCGTAAAATGCTGTATCAGACTCGTTGAAAAACTCAGTATTGGAATTCTCAGCTGGCTGGTTAAAGCACTGGTTGGTAACAGGAGTAGAGCTTATCATCATACGCATATTTATTGTTTATTGAATATGCTAATAAAACGCCACAACTTTAAATTTATTTTAAAATTTTTGGATTAATTATTTTGAAATTTTCGGTAAGTTCAAGTTACTTCTTTTACTTTCATCATTTTGCGCAGATTACTTAGTGCATAACGCATCCGTCCAAGTGCCGTATTAATACTTACATCAGTGAGGTCTGCAATTTCTTTAAAACTCAGGTCTGCATAATGGCGCATAATCAGAACTTCCTTCTGTTCATCAGGCAAAAGCTGAATCAGCATTCTTAAATCAGTGTGTGTTTGTTCACGTAGTAATTTGTCTTCTGCATTTTCTTCATGGATTTGAAGAAGATTTAGTACATCGCTACCATCTGCACTGGTAATAACAGGTGCGCGCTTTTCTTTTCTGAAATAGTCAATAACCAGATTATGCGCGATACGCATCACCCATGGCAGAAATTTACCTTCTTCATTATACCTGCCAGAGCGCAGTGTATTAATCACCTTAATAAAAGCATCCTGAAAGATGTCTTCTGCAAGGTACTGGTCTTTCACCAATAGATAAATAGAGGTATATATTTTTGACTTATGTCTTCTTAATAACTCTTCCAGGACTGATTCATCGCCCGTCAGATATAATTTAACCAGATTCTGGTCACTATAGGTTTGTAACTTCATAGGATTATCCGTACTTAATTCCCTTGCTTTTTGCTAAAAAAATACTGAGTAGATGTTTTTTTCTATAGCTATTCTCCTATGTGGTTTTTGATTGTGAGTTTCAAATTTCTGTTACAACTCCAAAAGAAGCATTTTTTTGTTAGAATTCAACAATAAAAATACTAAAAAAAAATTAATTAGCTAAAGTGCTGTATTTTTGCTGTCAGCCTGAAAACCAACATAATGTTTTTTGGTTTATATTAGCAAATCCCAGAAGGAAGTAAATGAGCAAGGAAACGGAGAAAGATCCACATCAGAATATCATCATTAAAGGGGCGAGGGTCCATAATCTGAAAAACATAGATGTAGCCATCCCTAAGAACAGATTGGTTGTGATTACAGGGATGTCGGGTTCAGGTAAATCATCACTTGCATTCGATACCTTATATGCAGAAGGGCAGAGGCGCTACGTAGAGAGCCTGTCTTCTTATGCAAGACAATTTATGGGCCGGATGAACAAGCCGGACGTAGATTATATTAAAGGTATCGCGCCCGCTATAGCCATTGAGCAGAAAGTAATTACGTCAAATCCAAGATCAACTGTAGGTACCTCAACAGAGATTTATGACTATCTGAAACTATTATTTTCGAGAATAGGTAAAACCTATTCACCGGAATCCGGAGAAATAGTCAAAAAAGATACGGTCAGCACTGTAGTCGATTTTATCAGTGGTTTGGGAGAAGAAAATGTATCTACAATTTTCTGTCCCCTTCATCCTCATAACAACAGGTCAATTAAGGAAGAACTTGCGGTATTGCTTCAGAAAGGTTTTTTGCGAATCTATCTGGATGATAAAATATTTAAAATTGAGACTATACTTGAAGACGAAAGCTTCGAAGACAAAGAGCTAAAAGATTCCGGGACTGTTAAAATATTAATCGACAGAATTGTCTTTCATAATGACGAGGAGACGCTTAGCCGGCTTGCAGATTCTATTCAAACAGCATTTTTTGAAGGTAAGGGAGACTGCTACGTCGAACATGAGGGTAAGATCAGTCATTTCTGTGATCGTTTTGAACTCGACGGCATGCGCTTTGAAGAGCCTACACCGAACTTTTTTAGTTTCAATAATCCCTATGGCGCGTGTAAACGATGTGAAGGTTATGGAAATGTCATTGGTATTGACGAAGATCTGGTTATTCCAGACAAGAGCAAAAGTGTTTATGACAATGCCATAGCACCATGGCGTGGGGAGAAAATGCGGGAATGGCTGAACAGACTGATTGCTACGGCTTCCAAATTTGATTTTCCTATACACCGTTCTTACAGCGAACTTACTGAGAAAGAGCAGCGATTACTCTGGACCGGAAACAAATATTTCGAAGGCCTAGATGCATTCTTTAAAGATCTGGAAACTCAGACCTTTAAGATTCAGTATCGTGTAATGTTATCACGATATAGAGGTAAAACAGTCTGCCCGGATTGTAAAGGCTCAAGACTAAGAAAAGATGCATCCTATGTAAAAATAGCAGGGAAGTCAATTATTGACGTTGTTTTAATGCCCCTGTCCCGTATTCAGGAATTTTTTGATAATCTGGACCTGAGTCCTTCAGATGTCAAGATCTCTAAGAGATTATTGGCTGAAGTTACCAGCAGGGTGCTTTATCTGAATAATGTTGGTTTGGGATATCTTACCCTGAACCGGTTGTCGAATACGCTTTCGGGCGGTGAGTCACAGCGTATTAATTTAGCAACTTCGCTAGGCAGCAGTCTGGTCGGTTCAATTTATGTATTGGACGAACCAAGTATTGGGTTGCACCCAAGGGATACCAACAAATTAATCGAAGTCCTCGTTTCTCTGCGTAATGTTGGGAATACGGTAATCGTTGTGGAACATGAAGAAGAAATGATGCGTGCCGCAGACCATATAATTGATATTGGTCCTGAGGCAGGCACACATGGTGGTAATCTGGTATTTAGCGGTACTTATGATCAGATTATTAAAGATAAAAAAAGTCTTACCGGGGCTTATTTATCAGGAAAGGAAAAGATCGCTATTCCGGCCATGAGGAGAAAGTGGGCAAGTCATATTCTGATTAAAGGAGCCAGAGAGAATAACTTAAAAAACATAGCGGTGAAGTTTCCTCTCGGTGTTTTTACCGTAGTCAGTGGCGTTTCGGGCTCTGGAAAAACAAGTCTGATTAAAAAGATTTTGTTCCCTGCTTTACAAAAAGCAATAGGGAATTATGCAGGTGAGCAAACAGGTTTATACGACGGTATCTTTGGCGATTATGAACAGGTTAGTCAGGTTGAAATGGTCGATCAGAACCCCATTGGGAGATCGTCCCGGTCTAATCCTGTAACCTATGTTAAAGCCTGGGATGATGTCAGGGCTTTGTTTGCAGCTTTACCAGCATCGAAAGCAGCAGGCTTAAAACCAGCAGCATTTTCTTTTAATGTTGAGGGTGGACGTTGTGACGTTTGTCAGGGAGAAGGTGAAGTGAAGATTGAGATGCAGTTTATGGCAGACATCTATTTACCCTGTGAAGCGTGTAATGGAAGAAGATTTAAACAGCAGGTACTGGATATCACTTATGAAGATAAAAATGTAGCGGATATACTAGATCTCACTATAGAACAAGCAGTTGGTTTTTTTGCTAAAGAGCCGAAGATTCTCAATAAGCTGCAGCCGTTGGTTGATGTTGGCCTGGGTTATGTTCACCTGGGACAATCCTCTAATACACTGTCTGGTGGTGAGGCGCAAAGGATCAAGCTGGCGTCATTCCTGATCAAAGGTAATCATGCTAGCAAAACACTTTTTATTTTTGATGAGCCAACAACCGGACTGCATTTCCATGATATTAAAAAACTGTTAATTGCCTTGAATACATTAATTGAACAAGGGAATACGATTCTGGTTATTGAACACAACATGGACATGATCAAATCGGCAGACTGGGTTATAGATATCGGTCCAGAGGGAGGAGATGCCGGCGGCAATATAGTTTTTGAAGGTACACCTGAAGATCTGGCGAAAGTAAAGGGTTCTTATACAGGTAAATATTTAAAAGATCATTTGAAGGCTTGAAAAATGTCAGCTATTTTAAGCTAATTTTATTCAAAAACAGCATTCAAAGTTATTCAGCATCCGCTCACTAAATTTTATTTATATTAGCGGATGCTTTTTCTAACCTTTTTCCTGGGCGTTATTCTGAACTCTCTGGGATACATACCACCCGGAAATATCAACCTTACGGTTGTTCAGCTTACTATTACCAGGGGTATTAAGCAAGCACTATATTTCATAGCTGCATTCTCCGTTATTGAGGTTCTTTTTACATTTGGTGTCATGCGTTTTGTGCAATGGTTATCGAGTGAAATTGAGTTCGGGAATTATATAGATGGCGTGATGATTGCCCTTTTTCTAGTATTGGGAATAACCACCTGGCGATCGAGGAAAGAGATGCCTAAAACAGACTATTCCAATAAAGACAGCATCCGGTATGGCATGCTACTAGGGGTTTTAAATCCTATGCAAATCCCTTTTTGGCTGTTTGTCGGTACCTACCTGATCTCACATGAGTGGATTGATATCGGTTATGTGTCGCTTAGTGTATTTAGTGTCGGGTCGGGAATAGGCGCGGGATTAGCACTTTACGGCTTTGCCCGTTTTGCTCAATATATACAGACAAAATTTACACTGACAACCTATGTCGTAAATAAAGCGATTGCCGGTCTGTTCTTCGCTCTTTCGGCCTATCATATCTTCAAACTGATCTACATTCATTTTATTAAATAACAATTGGCGGAAGTTCTCCAACGCTAAATAGCTTTTAGTCGCTTCTAAAAAATGTTGCTTTTTATTTTTTGAGAAATTCCAGGTTCCATATCTTCTCGGCCCTGCGTCCTATAAACCAGAATGACGCTGCCAGGATACTGAAAAAAAGAGCCTTGTGCCAGGTATCCCAGAAATACTCAAAATAGCGGGTATACAGGTTTATAAAAAGAAATGTGATTCCGAATTCTCTAGCTATATCATCCCTGAATTTCAAACCTGCGAAAATACTGATACCACAGGCACTCATAGAAATCAATGCCCAATAAAACAAACTTATCTGTCTTATCCCATACCATTGATCCAGCGTACCGAAATTCCCAAAGACGGAGATCAGCCATAAAGAGACGAACAGGTAAATCATACCACCGATATAGGTAGTTTCGTAGAAGAAACTGAATGCTTTAATCTTGCGCAGCATTAAAGCCGCTGATGTAAGCAGAAGACCGAAGCATACGAATCTGAGCGGGAAATTCATTCCCAGAAAATAAAGGTTGTCACGGGAAAGATAACCAGTTTCAGTTCCAAACCATGCGCCAAAAGAGATCATAGTAAAGACCCAGATTAATCGGGATTTAAATATAAATGCAAGAAAACCGTAAATCAGTACTGAAAAAAGTATAAGCAGAGAAAAATGACTCTCGCCTTTTCCCAGCGCTTTACCAAGATAGGCGATTGCATTTGCTGTTAACATTACAGCGGTGAAGATCAGGGCATCATTACTGAATACTTCCATCGCCCTGGATTTTTTTCTTTTAAAGCTGATATAATACAGGTATGCTGCTGCAGCTGCGGAAATAAGACAGATGAGACTGTCAGGCGTATCATATAGTTTATAAAGATAATCGAGAACCTTGTTGTCGATTAGCAAGGCACCGAGAGAGATGACTCCGCAAGCCATAGCAATCCAGAAAGAGTATTGGGCAAGCCGTCTCCAGTCAAAGGATTTGGCTTCATAGCTACCTTTCAGTTTTTGCGCATCAGCTTCGGACAATAAATTTTCATGCTGCCACATGTCCAGCATCTCGTCTAAAAAATCACTTTTGTCCTGATCGATTTTCATATTAAAAAAACTGGAAGCCGAAAAGACGGCTTCCAAAACGAAGCTAGTTGTTTCACCGGATAAACAATGATCAGTTCATTATGTTTTTTTGAGCAGATCGGGTATTTTCTTTGTATTACCTACAATCCAGACAATGTCCTCATTTTCAAAGACGAGATTGGAATCCGGGTTGAGGATACGTACACCGTTTCTTTCAATACCGACAACAAGCCCCTGTGTTTTCTCCCTTATACCAGATTCACGGATACTTTGGTTATAAACCGGCGAAGAACTCGTAATTACGACTTTCTGCAGCGTCATATCCTTCTTCGGGAAACTGGTTTCCTGATTTTCATCTGTGATACCTTTGAACAATTCGGTAATCGCCGCTAGCTGATCATCAGTACCAATCAGCATGACTTTGTCATTTGGGTAAAGCCTTTCATCCCTGCCAGGAGTAGGAATCATTCTGTGACCCCTTTCAATCATGGCGATATTGACACCGTATTTCTCTCTCACGGCAAGCTCTATCAGAGATTTTCCTACTAACGGAGAATCAGGGGAGATACTCAATTCTGTTAAGTGAGTGTCCCATGGCAGGATTTCAGGTTGTTTTTGCAGTTCCTCACGTGCATTCAGGTTGTGCAGGAAACGATTTTCGAGCCTGTCGTAGAACTGCTGCAGCTTCCTGGAAAAGAAATACATGCCCAGAACAATCAGGCCAAATGCGATTCCCAGGGCAACCAGGGTATTATAGAACTGGAAGATCAGAAAGCCCACAGCAAAGATTGCTAATGCAATACGCAGCACTTCCAGTGCAACCAGCGGACCTCTCGTGTATTTTTTATTCAACCAGAGATGAGAATGTGCTTTACGCTCAATTCTGCGTAAGGCCAGAGCCCATAAAAATGGCGCAGTAAGGATAAATGTTAAAATCAGGCTGATCATTGTCCCGTTATTTCCGTTGATAATATTTTCAGTGATGAATGGCTGCAGATACCTTGAGCCGATAAAAATAATTGCAACTAGAATAACCAGGTGAATGATCGTGTTAAAAGTATAAGCACGGAGAAGGACTCTCCAATCGCTCATGGTGGTAATACCTGCCGTACTTGAACTGTAACGGTTGAGCGCATCAAGCCATTTCTTAGGCATTATTCTTTCCAAAAAAAGATAGAATGGCTCTGATGCCTTAATCAGATAGGGAGTTGTGAATGTGGTAATTGCAGATACTGCAACAGCGATCGGATAAAGAAAATCACTGGTAACTTTAAGCGTTACTCCTAATGTGGCGATGATAAACGAGAATTCTCCTATTTGGGCAAGACTCATACCCGTTTGTACCGACGTTTTCAGCGGCTGTCCTGATACCAGCGCACCAAGTCCGGAGCTCATGAATTTACCAAGAATAGTAGCCAGGGTAATAACCAGAATTGGAACCGCATAATCCAGTAAAATTCCAGGGTCTATCATCATCCCTACAGACACGAAGAAAATTGCAGCGAATAGATCCTTAACAGATTTAGTCAGATGTTCGATTTTTTCAGCTTGCGTAGTTTCAGCAAGGATGGAACCCATAATAAATGCGCCCAGGGCGGGAGAGAAGCCGACCTTTACCGCCAGCATAACCATAATCAGGCAGAGGGCAATAGACACAATGAGCATGGTCTCATCGTTCATCAATTTCTTAGTTGCTTTCAGGAAAGTAGGCACCAGAAAAATACCGCCAATAAACCAGAGGATTAGAAAGAAACATAATTTAAGAATCGACAGGAACATTTCCGTTCCTGCGAATTGCTGACTCACAGCTAGTGTAGATAGCAGAACCAGCAGTAAAATCGCAACCAGATCTTCTACAATCAGTACGCCGAATACCAGACCTGCAAATTTCTTATGTTTTACCCCCAGCTCTTCAAAAGCCCGGATAATAATTGTTGTCGAAGAGACCGAAAGAATACCGCCGAGGAAAATACTGTCCATTGTGGTCCATCCCATGGCCTTTCCGGCCACAAATCCAATCAGCAGCATGAAGAAGACTTCCACAACCGCTGTGATGGAAGCGGAGCCTCCGACTTTAACCAGTTTCTTGAAACTGAACTCTAGTCCCAGACTGAACAATAGGAAGATTACACCTATTTCTGCCCAGATATGGATACTTTCATTGTCAGTGACAGTAGGGATAAAGTTAATATGTGGTCCTACCAGCAGTCCGGCCAGAATGTAGCCAAGAACTAATGGTTGTTTGATTTTTTTAAAAAGTAAAGTTGTGATTCCTGCAGCAGCGAGAATCAGGCCCAGATCGGTAATTAAAACAGGTAAATGCAGCATATAAAAGGATCATATTTGTGTGTGAAATTTAAGATAAGCATCACGGAAGCTACCAAAAGACGTGTTTGGGGTAGAGCAGATGAAATATGAATTTATAATTTAATGCTGGATCGCCAATATATATACGGCTGCTAAATGCCCGTAGATACTTAATAGCACCCGCATCAAAAAGGCGCATGCTGGCAGGTGAGAACTGGCTGAACTGGATCCGGTTAAGAGTCCTGTGCTCAGTGTTGTTTAGACGAAAAAGGTGTTTGCTTTCAGAATTAGAATCCATTCTGAATTTTGAGATTATCTTTGGCGTTATATGGTGTTGAGAGACCGAAACAGCAGCATCCGATTCAAGCTCCCTGGCATAGCAGGAATTGAATATGAGCAGCAGAAAAAAAACCGTTAAAATCGATCTCATTGTTGTAAATATACAAAAATAAGGTGGTTTTTGAACGGGAAACAGATAGTTATATGGAATTATCTATCTTTTCAAAATAAGATATGGTGTCTTCCTTGTCTTTTTGTAATTGGATCTTAAGTGCTTCAAGACCAGTGAACTTGACGTCGTGCCTCAGGAATTCCATAAAGTTCATTTTGATATACTGACCATAGATCTCCCTGTCGAAATCAAATATATTGACTTCTATATTACGCGTCATTCCATTGATCGTCGGACGCTGACCGATATACGCCATACCCCGGTAATTTTGGTTTTCCATAGAAATCGTTACCGCATAAATGCCATCCGAAGGAATTAGTTTATAAGCCTGTTCAATAAATATATTTGCAGTTGGAAATCCAATTGTGCGACCTATTTTATCGCCTTTAATCACAGGGCCGTACAGCGAAAACGGATAGCCGAGATAAGTCGCAGCAAGTGCAACATTTCCATTTAACAGAGACTCTCTGATTTTTGTAGAACTAACTGCAACATCGTTGATATCCTGTTCATCTATCTGTTCCACTTCAAAGCCAAGTTTGGACGCACTTTCCAGCAATTCCTTCATACCTCCGCTCCTGTTTTTACCAAAACGGTGGTCATAACCTACAATCAGATTTTTTAAGCCTATAGTATCCACAAGAATCTCCCTGATATATTCATCTGGGCTGAGATTGGAGAAATCACGCGTGAAAGGGGTAATAATCAAATGATCCACACCAAGTTTTTCCAGCATTTCTGCTTTCTCCTCAATAGTATTAATCATTTTGAGATCCTGATTTTCAGGATCGATAATAAGCCTTGGGTGTGGAAAGAAAGTAAGGATTACGCTTTCTCCACCATTAGATTTGGCAAGATCACAGAGCCTGCTGATAATTTTGCGGTGTCCAAAATGCACACCGTCATAAGTACCAATAGTTACGACTGCATGGTCCAGTCTCTTAAATTCAGCAAGGTTATTATATATTTTCACAATCTTATTATTTAATGCAAAGCCTGGCGTTTGACCACTCCGCCTTTAATATCTGCAATTTGTTGCTGGACAATGAATGCATCCGGATCCATCTGGCGGATCTCCGAAGATAATTTACCCATTTCCAGTTTGGTCATTACAGTATACAGAATATCTATTTCTTTATGCTCACCGTAGCCACCTTCGCCTTTGTAAACAGTAACGCCGCGTTTCATATCATTGATCAGAAACTGTTTGATCTCTACTGCTTTCTCTGAGATAATCGTAACGCCGATGTATTGTTCCAGGCCGTTAACAACAAAATCTACTGTCTTCGAAGCAGAGAGATAAGTAAGGATCGCATACATCGCGGTTTCTATACCGAGAAAGAGTGCGGCTACACCGAAAATGAGAATATTCAGGATGAGAATAATATTGCCAACCGTCAGCATGCTATTTTTACTGATGTAAAGCGCTAGAACCTCTGTTCCGTCAATTACACAGCCACCACGCATGGCGAGTCCTATACCGCCACCCAGAAAAAGTCCGCCGAAAAATGCAATGAGCAATTTATCATGAGTTATAGACGGGAAAGGAACCAGGAAGAGCATTGTAGCTAGTATGGCGATTGCAAAAGCGGTCTTAACTGCAAATGCTTTACCAATCTGGTGATAGCCAAGGATAACAAAAGGAATATTGATGAGGATAATCAGGTAAGAAAGCTTAAGCCCGGTTAGTGTGCTGATCAAAAGGGAGATTCCAGTTACCCCACCGTCAATAAAACCATTTGGCATCAGGAAACTCTTTAATCCGAAACAAGCAGAAATGATTCCGCATGCAACAAGAAAAAAGTCCTTAAGATGCCGGAGTGATTTGTTTTTCAGGTGGTTGTGCATAAATTAGCTATTAGCAACCGCAGAATTTAAGGTATGGAGTTCACGTTGTAACTTCAGGTAAGAAACCATATCAGTAACTTCTATGGCATCTTCAAGAAGGAAACTTCCGCTGCGGGTACGTGTGAGTTTAGATAGATAAGCACCATTATTCAGTAATCTTCCAAAATCTGAAACTAGAGAACGGATATAAGTTCCCTTACTGCAGGCAATTCTGAAATCTACCTCAGGCAGTGCAATCCGTGTAATTTCAAATACATGTACAGTTACATTGCGCAATCGCAGTTCCTGTTCCTCACCACGTCTCGCCTTTACATATAGCCTTTCTCCGTTTATTTTAACAGCAGAGTGGGCGGGAGGGTATTGTTGTATATCACCTGTGAATGGAGTAGCAGCAGCGTAGATAGCCTCTTCAGTCAATGCGTCCAATGGAAATTCCGCGTCGACTTCTGTTTCCATGTCAAATGAAGGAGTTGTGGCACCAAGAACCATGGTTCCGGTATATTCCTTGTCTTCCGACTGAAAGGTATCAATCTGTTTAGTCAGTTTACCGGTGCATAAGATCAGCAGGCCGGTAGCCAATGGATCTAGCGTACCCGCATGACCAACTTTTAGTTTAAGCGGTTTCAGAGAATTCCTGATTTTGCCGACCACATCAAAACTAGTCCATTTATAGGGCTTGTTGATGAGTAATAATTCACCTTCTGCAAAATTGAAGGTTCTCTCCTGTAATTTTTGTACGCTCAAAACGGTATGGTAATTAAAGCCGCAATTTACGGATTAAATAATTTGCAGGTTATGTCCGCTGTAAATAAGCGCAATAATAATCAGGCCTGCAATAATTCTGTACCAGCCAAACATGCGGAATCCGTTTTTATTCAGGTAGCCGATAAAGCTTTTAATAGCTAGCAGGGCAACTATGAATGCAACAATATTTCCTACTGCAAGCAGTTGGATTTCCTGAGTGGTGATTGTATGACCTTCCTTGTAAAAATCGAAAAGTTTCTTTGCCGTGGCTGCGAACATCGTTGGGACAGCCAGAAAGAATGAGAATTCAGCTGCCGCTTTTCTGCTTAGCTTTAGGGACATACCGCCTACGATACTTGCACCGGACCTGGATACACCCGGAATCATAGCCAGGCATTGAAAGAAGCCGATTTTAAAAGCGGTGAGGTAATTTATGTCCTCTTCGCGTTCAATCACAGGGTTATTAAACCATTTGTCGACAAAAAGCAAAATAACACCACCGATAACTAGTGAAACAGCTACTGTCAAAGGGCTTTCCAGCAGTTCATCAATTTTATCACTCAGCAGCAGTCCGAAAACGGCAGCTGGTATAAAAGCAACAAGTAATTTAAAATAGAAATCAAGACTTTTGAAGAAACGCTTAAAATAAAGCACCACTACAGAGAGAATAGCACCGAGCTGAATCACGATAGTGAATAATTTTACAAAAGGATCTGATGCGATACCCATAAAAGAGGAGGCAATGATCATGTGGCCGGTAGATGAAACCGGTAAAAACTCAGTCAGGCCTTCGATAACGGCGAGAATGATAGTCTGAAGAAAGTTCATGTAAGCTTATTTTTTCAAGATGGCATAAATACCAAAACCGAACCCGAAAAGAACGACCATTGGTGCAATCAGCGTTTTTCTAACGTCATAGATATCAGTAGTTCCGATCATCAGCAGGAAACCCACAACAACGATGGCAATACTGATTAGCAGTAGTTGGTAATTTTTTTTGGTGAAAACCATTTCGTTTTTGCTATCCTGACTTGCAGGAGCGGTTCTTTTTTCTGTCATTATCTGTAAAGATCGTAAGTTTTTAATCGTAAATATCTGCTGACAGCAAAAGAAGTGCTGAAAGCCGTAATAAATATACCTATTCCGACCAGGAATAGCAGGACTATACCAAATTCAGTATAATTTCTCAAAATTACGATTTCCGGAATTTCACGCTGTGCATAGAATAACAGACCCATCAGCAAAGTCACTGCAATAATAGAAGCAATTAAGCCGTGCAGCATTGCGAGCAAGATAAATGGCTTGCGGATAAAGTTTTTAGTAGCACCAACCAGCTGCATACTTTTAATCAGAAAACGCTGTGAGTAAATAGCCAGGCGGATGGTATTGTTAATTAAAGCGATAGAAATAACCAGCAGGATAGCTGCAAAAGCCAGAATAATTAAACCAATGGTGTTAATATTCTTATTTACCATTTCAATTAATGAGCTCTGATAAATTACTTCCTTTACCACCGGGTTCTTTCCGATTTGGGCTTTCAGCGTGTCGATACCCTGAATATTTGCATACTCAGCTTTCAGATATACATCTACTGTCGAAAGTAGCGGATTATATCCAAGAAAATTTACGAAATCTTCTCCCAGATCCTGTGTCAGGTTCCTTGCCGCCAGCTCTTTGTTTACATACTGCGTTTGTTTTACCGCTGGATTTGCATTTAGCTCCTTCTGAAATTGTAAGACATCAGCTTCTTTAGCACCTTCATCGACAATTATATTCAGTACTATATTTTCCTTCACATAATTAGACAAGTTTTTTGCGTGAACCAGGATCAGTCCCAAAACGCCTAACATCAGCAGTACCAGCGTGATACTAAAGATCGTAGAAATGTATATGGTTTTAGTTTTCTTAGAAGCATCGCTAACTTCAAATTCTTCCATGTGTCGATTGTTTGATGATTTTACAGCTGTTTTTAAACCTGAAATACCTGCCGCCATTCGCAGACTGGTCCCGGTTTTCAGGGATATGTTTTGCGAAAATAGGAAATATAAGCAAAATAATAAATTATATACTTTTAAACGGGGAAAATACCCGTATTGGTATATCTAGCCTTTATTTGTTATTTTCGCCCAATACAAAGGAATTAGCTGCAATGGATTACCAATTTAAAGAAATAGAACAGAAATGGCAAGGCTTCTGGGCTGCGCATCAAACGTTTAAAGCAGAGCAGGATTCTGCTAAGCCTAAATATTATGTACTAGACATGTTTCCTTACCCATCCGGGGCGGGTTTGCACGTTGGTCATCCACTAGGCTATATTGCTTCAGATATCTTTGCAAGATACAAAAGGCTGAAAGGCTTTAATGTCCTGCACCCAATGGGTTATGACTCATTCGGTCTGCCGGCAGAACAATATGCCATTCAAACAGGTAAACATCCCGCCCTGACAACCGAAACAAATATTAATACTTACCGCAGGCAACTGGATCAGATCGGTTTTTCTTTCGACTGGAGCCGTGAAGTGAGAACCAGTGAGCCTGACTATTACCGCTGGACACAGTGGATTTTTATGCAGTTGTTTAATTCCTGGTATAATCTGGAAACGGATAAAGCTGAGCCCATCAGTTTATTGATTGAGAAAATCAGTACTGTAGGGTCGGCTGGCCTTAAAGCTGTGGCCGACGAAGATATTTTGGATCTGGCACCGGGCGACTGGGCTGAGTTAAGTGAAACAGAGCAGGAAAAAGAGCTCCTGAAATACAGGTTAACTTATTTGCGTGAATCTACAGTTAACTGGTGTCCGGCACTGGGTACGGTGCTGGCTAATGACGAAGTTAAAGAAGGTTTTTCTGAAAGGGGCGGGCATCCGGTTGAACAGAAGAAAATGATGCAGTGGAGCATGCGTATATCTGCTTATGCAGAACGTTTGTTACAAGGGTTGAATACCATTGACTGGCCGGAACCGATTAAAGAAATGCAGCGGAACTGGATCGGCAAAAGCGTTGGCGCCAGTGTAAGGTTTAAAATAGAAAACCCACCAGCAGGACTTCCTACTGATCAGATTGAAGTTTTTACGACAAGAGTGGATACTATATTTGGCGTTTCTTATCTGGTTCTTGCGCCCGAACACGAACTCGTTTCTGCATTAACTACACCAGAACAGGAAGCTGCAATACAGCAATATATTGCGCAGACCAAGAAAAAATCTGAACTCGACAGGATGGCTGATACCAAAACGGTTTCGGGAGCCTTCACAGGTACATACGTAATTAATCCTGTTAGCGGAGAAAGAGTGCAGCTGTGGATCGCCGATTATGTACTTGCTGGTTATGGAACAGGAGCTGTTATGGGTGTGCCGAGTGGTGATCAGCGGGACTGGTTATTCGCCAGGCACTTTAACCTGCCAGTAATACAGATTCTGGATGCGCAGCAGGACATTACCTTGCAGGCAGATTCAACCAAAGAAGGTAAGTATGTTAATTCTGGATTTATCAATGGCATGCATTATCAGGAAGCAACGGCAACCTTGAATGAGTGGCTGGAGAAAATGCAGGTTGGTAAAGCAAAAATAAACTATAGAATGCGCGATGCCATTTTTGGCAGACAGAGATATTGGGGTGAGCCTATTCCTGTTTACTTTAAAGACGGCTTGCCTTATTTAATTAAGGAAGCCGAATTGCCTCTATTGCTTCCTGATGTAGATAAATATCTGCCTACAGAAAGCGGTGAGCCACCGTTGGGCCGTGCACATGAATGGACTTACGAAAAGCAATATCAGTATGAATTAAGTACGATGCCAGGCTGGGCAGGTTCGAGCTGGTACTGGTACAGGTATATGGATAACCAGAACGAAAATGCTTTCGCATCCGAAGATGCAATCGCTTACTGGAAAGATGTAGATTTATATATCGGCGGCGCTGAACATGCAACCGGACACTTATTATATAGCAGGTTCTGGAATAAATTCCTGAAAGATCTTGGGCATGTGAATGAAGAAGAACCTTTCAAAAAGTTAATTAACCAGGGCATGATCCAGGGCAGAAGTAATTTTGTTTACCGTGTAGTCGCAGAAGACGGACGAGGTACGCAGACGCTGGTTTCCCATGGATTGAAAGATCAGTATAAGACAGCAGCTTTGCATGTCGATGTGAATATTGTCGAAAATGAAGTGCTGAATATTGCGAAGTTTAAAGAATTCAGACCTGAATTTGCAGAAGCCGAATTTATACTGGAAAATGGAAAATACATCTGTGGTGTAGAAGTCGAGAAGATGTCTAAGTCTAAATTCAATGTTGTTAATCCTGACGTGCTGATCGCCGGCTATGGAGCAGACACGTTGCGGATGTATGAAATGTTCCTAGGACCGTTGGAGCAAAGTAAACCATGGAACACAAATGGAATAGAAGGTGTATTTAAATTCCTTAGAAAATTCTGGCGCCTGTTCCATAATGATCAGTGGGAGTTTAGTGTCAGTGATGCCGAACCGACAAAAGCAGAATGGAAAGCATTGCATAAAATCATTAAAAAAGTACAGGAAGATATTGAACGTTTTTCTTTCAATACTTCTGTTTCGAGCTTTATGATTGCAGTAAATGAACTGACAGATCTTAAATGTAATAAGAAAGCGATTTTACAGGAATTAGTATTAGTGTTAAGTCCTTATGCGCCCCATATCACAGAAGAGCTCTGGTCTCTTTTAGGAAATAACGAAAGCCTTTCCGGAGCAGTTTACCCAGAATTTAAACCTGAGTATCTGGTGGAAGATGAATTTAGTTATCCCGTTTCTGTTAACGGAAAGACCAGGACAAATCTCAATTTGAGCCTCGCCCTGGAGTCTGCTGAAATAGAGGAACTGGTATTGGCAGATGAAACTGTTCAAAAATACCTTGAAGGTAAGACCCCTAAGAAGGTAATTATTGTAAAAGGAAGAATCGTCAACATCGTTATCTGAGACGGGTTTAAACCCTGACCGGTACACGTTTTATAAAAAAAATGCCCTGGAAAATATCCGGGGCATTTTTTTTCACCGGTCTTAAACGACGGTTTACCGGCGTATAAATGTTATTTATATAGAAAATATTCCGCCGAAGCTGTAACAAAAATAGATTTGCAGAGACTAATCACCCATAAGAACTAAAACTACTATAAAACAATTCATGAAAAAATTTCTACTCCTATTATTAATGTTCGGTGTTATGCAGCAGACAGCCAGTGCTCAGTTTGGCCTCGGAGGTGCTCAAAAATCTACTATCACCGGTAAAATTACTGCAGTTATTGTCGACTCCTTAACACAGACACCAATAGATTATGCCACTGTATCACTAATTCGTATTAAAGACAAAAAATCCGTGAATGGTGCTATCACGGATGCTAAGGGAAAAGTTGTTCTGCAAAATATCTCACCAGATAAATATCAGCTGAGCATTGGCTTTATGGGCTACAAAAGTAAAACGATTGATGTCGAGACTACAGCCGGTAAACCAGACCTTAATGCAGGAACTATCGCTATTTCTGGTACTCAAAGTAATTTAAAAGAAGTTGCCATTGTAGGGACAACGCCGTTAATTGAGAATAAAATTGATAAGGTTGTATATAACGCGGAGCAGGACGTAACTACTGCAGGTGGAAATGCGGGGGACGTTATGCGTAAAGTTCCTATGGTAACCGTTGATATAGAAGGAAACCCATCACTTCGTGGAAGCTCTGCAGTTAGAGTCCTGATTAATGGTAAGCCCTCCGGAACGATGTCTAATAGTGTAGCAGATGCGCTTAAGATGATTCCTGCCGAAGAAATTAAAAGCGTTGAGGTCATTACCAGCCCTTCGGCAAAATACGATGCAGAAGGCTCGGGTGGTATTATTAACATTATCACCAAGAAAAAGACGGCTCAGGGTATCAATGGAAATGCAAGTATAGCAGGAGGCACCAGACAGAATAATGCAAATTTTGGTTTAAATGCTAAAAAAGGACGTTTAGGATTTAACAGTAATTTCGGGGGCCAGTATGCAATTCCGCAAGATACAAGGGTTATCATTCAAAATGATAACTATGCAACTGACAGGTCGATCTCACAGATAGGAACGACAAAGGCCAAACGCTATGGATTTAGCGGCAGCGCCGGACTGGATTATGATATTAACGGATACAACAGTTTATCCACCAATATCAAATACAATGAGTTTTCAATGAAAACGAATGGTGTGATGGATGTGCTGGAAAGATTAGCTGCTACATCCGATACTTATCGTCGTCCGACAGATAATGAAAATGGTTCCAGTAACATTGACTGGAGTGCCGATTACAGAAGAACATCAAAGAAAGAAGGTGAGGAGTTCACTGTTTCCGGACAGGCAAGTTTCGGTAGGAATACGGCCAGATATAATACTTTCAGAGAGGCGTCAGATGGAACTATTTCAGAAAGACAAGATGATAATAATACCGGTAAAAATAATGAATATACGATTCAGTCAGATTACATTTATCCATTTAGTAAAGATCTGAAACTGGAGACAGGAATGAAAGGTATTTTCAGAAACATCAGAAGTAAATATGAAGATACAAACCAGGACTTTGATTATAATCAGAATGTTGGTGCCGCTTACGGTGTACTGAATATTAAACTAGCTAAAACTCTCGATCTGAAAGGAGGCCTGCGCGCTGAATACACAGATATCAGCAGTGTATCCGGAAATGCAATTAATTCGTCTAATAACTATTTTAACCTGTTTCCAAGTGCGATCCTTTCGAAAACCCTGAAAGGAAACAGTACTTTGAAGCTGAGCTATAACAAAAGGATGCAGCGCCCGAGTCTGTTTTACCTGAATCCGTTCCTTAACCAGGCCGATCCGGAAAACAGAAGTCAGGGTAATCCCGACCTGACGCCTGAGATTAGTGATCTGATTGAATTAGGTTATTCTACATTTATCAAAGGATCTGTAATTAATGCTTCTGTATTTTACCGGAATACAAGGGGTGTAATTGAGAGTCTTTTCGATCCGAATCAAAAATTGACTTCATACTATAATATCGGTACAAACGAATCTTTTGGGGCTAACGTCTTTGCCTCTTATAATCCGTTGCCAAAATGGACGCTGATGGGTAATTTCAGTATGAATACTTATAAGCTCACCAATTCTCAAACTAAAGTGAGTACTGATCTTTTCGTAAATTATACAGTGTTTGGTCGTTCTGCAATATCCTTTAAAGGAGGTTGGAATACAGAGATCTTCGCGGTTTATAATGCCGCAAAAAGAACTTTCCAGGGTGAAACAGGAGCAATGGTATTCTACGGTGGTGCATTCAAGAAAGATATTATGAAAAAGAAAGCCACTGTTGGTATCAACGTGCTGAATGTATTCTCCAGAGATCTACATATCCGTACTGAAAACAGCGGCCCGCAGTTCCTTCAAAGCACAAACGTCTATTACCCACTGCGTTCTTTTGGGGTGAACTTCAGTTATAAATTCGGTAAAATGAATTTCAACCCATCAACTAAAAAGAAAAAAGGGATAAATAATGATGACCTTAAGCAAGGAGAAACCGGCGGCGGTATGGGCGGTGGTATCCAGCAATAAAATATTTCTATACAGATTGACGAAGGCTGCCTTTTAAAGGCAGCCTTTTTTTATTCGGCCCGCTTTCGTTACTTTTGCGGCAAGAAAACGCAAATTATGTCCTTTTTAACTGCAGTGATTAATAGTGTCGGAGATGAGAGTATCCAGGAATATTTACAGGAAAGGGTAGATATCATCTTGCATAAGATTAAATTTATGGAGCCGGTGCCGGTAATTTGCTTGAATCTGGATAATCAGGCCGATTATGTACTTAAGCAATTGCTGGAAGCAGCTGGTTGTTCAGTGCAAGACGATCCCCTGCAGGCCCGGATTCTTATTTATCATCAGCCAAATACAGGTATCCCTGAAATGATGGGCCAGGTTCCGCAGTTGCTGCAGAAAGAATGGCCGGCAGTAGAATATAATAAAGTTTATCTTTTGGAAGATGCCACTGCTGCGTTCAGCGATCCTCAGTCCTTGGTAGATGCTTTTGAAGATATAGCTGAAATCCTTTATCCAGGGTATTTCATTTTCGGAAACGAGGGGGAAACCTGGATGTCATTTGCAGTTTAAAATCTAGGGCTAATACAGTATAAATTTCTCGATCTGTTCGGTTGTAAATTTAAGGGTATCTTCCCTAAAGAAGGTATTGTGCTCATTCAGTTCCGTTTTTATTGCTGGAATATGCAGACGGAGCGGCATTACATTCAGGTGCAGATAACTGCAAACGCCACCAAAATGATCTATACCACGTATGTTTCCATATTTGCCCGATGAGATGCCAACGAGACAGCATTTTTTATCGTAAAAGCTGGCAGGAAATTCACAGGCGTCAATAAAAACCTTAAGTACGCCAGGGAAACTACCATTATATTCAGGAATAATAAATACGAATTTTTCAGTTTGATTAACGAGCTCCAGGGTCGATTTAAATGCAGGAGAACGTTTTCCGTAAAGGTCTGTTTGGATGATATTGTCGGGGAGTAAATCCAGACTGAGTAAATTGCTGCTTATTCCTCTGTCTGCCATTGCCTGCTGATAATATTTTGCGACTTTGAGCGTATTGCTACCAGGTCTGTTCGTGCCGGAAACGATAGTAATCATGTATGGATTGTTAATAAGATGTTCAAAACACTTATTGGTTTAACACTAATATTGTTATTTAGTTTGTATCTTAGCTAATTGTTAAAAAGCGCCTAAATATAGGCAATAATAGCGTTTTTTACAGGAACAATCTAATAGACAAATTCTCAGAAAATAATTGATAATTATTAAGAAGATAAATGAGTAAAATTATTGCATTGGCCAACCAGAAAGGTGGTGTCGGTAAAACAACGTCATCCATCAATTTAGCTGCCAGCCTCGCCGTTTTAGAGTACAGAACTTTGTTAGTTGATGCCGATCCTCAGGCCAACTCCACCTCTGGTATTGGATTCGATCCCAGAAGTATTAAAAATAGCATCTATGAATGCATTATCAATGATATAGAACCTGCTGAAGCTATTCAGAAAACAGAAACTCCTAATTTGGATCTGTTACCTGCTCATATCGACCTTGTCGGCGCTGAGATTGAGATGATCAATCTGACCAACCGGGAGTATAAAATGAAAGCAGTACTGGAAAAAGTTAAAGATCAGTACGATTTTATTATTATCGATTGTTCCCCTTCACTCGGTCTGATTACTATAAATGCGCTTACTGCTGCCGATTCTGTAATTATTCCTGTTCAATGCGAGTATTTTGCATTAGAAGGATTGGGTAAATTATTAAATACAATAAAGATTGTACAGAACAGGTTAAATACTGCCCTGGAGATTGAAGGTATTCTGTTAACGATGTATGACGTCAGACTGCGTCTGTCCAATCAGGTTGTGGAAGAAGTCAGAACGCACTTTCAGGATCTGGTATTTGAAACCATTATACAGAGAAACACCCGCTTAAGTGAAGCCCCGAGTTATGGCGTGTCAGTAATTATGCATGATGCTAATTGTAAGGGAGCGATCAATTATCTGAACCTTGCCCGCGAAATTGTCCGCAAGAACGGACTTGTTAAAGAGATCCGGGATGTGAGTTCTGCAAACATTTAAATTTTATTGAATGACATCTTTTCAGCGAAAAACAGGATTAGGAAGAGGATTAAGTGCGCTTTTGGATGATAGTGATGCTTCGCATCCACCCAGAAACGAGATCAATCAGGTTAGTGAAACGGAACAGAAGACACAGACAGGTCCTATCGGAATGATTCCTTTGAAGGAGATATCAACCAATCCATATCAGCCAAGAACAGCATTTGACGAAGTTGCATTAAATGAACTTGCCGATTCTATTCGGATACAAGGTCTTATTCAGCCGATCACAGTGCGTAAAACTCAACAGGGCGGCTATGAGCTTATCGCTGGAGAAAGACGTCTGCGGGCTACTAAAATAGCCGGACTGACAGAGATCCCTGCGTATATCAGGAAAGCTGACGACCAGCAGATGCTGGAAATGGCGCTGATTGAAAATATACAACGTGAAAACCTCAATGCGATAGAAGTAGCTTTAAGTTTTCAGCGTATGCTGGAAGAATGTAACCTTAAGCAGGAACAACTTGGAGAACGCGTAGGCAAGAACAGGTCTACAGTAACCAACTACCTGCGCCTTTTGAAATTACCTCCTGCAATTCAGATCTCTATCCGTGACCAAAAAATATCAATGGGACATGCCCGTGCACTGATAAGTGTAGAGGATACTGAAAAACAATTATTTATTCATCAGGAAATTTTGGATAAAGGGCTGTCCGTAAGAAAGGTTGAAGAACTGGTTCGAAGTATCGATACTTTACAAATAAAGCCTAAGCCTGGTAAACAGGCTGCGGGAGTTTCATTTGAATATCAGAAACTGCAGAAAGATCTGGCATCGCGCTTCGCATCCAAAGTGAAACTCAAAGTAGGGGAGAATGGTAAAGGTGCCATTGAAATACCGTTTGTATCCGATGACGATCTGAGCAGAATCCTGGAATTATTAGACTGGTAATGCTTAAAAATATATTATTAACCATAAGCTTTTTGCTGGCAATCAATGCGTGCTATGCGCAGGAGGGTTTTACCGTTAAAGGTGATACGCTTAAACGTACCCCGGCCCCGGCAGATACAGCTAAGTATGTAAATCCAGGTAAGCTGGCTGGAAGGAAAGCGATTTTCAGGTCTGCAGTGTTACCAGGATGGGGACAGTATGGAAATGGACTGAACGTCTACCGCGGTATCAAAATCGCTGCAATCTATGCCGGTGGTGCTGTTCTGGTAATGTCCTATATGGACAATAACAGACAATATAAAGTTTACTTGAAAGAACTCCAGTATCGCCTGGAAAACAATGATGACCCGGATCCCGATGGCTCGCTGCAAAGGTACACCACCGAGGGGCTGCGTGCTGCTAAAGATATTTACAGACGAAACCGTGAGGTGGTCATCTTTTCAATTGGAGCGCTTTACGCAGTAAATATCATCGAAGCTTATGTAGATGCAAGACTTAAATACTTCGATATAGGTAATAACCTGGCATTGAAGATTTCCCCAACGGTAATCGGTTCGGGTTCCATGTATGGCTATAACAATACCTTCACCCCCGCATTAAAATTAGCCATCAGACTATAAAGCTTCTAAATCTTAAAATAACAACACATGAATATTGCATTAATCGGTTATGGTAAAATGGGTCAGATTATTGAACGTTTTGCGATAGAAAGAGGACATGAGATTGTCCTGAAAATCAGTGTAGACAACCAGGAAGACCTAACTGCTGCTAACCTGAAGAAGGCCGATGTTGCGATCGATTTCAGTACGCCCGATGCAGCGATAAATAACATTTACATGTGCTTCGACGCGAACGTTCCATTAGTAGTTGGTACCACAGGATGGTACGGTCAGTTACAGGAAATAAAAAATGAGTGCCTTAGCCGTAACAATAGTTTACTTTATGGGTCAAACTTCAGTATAGGTGTTAATTTATTCTTTCATATTAATGAGGTTCTTGCAAAAGTGATGAACAACTATCCTGCATATGATGTGCAGGTAGAAGAAATTCATCATACCCAAAAACTGGATTCTCCAAGTGGAACGGCAATGACGCTGGCAGAAGGAATTATTGAACAACTCGATAGAAAAAATGAATGGTTGAATGAGCTGGATGGTTCAGTTAGTGGCGATGTGCTTAAAGCAGATCAGCTACTGATAGCCTCTGAGCGAATTGAAAATGTACCAGGAACACATACGGTTATCTACAGTTCGGAGGTTGATGAGATTGAGATCAAACATACCGCGCATAACCGGGCTGGGTTTGCATTAGGCGCAGTGGTTGCTGCGGAGTGGCTGCAGCATAAACAAGGCTTTTTCAATATAGCCGATATATTTAATTTTAAATAACAATAAGATATGAATTGGAAGTTCTGGCAAAAAAATAAAGAAACAGCAAGCAAGAAGAAAAAGACTAAAAGCCGGGAGTGGGCAGACGCGGTAATATTTGCGGTAGTCGCTGCTACTGTCATCAGAGTATTCTTTATTGAAGCTTATACCATACCTACCGGTTCAATGGAGCGGTCATTACTAATCGGTGACTTCCTTTTCGTAAGTAAAGTGAATTACGGCGCGAGAATTCCGATGACGCCTGTCGCTTTTCCTTTTGCGCACCATACTATGCCTGTAACGGGCACGAAAGCCTATTATGACGGTATTCAATGGAAATACAGAAGATTACCCGGACTTCAGGATATTAAAAGAAATGACGTAGTCGTATTTAATTTTCCTGACGGTGATACTGTAGCTGTCGAAGCACAAGACAGAGATTATTATGATATGGTTAGGGCCAACGGAAGAGAAGCCGTACATAATGCATATACTATTATCAGCCGTCCTGTAGATAAAAGGGAGAACTATATTAAACGTTGTATAGGTATTGCAGGTGACGTTCTCACTATGAAAGACGGATTGGTTTCTGTGAATGGAAAACCGGTACCAATGGAAAATACAGGTCAGATTGACTATTTGGTTAAATTTAAAACCAGCGATGTTAACTTCCAGGTTTTCGAAGAAATGGGGTTCAAAATACAACGCGATATTATGGGGCTTTCAGATGATACCTATAATTTCCTTGGAACTCCGGAAATGATGGCGAAAGTAGGAAAGCTTGACTTTGTAACTTCAGTGAAAGTAAGAACTGCAGAACCAGGTGTTAAAGAAGAAAACGTATTTCCTCATGATCCCAACAGGAACTGGAATGCAGATAACTGGGGTCCGATACTGATACCAAAAGAAGGCCTGACCGTAAAGCTCGACAGTGCAACTATTCCGATGTATCAACGTGCGATTACAGTTTATGAAGGTAATAAACTTGAGAAAACTGCAAACGGATGGTTAGTCAATGGCCAGAAAGCGGATAGTTATACATTCAAAATGAATTATTACTGGATGATGGGAGATAACCGCCATAATTCATTGGACTCACGTTACTGGGGATTTGTGCCGGAAGATCATATTGTAGGAAAAGCACTGTTTGTATGGATGAGTTATGATACAGATGGTTCTTTCTTCAGCAAAATCAGATGGAACAGACTATTCCATAGTATCCACTAAACGGAATCAACTTACAAAAAAGGCTCCTGTAAATTAATTTACAGGAGCCTTTTTTGTAAGTTATATATAATGCTGGATAACGAATTTCTAAGAAAGGCGTGGAATTTGTAACTGATCTGCCAGTTCATTCAGATCATTAACCACTACATCTATTAGAGGAATTCCTTGTTCCGCTCTTTCCTGTTCAAATGCGAATTCAGGTTCGCCTGGTATAATTACTTTTTTATCCGGGTCAATAGTCTTTGCTGCTTTAAACCTTGTAATCCAGTTATCCATATGATGTTTAAAATCAGCTGCAGGACGGAAACCGTCTATGCGCATTGCCCCTAGAAAATGACCGATTCCTTCACCGACAGGGTCAGCAGGAGGTTCCAGGAAAGATACAAAAGGCGGTACCCAGGGACCATAGCTCGCACCCGAAAGAACGGCACTCAAAATATCTACAGCAGCACTCAGTCCGTAACCTTTGTGACTGCCATGATCCTTATCGCTACCCAGGGGCAACAGTGACCCTCCAGCTTTTAATTCATTAGGGTCGGTAGAACCAACTCCATTTTTATCTTGTGCCCAGCCTTCCGGAATGGGTAGTTGTGCACGCTGTGCAATTTCTAATTTACCATTGGCCGCTGCCGCTGTCGCCATGTCAATTACAACTGGTGGGTAATCTCCTGCAGGAAAAGCATAACACATTGGATTCGTTCCTAAAAGACGTTCATTTGCATAGGTAGGTGCTACCAGAGGGCTGGCATTAGTCATACTGATGCCAATCATATCCTGCTCTACGGCCAGTAGTGCATGGTAACCTGCGATTCCGAAGTGGTTGGAATTAGTTACTGAAACCCAGCCAGAACCATAAACTTTAGCTTTCTCTATGGCGATCTTCATCGCAAAAGGGGCTACCACAAGGCCGAGACCTCCATCGCCATTTACAGTAGCCGTGGTCGGTGTTTCATGAACAATCCGGATATTTGGTACAGCATTAATTCTGTTCTTCTTCCATAAACGGATATAACCGCTTAAACGCGCGACACCATGAGAGTCGATACCACGCAGATCTGAGCGGAGTAATACATCGGTAGCCAGCTCTGCATCAGCAGGCGGACAACCCATTGCTATAAAAACCCGGTTTGTAAAATTACGGAGATGCGGTTCTGGGAAAGTATGGAAAGCCATATTTGAATTATTCGTATAGAATCGTGAATTGTTTATCCAGGGGCTTGAATGTTGCACAAAGACTATCGATGAAATCACCACCATAGTTGATATACATAGGTGCGATATTCAAAACCCTTTCCTGCAATACCCCGGAAGGAAACAGATCGTTCTTTAATTTGTCAATTTGGAGCAGAGAAGTATTATGTCTGCGTTTTTCTGCACGCAGCATTTTCTTTTCTAGATTGGTTACCAGTTTCAGTGCTTTGGTTTTTGCACCATCAGCAGACATAGAAAGTGTCTTATCTATTTTATAGGCATTCAATTTAATCTGGTCGAAGACTGCGCGTATAGCACGTTGTTCATCATCCAAACATAAAGAATCACCTACATTGGTTTTAACCCACTGGTTTTTGAGTTGTTCATTATCTAGGAACAGGCTAATCTGGTCAATTCCCAGAATATGCATTTTTCTTGCGGCGCGGCTATCTATAACTAATGCTGAGTTTCTCAGCACAAGCACCGGGAAAGGTACCTGGAAAAAATCAAAATTAGATTTAAGCTGTAACCAGTAGGTCACTTCAGCGCCGCCGCCAATATAAGCCAGATTAGGCAGGATTATTTCCTGATAAAGCGGGCGCATCACCACATTTGGGCTGAACTTTTCCGGATGTGCCTGTATTTCGGCCAGCAGACTTTCCTCCGTAAAACGGAGGTCGGTGTGCATGACCTGGTATTGCCCGTTTTCCAGGATAATACGTTCGCGCAATTTATCATCCATATAGAAGAAGTTTATCTCCCTTGGATTTACCTGAGGTTTGTACCCTAGGTTTTCCAGTTCGCTATTACGCTCACTGATATTTTTAAAACTATGCTCACCGGTAATGTCTTTGTAAATGACAGGTGCAAACTGAGCCTTTAGCCTGCTGTCATCTGCATCTACACAGATCAAACCTTTCTTTCCAAATAAAGCGTGAACGAGTTTACGGGTTGCTGCAGAAAGTGATTGGGAACCACTATATGCCTGTTCTGCAAATTCGGCTAATTCAGTGCCATTTTCACTAATACCCAGGTAACCTTTGTAGGCGAGTAAAGTCTCAGCAAGACTACTGGTATCAAGCCTGCCAGTAGCTCCGGCCGCTGCGGTATCCCAGCTTAATTTTTTGTCCTCCAGGCTAAGGTGGTTGATCTCTTCAAAATCGTGGTCTTCTGTAGCCATCCAGTAAACCGGTATAAACCGGTAATCCGGAAAACGCTGTTGCAGTTCAGCAGCCAGATTTATGGCTGTGACGATCTTATAAATAAAATAAAGAGGGCCTGTAAATATATTAAGCTGATGACCTGTTGTTATAGTAAACGTCCGGTCATCAGCTAGTAATTCTATTTGATGGAGCGTTTCAGCTCCAGGGTTAATTGCCTTGTATTGTTCCTGCAGGCAGCGAACGAGAAGATCCCGGTCACCGGAAAATTTCCGTTCCGCAATGGCTCTTTCAAAGCCGGCAATAGTAGGAGCGTACTGATAAAAGGACTCCAGTTTCTGATCTTCATTCAAGTAATCTAAAACGATACCTGAAAATGAATTTGTTTGTTGGTAAGAGATGTACTTGGCCTGCATTGGCACTAAATTAAGTTAATAATCCGCAATTCTCCACCTGCATCATTTATTTGACAATTTGTCCATAGAGATCGAAATCTTCAGCACGGTCGATAGCTACATTAACGAAGCTTCCAATGGCAGCATAACCAGTTGTCGCATCGATCAAGACCTCATTATCCACTTCAGGTGAATCAAATTCTGTACGCCCGATAAAGAAATCTCCTTCTTTGCGGTCTACCAGAACTTTGAATGTCTGACCAATTTTATCCTGGTTAATCTCATACGAAATACCTTGTTGTAATTCCATTATAGCATCCACACGTTCCTGTTTCACCTCGTCAGGTACATCGTCTACCAGCTGGTGCGCGTGAGTTTTTTCCTCATGTGAATAAGTGAAGCAGCCTAACCTGTCAAAACGGGTATCTTCTACCCACCGTAGCATCTCTTCAAAATCCTGTTCCGTTTCGCCAGGATAGCCACAGATTAATGTGGTACGCATAGCGATATTAGGCACCTTATCACGGATCTGATTCACGATATCAATAGTTTTTTGTTTAGTGATACCACGTCTCATCGATTTTAGCATCGGATCAGTAATATGCTGTAAAGGCATATCCAGGTAGTTACAGATATTTTCCCTTTCGTTCATCACATCCAGAATTTCCATTGGGAAACCAGAAGGATAGGCATATTGTAATCTTATCCATTCGATACCATTGATATCGGACAGTCTTCTCAATAATTCATCAAGGTTTCTTTTACCGTATATGTCAAGACCGTAATAAGTTAAATCCTGTGCAATAAGGATCAGTTCTTTCGTTCCATTGGCTGCAAGGATTTTAGCTTCCTTAACCAAGGCTTCTATATCGGTTGATACATGTTTACCACGCATCAGCGGAATTGCGCAGAAAGAGCAGGGGCGGTTACAGCCTTCTGCAATTTTGAAATAGGCGAAGTGTGAAGGCGTCGTGAGTAAACGCTCACCAATTAGTTCATGTTTGTAATTTGCACCTAATGAATGTAGAATGTTCTGCAGGTCATTTGTACCAAAAAAAGCATCGACATTAGTAATTTCCGATTCTAATTCTGGTTTGTAACGTTCAGAAAGACATCCGGTTACAATAACCTTACTTAACTTTCCAGCTTCTTTCAACTGGCTGTATTGAAGGATTGTATCAATTGATTCCTGTTTTGCATTATCGATAAAGCCGCAGGTATTGATAACTACGATATCATCCTTACCCATAGTGGAGGCTTCATGAACCACATCGAGGTTATTTCCTTTCAGTTGACCCATTAATACTTCAGAATCGTAAATGTTTTTGGAACAACCCAGTGTAATTACGTTAATCTTAGGTTTTTTCAGGGGGATGATCCTGGAAGTTGTTTTGGTATTCATTATATTTTATAGCTATGCTTTTCAGGAGCCTATTTAAAAAGACCGTCCACAAAAGCTTTTTTGTCAAATAATTGAAGGTCATTTACACCCTCACCCACGCCGATATATTTAACGGGGATTTTAAACTGATCTGAAATTCCGATAACCACACCACCTTTGGCAGTACCATCCAGTTTAGTGATGGCTAATGCATTTACATCTGTCGCTTCAGTGAATTGCTTGCATTGTTCAAATGCATTCTGACCGGTTGAGCCGTCCAGCACAAGCAATATTTCATGAGGTGCGCCCGGAATTACTTTTTCCATTACCTTTTTGATCTTGCCTAATTCATTCATCAGGCCGATCTTATTATGCAAACGCCCTGCGGTATCTATGATTACGACATCTTCGCCATTGGCAACAGCAGATTGAATAGTATCAAAAGCAACAGAAGCAGGATCTGAACCCATTGCTTGTGCAACCACTCTGACGTCGACACGCTGACCCCATAATTTAATTTGTTCCACAGCTGCAGCACGGAATGTATCGGCTGCACCCAGGACAACTTTAAGTCCTTCGGCTTTCAGTTTATGCGCCAGTTTACCAATAGTAGTAGTTTTACCCACACCGTTTACACCGACAACCATAATTACATATGGCTTATGATCTCCATATTCGAATTTACGGAAATCATTACTATTGTTTTCAGCTAATAAGAGTTGAATTTCATCTCTCAGTAAGTGGTTCAGTTCAGAAGTAGACAGGTATTTGTCCCGGGCTGCACGCTGTTGGATACGCTCAATTATTTTAAGCGTCGTAGAAACACCAACATCAGAAGTAACCAGAACTTCTTCCAGATTATCTAGTACATCATCATCTACAGTCGTTTTTCCGGCGACTGCTTTGGTGAGTTTACTTAGGAATCCTTCTTTAGTTTTTTCTAAACCTTTACTCAGGGCTTCCTGAGCTTCAGGTGCAGTTTCCTTTTTCTTGAAAAAATCAAATAATCCCATATAAATGTAGATGAAAACAAAAAAAGCCCTCCCATAATGAAGGGACGGCTTTAATATGATTAAATATTAAAATTACTTGCCTGATTGATTTCCTGCAATAGCATCTTTAACATGATCGTTATGCACGATAACTTCACTGAAAGAATAAGCACCTGTTTTTGGTGATTTAGTCATTGTGATAACTTTTGAATATTCTTTTCCTTTACCCGTCTTAAGGGTCGCAACTACCTTTTTTGCCATGATCTAAATAGATTATTGGTATGTATTACTTAATTTCTTTATGTACAGTTACTTTCTTCAACACTGGATTGAATTTTTTCAATTCTAAACGCTCAGTAGTGTTTTTACGGTTTTTTGTAGAGATATATCTAGACATACCAGGCATGCCGCTAGTTTTATGCTCTGTACATTCTAGAATAACTTGTACTCTGTTACCTTTTTTTGCCATTTCTATTAATAATTTAGTTGATTCACATCAACAATGTTTTTACAAAAATCCTTTTTTTACGAAACGATTGATCGCTTCAGTAATACCAATTTTATTGATGGTTTTGATAGCTGAAGTAGAAACTTTCAGTGTTATCCAACGGTCTTCATCAGGAATATAAAATTTCTGAAGTTGTAAGTTGGGATAAAACTTACGTTTAGTTTTAACGTTTGAGTGAGAAACATTAAAACCACTCATAGCCTTTTTTCCGGTTAAATCACAAACTCTAGACATGCCTTTAATATATATTGTTAATTGTTCTTCGCTTAATTTTTTAAGAGTGTGCAAATATCACTAAAATATTTGTAACGATCAATACTACATGTGATTATTTTTCAAAATAGTAGTGATCAATCTTTCTCTCGAACTGCAAAGCTATAAAAATTACGTCATAAAGCGAACGTCTTAGTGTTGTGAGAGCAGGCTATTTTACAAAGGGGCCCTGAGGACATCACAGGGCGGTAATATTCAGGCGAATGTGGAAAATTAATGTGGAATTTGTTACCTTACACTTATATTAAATCAGCCAATTTACACCCAAACCAAATTATGCAAATTAAATCTATAGCCGAATACGAAGAAACCTACAGGCTCAGCGTAGAGCAGCCTGAACAGTTCTGGGCAGGCATAGCCGACAACTTCCTGTGGAAAAAGAAATGGGACAATGTATTGTCCTGGAATTTTAGTGAGCCAAAAATTAAATGGTTTGAAGGTGCCAAACTGAATATTACAGAAAATTGTCTGGACAGACATCTGGAGAAGAACGGAGATAAACCAGCTATAATCTGGGAATCGAATGATCCTGAAAAACCAAGTGTAACGCTGACTTACCGTATTCTGCATGAACAAGTCTGCAGGTTTGCGAACGTGCTAAAGAAAAATGGGGTTAAAAAAGGAGACCGGATCTGCATTTACATGCCGATGGTACCTGAACTCGCTGTAGCCGTTTTGGCCTGTGCGCGAATTGGAGCTGTTCATTCAGTAATTTTCGGTGGTTTTTCTGCCAAATCCATAGCAGACCGGATTAATGATTCTGCCTGCAAACTGGTTATTACCGCTGACGGATCTTTCCGGGGTGCAAAACAGATTCAGTTGAAAGAAGTAATTGATGATGCACTGATTGCTTGTCCAACCGTAGAAAAAGTTATTGTTTTAACGCATACACGTACGCCGGTTTCCATGCTGAAAGGTAGGGACCTGTGGTTCGAAGATGAAATAAAACTGGTGGACACACACTGTCCGGCAGAAGAAATGGATGCAGAAGATATGTTATTTATCTTGTATACCTCCGGTTCAACTGGTAAGCCTAAAGGCGTTGTGCATACCGTTGGCGGATATATGGTGTATGCGGGTTATACCTTCAGTAATGCTTTTAATTATCAGCCGGACGAAGTGTTCTTCTGTACCGCAGATATTGGCTGGATTACTGGTCATTCCTATATAGTTTATGGTCCGCTTTCACAAGGAGCAACTACTTTAATGTTCGAAGGCGTACCAACCTATCCGACGCCATCCCGTCTTTGGGAGGTAGTGGATAAACACAAAGTTAATATACTGTATACAGCGCCCACCGCGATTCGCTCATTAATGAGTTTTGGTAAAGAACCGGTGGAAGGTGCAGATCTCAGCAGTCTGCGTGTGCTGGGATCAGTAGGTGAGCCGATTAATGAAGAGGCCTGGCATTGGTTCGATCAAGAAGTTGGTCACGGTAACTGTCCGATTGTAGATACCTGGTGGCAGACCGAAACAGGTGGGCTGATGATCTCTCCAATAGCTTTTGTGACACCATTAAAGCCCGCTTGTGCAACCTTACCATTACCCGGCGTTCAACCTGTGCTCGTCGATGAGAACGGAGCTGTTATCGAAGGAAATGGCGTAAGCGGTAATTTGTGTATTAAGTTTCCATGGCCGGGAATGCTCCGTACAACCTACGGAGATCATGAGCGTTGTAAACAGACCTATTTTTCTACTTATCCGGATCTGTATTTTACAGGAGACGGTTGTATGCGCGATGAAGATGGTTATTATAAAATTACAGGCCGCGTAGACGATGTAATTAATGTTTCCGGACACCGCATTGGAACCGCAGAAGTAGAAAATGCCATTAATATGCATGCCGGTGTGGTAGAAAGCGCAGTTGTAGGCTTCCCGCACGAGGTAAAAGGCCAGGGCATTTATGCATTTGTCATTTACCCGAACCTGCATACCGAAGCAGAACTGAGTAAAAAAGATATTCTGCAGACCGTAACCCGGGTTATTGGAGCGATCGCTAAACCAGATAAAATTCTTTTCGTACCTGGCCTTCCTAAGACCAGATCAGGTAAAATTATGAGAAGGATCCTGCGGAAAATTGCAGAGGGCGATTATACTAATCTGGGAGATACCAGCACGCTGCAGGATCCTGCAGTAGTTGATGAAATTATTGAGAAAGCGAAAAACCAGTAATCACTTAAAATTAAAAGGGCCTTTTTGCATTTGCAAAAAGGCCCTTTTGTTTAATTATCAGAACCTTTATTAGAGATACTGGCATTGATCTTTTCATTGGGGTCTTTCCCGAAATGAGTACTATACCAACTCTTAAGTTCTTCGGTACTCAGACGTTCTTCTTTATTAACTCCTTTAATTAAAATCTTGGTCGAAGAGGTTGCATCCATACCATTTCTCGCCTGATATAAGGCATAGTCAACGACAAGTTTATCAGATGGCAAGGGACCCTTGAAGCCCAGGATATGTCCGTCTTTACTCACAATTTGTGGTGACGTAGAAATACTGTATAACTCACGGAACGCTGCATTTGCCGGGTCTTCCGCTAAACGAAAAGCTTTTACATTCTTTTGCTGTAATCCGTGGATAAGCTTCCAGTCCTCATCCTTATTTCCAGTATACAGATTAATGAAAACAACATCCTCATATTTTGCAAAGCGGTCTTTTAATCCTTTATAAAGGAGGTCCTTGTCATCGGGAGGGAGTAGAATAGGGGATTTCCAGGTATAGAGATACACTGTTTTGCCAGTATATAGCTGTTCAAAGGAAGCCGTTTTCCCAAGGGTGTCCACTAATTTCAGCTGATTGATCTGGAGATCAACATGGTCATCATAGCCCTTCGCAGCAGATTTGGCAATTGTCTTCACCATCATCGTGCAGGAAGCAGACAAGATCAGGGGCAGCAATAAAAGCAGTAGTAAATTTTTTTCATCAGCATGTTCATTTGATTTATCGTTAGCGGTAATTTATCCGGTAGCTATATTTATAGCTGTCCGTTTAGATTTTAGACGAATTAATAATCCGAAAGGTAACATTCCAAACTTTTTTTAATTAGCGTTGTTCTTTTGTCAGTTCAATTTAGAAACAAAAAACAAATACCATGGACAAATTAGAATTAAAAGGAAAATGGAACGAGTTAAAAGGTAAAGTTAAACAAGCTTACGGCGACTTAACCGATGACGATCTTAAATACGAAGAAGGAAAAGATGATGAACTGTATGGAAGATTACAGCAGAAGACCGGAAAAACCCGCGATGAGCTGGTAGACTGGATTAAGTCACTGTAATTACCATATAATTAAACGTAGCAGGCTATATTCCGAAAGGAGTATAGCCTTTTTTATTGGGATGTTATACGGTATCTCAAGGAATAATGACGTTTCCCATCGGGTCGACCTCGGGTCAAGTTCGGGTTGGACTCACCTTATCTTCGGGTTCCATGCGAACAATACCAACAGATGGCCCGAATAAAACCAAAGCATCAATAGTATGGGCTTGCAGCAGTTTAAATTTTGTTAAAATAAATTCAGACGTCGCTAAGCTATTCATCAGAGATCTTCAAATATCATTAAATGGATCAAGGATGGGTTGGAGATATGTCTTAGCCTTAAGGATTCAATATAAAAAAATCCCGTTATCTTATAAAAAGATAACGGGATTTCGTTGGCAGCACCCAAATCAGATGCCCTTAATGGGGCCGGTTAATAACCGAAAATCTGCTCCAGGCTTAAGGTGTTCAGTTTCCCGAATTTCTCCATGTCAGCAGTTTTAACATTTTTATTGGACGCTACTATGCAATAGCTGAATGGCTTATTAGATACTTTATTATCATGGAAAGATTTGATATCGCTGAATTTTAAAGGTTTGATTCCATTAAATTCTGCGATCCTTGAATCTTGTTCCAGACCTAGTCTTTTGTCTGCATAATAATGGTTAATAATATCAAATTTGGTCACACGTGATGTTTCCAGTGCATTCAATGAATTTGATTTAGAAGACTCGAAATTCTTTTCAGATTCCGGCAATACATTCAGTAGTTCGTTCATACCGGCCACCGCCTCATTCATTTTATCGGCTTGTGTACCCACATAAGCAATCATAGAGTTGTCTTTCCCTGCTTTGTCAGGAGTAGAGTAGAATGCGTAGGTAGAGTAAGCCAGCGCTTTTGATTCACGGATAGTCTGGAAAACAATTGAACCCATACCGCCACCAAAATAACTGTTGAACAGGTTTATTTTCGCTGCATCAGCAGCATTGAATACGCCGTCATTTCTTAACCAGCGAATTTCGGCCTGCACCATGTCATAATCAGCGAAATAGACCTGATTATCTGCAGTTTGCATAAAGTTGAATTTCTGTGCAGCCGGAGCTTCCATAAAAGAAGCTGGAAGAATATGGATTTTCGCAATGTCACCAGTAAATGCCTGCAGCGTCTGTGGACCGTAGTAATTGATACTATGTTTCAGGTTATTTATATTATGCAGGATCTCCAGTAATTCAGCCGAAGTCATCTGTTCAACCTCTGCATTGGTGAGCGCATAATTGAACGGATTTTGTGCACCATATTGTGCGTAACTCATTAGACCAGATAAAATAGCAGCTTTATTCAGCTTATTATTTTCCCTTGATTTCAGGACGCTGCTTTTCATTTCTTTTAGTGCTTGCTCGTCTGGCTTACAATTTGCAAAAACATGCTCAACCAATTTTACCGCCTGGTCGAAGTTTTCCTGCAGACCGGAAATTCTAATCGTAGTTACGTCGTTGTTTACCGTAAATGAATAGCTGCAGGCAATATTATAGAACTGCTTGCTGATCTCTTCAGCTGAGTATTTATCTGTACCCAGAAAAGTCAGGTACCTTGCCGCGTAAGGAGCCAGCTTAGAATTCCATGAACCCAAATCATAACGGTAAGTCAAATTAAAAATACTGTTCTCTTTGTTTTCAACGGTAACCACATCGGCTATGCCTACTTTACCAAAGTTCAAATCTTTCTGGTAATCCAGGAATTTAGCTTCGATAGGTTTCGTTGTACGGGCAAGTAATTGCTGCGTGAAGGGAGAGGTTTCGTTCGTATTAGTCTTCACAGGTGTGATAACCGGTTTGTCGACTTTTGCAATGTTTTTGTCCTCGCCTTTATGTTTCAGAATAACTACATAATCGTTGCCAAAGAATTTATTTGCAAAATCTACAATTTCCTTTTTACTTACTTTAGCCATGGCATCCGGAGAATTCAGGGATTGATTCCATTTGGTACCGCGGTTCATGATAAACTCGTTGGTAATCGCCTCTACACGGAAACCATTATTATCAAAGTTTTCCAGTAAGCTAAGCTTGCTGTTGGCTACAGTCGCTTTAATCAAGCTCTCATCAAAAGAGCCTTTTTTTAATAAAGCCAGCTGGTCCAGCACCAGTTGTTTCGCTTCATCCAGTGACTGTCCCTGTTTAGGAGTAGCCAGCATAATGAATGTACCGTAATCCTTCATTTGCTGATAGCCAGCTGCTGCATTTAATACTTTTTGTGCCTTATTCAGGTTAATGTCCATTAAACCTGCTTTACCATTGGACAGGATGCTAGAAATTAAATCCAGCAGCATACTTTCTTTTGTGTTTTCCGCAAAACCACGATAACCGATCCTTACAACCTCTGCGCTTGGGCCATAGATGTCTGCAACCTGTACTTTAGTTAAAGGTTTCTCCGGTGCAGGCTGATAAAGTTCCAGTGGTTTCGCTTTCATATAACTAAAAGCAATGTCGACCTTTTTAATCATTTCATCTGCCTTGAAATCGCCGGACATTACAACGGCCATATTATTTGGTACATAATATTTGTTGTAGTATTTTCTGATTTCAACAAGAGATGGGTTTTTCAGGTGCTCAATAGTACCTATGGTTGTTTGCTGACCGTAATTGTGGGTTGGATAAAGTAAGTCGTTCAGCTTCTCGCTGATCTTCCAGGCATCATTATCCAGGCCCCTGTTTTTTTCTTCATAAACAGCTTCCAGTTCGGTATGGAAAATACGGAAGACAGGACTGCGGAAACGCTCTGCCTGCAATGCCAGAAACTTATCAGTTGCATTACTAGGGAAATCTTCATTGTACACGGTCTCTTCATACCAGGTATGCGCATTGGTAGACTGTCCGCCGATAGATTTCATCATTTTATCGTATTCGTTAGCGATAGAATAATTTGATGCTTCTCCAGATGTTTTGTTAATTTCAGCATAGATCTCCTTACGTTTTGCCGGGTCTGTAGTAGCGTGGTATTTTTCGTAAAGAGCTTCAATTTTGTCCAGCAGTGGCTTCTCCTTCGCGTAGTTCATTGTACCGAAACGATCTGTTCCTTTAAACAGTAAATGTTCCAGGTAATGGGCAAGTCCGGTTGCATTGCGTGGGTCTGTATTACTCCCTGCACGTACGGCCATGCGGTATTCGACATTTGGTTCTTTAGCATTTTCGGACAAAATAACCGACAGACCATTTTTTAACGTGTAGAAACGTGCTTTGGTTGGGTCATTAGTTACATATTTATAGCTGTAACCACCTGAAGTTGCAGTTTTCCACTGAAACTCGGTTTGTGCCATCAGCCCCGTCCCGGTAAGGAGGAAGCAGGATAGCATGATGAATTTAGATTTCATGAGCATTTTTTATAGTAAGGAGATTTTCTGATTGAGCGTCTTTTTTAATGCTATTGACAGCATTCTATGCATCAAATATACTTTTGTAAAACGAAATTTTCACAGAATGAGATGATATTCTTGTACTTTTACGATCAGGGATTGGCTAAATATCTATAGTCCCTGCGCTCAGCATAAAATTATCGCATAAAATAATATATACATGAAAAAGCAGTCAAACAGACCTCAGATTCTGGTAGTTAATGATGATGGAGTTACAGCACCCGGAATTAAAAATCTGATCGATGCTGTAAAGGAATTGGGAGACGTTGTCGTTGTTGCTCCTGACGGCCCGCAATCTGGCATGGGACATGCCATTACAATAGGTAAGCCATTGAGATTTGACCGCGTGAATCTTTATGAAGGCGTAGAAATGTACAAGTGCTCGGGAACACCCGTAGATTGCGTTAAACTAGCAGTAAATAAAATTTTTAAAGGTAAAAAACCAGATCTGTGTGTTTCCGGAATTAACCACGGACTAAACAACTCAATCAATGTAATCTATTCAGGAACAATGTCTGCTGCAGTAGAGGGAGCAATTGAGGGGATTCCTTCAATCGGGTTTTCGCTGGATGATTTTACCGAATCAGCAGATTTCAGTCATTGCCTGAAGTTTGTGACCAAAATCAGTGCAGAGGTGCTGGAACATGGTTTGCCGCAGGCAACTTTACTCAATGTGAATTTTCCGAACGGCGCAGATCTGAAAGGAATTAAAATTTGCCGTCAGGCCAATGCAAAATGGGCCGAAGAATTCGATGAACGCAAAGATCCACATGGCCGCCCTTACTACTGGCTTACCGGTGTTTTTCAGAATAATGATAAAGGAGAAGATACAGATGTCTGGGCATTGGAACACGGTTATGTATCCGTTGTGCCGGTTCAGTTCGACCTGACTGCCCACCACGCTATCCCTTTGTTAAATTCCTGGGATTTTAATGCTTAAAATCTGTTTGATAAGATGATGACCTTAAAAATAATGAGCCGATGAAATATTATCTTGTGGCTGGAGAAGCTTCGGGAGACCTGCATGGTGCAAACCTGATGAAAGCAGTCAAAGCGCTGGATCCTGAAGCGGACTTCCGTTATTTCGGCGGGGACAAAATGAAGGCAGAAGGTGGAATGCTGGTGAAGCATTATGCAGACATGGCTTTTATGGGCTTTACTGAAGTGGTATTAAATCTCCGGACCATCTTAAGGAACATGAAAACATGCAAAGAAGACATCCTTAAAACCCGTCCTGATGTACTGATCCTGATAGATTTCCCTGGCTTTAATCTTAAAATTGCTGAATTTGCAAAAGCGCAGGGCATAAAAGTCTGTTATTATATATCACCAAAGGTCTGGGCATGGAATCAAAAAAGAGTGCTTAAGATTAAAAAAGTCGTCGACCAGCTATATTGCATTTTGCCTTTTGAGGTGGAATTTTATAAAAGCTGGGGGATGGACGTACATTATGTTGGTAATCCACTATTGGACGAGAAGGAGGCTTATATCCCTGATCCTGGATTTGCGGCAGCTTATGGTTTTGGCAATCAGCAACTGGTCGCCTTATTGCCCGGAAGCAGGAAGCAGGAGATTGAACGTCTGCTGCCAGCTATGTTGAGTATTACTGACCGTTTTCCTGATCAGCAGTTCGCTATAGCGGCGGCGCCAGGTTTTCAGGTAGACTATTATGCACAATTTACCGCGGGCAAAAATGTATCGCTGGTCTTTGGCAAAACTTATGATTTGCTTCATCATGCCCATACGGCATTGGTTGCCTCCGGCACCGCGACTTTAGAAACTGCTTTATTTCGTGTGCCACAGGTTGTTTTATACAAAGGTGGCAGGATTTCAATTGCCATAGCTAGAATGCTGGTGAAGATCCGGTTTATATCCCTGGTTAATTTGATTATGGATCGTAAAGTAGTCACCGAGCTGATTCAGGAAGATTGTAATTCTAAAAATATAGAGTCTGAATTAAGGGGGCTGATTGAAGGGCCTGTCAGGATAAAGATGGAAGAAGAGTATGCTGAACTTGCTGAAAAGATGGGTGAGGCGGGAGCTTCTGCCCGTACTGCAGATTTAATTCTGGATTATCTTAAAAATGCAGTCCCCAAGCAGCAGGGAAATTAATTTAAATTCCAGCAGTCAAAAAAAAACACGAAGGTTAAACCTTCGTGTTTTTTTTATCTAATATTCTGTTGATTCTAATGAGTACATCGTCCAGATCAAATGGTTTGCTGATATAATCATCTGCACATGCCTGAGTGCTCATCTGCTTGCTTCTGGGATTTGCAGACATGACGATCACCGGAATATGTTTGGTGAAAATGTCATTTTTGAGGTCATCGCAAATTTCGATACCGTTTCCGTCAGGCAGCATTACATCTATGATAAATAAATCGGGTATGCCGTCTCTGATTTTGCTTTTCAACTCGCTTAAAGAGGAGGATTGTGTTAATTCATATCCTTCATCCTTTAATAAGTATTCAATGATATACCTGATATCACTGTCGTCCTCGAGAACATGTATCCTTTTTACCATAATCAAGAAATTAGCAGATTTTTGAATCAGAAAACAATCAAAAACTGTTCCAGTTTAAGGTAAGGCATTAATTTATCGCCCTTCGCTTATTCTTCTTCTCAAAATATATGATGTGCTGCAATTTTTAGGCTGCATCAATCGCTTCACGAAGTGCTTTTGCAGCAGCAGCCGGGTCTTCAGCGCCATAAATTGCTGCGCCTGCAACCGCTACGATAGCGCCAGCTCTAATTACATCGGCAACATTTGTGATGTTCACACCGCCAGCTACCGATACTGGTACACCTGCTCTTGAAGCTTCATCAATTAAAACCTGGATAGAATATCCTGGAGTCCACTGCTCGTCAAGACCTGCATGTAATTCTACGAATTCTGCACCAAGCTCAATAACCTCTTTAGCACGTTGTACGCGGTCTGCAACGCCGATAGTATCTACTACTACACCTTTACCATGTGCTTTTCCAGCTTTGATGGCTCCCGCAATGGTTGCGTTTCCTGCTGCGCCTAAGACGGTAACTAAGTCTGCACCAGCTTTAAATGCGATATCTGCTTCCAGTTCGCCGGCATCCATTGTTTTTAAATCTGCAAAAACCAATTTATCAGGATGTGCCTGCTTCATTGCTGTTACTACGGCAATTCCTTCATTTTTAATAAGGGGAGTACCTAATTCAATAATGTCAATATAAGGAGCGATTTTAGCTGCTAAAGCTAATGCATCCTGAGTGGTTAATAAATCAATTGCTACTTGTAATTTTGCCATGATAGATATATTTATTTTTTATTTATTCAAGATTTGCGTGCCTGGTCCAGAGCGTTTCTGCAGGACTGTATTCCATTGCCCAGAGGGTCTGAAATATGGCATCGGTGAGTAATAACAGTCCCTGTTCATAAAGGCTGCCGGCATATTGCTGTGACATTGTTTTGCCGTGATCCTGTTTTTGGGCGGCTGGCAGGATACAAACCAGTTCTGCCAATGCAGCAAGAGGTGAGTCTGCTGTTACACTCAGGGCAACTACTTTTGCTCCGGCATTAACTGCTTTCTGCGCTGCATTTACGATACTTGTTGTTGTACCGGATCCTGAAGCTGCCAGTAAGAGGTCTCCTTTACGGATAGCAGGTGTAGTTGTTTCTCCCGCGACATATACCTGGAAACCAAAATGCATGAGCCGCATTGCTGCTGCTTTCATTGATAATCCGGAACGACCCGCTCCAGCCACAAAGATCCGTTCAGCTGTCATCAGTTCGGGGATTAGCTTGGCAATCTGTCCATAATCTAATTTAGCAGCCAGCTGTAATTGCTCTGAAAGAATCATATTCAGATTTTTTTTCAACTGTTCTGTCTGTTTTAAAAAAGGCATTTCTGCCGGCTGAATAGAATCGTCCTGATTTGCTTTTGTGTCCATATATTGTAATTCAACTGCGTCAAAGATAGGGTGGACAGCAGATGAAGGTGTTAGACTATATGCCCATTGTGTTGGACTAATTGGAAATAATTATGAATTAAAATCATGGAAATGACATAAAAAAAGATCAATTAGCTATTAGTACACGCATATTTCCTGATTGTCCTACTGCTGCAGTTTGGTATCTTTATCTTTGATCTAAGAATCTATGGAGAAAATTAATGGCTTAGGATTAGAAAAATCACTGATCTATATCAGGAATCTGGAGAATTGCCCGCCGGCATATCTGAATGATCCCTGGAGAAAGGATTTTTTTGAAATTGTATGGCTGCAGCAGGAGTATCCGCTGCATACTGTTTTAGAAGGAGAACCAGCCGAGCTCGGTGATTGGATTTATCTGATACCGCCATATCGTGTTCATCAGCTAAAAAAAGCAGGTAAAAATGGAATCTTGCTTTCCTTTAAACGTGATTTTATCGATGATGAGGATAAGGAGTTTTACCTGGATCTTTTTAAGATTTTCAATATACAGGGAGAATTTTCTTTTCTTCCGCTCGCGCCGGATAATGTAGCTGAATTACGGCCTGTGTATGATTTACTGGCTGCGGAGTACGAAAGTAAACCTGCTGCCGACCAGATTATCAAAGCCTTACTACGCGTATTTCTACTTAAACTGATCAGGGTAAAAGAACATGTTTTCACTGCTCAAAACCTGAATCAGAAAAGGGTTTATCAATTTATGCTCTTGCTTGAAGAGAATTATGAGCAGGAAAGAAATGCTGAGTTTTATGCAGATCGGATTGGAATTAGCACGAAAAGGCTCAATCAGATTTTAAAAGAGAAGCTTGACAAAACTGCCATGCAGTTAATTCATGACCGTATTATTCTGGAAGCAAAAAGAAAGATTATCCATAGTGAACATAGTCTAAAGGAAATCGCTTATCTGCTGGGGTTTAGTGACCGCCCTTATTTTAGCCGTTTTTTTAAAAAACAAACAGGCTTTTCTCCGGAAGACTTTAAAAAGCAGTCATTACCCGCTCCAGAACAAGTTTAGACGGTTACGCAAGATGATATTCGATCCGTTTGATCAATTCTTCCAGATCAAATGGTTTGCCGATAAAATCATCTGCAAATGCCTGTTTACTTGCTTCTTCAGCAGTGGCATGGGCCGAAATGATAATTACAGGAATATGGCGGGTTTCGATACTTTGTTTAAGCTGTCTGCATAATTGCAAGCCGTTGCCATCTGGTAATCTGACATCCATTACAATAAGATCAGGGAGGGAATTAAACAGGTTAATCTTAAACTCCTTTGCATTTGAAGCTACATTAACTTCATATTCCGATTCCTGGAGGATAAATTCTATCACGTCTCTAATATCTTCGTCGTCCTCTATGATCTGTATGAGTTTTTGCATGGATTAGTTGTTTCTTTACCCTAAACACCTGAAAGTGTATTTTGTGTTAGGCTTTTGTTAAATACAGGTAGGAAATTTGATTAACAAAGATTTAGTCCTTGTTTTCCTGATATACGGGAAGGCTGATATAAAAAGTAGAGCCTTTACCTTTCTCGCTATTAACCCAGATGCCACCATTGTGACTTTTCATAATGCCGGCGCAGATGTATAGACCAATGCCAAATCCAGAAGCATTAATCGCTTTTTCATCTGCTGCCCGGTAGAATCTTTCAAAGATGCTTTTCTGATTTTTTGGATCAATACCTATACCATTATCTTTTACTGCGACGATGGCTTCATCACCACTGATCCAGGAAGAAACTTCAATATTTTTGGTGAGCGGTGAATATTTAATAGCATTACTGATTAAATTTTCGACAACCTGCCCCATTCTCACTTTGTCGCCGAAAATTGGCGCAGAAATGCCGGCGTTAAAAGTAATATGATGACTTGAAGTATGTAATTGAAAATCTGCGGTTAGTTCGCGAATCAGATCGTCGATCATAAAAGGATTCATATTGAGATCGAGATGGCCGGATTCAATTCTGGAAATATCCATGAAACTGTAAATCAACCTGGTCATCTTATTTACCTGATGCTCTGCTCTGGACGCCAGATCTTTCACTGTGTTCATATCATTGCCGCTTCTACCGGATTTCAGCAGTTGAATATAAGCTTTAACAGAAGTAAGCGGCGTTTTTAACTCATGACTGGCCAGCGCAATAAAATCATTCTTTTGAAGCTGTTCCATTTTGCGGTCTGTAATATCAATGCAGGTGCCAAGGATACGTACAGGTTTGTCATTCTCATCCCGTAGTAAACGTCCGTTGGTATTAATCCAGTGTTCGGACTGGTCTTCCCTGCAGATTCTTACTTCTGCATGGAAATTTCCAGAAATTAACGCATGATCATAAGCTTCTTCTAATGCTTTCTGGTCATCGGGATGAATCATGGCTATAAGTTCCGAAAGGTCGATTATTGCATTGCGCGGAAAACCGCAGATCTCCATTAGTGTTGGCGTGTAGATAATGGCTTTGCTGATCAGATCGATATCCCAGCTGCCGATGCCAGTCGCTTCAGTTGCCAATCGCAGTCTTTCTTCTGTATTCAGAATATCGGAGGTTCTGGTTTGTGAGATCGTATTCTGATCACCCTGAAGTTTCTGCAAGGCAAGCACCTTTTCCGTAGTCTCAAAACAAGTAATGAATACGCCCCGCTGATTTCCCAGCAGATCAGTTAGTACAGAAGAATTAAACGTCCAGAAGGCATCCTCAAAATGGTTATTTCTATATAAGGGCAGCGGGTGATCCTGTATGTTTGCTGCCGCAATACCTGTTTGTGCGTCTGGTAAAAGCAGCTGTGAAGAAGGCCAGGTGGCAAGCCAGAAAGAATCTGCAGGCTGACCGATGGCGATTGGATGATTACCGGCGAAACCAAGGCTGGGTCTGAAAGCTTCGTTATAAAAGATGTATCGCTCAGCTCCCCATAATAACAGGGTCGGGAGGGTGTTGTTTAGCAACAAACTTATTGTCGTTGTCAAACTTTCCGGCCATTTGTTGAAATGGCCGAGCGGGTGTTCACTCCAGTTATTCGTTCGGATATATGCACCGCATTTAACTTCCGGCGTATAATTCATCTTTTCTTTCGTCACGTATTTTTTTTCTTCCATTTCACGGTGTTGAATTACAGCTGGTTTATCAAAAAATCATTAATAATATAGGCTAATGTTTACAGATATATGTTGTAACCCAGAACAGGTTAGAATAGTTTGGGAAGAATGAGGATTAATAGGAATTTTTTATTCACGTTGCAACTTGTATAATTTTCAGGTCTGCATTAATCATATATTACAGCTAAATTATATGAACTTAAATTCCTTCATGAAATTATATTTCCTGCTTCCTTTAGTTACATTTTGCTGTGTTTGTTCTCTTGTGTCCAGCGCGCAAGACGTAACAGAAACCACCAGGTTTACCAGAGCGGATACGCTTCGGGGAACATTAACACCTTTGCGTACTTGTTACGATGTTAAATTCTATCACCTTGATGTGAAGTTTGATCTTGCAGACCGTTTTATAAGCGGAAGTAACCGTTTTAAGTTTGCTGCAGTATCGGATTTCAACCGTTTACAATTTGATCTTTTTGAAAATCTGCATGTTGACAGCGTCGTTTACAGATCGGGCAAACTTCCTTTTAAACGGGAAGCCAATGCGGTATTTGTATCATTCCCGGAAAATATTAAGAAAGGTAGCAGCGATGAGTTTACTGTTTTTTACTCGGGGCATCCTACTGTAACAAAACGTGCTCCGCGCGATGGGGGTGTAGTATTTTCTACTGATGCTGCGGGTAAACCATTTGTGGCGACGGCATGTGAGGGTACCGGCGCAAGTATCTGGTGGCCAAATAAAGATCACTTATCCGATGAGGTAGATAGTATGCTGATTAGCATTAGCGTTCCGACCGGGCTAAAAAATGTCTCGAACGGCCGGCTTCAGCAAATAACAGATTTAAAAAACGGATATACACGTTTCGACTGGTACGTAGCTAATCCAATTAATAATTATAATGTGGCGGCCAATATCGGCGATTACACACATTTCAGTGATACCTATAAAGGCGAAGGCGGCCTTTTAAATCTGGATTACTGGGTGCTCCCCGAAAATAAAGAAAAGGCTGTTCCTCAGTTTAAAAAGAGCGTTCCACAAATGCTGGCCGCTTTTGAATATTGGTTTGGTCGCTATCCTTTTTATAAGGACGGTTATAAACTGGTTGATGCGCCGTACCCGGCAATGGAACATCAGGGTGCTATTGGTTATGGCGGATTCTTGAAAGGATTTCCACCAAATGAGATGCATGCTGTCGGCAGGAAAGAAGTCTGGGACTTTATCATTGTGCATGAGAGCGCACATGAGTGGTTTGGCAACAATATCACGGCCAAGGACCTTGCCGACCTCTGGATCCACGAGTCTTTCGGGACCTATGCAGAATCTTTATTTATCGAATATCTGTATGGTAAGCAGGCAGGGCAGGATTATGTTGCACAGAACAGAGCGCATATCAAAAATGAGTCTGCAATCGTAGCTCCATATCATATGAACAAAATGGGATCGGGAGAAATGTATGGCAAGGGGTCTGTACTGTTAAATATGGTGAGAATAATTATCAATGATGATGTGAAGTGGCGCAAGATCTTACGCGGACTAAATGCACAATTCCGGCACCAAACGGTGACCTATGCTGATATTGTAAATTATATTTCTTTGCAGTCCGGCGAAAAGCTAAATACGATCTTTGACCAGTACCTACGCTTTAAAGATATCCCGAAACTGGAGCTTTCTACAGTTAAAGGTGAGCTGAACTGTCGTTGGATAGCTGATGTGAAAGATTTCAACATGCCAATACGTCTGAAACTCAAGGATGCGGAATATCAATGGATTTATCCTTCCTCAAAATTCAAACCCCTGGGTATCTCAGGCGCTACCAAAGATAATGTAGAAATTGATACAGCTAATTTCCTTGTGAAAGTTGAAGTTAGGTAGACCGGCCGTCGATTACAGTTTCAAAATGTTCGACCACAGGAAAGGGGTCGTAGTAATGATGCAGCAGCGCTTTCCAGGATTTGTAAGCTTCGGATTCCCTGAACCCAACGGTATGGTCTTCCAGATTCTCCCACTCGACGAGTAAAACGTATTTATTATCCTGCTCGATGCACCGCTGCAAACTGTGGCGGATATAGCCGGAGATTGAACTAATATATTGACCGGCAGTTTTAAAATCAGCTTCAAATAGTTCTTTCTGACCGTTCTTTACATAAAGAATTGCTACTTCTAAAATCATTTTGGGTAAATTGGGTTAGGAAGCAAGATAGGAGAAATGTTGTTATAGGTGGGAAATTAGCAGATAATTAATTATTCAGTAGTATGATCAAATCAATTCAAAATTCGGAACACTATAAATGGGGTGAAAATTGTGATGGCTGGCACCTGTTAAAATCAGATAGCTTAAGTGTTATTCAGGAGAAGATGCCCCCTGGTACGGCAGAGCGGATCCATATTCATACCCAAGCACAGCAATTATTTTTTATTTTATCAGGAACTGCAACCTTTAAAATTAAAGATGAGTTACTCACCGTAAATTCAGGAGAAAGTATGCATATTCCAAAAGGAACAGTACATTCCATTGCTAATCATGGGGTTAATGAATTAGAGTTCCTGGTTATTTCTGAGCCGAAATCCCATGGAGACAGAACGGACCTATAATCCGCTTAGAAGGATCCTGAGGTCTGTTAATATTTATTTGCATTCCTCAAACTAATTGCTATTTTTGCCATCCACAAGCCACGAGGGGGATTAGCTCAGCTGGCTAGAGCGCTTGCCTGGCAGGCAAGAGGTCAGCGGTTCGACTCCGCTATTCTCCACACCTTAAAAAGCCTTTCAGTTAGTTCTGGAAGGTTTTTTTGTTTTGAGGGGAATTTTTCTGGTTTTCATACTGTGCGTAAATGAAATTCATTCTGTCGAAGAATCTAATTACATTGCGTCTGCAGGCAAATTATAGGATTAAATAATGATGGATGGAGTCCTATAAAGAAGTTTAGTCATCCATTTATTTCGAATGTTTTAATGTATTTGAGCTTTCTTCTTTTACGTTTGTAACGCTGCCCTAAGACGCAATCCACTCTTCAAGGGAATCAAAAATGGACAATAAGGACTTGCCCTTAGCGGTAAGTTCATAGTCTACTCTAACGGGCACTTCAGGAACAATAGTTTTAGAGATCAGTCCATTCTGTTCCAGGTCCTTAAGCTGCCGGCCCAATATTTGGTCAGAAATAGGGCTGAGTATGTTCTTGAGCAGACTAAACCGATTTTGACCTTCATGTATATATATAATAATCAATGCTTTCCATCTGCCAGAAATCAAATCAATAGCTTCATTTACGCTGCAGGACCTGTGGAGAAACTCTTTGTTAAGTGCGTTGGATGAATTAGATTTTTTCATTGGTACTTCTATTTTTATGAGTAACTCACTTTAAAGTAGGTAGGGGCCAAACCGGGCTATTTTAAGCTACGTTTGTTTTCCTAAAGATAAGAAAAATGAAAACAATAGTATTGAATGGGTTTGGAGGAACAGAAAACTTCGGACAAGAAGAAATTAACATTCCTGTGTTTGGCGATAGTGAAGTTTTAGTACGTATAAAAGCTGCTGCCTTCAATCCGATAGATCATCAAATGCGTCGAGGGGAAAGAGAACGCGAGCTGATGATAGGAAATATCCTGGGTATTGAATTTTCTGGAATAGTCGAAAAAACGGGAGTAGCAGTTAATGACTTCAAAGAAGGCAATGAGGTTTTTGGATGTAGCATCGAGAAGGGAAGTAATGGAGCCTATGCTGAGTATATAGCTATTTCTAGTTCTGAGCTTATCCATAAACCGGCCAACATCAGTCTGGAAGAAGCGGCATCCCTTCCCATTGCCAGTATGACCGCATGGTTATGTGTGAACAGGATGGGCTGGAAATCTGGGGAGAGCGTTTTTATAAATGGTGCTGCAGGAGGAGTAGGACGCTTCCTTTTAGTACTATTAATGCGTAATCATCCTGATGCTCATGTAGTTGCGGTTGCCGGAAATCCTGAAAGTATTGCTGTCTTGAAAAGCCTCGGCTTACCAGATGAAAGAATTATTGATTATCATACCCCAGACCTGGAGAAGGTGCTCTTATCAGCAAATGGAGGAAGATTTTACGACCATGCGGTCGATCTGGTAGGCAGCACTATCTCCGAGATTACTGCCAGAATACTTGCCATAAACGGAAACTATCTGGATGTTACGCTTCATGGTACTCAAAATACTCGTGAGATTTTGTTTGATAAAGCAGCAACCGTTATGAACATTGCCGCATATGCTGAAATACAAGATAATAGCGTTTTAAACGCTATTGCTGAGCTTATCAGCAACAAGCAAATAACTGTTCCGGAAATTCGGATCATCGGACCAATCAGCGTAGAGACTGTGTCAGAAGCTCACCACCTGATGGAAAAAAATCAGACGAACGGGAAAAAGTTAGTGATGACAATGTAGGTCTGATTCCCAATTATTTAAGAAGCCTTTCAGCGAATGTTGGAAGGCTTTTTGTTTAAAATCCTTCCCTTTAAATCAATAAAATTCGCCAAAATGCCAGAGTATCCCCGATGGATCATGCAGAAAACATTCCCGCCCCCAATTTTCTACACGGATAGGTGTCAGCTTAACATCCGGATATTTTTTTTCCAGTTCCAAAGAAATCAATTCATCCCAGGTATGCGTTACATTTTCAACCTGAAAGAACACCATGGTATTATCAATCCAATCCTTTACGTAAGCATCCTGCAAATAGAAACCCAATTCCCCCCATTTGAATAGGGATAATACCGGACTTAGAACTGTTTCATTAAATCCAATATCCTGATAAAAATTCCGGGACTGTTCAAAATCTTTAGCACCAATAAATGGCCGGACGGAAACTGCGTTTTGTTTCATATAAAATAATTTTAAATAGTTAGTAGTGAATAGATTCGTATACTGAGCTTTAAATTTCCTATTACTTTCTAAGTACCAGTTTTTTCTTTATCCGGCTTAGTGTTTCTGGAGCAATACCCAGGTAAGAGGCAATGAGGTTTTGGGGGATACGCTCAATAATCTGGGGGTTGGAATTTATAAGCTGCACATACTTTTCTTCAGCATTATGGGTTATGGAGCTCATTAACCGCTTTTCCTTTGTAACCAGGCTATTTTGGTAGAGGATACGGAAATACCGGTCCATAACCGGTACAGCTAATGTGAGTGCCTCATAATTCGATAATGAGATGAGTAGCAGTTCAGCTTCTTCAATAGCATCAATATTAAATACTGACGCCTCACCTGAAAGAAAGCTGTTGAAATCGGAAATCCACCAGCCCTCCCAGCCAAAAACGCTCATATGCTCATCTCCCTTCTCATCTACGTTATAAGTGCGTATCAATCCGGAGGCCACGAATGACAAGTACTTGCAAACATCACCTTCCTGAAGCAAGTACTGTTTTCTCCTTAATTTTTTTTCAATAAAAAAGGGCTTTATCAATTCCTTGTCCATCTCGGTAAGTGACACCTTATCCTGAATATGTTTGAAAAGTATATCGATCATATCTTCTTGTTCTGGAAGTAAAGATAATTCTTTCATGGACTACCTGTAGGTGCAAAGGAACTTCGCTTGATCTGGATCAAGTTTCTTATTTGACACAGGTCAAGGGTGAACCGCTTTCAACTCTTTAATATTGCATAAGATTTTTATGAATTCAAAAAATATATTGATATGGACAAAATAGCTTTAGTAGTTGGTTCAAGTGGGATAGCAGGAAGTAACCTTGCAGAGAAATTAATTTCAAGAGGCTGGGAAACTTATGGACTTGCGCGTAGACCGAATATAGAAAATAAAGAACTTAAGCCTGTTGCCGCCGACCTTATGGATCTTGATAGTTTAAGAAAGGCATTAGCTGAGGTCAGACCAACGCATGTTTACATTACGACCTGGATGCGCAACGAAACCGAGGCAGAAAATATTCGGGTTAACGGGCTAATGGTTCGAAATCTCCTGAGTGTATTGTCAGAAGGCAAATCGGTTGAACACGTGGCTCTAGTTACCGGGTTGAAACATTATCTAGGTCCATTCGAGGCTTATGCGAAAGAGGGATTTCTACCTGAAACGCCACTGCGTGAAGAACACCCAAGATTGGATTTGGAGAATTTTTACTATGCACAGGAAGACGAAGTATATGCCGCCGCAGAACGGGATGGTTTTACCTGGAGTATTCATAGACCGCACACTGTTATCGGTATGGCAGTTGGAAATGCGATGAATATGGGCACAACCCTGGCCGTTTATGCAAGTATTTGCAAAGAGACGGGACGGAAATTTATATGGCCGGGTTCTTCTGCGCAATGGAACGGCATATCTGATGTAACTGATGCAGGTGTATTAGCAGAGCATCTGATTTGGGCATCTACAACTGATGTCGCCCGAAATGAGGCGTTCAATATTGTCAATGGAGACGTATTTCGTTGGAGCAGGTTATGGAAACGACTGGCCGGGTATTTTGATGTGGCTCCTGTTGGTTTTGATGGGCAAATCCATCCTTTAGAGCTCACCATGGCTAATGATGGAGAAATCTGGAAACAGATTGCGGAAAAATACAAATTGAAAGAAAATTCGCTGAGTCGTCTGGCAACAGCATGGCATACTGATCTTGATCTGGGCAGGCCGATTGAAGTGATGACAGACATGTCAAAGAGCAGAAAAATGGGCTTTACTGTTTTTCAGGATACAGAAGAAGCATTTTATAATCTTTTCGAAAAATTGAAGCGCGAAAACTTAATTCCTTAAATCAATAATACACCTGATTTCTTATCAATCCCTCTTTAAAATTTCTTAAAGAGGGATTTTTTGTGGAATCCATTCACTTGTTTTTATACCGTCAATATGACATATTATAAATAATATTGGTATATATGTGACGGGGTTTAAATACTAAAATGATTTTGATGAGGGTGCTCTCCATTCTGTTATTTTTATTAAGTTTTTCTGTTTATGGACAAGTGCCATCCGGAAAAACTATGCATTATACGCAAAAGGAGGGGCTCTCCTTTAATATTATTAATAGTATCAATCAGGATAAAAATGGGTTCATCTGGTTTGCTACTGGAAATGGCTTGAATCGTTTTGATGGCATTAATTTCCGCACTTTCAAATCAGATCCCGATGATTCTGCGGGAATACCGGATAATTATATCCAGAAACTCACCAGGGACGAGAACGGTAGCTTCTGGATTTCTTCGAGAAAAGGACTCTACAGCTTTGATGTAAGTACGGAGAAATTTAAAAATCATCCTATTTTACCACAACGCAGCAAAGCAGATGTGGCGGGAATCAGTCAGAATACTTTGGGTAATTTGTGGGTAGCGACCAGTGGAAATGGTTTTTCATATCTTGACAAAAAAACAGGGCATTTCAAAAATTACACAATGAAATCTCTGAAAGGATTGCCTAGTAATTCCATATTGAGCATCGAAGAAGATCCATTTGGTATACTCTGGGTGGGGACAAGAGATGCCGGCCTTTGTGCATTTAGGCTCAATCGGGATAAAGTTCCGGAACAGCTTTTTAGCGCTCATAATCCGATGCCCTCAAGCAGGGTGAATGCGATTTACCGGGATCATCTTCAGAATATGTGGATTGCGACATCGCGGGGTTTATGGTTATATGAGCGTAAAACCAATAATTTTCATGTCTTTTCTGCAGGTAGTCATCAGTTCATCAGCAACGTTTTTCTATCACTGGCAGAAGACAGTGATCACCAATTATATATTGGTTTACAGGAAGGTGGACTTTATCATTTGGATCTGAATAAGTTAGGTGAAGTGGCGCCTAAAGAGTTAATTTTCGATCAGGTCAAAGATGAAAATGGATTTGGCATTACCCCACGCTCAGTTCCGGATTTGTTTTTGGACCGTGACGAAAATCTCTGGCTGGGTACTTATGGAGACGGTGTTTATATGGTTAGCAAGACGCCCGCGAAGTTTAAGCAGTTTAAAAGAAAATTGATCAATAAAAGTGGGGAAAGCTATCTGCGGTATTATGGGATGTGTATGGATGCGGAGGGGAATCTTTGGCTAGGAACTGACGGTGATGGAATTTATAAATCCCGAAAAGATGGTAAAGTACTACGGCATTACCTGGCTGATGGCCGGCCGAACAGTCTTACAGATAATGCAATACTGAGTGCTTTCAAGGATAGTAAAAATAACCTCTGGTTCGGCACATATGCCAACGGATTGTTGCGCTATGACCCTGCTAAAGATGGTTTTGTTAGTTATAAATATGATCCCCGTAAATCTGGTTCTATTGCTGGTAATGATGTGCGGGTTATACACGAAGATGATCATGGAAATATCTGGATAGGAACTAATGGTGGTGGCTTGAGTAAATTAGATGGTCAGACTGGAAAGTTTATAAATTATAATATGGTTAATAGCCGCATTAGTTCTAATGATGTCCGTTCTTTAGAAAACGATGAAAAAGGAAATCTTTGGATAGGGACTTATGGCGGGGGGCTTAACTATCTAGTAGTTAGAGAAAATAAGATTTATCCATTTCTCCAGGATGGAAAATCCCGTGTCAATTTATCTGGTAACATTCTCTATGCTTTACACCTGGATGGGCAAAAAAGATTATGGATCGGGTCGGAGGGAAATGGGTTGTTAGTTTATGATACCCGCCAGAAATCATTACTGAAATTCAGTGAAAAGAACGGGCTGGCCGATAATACAGTGTATGCCATCCTGCAGGAGAGCCCGGGCAAAGTCTGGATAAGTACTAATGATGGTTTATCAAGTATTGATCTGAATACCAAACAAGTTTATAACTTCAGTGGAAGCGATGGACTTCAGGGTGGCCAGTTTAACGCCGGGTCGGCGATGGTAGACGGCAGTAGTGGTTTTATGTGTTTTGGTGGTACAGAAGGGTGGAATTTGTTTTACCCCAAAACTATAATGCCGAGTACCTTTAAACCACAGATCAGTATTATTGGTCTGCAATTGTATGGCCGGGCAGAAAAAGATAAAGGTAATCTGGTCCATGTTAATGCGGGAGAAGAATTGACATTAGAAGCTAATCAATCGGTGTTTTCTATACAGTATGCAGCGTTAAACTATGCTTATCCACATGATGCACAGTTTGCATACAAACTCGAAGGTTTAGATAATGACTGGAATTATGTGAAGCGGCAACGGTCTGCGACCTACAGGTATCTGCAACCTGGCACCTATACTTTTAAAGTTATAGCGACCAATCAGGATAATATCTGGCAGGAAAATTTCGCTGCGATTACTATTCACATTTTACCTCCCTGGTATAAGAGCTGGTGGGCCTACACACTTTATGCTGTTTTAGTTGCCGCTTTGATTTATGGATTTGTCCATTATAAATCTAAACAGGCCAAGCTCAAATACAGGATCCGCATTGCTAACCTGGAAGCACAGCAAGAACGGGAACTGCATCAGAGTAAATTATCTTTTTTTACAAATATTTCCCATGAATTCCGAAGTCCCCTTACCCTGATTATTAATCCGGTAAAGGAAATGATCCAGGATCAGCAGACGAGTTCAGACTTAGGAAATCTGAATATTGTTTACCGGAATGCAAAAAGGTTATTAAGCCTTATTGACCAGTTGCTTTTGTTTAATAAGGCAGAGACTCAGTCCGATCAGCTTAATATCTCCAGGATTAACCTTATTGAGCTGTGTGAAGAGGTTTTTCTCTGCTTTTCTTACCAGGCAACGAAAAAAAATATCACTTATACTTTTGAAAAAGAAAGTGACTATACCGAACTGTATGCAGATCGTGAAAAAATAGAAATTGCTTTATTTAATTTGATTTCCAATGCTTTACGTCATACTGCCGATGGAGGAATTGTGAAGCTTTCTATCCTGGAATCGCAAACTAATGTAAGCATAACAGTTGCGGATACCGGAACCGGGATAGATCCTAAGATCGGGAATAAGGTGTTCGAACGTTTTTATAAATCTCAGCAACATCAGAAAAACTTTAAAGGCGGTTTTGGAATAGGGCTGTTCCTGGTCAAAAATTTCGTTGACAATCATCATGGTCAGGTTAGTTTTACCAGTAAAGTCAATGAAGGTACAATATTCAAGATTGAGCTGTTGAAGGGGAAGCAGCACTTTAAGCAACATCTGATTCTGGACCATCAACCGCAAAGTTCCGTGATTCTGGACGAGTTAAATACTTTTGAGCAGGATTTTACCGAACTCAATACAACAGAAAGCCAGGAATTCAGGCAGGATGAAAATGCGCTGGACCTGCAACAGGGAATCCTGTCCGAAAAACCAACACTTTTGATTATTGACGATAATGATGACATCAGGCGCTATATCAGCAGTATTTTTAAACCGAAATATGAAATTCTGGAAGCTATAAATGGTGAAGATGGCCTTTTAATGATAGTCAAATATTTACCGGATATAATTATCAGTGATGTACTCATGCAAAATATGGATGGTTTAGCACTTTGCAGTTTGGTTAAAGCAGACCCGGCACTTAATCACATTCCATTCATTTTGTTGACAGCAAGTTCTTCTCCTGAAACCCGTCTTAAAGGTATCGAAGGAGGCGCCGATGCGTATGTAAGCAAACCGTTTGATAAAAAATTTCTTATCGTAACTGTGGATAGTCTGCTGAAAAGCAGAAATAACCTGCAGACATACTTCTATAATAAAATAACACTGAAATCTGCAAACCTGAAAATTTCTGCAGATTATAAAGAGTTTTTGGACCGCTGTATCGATATCGTAGAACGGCATATCACCGACCCTAATTTTGGCATCAGTACACTCGCAGATGAAATCGGGATGAGCCGTTCAAATCTCTACACTAAAATTAAATCTATTTCCGGACAATCATCAAATAGCTTTATTCGCTTTATCCGTTTACGTAAAGCAGCAGAAATATTTATTCATACAGATCTTACTGTACAGGAAACAACTCTTCTGGTAGGGATCAGGGATGCACGTTATTTTAGGGAACAATTCTATAAGCTGTTTGCCATGAATCCTTCTGACTATATTAAAAAATACAGGAAAGTATTCGGGAGCAAATATGCTGTTCATAAATCTCTGTTAAAGGGAAAAGAAGAGAAATAAAGCTGTTTTTGTTCAAATCCCCCCGCTTATTTGAGAGTTTACCCCTCACGGCGTGGCTGTAAATATATCGAATTTAGCTTCGTTCATGGCGCTACTTAACAGCAGCCTTACGAGCACTTAACACAAACCAAATATAGTATGAAACGAAATCTACAAAACAACCTGTCAGGGGACACCTGATCCGTGGGCTTAAATCCCATTATTAATTCTCTAAGTGTCCACTCAAAAATTACGATCATGTATTTAAAATATTCTCTTAAAAAGAGTATTCAACTGATGACGGGAATATGCATTCTCCTTATCCTGACTTCTACTGCCTTCGCACAGCAAGTGCTGCGCGGAAAGGTAACAGACAGTAATAATCAACCTTTACCTGGAATCAGTGTGAGGGTTAAAAATGCCGCATCAGGCACCAGCACTGATGCCAATGGTAATTATCAGCTTAGTATTTCTGACAACAATGCCATTCTTCAGTTCACATCTGTAGGATTTGCCGTGCAGGAAGTTTCTGCTCAAGGTAAAACGACCATCAACGTTGTGCTGCAAAGTGACGACCGTGCTTTAAATGAAGTTATGGTGGTTGGTTATGGTACGCAAAAGAAAGAGACTGTAACCGGATCTATTTCCCAGGTAAAAGGGGAGGATCTCGTGAAAAGTCCGCAGCCCAATCTTTCCAATGCACTTGCCGGAAGATTTTCTGGTGTAGTGATTAGCAACCGTGGTGGAGAGCCAGGTTATGACGGCTCTAACATTACTATCCGTGGACTGGCCACTACAGGTAGCAACAACGTTCTTGTTGTGGTAGATGGAATTCCAGGACAAATAGGAGGTTTGGAACGTCTGGATCCGAATGATATTGAAAGTGTCTCTGTATTAAAAGATGCGTCTGCAGCTATTTATGGTAACCGTGCTGCTAACGGTGTAATTCTGGTAACGACCAAAAAAGGTAAAACCGGAAAACCTGTTGTCAGTTATAGTTTTAACCAGGGTTTCAGCACACCAACGCGATTGCCAAAGATGGCAGATGCCGCTACTTATGCGCAGATCATGAATGAGATTAATTTTGACTCTAATCCTAATGGTGGACTAAATCAGTCTTTTACACCGGAACAGATAGAGTTATTCCGGAACGGTTCAGATCCTTTGCTCTATCCAAATACAGACTGGACAAAAACAGTTCTGAATAAAGTTGCAGGACAGACACAACACAGCCTTTCTGTAAACGGTGGAACTGAAGACGTTAAATATTATATGTCATTAGGAACGATCAGCCAACAAGGGTTGTATAAAAATGGCGCGACAAAATACAATCAGTATAACTTCAGAACTAATCTGGAAGCAAACATAAGTAAACGTTTAAAGGTTGGTTTATCCCTTTCCGGTAGGGAGGAGGATCGTAAATTCCCAATTACTGGTGGTGGTAATATTTTCCGCTCTTTATATCGTTCGAAACCTACCATTGCCGCATTCTATCCAAATGGCTTGCCTACAACTGGAATTGAAAATGAAAATCCGGCCGTTCAGGTTACTGACCTAGGGGGGAGCACCAACAATCCGAATCAGGTACTGAATGCAATTTTAAGAGGTAGTTATCAGATTCCTGGTGTAGAAGGACTTTCAGTAGATGGTTTCTTCTCAGCAGACAAATCGAATGCCTTCAGCAAAAGCTTTAATAAACCTTATGTGCTTTATAACTACGTGCCTTCAACTGGTTTATACAACAGTAATATTGTAGGGGGAAATAATCAAAAAGCTACTTTAACAGAATCGCAGCGTCGTGAGTCTTTATTAACTTCCAACGTTAAATTGAATTATGCCCGTCGTTTTGGTCGTCATGATATCAATGCCTTTGTTGGTTATGAGCAAAGTAAAAATAACCTGGAGTATTTTGATGCGCAGCGTTTCAACTATCTGTCTACGCAACTGCCGGAACTTTCGCAAGGTGGAACAGCGGCTATTGACTTCCTGAACTCGGGTTATAGTTCAAATTATACCCGTAGAAGTATTATCAGCAGGTTAGCTTATACCTTTGACGATAAATATCTTTTCGAAGGACAATTAAGAAGAGACGGTTCTTCGATCTTTGCAAAAGGTAATCAGTACGGGTCTTTCCCTTCAGTTTCTGCAGGCTGGAGAATTAACAAAGAAGAATGGTTTAAAAACAATATCAACTTCTTTGATGAGTTGAAGATTAGAGGTTCCTATGGTTCATTAGGTAATGATAACGTAAATGGATTTCAGTTTTATGACAACTACACCTTGGTTAACAATGGTTTTGTAGCGCTGACTCCAGGTGGTGTGCCTACTATTCAGCCAGGTGTGGCTCTATCTAAATTAGCCAATCCAAATATTACCTGGGAAGTAGCCAAGAAACTGGATATCGGTATTAACGCTGTTTTCCTGAAAAACTTCACTTTAGAAGCGATCTATTTTGAGCAGAAGCGTTCAGATATTTTAACAACAAGAAATGCTTCGCTTCCAGGTTCATCGGGTATTGTGAATCCTTTCGAGCCAGATCCGAATAATCTTAAGCCGTTGGTGCCTTCTGAGAATATTGGAAAAGTAAACAGTAAAGGTTTCGAGGCTACTTTAGGTTATAATCATACTGGAAGTGAATGGAGATGGGGAGTTTCCGGTAATTTTACCTATGCAAAAAGCAAGATCATTTTTATTGATGAAGCAGCAGGTACGCTCGATTATCAAAGACAAACCGGAAGACCATTAAACAGTTATTTACTCTATAACAGCATTGGCATTTTCCGTACACAGGCAGAGCTGGATGCTTATCCACATATCAACGGCGCAAAGGTTGGGGACTTACAGTATCAGGACTTTAATGGCGACGGAGTAATTAATGCCGACGATCAGACAAGAACTAAATATGGTAATGTTCCGCAGATCACTTACGGTTTCAATTTTAACGTTTCCTATAAAAATTTCGATCTGTCAGTTTTGTTCGCCGGTCAGGCACAAGTGAGTCAATATGTATTACCTGAAGCAGGTAGTGTAGGTAATTTCTACAGCAGCTGGGCAGATAACAGATTTAGTCCTACTAACCCTAACGGAACTTTTCCAAGGGTAACAGAAAGAGCTTCGAACGCAATTAGTGGTGGTGCCTACAGAAATGACTTCTGGTTAAATAATGCAGCTTTCCTAAGGTTAAAGAATGTAGAACTTGCTTACAACTTAAAAGCAGATTTCTTATCTAAATTGAAGGTTTCTGGTGTAAGAGTATTCGCCAGCGGATTTAACCTCTTTACAATTAGTAAGGTAAAAGACTACGATCCTGAAGGAAATAATGAAAGCGGTCAATTTTATCCGCAGCAAAGGATCATCAATTTAGGCGCTAACGTGAAATTTTAATAAGAACCAAGATGAAATACAATTATAAATTACCTGTTTTTATCGTGATCGGCAGTCTATTTACGCTGGGTTCATGTAAAAAAGATTTTCTGGAAACTACGGCAACGGATAGAATCCCAACCAATACACTAGAAACAGATTCTGCTGTTTTTGAGGCCTTTGTTACTAATGGATACATTGGAACAAGATTGCAGGATAAAGAAGCTGACGGCACAAATCCTGGATTTGGACGAGGTTTTGAGTACAGTATGGCGAGTTCCTTTACGGATGAGTCATTATACAATAATGATGACAATACCTGGATGGTTCAGCGCGGGCAATTAGCTCCGGAGAACCTGGGTGCACTGGGTGTTCTCTGGGGTAGAAGTTACAGAAGTATCCGGGAATGCAATTATGCCTTAAGTGTGCTGGCTAAGATTGATATGAGTGCTGGCCACAAGCGTATGCTGGAAGGAGAGATTAAATTTATCAGAGCTTTCCGCTACCTGGATCTGATTAGAAACTACGGTAGAGTGGTTTTAATGGGAGACCGCGTGCTAGGTTTGAATGACAACCTTCAGGATCCTTCATTATTTAAACGGGAAACCATCAAAGAGGGGATTGACTATGCGGCTGCGCAGTTTGCAGAGGCGGCAGAAAAACTTCCTCAAGATAATGGCGGTAACTGGGTGTCGGGCAGAGCAACAAAAGGAGCTGCCCTGGCTTTAAGAGGACGTTTACTTTTATACGCTGCCAGCCCTTTGTATAACGCAGGGACCTGGGCTGATGCTGTTACTGCATCGCAACAAGTAATGAGCTTAAACAAATATGCGCTTTATCAGGGTGGATATGGCAATATGTTCCTGATCAACGAAAGTGATGAAGCTATTTTTCAGCGTTTGTATACCAGAAATGCGAATCATGTGCACATGGAAATTGCCAATGGTCCAAATGGTTATGGAGGTTGGGCAGGTAATACACCTATGCAGAATATGGTCGATGCTTATCAGCTTACGAATGGTTTGCCTGCAAATACGTCGAACCCATTATATAATCCGGCAAATCCTTACGCGAATCGTGATCCGCGTTTTGCCGCGACAATCCTTTATAACGGCGCTCCTTACAGAGGTCGTAATGTGGAAACTTTTATACCTGGAGGTAAAGACAGCAGAGATGGGCAGGATAACTGGAATACAAGTAAAACAGGGTATTATCTGAAGAAGTATATGAATGATGCTTACCCACTGCAAAATCCATGGGGAAATGCCGGTTTTCAGCCTTGGATCTATATTCGTTATGCAGAAGTTTTATTAAATTTTGCTGAAGCCAGCAATGAAGCTTATGGCCCGCAAGCCGTAGCTCCAGGTTCTTCTATATCTGCTGTACAGGCAATTAATATGATCCGGGCGAGGCAGGGTGTAAATATGCCAGCACTTCCTGCAGGTATTAATCAAACAGATATGCGTCTGGCAATCAGAAATGAAAGACAGGTGGAACTCGCCTATGAAGAGCACCGTTTTTATGATGTGAGAAGATGGCAGATTGCTGCGGTAACAGAAAATGAACCCGCAAAAGGAATTATCATCACTAAAAATTCAAATGGCACTTTTACTTACACTCCAAAAGTAGCACTGGATGGCAGAAGGTTTGAAACCAAGCATTATTGGCTCCCTATTCCACGTTCTGAAATCTTAACATCAAATAATCAACTGGAACAAAATCCAGGTTATTAATACCAAACAGCTTCAGAAAGATCCTTTCTGAAGCTGTTTTCTAATTAAAATTCACAAGAACCATTGCTGCATTATGAGAAGAAAATACTATTTATTATTCACGTTACTTTGTTTCCTTTGTCCAGCTTTATTGAATGCACAGGATGCCAGTGAGCGCATACTGTTTAATACGGGCTGGAAATTTCATAAAGGAGACCTACCGCAGGCTGAAAAGGTCAATCTGAATGATCAAAAATGGCGTAGTCTGGAATTGCCCCATGACTGGAGTATTGAAGGGCCGTTTAGCCAGGAATGGGCGAGCAGCACAGGATATCTTCCAGGGGGTATTGCCTGGTATCGTAAAACATTTAAATTAAAACCTGAAGAAATTTCTGCTAAAACGTTTATTTATTTTGACGGGGTTTATAAAAATAGTGAAGTCTGGATTAACGGACATTACCTGGGAAAAAGACCTAATGGTTATGTATCCTTTCAATATGAACTTAGTAAATACCTGAGTAAGAATGGAAGTAATGTGATCGCTGTCAAAGTAGACCATACCAAATTTGCAGATTCACGCTGGTACCCTGGTTCTGGGATTTACCGTAATGTCTACTTGATTAAGAAAAATCCGGTTTATATCCCGACTTGGGGACTGACGTTTACCACTCCGGAAGTTAGAACTAACAAGACATTGGCGAATGTGGTCGTAAAGGTAGAAAATTCAAATGCTAAAGCTGCTGTGGTCACCGTAAAAAGTACGCTGAAAGACCCTCAGGGAAAGGTTGCTGCGACGGCGGAAAAGCAACTGAATCTGGGTGCTGTAGCAAAAGGAGAAACAGCTATGGATTTTGTGCTTAACTCCCCGCAGTTGTGGTCAGTAGACAAACCGGCATTATATGACTTGAATGTCTCTATTTTTATCGATGGAAAGAAAGTAGATCAGCAGACAGAAAGAGTTGGTTTGAGAGATATCCGTTTTGATGCTAACGAAGGTTTCTTCCTGAATGGCCAGAATATGAAAATGAAAGGTGTCTGCGTACATCATGATGCAGGCGCATTAGGTGCTGCGGTACCTGTTGAAGTATGGAGAAGGAGATTACAGCAATTAAAAGACGTAGGGTGTAATGCAATCAGAATGAGCCACTATCCGCACCAGGACTATTTATATGATCTGTGTGATGAAATGGGATTTCTGGTTATGGATGAAGCATTCGATGAATGGGCACTGGGAAAAAATAAATGGATCAAAGGTTGGAATGAAGGCACGCCGGGAAAAGATGGTTACCATGAATATTTCGCAGAATGGGCAGAGCGTGATCTGGAAGATATGATCTTGCGGAGCCGTAACCATCCCTCTATTGTTATGTGGAGTATAGGTAATGAGATCGACTATCCAAATGATCCTTACTCTCATGAAATACTCAGCAGTGGTCGTAATCCTCAGATTTATGGAAGAGGTTATTCTCCGACTAGTCCACCTGCCAGTGAGATGGGAGATATTGCAAGGAAACTGGTCGATATAGTCAAAAGGAATGATACAACGCGTCCTGTAACTGCTGCGTTAGCTGGTGTAGTGATGTCTAATTTTACAGATTATCCTGGACTACTAGATCTGGTAGGGTATAACTATCAGGAATACCGCTATGCAGAGGATCATAAAAAATATCCTAAAAGAATTATCTATGGTAGTGAGAATGGTAAAGGAAAAAATGAGTGGTTAGCTGTTGACAGTAACAAGTACATATTTGGCCAGTTCTTATGGACAGGGTTCGATTTTGTTGGTGAAGCGAGAAAATGGCCGATGAGAAGTAGCGGTGCAGGTTTATATGATATGGCAGGCTTCCCAAAAAATGATTTTTACCTGAGACAGTCACTTTGGACAGAAAAACCGATGGCTTATATCATGGCTTCGAAAAATGATGCTGACGAGGATATGAAGTTTCTATGGAGTTCTGTTCCTTCCTGGAACTGGGAGGCAGGAGCTCAATTGAAGATTCAGGGGATCACCAACACGGAAGAAGCTGAGCTTTTTCTGAACGGGAAGTCTCTGGGCAGAAAAAAGGCCGGGAAGCTGGAGCCTACTCTTTATTGGGATGTAGCCTATCAGCCGGGTACGCTGGTGATTAAAGGCTACCGAGACGGAAAAGAGGTCGCATCTTATAGTTTGATTACCAGTACTGATGCTACTCAAATAACGGCTAATACAGATCGGACAACTTTCGATAAAAAAGCAAAAGGAGTCTCGATGGTCGAGTTACTTTTAAAAGATAAAGACGGAAACAGCGTTTTTAATGCAGATCAAACTGTTGAGGTTACGATTGAAGGTCCGGCTAAGCTTTTAGGTCTGGAAAGCGGAGATCTCGCCAGTCATGAAAGTTACCAGTCAAATCGCAGAAAAGTATATAGAGGAAAACTATTGGCTTATATCCAATCTGAAGGAAAGGCAGGAACAATAAAAGTAACCTTTAGTTCTCCGGGACTGACATCTAAAACAATTACCTATAAGTCGGAGTAAATTTCATTGATTAGCTTAAAATAAAAAACCTGCCCAGAGACATTGATGTCTCCAGGCAGGTTTTTTGTTTTAAGCTGCCATTGGCAGACAATATAATGCTGCGTTTATTTTACACCGATAATGACCACATTATCCAGGCGCATGCCTAGTGTATTTGCTGAAGCAGAGCCGAAAAATTCGACTGTGTTATTTTCGAGTGCTGAGATATCAGTTAATTCTATAGTAGAGAATTTATTGTTGTCTGCATTGCTCACCGGACGACTTGGAACTGTGATTTGTACACCGTTTACTTTAACAGAAATTACGTTGAAATCTGATACAGAGCTTGCTGAATTCGCATTTGGAGCAAGGTCATATTTGAGCTTAAGTTTTGTATATCCGGATGTTTTAATCCCTTCTATTTTCAAAGAAGCATCTTTAGTCGCTGGTAACCAGGCGTGGATATTGTCAGGGTAAGCACTAATAGTTCTCAAGTCTGTAGTACCATAGCTATCGCTGAAGATAAATGATGAATTTGACCAGCCCGTATAAGAACCGACTTTTGGCTTATTTGCTGCGGCACCTGTTCCAAAGGTTTCAGTGAAAAGCACTTCCTCTACACCTGTTGGTGGATTGGTTTCGTCTTTATCCTGATTAACTTCGTGAGAACCAGAGGGTACTTCTGTCCAGTTGTTAATAGTTGCTCTTAATGATAACGCTACTGGTGTTCTTGAAGGACCATTTCTGAGTTCTATATCGTAAATGTATTTTTTACCTTGTTCGAACTTCGTATTTGCAGGCAGGCTCAATTTAAATTTACCACCTGGTAAAGTGAAAGTGATTTGCGTAGCAGCCGCTTCAGATGAGGGTAACAGGATCGCTTCTGCAGTCACCACTGAATTTATGCTTTCGATCTTTGCAGATAAGTCGGCAGTTTCTGAGGCGTCACCCAATGAACCTGTCGCTAAATCAAAATTTGCTTTGGTATTTAAGCCGGCGATGGTAACTGCCAGACCACTTAAATCAGTAACGCCTTCCCCTGTTTTTACGTTGAATTCTATTTTCGATAATTGGTGAGAAAAGACAAGGTTTGCATTTGAGTTGGTTTTGCTTAATCCGTTAGCATTATTTGAGTATAAAAGATCAATCGCTGCCTGGTTGTTTTGATTACTGATATCTACTGGATATACATTACCGTTAAGCGTAGATTTTAGTGGGTAGTAAGCAATAAAGTCAACCGTTTTTCCATCTTCCGGAAAGTATATAGTTTGATTTTTCGCTGAAGGATTGAAATCGCCATCACCATTAGTCTTGTATGCTTTATTTGCAGCCAATATATCAGTTAACCCGGTTCCGGTTTTCATGAAAACCCCGATTTCATCGTTAGCTGCCCAGGCATCGTTCAATGCTGTGGTTTTAACCAGGTTATTAATACTCGAGGAGAAAGATATTGCCTTAGCACCAGGTGTTAGCTCAGGAGGTGTTGTTGTATCGTCTTTTTTGCAGGAGCTGCTCATGATGAACAGCGCCATAGCCGTAGCCAGTAGAATGTTTTGATTTTTCATTTAGCGTTATGTAAGCTCGTTAGGTTTATTTCCAGATAGTATTATCAATAGTTGCTTTAGCGTCATTCGGGATTTTCGGAAAGAAAGTATACCCAGTTTCTTTCTCCAGGTCACTTACATTCATTCTGTAGCTATTATAAGAGGTTGAAGAAGGAATAATTTGATTATTAATCTTGAAAGCGATTGTATAATAAGTATTCCCTTTTTTCATCGCCAGTGCTTTATAATAATATTTAGGTATTGCAGACCCTTTGGCATACGTTACCGTTTCATCCGTTTTTGTTTTGATTGCTGCTCCCGTCACTACGTATAATGTGTCGCTTTGCGCCGTCCATGTTCTTACCTGTTGTTCCAGGTTGTTCCAGATTCCCTGGTTCATGGAAGATATCTGAGCGGTCATATTGCTGTAGTAGAATGTTGTTGCATTGAGGTCTCTTGTCGCTGTACGGTCCCCGCTTGGAATCTGGTGACCACGGTCATACCCATTACCAAAAGAACTGCTTAAATTCACCTGTGAATCCTGGTTAATCAGCGGGTCAAAAGCCCAGGCATCACTACGGCCGGAACTGCCTATGTAGGAAGAATGCATAGGATAAGCCACCCAGTATGCCATTTTATATTTCTTATCATATAACATAGCGTAGTTTCTGACATTTGGACGGCCCGGGAATCCATGAGCTATATAAACCGTGTTTTCGTCGGTACTGATTACCGGAGTTTCCAGATAACCTGATGTGGCGGGCGGCGTAGTTACCGTTTCCTGATCCAGTATGAATGTGCCCGAAGGAATGTCTGTCCAATTGGTAATCGACGCTTTTAAGGATACAGCTGTACCGGTATTTCCGTTACCATCGCTGTTTAATACAATTTCATACGTGTATTTTTTACCCTTTTCGAATTTTGTATCTGCAGGGATTTTCCAGGTGAAGTTTTTTCCACCAACGTTGAACACAACTTTGGTTGCCGACACAGCCGGAGATGGGATCAGGATAGCTTCTGCAATCGTCAATCCATTTCTGACACTTGTCCTTGACTGAATATCGGCAGTCTGATCCTGCGATGTTAAACTTCCGGTAGCTAAATCAAATTCAGCAGTAGTTTTCTGGTCAGTCAGACTCGCACTTAATCCATTAAGATTAGAAACACCTGTGCCGTTTTTTACCGTAAATTCAACTTTAGAAAGCTGATGTGAAAAAATAAGGCTTGCACCAGGTTTAACCTTACTCAGGTTTACAGCATTGTCTGCATATAATAAATCTATGGCACTTTGTATAGTTTGATTAGTTACATCAACGGGATATTTAGTAGAAGTTAAAGCCTGCATGTAAGGGTAGTAGGCGATAAAATCCACTGTACTGCCGTCTTCAGGGTAATAAATTGTCTGATCTGGGGAGACAGGCGTAAATTCGCCGTCGCCCGGGGTCGAATACATTTTATTGACAGAAAGAACATTAAGCAGTCCACTTCCTGTTTTCATGAATACACCAATGTTATCATTTGTGTTCCAGCTGTTGTCAACAGCTTTCGTTTTTATTTCTCCATTAATCGATGAAGAGAATTTTACTGCTGTACCGCTGCCGGGGATAATTTCAGGAGCTCTATCCTTCCGGCATGCGGTACCAAACAGTACAAGCAAGAAAATAGTAGTTAAGTGTAGATTTTTAATTTTCATATTTTGTAATTTATTTCGGTTTTACTTTGCAGGCGCCGACTTGCATAATTTGTGCTTGAATGACGAGCAGTTCATTTTTATAATGGGCGCATTTAAATGTGAAATCCGGTTACAAAGGAACGTTCTGCGGCGTAAGGATTTGTTAACGATTTGAAAAGCTTACGTTAAGTTTTGGAAGGTCTTGCGGTTTGACGGGTAGGTTTTAAAGCTATGCAGTGTCCAGATAATTAACAGAGGGAGGCGTATAATAGTCAGGACGTAGTGAATATCAACCTTCCGGTTTTGCTTATTACTTTATAAGTAAATTGAGTTTTTCAAAAAAATATGTCTAAGAAAGTTTTGACTGTATTTGTATTTGCAATGCTTGCGTTGTCGCTGGGAGGTTACCGTGTCTATCGTTATTATACCTCCCGGGTTCCCAATGAAACTGAGTATAAAAGGTTGGTTGTTCCTAAAGCGATTCAGCTTTATGAAATGGATTTCACCGGAAAAAGTGATCAGCCTGTAAAGAAGTATAAGATACTTCCTGCAAAGTCTGTGGTTTTGGTCGCGGTGAATGAATGGGCCTCCCATGACGACCTGGGGGATCTTAGAAAATTGAAAGGTTACGATGGAAAAGATAATATTTACGCCGAGGAGATTATCGGTAATTATTTACCGGAAAGTATGGTGAATGCACATGGATCTGGAAGACTGATGTATTACCAGATTTTTCCATTATCAGTTTATAATGAGATCCCGGGAAAGATTAAAACTTGTATTGCGGCTTATTTTCATGAGCATGATTTTCAGCGTACCAAGGAGTACCAGTTTACAGCCATTGCGGACAGGGCAGCGAAGGTTATGGCTTACGGTGATTTCACCGGAGACAATGGACAGGACATGGCCGTGCTATTGGAAAATAAAGATAAAACAGGTAGTAGACTTGTGATATTTCATGTAGATAAAAGCCAGGAGTGTCATGTAATTTTCACGACAGATCTATCCGGATTGTTTATCATTAAATCTCTTAAAAAGGGATCGCGTGTTTTTATGAATGATTATAACCTGGAAAGCGCGCCTTTAGATGGAATTATTATCAAGGACAAAGAAAATAAATATGCTATTATTTACGATTCGGATTATAAGAGTTTTAGGCAACACTATCAATATAGTGATCAGGAAATCAATGAATTAAAAGAGACGCAGCAGAAGCTGGAAGATGATGTAACTGATACTGTCGAATCCAGTTACTGATTCTGGTTACAATAAAAAACCTGCTTTATTTGCATTTTAAGGGATATTACCTATATTCGCCCAGCGTTAGGGGGGATACCAGAGTGGCCAAATGGGACAGACTGTAACTCTGTTGTCGCAAGACTTCGAAGGTTCGAATCCTTCTCCCCCCACTTTAATAAAAAAGCCTTTCAGTAAATAACTGAAAGGCTTTTCTTTTTTGATAACCCGGGGGTTTAACCACAGGGATGCTTATACTAAAAATGGTATCCGATACCACCCGACACTGTACGTGGTCTCATTGGTTCCAGTGTACTCCATCCTTTAAAGTATTCTTTGTTCGTCAGGTTGTCAACTTTTAACGAGAAAGTGAAATTGCCTGTGCCATATGATGCCGATGCGTTTAATATTGTATAAGAAGGGACAGTAAACACACCCACTGTTGCGTCATTCACGATCAGGTTTTTGCTGGCGTAATTTCCTCCAAAGCCAAATCCGAGACCTTTTGCAGCTCCGTTAAGTATTTTATAACTAATCCATCCGTTTACCAGGTCCTCAGGACCCGCGCTAGTAGGTCTTCTGCCTTCTGTTGCAACGCTTGCATTTGTTAATTTACTTTTGTTTTTAGTGTATCCTGCAGTTATGTTTAACCCCGGGAATGGGTTGGCGGTAAATTCAGCCTCAACACCTTTGCTATATTGTTCGCCACCTTGCGAATATTGATTCATACCGGTACTTAATACAATATTGGAAACTTTAATATCGTAGTAGCTTAATGAACCAGATAATTTTCCATCGAAGATGTCTGTTTTAATTCCTCCTTCGATTTGATTTGCATGTTCAGGTTTAAAGGTAGTTACTGTAGGGACGCCATTAATTTCTGCATTTACAGGAGCAACGTTACTAAAACCATTCATGTAATTTCCGAATACAGACAATTTATCCTGCAGGATTTGGTAAACTAAACCGAATTTTGGAGACCATGCGGTTTGACCGTACTTATCTGCCGCTGCTGTGCTTAAACCGCCATTTTGAAAACGATCAACACGTACACTCACCATACCGGAAAACTGAGAAGTGAAGTTCACTACGTTTGAAACATAAGCGCTGTACACTTCCTGTGTCGTTCTGCTGTTGCCACCATAACCTGCTGCGGCAATAGCTTCATCTGCACTTTGACGTGTTAAGACACCCGAATCTTCACCATTAGGCTTAACTGCACCAAGTGGCGCATAATTCGAGCTGTTACTGATTGAAGTTCTGTTAAAATAATCTAAACCAGCTACAATGCGGTTACGGATACTTCCAATGTGGAAATCGCCGGTGAAATTTTGTTGAATGTCAGTAGTTTCTGTATTGGTGTTTTGGTCGCTTATCCAGCGATCAAATATGCCATTGCTGGTTGTTTTATCGCCGGTCTTTTTGGTCCCTTCGAACAAATAAGAATAATAACCATCTGATTTTGCAGAACCTCTTGACACAACGGTCTGCGAATTCCACTGGTCACTGATCTTGTAATTCATCTGTGCCTGAACTGATGTTACCGGTGTTTTGATGCTCAAGTCATTGCTCGTAAAAGAGTTTTTAGGGTTATAACCGAGCTGAGCAACATTATTGTAGATCAATGGTGCACTTCTATTGAAGAACAGCATCGTAGGATTTGTTCCTTCAGCACGCAGGAATTGTGCATTTAATAGGAATGAAAGTCTGTCATTAACTTTATAAGACAGGGATGGTGCAATAAATGTCGACTTCCTGAATCCTGCATCCTGAAAACTATTTTCTTCCTGATACGCAGCGTTAACACGGAACAGTACTTTATGTTCTGCATCCAGCGGCGTATTCACATCAACGCTCAGTCTGTTTAATCCGTAACTTCCGGCTACATAATTTACGTCGGTTGACACTGCGTCAAAAGGTTGTTTGGTTACAGTGTTGATCAAACCACCATAAGAGATCAGGCTGCTGCCAAATAAAGTTCCGGAAGGCCCTTTGATTACTTCAATGCGTTCTATATTGGAAACGTCAAGACTTCCATTGGTTAAACCTGGTAAACCGTTAACCAATGTCGGTTGTACTGCAAAGCCTCTTAAAGAGAAATAACCAGCTCCGTCACCACCGCGACCCGTTGATGACCACAATTTATCTACCCCCGGTGCATTCTTTAAAGCATCATCGAAATTAGTGATTACCTGTTCTTTCAGGAGTTCTTTAGATACCACGGAATAGACCTGCGGGTTTTCCAGGTTTTTTAAAGGCATTTTAGCCACAAATTCACTTTCTTTAACTGCAAATTTGTTCTTTTTACCTCCGCTGACAATCACTTCTTTCAGCTGCTCGTTTGACGCTTGTAAACCAAGTTGAACGGTCGAAGTTTCACCGGCCGTCACAAAAACCGATTTTGTATCGGCTTTTAAGCCTACTAGTTTTGCAGTGATCATATAATCTCCTGCTGGAATATTCTTTAGCGTAAAGTTTCCATTTCTGTCTGTCGTTGCATTAGCTACTCCGCGAATACTCACCTCTGCGGATTCTACAGCTCCGCCGTCGCTGGTAACTACTGTTCCCTTTATAATTCCCGTTTTCGATTGTGCAAAGGAAATCACGCCCGTGAACAGCAGGATAAGTGTCATTAAATAAAATTTAAAGTATTTGTTTTGCATTTTGTGTATGTGTTGTTTAGAATGATTTTAAACTGCAAAACTACAATAAGACTTGAGTGTGTAACAATACTATTGAGATTCATTTTAAATAAGACATAATTATGACAAAACTGAATAGGGGTAAATCCAGTCGTCAGATTCAAGCGAGCGATTATGGTTAAATTAATGTTAATTGATATCTTCATTTAAAGCACTTTACTTAACATATGGTTCATATAGGAAGGCGTCCTTTGCATCATGTCATACTATTCTTGCAAATCTATCAGCAGATTGCTGTGCGTAATTTTACTGTCTGCCCTGATCTATAGCAACGCTTTCGCGGCCGAAGATCCTGCCATTAAACTCAAATACACCCTAGCCTTGAGTAAACAGTATCCTGACTCGGCATTTTTGATCTTAAAGAAATTATACGGGCAGGCTCAGCTCAGTAATGATCAAAGGAGCTCAGGAATTTGTCTCCAGCAAATGGGAGAGATATCGAGTGCACAAGGGCATTTTTCACAGTCATTAGATTATTTTCAGCAAGCCTACAAAATATATGAGCAGGTTGGAGACCGGAATCTGCTTGCTCATAATTTTAATGATATGGGTAATTTATACTATCAGAATCTGGATAAAGTATCCTCCCGTAAACAATACGATAAAGCACTTCAGTTGTATCAAACCTTGAATAACCGGGTTGGTTTGGGCGAAACTTATGGTAATATTGGTCATTTATATGAAAAAGAGCAGCGTTACGATAGCGCTTTTTATTATCAAAAGCTTGCGTTAAGTGCGTATCAGCACGCGGATCATAAAGCTGGTATGGCAAAGATCTACGAAAACCTGGGAAGTATATTCGAAGATCTGGTTCGTTATGATTCTGCAAGATATTATTTTGATCATTCCCTTCAGCTTTATCAATCCGTAAATAATCAGGTTTCCAGCATTGAAGTGATGAATAACATTGGTGATATTCTACGTAAGACAGGGGATTATAAACAAGGGCTGCGTTATTCTCAAAAAGCACTTATAATGGCTGTGGATACTAAAAATGAATATCAGCAAGCTTCAGCTTACAGGGATATTGCCAAAGCATACAATCTGATGGGCAAAAATGACAGTGCTTTTCATTACCTGGAACTTAGCCGTAAGCACCTGCTTAATATATATTCTACGCAGAACAACAGGCAGATGTCATTCCTGAATATTGTATACGATACCGACAAAAAGAACGATGAGATTGCTGCGCTTGAAAACGGTCGTAAAGTGAATATTATAGTTACTGTTTCTATTGTGGTAGTTGTGATTTTATTAATTGTAATGGGATTGCTGACGATTTCCAGGCAACGGCTGAAGCTGAGAGAAAATAATGCCGTGGTGGAAAAAAATAAACAGCTTTCTCTTGCCCAGCAAACGCAGCTTGAGTTAAAAACGAAAGAGCTGACTACCCATACGCTACAGGTAATTCAACATAATCAGTTCCTGGAAAGTATGCGTAATACAATGGAAGAGATGATCAAAGAGGAGAAAAGAGATCAGAAGAAACAGATGCAACAATTAGTTAAGCAGATCATGCAGCATATGAATCAGGATCAGCAATGGAAAGATTTCACAGAAATGTTTGAGCAGCTGCATCAGTCCTTTTTTGACAAACTGAAAGCAAAGGGCGAAAATCTGACGGTTAATGACATGCGTCTGATTGCGCTAATTAAAATGAATATGAATGCCAGGGATATGGCTGTCATCTTTGGAATATCGCAGGATAGTTTACGCATGGCCAGATACAGACTTCGAAAGAAACTTAACATAGCTGAAGGTGATAACCTGACAACATTTATACAGGCTGTATAGACTTAGAATCTTCCGGATTCTACTACTTAACAATTTGTTAATGTTACGCTAACTGAATGGTAATGGTGCTTTTGTCTTTTGTAAGTATTTGTTTTCCAGTTTATTGCATGCTGGTTGTCTATGCTGTATGCGCTTCGTATACAGCCTTGTATACGCTGTTGACGCTTTGTATACGGTGATAATTTGACGCTTCAATAAACACCCTGCACATTTGAGGAATAGTTGTAAAAACAGCAAACGACTTTAAAATCTCAATTCAAAATGAAACCAATTTTTAAGATTATTTTATGCTTCTTTCTAAGTATTACTGTCGCAAAAGCGAGTAATATAAAGGGGCATGTGTACGACAAGAAAACAGGTGAGGCACTAGTTGGTGCTTCTGTCAGATTGGAAAACACAGACAAAGTTACCATGACCGGTCTGGATGGGTCATTTGAATTTAAGAAGGTGAAGGCAGGTCTCGCGGTTTTAAAAGTGTCGTATGTAACTTATCAAACTTTTACCAGGCAGTTGAATGTACTTGATGAAGACAATCCTTCGATCCAGATTTATCTGAGTGACGCCAATGGAAATGACCTGAATGAAGTGGTTATTGGTGCCAAACATGACGGGGCCTCAGAACGCACAGCCAGAAAACTGGAGCAGAAAGCCATGCAGGTTACGAATGTCGTATCTGGCAGGGCAATGGAAATCTCCCCGGATCTGACTGTGGCGAATGTAGTTCAGCGTGTTTCTGGTGTATCTATTGAACGAAGCAGTAATGGTGGTGGACAATATGCTATCCTGCGGGGTATGGACAAACGCTATAATTATACCCTGGTTAACGGGATTAAAATTGCAAGTTCTGATGATAAATTCCGGTATGTACCACTGGATGTGTTCCCGACAGAATTATTACAACGTCTGGAGGTTTATAAATCGCTAACTCCAAATATGGAAGGTGACGCCGTGGGTGGAGTTATCAATATGGTTATGAAAGATGCACCCGCTAAACTGGAAATTAATGCTAATCTGGCAGGGGGATACAACCAGATGTTGCTGGACCGTAAATTTCTGTCTTTCGATGCTGGCGCGCTGAATGCTAAATCACCTTATGAAATAAATGGGAAAAACTATAATTCTAAATCGGGTGATTTCTCCAATGGAGCAGTAGATTATAAGGCTAAACAGCCAGCTCCTAATGTAGTCGGTGGATTGTCGATAGGCCAGCGGTTTCTGGATAATCGGCTGGGCGTAATCATTGCAGGAAGTTATCAGAATAATTATACCGCGACTAACAGTACTTTTTATAACTCTACGGTAGCTGGAACAGATGCAGTTTCCAGAATTACTTCCCAGGATTACCGTCAGTACAGTGAGCAGCAGAAAAGATACGGGTTGCACGGCAAAATAGATTATACGCTGAATAAAAATAATAAGCTGGCATTGGTAAACTCGTATGTTAACCTAACCAGTATTCAGACCAGAGATGTGCTGAATACCAATTTCTCCAATGCAGACTATAACCCCGGAGCCGGGAATGCACAACTCACTTATCAAACCCGCTCACGATTAGCTGAACAACAGATTTACAATACCACTTTACAGGGGGAACATAAACTGTTCAATGAAAAACTAAAGATTAACTGGTCTGGTGTATATTCTTCAGCGAAAAACGATGTTCCGGAAGAAACTTCAGTTACATTAAACGGGCTCAGAACTAATTTCCTAGATCAAAGAACTACGGCTTCCAAAAGTACGCGCCGGTGGTCAAGAAATACAGATGAAGATAAAGCAGGATACCTTGATCTTACCTACTCCGCAGCTATTGCAGGCCTGAAAGTTGATTTTACAGCCGGTGGCTTGTACCGCGATAAACAAAGAAGCAGCTTTTATAACAACTACGTATTTGAGCCATCTGCACCTAAGTCACTTTATGGTGTTGATTTTAATAATTATACTGAGATTAACTGGGATATTCAGAATCCTAAAGGTGCAGTAGCCAATTCGCTTACTTACAATGCTTCGGAGAAAACGACAGCCGGTTATGGGATGTTCAACGTTAAAATAGAGGATCTAGAGGTAGTAGGAGGGGTCAGAGTCGAGCATACCAACCAGGGATATGACCTGTTGTTCCCTGCAGGAGAAAGCAAACCAAAAGGCAGCCAGGTTTATACAGATGTACTTCCAAGTTTAAATCTGAAATATGGATTGACAGCGCAACAGAACTTGAGAGCCAGTTATTTCCGCTCGCTGAACAGACCTGGTTTTTATGAGATCGTACCTTCGAAAGTTGTTTACGAAGAATACACAGAACGTGGAAACCCCGATCTGAAGCGTGCTATAGCAGATAATTTCGACCTGCGGTATGAATTTTTTCCAAATAGCTCTGATCAGCTTTTAATTGGAGGATTCTATAAAAACATTCAGGATCCTATTGAATACACGATTCAGGCAGATACCCGCGGAGACCTTTATTACAGTGCCGGCAATTTCGGTAATGCTAAGAACTATGGATTAGAACTGGATTATGTGAAGTTCATCAGCAAATTTGGTTTCAAAGCCAATTACACATACACGCATTCACGTATTACAACCAGCAAAACCAGCCGAATCAGAAACAGTGCAGGAGATCTGGAAACTATCTCTGTAGAACAAACAAGACCACTTTACGGCCAGGCAGCACATATTGCGAACCTTTCTCTCTTATATAAAGATACTCAAAACGGCTGGGATGCACAGCTTGCCGGATCCTATACCGGTGACAGAATTAATACTGTTTCCCAGTTTGTCGATAATGATTTGTGGCAGAAAGGTTTCATCCAGATGGACGCTTCAGTTGAAAAGAAATTCAAGAATAAAATAAGCGTCTTTATAAAAGCCGGAAATCTATTGAACACGCCGACGACCTTATTTATTAAGGGTGTAAATGCTGTAAATGCAGGACTTCCTGACCAGAAAGACGGAAAGAATGAAACCCTGATCCGCAAAGACTATTACGAGCAGACCTATTTACTGGGCTTACGTTACAAATTATAAATAAAGCATAATCAAAAAAGCTATGAAAACTAAATCATTTATCCTCTCTCTGCTGATGGCTGTGGTGTTCCTGAATGCCTGCAAGAAAGCAAACGTGGATGTAGATACTTCAACTTCAGTGACTGATAACAGCGGTGTTTCGGGAGAGGTTTACGGAATTTGGACTAAAGGCAGTGTGATCAGAGTGACCGGAGATATTATTGTTCCGGAGAACAAAACACTGACTATTGAAGAAGGTGTAATTGTAATTATGGATACGCTGGCCAGTCCGGAGATTATTCTGAAGGGCAATCTTTATGCACTGGGTACCGCGGCCAATCCTGTGAAATTTACAGTAGAAGAAAATTACCGTAATGAAGCTCATAAATTCGGAAAACTATGGGGAGGCCTGCTGGCTGCAAAGACCTGTACAGAAATGGTATTGGACAACACTATTATTGAATACGGTGGTGCAACCACTACTGAAGCTTCCACTTCGGTTAAATTAGGCCTGTACAAAGCAGTGAGTGGTGAAAACACGCCAGCAATATGGTTTTCGAATACGACAGGAAAGCTAGTGGTAACCAACAGTACATTCAGGCATTTTTATGATGACTGTACTTATCTGGAAGGTGGACATATCATATTTGCCAACAATAAATTTTATACGACTGGTCTTACTGGCGGTGAGGGTATCAACATTAAGTCTGGTGTTCTGGCAGATGTTGCTTATAACTTGTTTTACTCCACCAATACGAATGCGCTGAAGTTATCTAATGCAGGCGGTCGTTCACCACAGGCCCATGTTGTCGCTTATAACAATACAATGGTGAATACAGGATGGAGAAGACCTACTGCAAAAGGTGGTTCTGTCTGGCTGGAGACCAGTGTAAACGTAGAGTTATATAATAACTTATTTGCGAATACACGTTTTGGGATAAAAAGGAATACCAAAGACGCAGAAGACGCACGTTCAATTTTTAAAAATTCGCTTTATTACGGTTACAGACAGGATATAGTGTCACAGTTTCAGCCAGCTTCAGATATAGTTGCCGGTAAAAATGATGTTATCGGTGCTCTGGCCGGACAAAACGATCCTCTTTTTGTGAATTATCCAGTTACAACAGCGACTGATAATCCAACATTTAATGAAAACTGGGATTTTCATTTGAAAGTTGGTTCTGCAGCATTAAATGCCGGAACCAAAGATTTCAGCCGCAACTTTCCTGACGGTCTGACCCTGAATGGTGTAGTGTATACCACACCGGAACCTGCTTCTTACATTGGTGCATTTGGTGCCAACTAATATTTTATCTATGATCTTATCTAAATCAATAAACTTTTTAATGCTGGCGCCTTTATTCCTGGCGGCATGCAGTCCAAAATTATCCAGTGTTCCTGCAGGTATTACTGTGAGCAGGGGCACTATAAAACCTGCAGTTATTTCTGAAAAGGTAGGCTTTGACTCAGACGATCCTGCGATCTGGGTAAATCCTGCGGATCCTTCAAAGAGTCTGGTCATCGGGACAGATAAGTCAGTTAACGGGGCCTTGTATGTATTCAACCTGGAGGGTAAAATCCAGGCGGACCTAACGGTAAAAGATTTAAAGAGACCGAATAATGTTGACGTCGCTTATGGTTTAAAACTAAATGGGGTATCTACGGATATCGCGATTACTACAGAACGGTTCACGCATCAGCTGCGGATTTTTTCTTTACCGGATATGAAACCTGTTGATGGAGGTGGTATCCCTGTATTTGAAGGCGAAACTGGTATAGAATATCGTGATCTGATGGGAATTGCTGTTTACACAGCTAAATCAGGAAAGTTATATGCAATAGTAGGCCGTAAAACAGGACCGGTAGATGGTAGCTATCTATGGCAATATTTATTATCAGATAATGGGAACGGGCAGGTCAAAGCAACGCTGGTCAGGAAATTTGGTGCCTACAGTGGAAAAAAAGAAATCGAAGCTATTGCTGTGGATAATGAGCTGGGTTATATTTACTATTCTGATGAGCAGCATGGTGTCAGACAATATTATGCAGACCCGGAAAAGGGAAATCAGGAGTTAGCATTGTTCGGCACAACCGGTTTTGCAGACGACCATGAAGGTATTTCTATCTATAAAACATCTGCTTCCAAAGGTTATATTTTGGTTTCGGATCAGGGAGTGAACAGGTTCCAGATTTTTAGAAGAGAGTCTGGTGCCGATGGTAAGTTCGACCATCAGTTGCTCAAAATTGTTAAAGTTGCAGCAAGACACAGTGATGGGTCTGAGGTTGTAAATGTGCCGTTAAATGAAACATTCAAACATGGCCTTTTCGTAGCTATGAGTGATGACAGGACTTTTCATTTCTACAGATGGGAAGATATTGCAGGGAAAGAACTGGATATAAACGGAGTTAAATAAACTCAGAGAATATGTACAGATCAAATCACATAAATTATAAAAGTAGTAACAGGATCTTTTGTATTCTGCTGCCGCTGGTTATGCTTTTTTCAGGAATGGCTGTTGCGCAAAAGAAAGAAAAAGGAGCGCCTGCAGAACCTGTAAAGCTCATTCGCGGCCCCTATTTGCAGGTGGCAAGCAGTACAGGTATTCACATCCGTTGGAGAACTGACCTTTCTGTAAGAAGTAGGGTGCGTTACGGTACTTCAGCCGCAAATCTGGATCAGTCCGTGCAGGATCTCAAACTGGTTACTGAACATGAATTGAAAATAGACGGGCTGAAGCCACTTACTAAATATTATTATTCAATTGGCGGACTAAAGGATACTTTGCAGGGAAACGAACACAACTTCTTTACCACGCTACCTGAACCCGGCAAACCCGGACACTACCGGATTGCAGCATTCGGGGACTGCGGAGATAACTCCATTAACCAGCGTCAGGTTAAAAAAGAAATGCTCAGTTACCTCGGAGAAAATGAACTTAATGCCTGGATTTTACTGGGAGACAATGCTTATCAGGATGGGACAGATGCCGAGTATCAAACTAAGTTTTTTAATGTTTATAAAGATGACCTGCTGAAAAAGTATCCGCTGTTCCCCACGCCAGGAAATCACGACTATCATGATACCGATCTGAGTGCTAAATATGCTCAGGAAACGCATGAGACAGCATACTATCAGAACTTTTCTATGCCAACTGCGGGAGAATCCGGCGGCGTGCCCTCTCATACGCAGGCTTTTTATTCTTTTGATGTCGGGAACATCCATTTCTTATCTCTGGATTCTTATGGAAAGGAAGACAAAGCTTACAGATTGTATGATACTATAGGACCACAGGTACAATGGATTAAAAAGGATCTGGCGGCGAATAAAAATAAGGACTGGATAATTGCATTCTGGCATCATCCGCCTTATACTATGGGGTCCCATAATTCAGATGAGGAAGAAGAACTGGTTAAAATTAGAGAAAACTTTATTAAGGTTATAGAGCGCGCCGGGGTAGATATCGTATTGAACGGACACAGCCATGGTTACGAACGCAGCAAATTGATGCGGGGACATTATGGAATGGAAAATACGTTTGACCCCAAGAAACATAATATAAGTAACTCTTCTGGAAGAAATGACCGAAGCAGGAACTCCGCGCCCTATACTAAAACGATCAAGAAAAATAATGGCACGGTCTACGTAGTGAGCGGTTCGGCGGGCAAATTGGGCGGGAAGCAGACCGGTTATCCGCATGATGCAATGTACTTTTCTGATGCTGATCATGGAGGCGCATGTTTCTTGGATGTGCAGGATAAGCGTCTGGAGCTAAAATGGATTTGTGCCGATGGGGTCGTGAGAGACCAGTTTACGATGATTAAAGAATAAACCTGGAATGAAGGTCAATAAACTCAAAATGTTGCTCGTTACCGCGCTGTGGATAACCTGCCTATGCATTTTTTCCAGTCTGAAGACCGCAGACCAAAGGATTGGGTTAAACCATACGATCGGCATTTTTAAGGAAGGGACTGCCGGTTTTGGACAGTCCCTTTTTGAGCTGTAGGCAGCTGTATCAGTTTTAAACAGCCAGGATACGCGAACAATTGCAAATGCCAGGGCTGCGCTCACCAAATCTAGATTGGCCTATAAAAGGATTGAGTTTTTTATGGATTATTTCTTTGAGAGCTCCGGATTAATTTATAACCGGCCGGCAAAAGTTGAGGTTGATGAACCTTATATGGAATATCAGGAGCCATCCGGTTTCCAGGTAATCGAAGCCTTATTATTTGATGAAGATCCGGCCGGGCATCGCAAAGCATTACTGGAACAGGCAGAGTTGCTGATATCTTCGGCAGCCGACCTGAATTCACTATTGTACAGCTTTGATGGTAAAGATGAGGAGATACTGGAAAGTATTCGGTTGGAACTGCTTAAAGTTATTACGCTGGGTATTACAGGATATGATGCACCAGAGCTCAAAACCGGTATTTCTGAAGCCTATCAATCTATTGATATCATCAAAAAGGTACTGACACCTTATCTCAGTTCTGCAGAAAATACAGATGGTAAGCTCTCCCTGTCTTTAAGCAGTACCCTTGCTTACCTTAAAGTACATACAAATTTCGATCAGTTTGACCGGATGGAATTCTTAACTATTTATGCACTTCCTTTGCAGGAGAAATTAGGCAATTTTATTCGTGAAAGAGGGTTGGAGGCCAACTATAAAAGTATATTAAACTATAAGGCGAGTCATATATTCAGTCCGGATGCTCTACCTGCATCGGCATTTAATGATGTATCGGCTGCAGATTTAGGAAAAGGGAAACACGCTGATGAAATGAAAGTGACTTTGGGTAAGCGGTTATTTGCCGAAAAGATACTCTCGGGAAACTTGAAAAGAAGCTGTATTTCCTGTCATAATCCGGCGAAATATTTTAGCGATGGGCTAAAGACAAGCCTTGCTTTTAATGAAGAGTCTTTTGTGAAACGAAACGCGCCTACTTTATTATATGCGGGTTTTCAATATGCCCAGTTTTGGGACGGGCGCGTTAAAACCTTGGCCGGGCAGATTAAAGAAGTGATTGCGAATCCATCAGAGATGAATGGAGAGCATAAAGTCATTGTGGCTTCCCTGAAAAAGAATGCGGGTTATCAGATCGCATTTCAGCAGTCCTTCCCAGCGGCTGCAGACCCTTTGAATATGAATAATCTCGCGGAGGCTCTGGCTGCCTATCTCAGTACGCTCTCTCCTAGGAACTCCGCTTTTGACCGTTATATGGCTGGTGACAGATCCGCAATGAATAAGCAGCAGTTGAATGGATTTAACCTGTTTATGGGGAAAGGGCAGTGCGGCAGCTGTCATTTTGCTCCATTATTTAACGGATTGATACCACCGCTTTACAAACGGACGGAGTTTGAGGTATTGGGTACACCGGCTAACGCCGATTTCGATCGTTTAGTTCCAGACCAGGATGCTGGGCGCTTTGGGTTTTTTCCGATTTCATATTATCAGGGTGCATTTAAAACTCCTACGGTAAGAAATACCGCTAAAACTGCCCCATACATGCATAACGGTGCATTCGAAGATTTGGAAAAAGTAGTCGAATTTTATAACCAGGGCGGCGGAGCCGGACTCCGTTTAGAGGTACCCGGCCAAACACTTTCCGCTAAGCCGCTTAACCTGTCGAAAAAAGAAGTGCAGGAAATAGTTGCCTTTATGGAGAGCCTGACAGATAATTTGAATACAGTTTCTAACACTTTGCCACAAGTGCGTTAATTCGACCCTTGGTAATCAAGCAGGGATCTATAATTCCTAACAGAAAGAAAGCTATTATTAACATTCTTAATGTGTTTTGCACAACTTATTCACAACTGATGTTAGTATTCTGTTTTTTTATTATTCCTGCTAATGTTATTAACATTTTGTTCCACAGTTTAAATTGTATTATCATTTGATTTATAGTTATTTATATCTTTATTAAGAGAGTAGTTAACATCTTATTAACAATTCTATGTGAGGCGAATTAGCCTATGTAAGAATGTAGTTACTTTAAAACAGTTTCTCATTTTTTCAAAGATTTGGATTAGGTTTGAACTGCGGATTAACGAAAAGAAATTGTTTTCTTAACTTTTAACTCGATTTTAATGTTAAATTCAGATATTGGGATATGATTAAGGACAAGGATAGAACCTTCAGCGAGAAACAAATTCATCTAATTAAAACCAGTGAAAAATTGTTTGCCGAAGTCGGCTATGCTGAAACCTCTCTCAGAATTATTGCGAAAGAGTCCAGAATGAATTCTGCAATGGTGTCTTATTACTTCGGATCGAAGGAAAAGTTAATGCAGGCTATTCTGGAATACAGAACCATTAATATGGCCAAAGTATTTAATGCATATGATGAGCTTGCTGAGGACCCCCTTAATACAATTCTATTCCTGTTGGATCTCTATGTCGACAAAATCTTCGAACAGAAATATTTCTACCGTCTTTTATTTCAGCTGCAGTCAACGCTGAAGGATGAATCTGTAATGGAGCACTTTAATAATATGCGTTTGCGGAACTTCAAAGTATTGATTAATGTTTTCCAGCATGGCGCAGAGAAGGGCGAATTTAAATCTGATATTGATACTACATTTTTATTGAGTACAATCTATGGTTCCCTGAATGCAATGATCTTTAATAAAGATTATTACAGAAAAGTGAATGGATTTGATACGCTATCTGACGAAGATTATGTGAAATTATTTAAGAAAAGAGCTAAAGCACATATCAGGGACATTGTTCTCGCAATTATTAAGAAATAAAATATTCACGAATTTGCTGGGATAACGAAATTACCAATAATTTTGTCCGGAATAAATTAGATCTTAATCCATTGCCAAATGAAAGAACCAGGTTCTGTAACCTCATTGGATCTCATCCGTAAAATCTATCCGCGAGCTAATCCTGCGGAACAATCTGTTAACCTGTTATATGATATCATCCGGCAGAAGCTCGACCTCAAACCTGAGCAAATTCTCCATGCCGACAGTATTTGCTGTGACGAAGTCAACACGCTTCAGTATCCTGCAGCAGCTTCAGAAATGATTGGTGCTTTTAAAATGGGTGGTCTTTCAGGATATCCTTTTGCCGGACTCGCGGCATTGAATACTGCTGCGCAACATATTCCGGAGCATGGAGCCATGCTCATTAGTTATGGCCCGCATATCGGTGTTAATCATAAAGGGGTAGCTGGTGAACTCAGAAGAACCGGACAGTGTGGTGATTCTATCTGTTGTGGTGCGGTAATTTCTTCGCTGCAAAAGATAAAAGAGAAATTAACCATTTCCGATCTCAACCCGGAGGATAATTATCAGATTAACCGTGTACAGCAGATTTTGTTGAAATCTGAAAACCGGCTTATGACTGCGGATAATCCGATCATAGAAGCAACTGCAGTCATGTACGAAGCGATTGATGAGAAGATCCAGGACCTCATTAGCAAAAGTGAGTTAGGTGTCAGGCATGTGTTTATTGCTGGGATGATCCTGATTAATGGAGATTTTGATCAGGGTGCCTATTATCAGTATAAACGACTGGAACACCTGGATACATTAAACAATACCAGGGTAAGCTGGCTGGAGGAATTCAATTCAAAAGCAGAATGAAATATATAACAAAGGCCTCTGCTACAGCAGAGGCCTTTGTCGTTAAACCCATTTTCTTTGGAAGGGGGTATTTTAGAATTTCCAGCGGACAAAAGCTTCCATGGCCTCATATTCAGCAAGCCCGAGCTCGTCATAAGCCCTTGCTGTTTCCCTGTTCCGGTCTTCTGCCCTTTCCCAGAATTCCCGGGCATCATCTCCGGGGAATACGGCTCTGTCTTTCTGGGATTGATGTTTGAAAATCGCATATTTCTTTTTCTCCAGTTCCTGAGGGCTAAGCGGTACGGCCATTTCAATTTCATGGGTATCGTATTCCAGCCATGCCCCG
>NZ_FNGZ01000005.1:0-321109 GCF_900103515.1 Pedobacter antarcticus
ATTAAAGAATGGTAACCGTCCTGCATCAAGTAAGAAATCTAAAGCAACAAAGCTAAAAATATAAGAACTGATCCACAAGTTTTTGACTTGATCCTGTATTGCTTGGAACCCAATCAGGCTCAGTTACCACTTTCAGTTTCATTTAATGATTCATTTGTCAAGATTTTTTTTCAATGACAAAAGCTTTCAATTCTGCAATTTTTCCATTTTCGAAGCGCCAGACGTCGCAATAATCATAGTGGTTATAGGTTCCATTTGCAGCCTTCAAGGTGATTTCACCTGTGACCGTTACATAGCTACCATCCTCAATGGTTTTTTCCACGGTAAATACGGGCGGTTCCAAATAGAATTCTTTCATATACTCTCGTACTTTATCTCTACCCTCAAGGATACGTTCGCCTACAAAAACCCATTTGGTATCCTGTGTACAATAAGTTAGAAAACTTTCATAGTTTCCCTTTTTAACGAATTCGTTGGCTTTGTGTAATATCGTTGCATTTTTCATTTTTGCTTGTTTTTGAATATGAATCGATTCAGTAATGCTTGAATCCGGTTTGCTTCCATATAATTTTATTGCTAAGCTCTCTCCGTTATCAATTACCTTTCCGGCAATGGAATTATCAAGATCAATGGTTCGTATTTCGTAATTCCAGTTCCTCGTCTTTTGAGCATTTATAACAGGTTGAAATGTATTTTGATCAGGAAGATAACTTATGGGTTTTGCTATGATTTCGATACCGGCTGACAGTAAGATGGATATTGTTAATGTGAGTTTTTTCACGTTATTTGTTTATTTTAATAGTTAAGCTCAATTTTGTGAATTGTTAAATTGTGCTCAGGATATCCTGATTAAGTTCTATAAACTTTCCAGGGTTTCTTCAATTATTTCGATTCCAAATTCTTTTAACCAGTTGCTGATATGATGAGTTGAGATAATAGTTTCTGGAAGATACAATCCCCCGGTCTTTTGTTCAGACTGTCCATTCAGGCCCAATATCTTTTCCGTGATTAAATATACGCCCACAGCTGTGAGATGGGAATTTCCTTTTGGGCCGGATACGATCGTGCTGAGTTTTCTTTTTTCGCCGGATAGCAGGGTGCCATAAATAGTAAAGTATAATTCATGGGAAGCTTCCAGGCCCTTACTAGTCCCAATAGATTCTCCTGTAATAAAGTCGAACCTAATATTTTTCGCACTCGTAAAAGCGGCTATACTCGGAACATCCAGCGTACTGAGTGGGTAACCTATTGCTGATGTATTATTTTGCAAATCAATAGTTCTCGGGTTTTCTTTTGCTTGTAATGATAGCCAATTTCCCCCTTTGCGAATTAGCGCCTCACCAACAAAACCACTAACTTCGTTTGCAACCAGCGGTCCTACGCTATCCTTTGGATCATATAATCCTGCAAGTTCGATAGTTTCTATTTGACTGAATTTATCAGCTTGTTGCCTAACCATAAGGGTTAATAATCCAGCTTGCCAATGACCTGCGTATACAACAGGTGCAACAATCGTTTTGTGAAGACTCAAAAATGCTGTGGGAGAAATTTGATCCGCTAATTCGCTTACAGCAATACATGCAATGCCATTTAAGATAGCAGTTTCTCTTAATATATTACTGTGATCATCCACCGCTGAGATAATCAGGTCAATTTTCTTAAATTCACTTAGATCGAAGCCTTCTTCGAGATTGATATAGGCTGTTTCTGAATGATTTAATTCCTCCGCTAAAGATATTCCATTTTGTGGATTTCTACCTCCAAGAATAAGTTCGATACTCTTATCAGGTTGTCTGATTAGTCTTGCGATGTTACTTCCAACCATTCCATAACCGCCCACGATTAAGATTCGTTTTGTCTGTGATTCCATATTAAAATTTTTAAATTATATAACCTTACTTTTTGCAATTCTTTTTAAGTGTGAAGTCGGTCACAACTTATCAGGAAATACCAAATATGATCTTACACCAAGAGCAATGTTGCTTCAGATGAGTTGTAATCCATTCCATAAAAAGCAATGACAGTTGGTAATCAACTTTGATGATTCTTTTATTTAAGACAAAGTTAAGGTTGCATATATACTTTTGTATATAGCCCGCTAATTGTTAGGTACTATAAATAATGTAAGTATTGGGCGAAATCAAGCAATCATCGGCCAAATCTCCGGAAGCTTGCTCTGAGCGATGAATGTACGGAAGCATGCGCCTCAAGTATCATCGGCGGACAATGGACATTGGTAATATGTTCGTGATTATTAAGCGGTAAACTTAGATTTGGAGAAAGCGGCCTTCGTTCCGTTTATAATTTCCCGGTCAATGAGATAGCTTTCTGCCAAAAATAAAGTTTATTGTTGCGCTTATCTTTAAGCATTTATCTTTCTGTAACTACTTTCCTATGATTGACTCCCCAGTCTTTTAGCGAATATATTATTGGTGTTAAGGTATCGGCGTAAGGTTCCAGGGTATACTGGATTTTGACGGGATAGTCGCCTACAACAATACGTTTTAAAAGTTTATGCTGTTCCAGGTCCTTGAGTTCTTTAGCGAGGACTTTAGGGGTTATTCCTGGAATACTTTCCTGTATATCGGTAAAACGGTCATTGCCAACACCGACTGAAATAATTATGGGGAGTTTCCATTTGCCACTAATCACATCGAGTGCATCCCTTACCGGCTTCACGGTATTAAGGCAATCGCAATGTGTTTTTTTCTGAGCCATATCGTTCGTGTTAATAATTTCACTTTCCTTTGAGAAAGTGCTATACAAAAGAAAGTATAATAAGATAACTTTGCAATAATTATTTATCTACTAAACCAACACATATTTTAAATATAAAAAGATGAAAATAGGAATAATTGGCACAGGCGCCATTGGAGGCACGATTGCAAAAAAAATGGTAGGAGCAGGGCATGAGGTTTCGGTAACCAGTTCAGCTAAATTTGATCAAGTAGAAAAGCGTGCACATGAATTAGGAGCCTTACCTTCGACCTTAGAGGCACTCGTAAAAGAGGTGGACGTAGTCATACTTGCCGTGCCAACCATTGCCATTCCCAACCTGCCTAAAACTTTATTTGACGAAGTGCCTCAGGGAACCATCATCGTAGATACATCTAATTATTATCCGTTTCGTGATGCTGATATCGAGGAAATAAAAAATGGTAAAGTGGAAAGTATCTGGGTTTCCGAACAAATAGGCCGGCCTGTGATTAAAGCATTTAATAATCTGCTTGCAGAAACTCTTATATCTGGAGGTAAACCTCAGGGAACGAAAGGGCGTGTAGCTATGGCAATATCGGGAGATGATATACAAGCAAAAAATATAATATCCGGACTAATTGACGAAGCAGGCTTTGACGTCGTCGACGCTGGTGACCTACAAAGTTCATGGAGGCATCAACCGGGAACTCCAGCCTATTGTACAGAATTGAATACGAAGGAACTGAAACAGGCACTCAAGGATGGAATTAGGGAAGTTGCAGCCCAAATCAGGGATTCTGTGATTAAACTATTCTCGGAACGCGCTACACCGCCGTCGCACGAAGATATAGTCGAATTTAATCGCTCTCTATTTCCTGAAAATCCGAAAGCAGGTTAAAAGGTATCTTAGCCAAAGCTTAATAGTCTTAATTTCAGAAAATAGTCCCTGGGAGTAATTCCGGGAGAGTGTATAAAAGGTCTTTGATTTCTTGTTGGCGTTCAGGCGGTGCCTTTATAATGATAGTTAAATAGATACTCATAAAATTGTTTCTTTATTTAAATGCAAGTTCATAGGGTTTAGGGACAGGTATTTCTGAACGAAGTTGTTTTGCAGCTTCTAAAGGGAAATAAGGGTTTCGCAATAGTTCACGGCCAATAAAAATAAGATCGGCATCTCCATTGGTTAATATAGTTTCGGCTTGATGGGCATTGGTGATCATCCCCACTGTTCCTACAAGTAACTGATCTTTTACTTCACGTTTGATAGTGCTTGCAAATGGCAACTGATAGCCTGAACCAACTGTTATTTTAGCATTTGGGACCATTCCTCCCGAAGAGACATCGATAACATCAATTCCTTTCTTTGAGAGCTCCTTACTTAGCCAAACTGAATCGGAAATCGTCCATCCTTCTTCTGTCCAATCTGTAGCAGAAATACGAACAGCAATCGGAAGATCTGATGGCCATACTGCTTTGACTTTTTCAATAATTTCAAATAGAAACCTTGCTCTGTTTTCAATAGTTCCACCGTAGTGATCTGTTCTTTTGTTTGGAATAGGCGATAGAAATTCATTAATGAGATAACCATGTGCGCTGTGAATTTCAATCAGTTCAAAGCCAGACTTCAAAGCTCTCATTGCGGCATCTACAAAAGCTTGCTGAATTTCCTCAATATCCTTTAAGGTCATTTCACGAGGGGTTTGCATTGCTGGTGAGAATGCAATAGCAGAAGGCGCAATTAACTCCCAGCCATTTTCTTCACCTGGCATTAACGGGCGGCTTTCACCTCCAGAAGCCCAGGTACTTCCTTTTCTTCCTGCATGTGCCAGTTGAATTGCGGGAATACTACCTGTACTTTTTATAAAAGAGACGATCTTAGAAAGCATTTTAATGTGTTCGTCTTTCCATATTCCCAAATCTCCCACACCAATACGTCCATCGGCACGTACAGCTGTTGCTTCCAACATTATTGCGCCAGCGCCTCCCATGGCTCTTGAGCCGTAATGAATCAGGTGCCAATCACCTGCGAATCCATCTTCCGCCATATACATACACATAGGCGAGGTGAAAATTCTATTTTTGAACGTAACAGATTTGACAGTCAATGGACTGAATAATTTTGACATTTCTATTTTTTTTTGAACGCGAAGTCCCGCTGAAAGCAATATATGCTCCCAGTAAGAACTTCAACATTAGGAATTTGATTACTTAGTGTAGAGATGAAAAAGTTTTGCAACTACCTTCCATTCTCCATTAATCTTAATTAAAGAATGGTAATCTGTAAAATCTTCATTGGCAGCATCATGTTCCATTTCAATTCGAACAATTGCTGTGGTAGGTGTTTTGTGTAAAACCGTGAGATTGGTTTTGATATTTGGTGCTGATCCGAATTTCTCGACGTAGGTATAAAGATTATCTATGCTGCCTTGTGAGAGGTCATCACCTAAATGGCCATACATAATCGCATCTTGATGGAAGGTCTTTTTCAATTGATCTACGTTTCCGGTTTTTAATCCCTGAACATAGCCTTCCATTGCTGCCAGGACATCTTCATAATCTTGAACGGTGTTGATATTTTGATTTGCGGACATGATTTTTATTTTATTACATGGTAAATTTTACTAATGATTTTCCAGTTGTTACCGTCTTTTACCAATGTAAACATATCGGCATATTTGTCGGGTCCAAACTGAGATTCGATTCTCACTATTGCTACATCACTTTCTACATCAAAGTGGTTATTTTATAGCTCGCTTCCATTGGCTCGGCTGCAGAAAATCCGTCAAACAGTGCTTGAATAGGAACGCTTTTTAATACTCCATTTTCTGACCAGGACATGGTTGCAGTAGATGCAAATGCTGGATTTGCAATGTTGCCATCGCCTTTTCGTCCTGCTTCAATATATAATTCTATTGGCTTGAGGATGCCATCTTTTTGTTCTTGATTGTTTTGCATAACTTCTTTTTTATTATTTTGACTATAGCTATTTTGACATGAAACCAATAGGCTTCCAATTGTTAGGGCAGAAAATAGCAGTGCAGTTGGAACTGATGGAAACAGTTTTTTAACTATGTTTCCACTACTTTTTTGTGATCCATCAGCGTTGGATTTTGCTGAACGGGTAAGCTCATTTTGTTTCGGATTTTTTTGCATAAATTATCTCGTTTAAATGAGAATAATACTGTCAGGTATTAGCAGATTATTCATCTCTTTTTCTTTAACAAAGATACAATGACAAGAATTTGATGTTTTTTCTAATTAGCTCAAAGATTTTGACTAATTAGTCCTATTTTGATATAAAAGGATTAGGAAGATATATTGGCTGAATATCTGGGTAAGATAACATTCAATGGTGGGGTATTTATGGATATATTATTCTGCCGGACGGATGGCTTCACTAATTGGAGTGTCCCCATCATGCATAAGAATTACCCTCCCAATTGTTGAGTCGTCTGCCAATATCGCCACAAGCGTATCTACAACATTCGCTATAGAGTTAGATCCCGGGCTGATCACATTTGTCTCTATTTTTCCAGTGCCTTGTTCCTCTTTAAGCGCCCCAGGTTGTAGTATGGTATAATCTAACTGAGTTTGAGTACTGAGATATAAGTCGGCATAATGTTTAGCAATATTATAATCTGTTAAATCACTTAGGAAAGATTCCTTCCAATGTTCCGGTTGCAATGCGAAAACAGAATTAAGCAATATATAACGCTTTGCTCCAACTCTTTCTGCGGCTTGCATAGTTTTTATTGCTCCATGTAAGTCTATTTGTAAAAGATTTTTGCCGCGGGAACCGGATACAAAATATACCGCATCTACACCATTCATGCTTTCTGTAATAGAATTTACATCATTTAGTAAATCAATATATGAATGCTCAACGTTATAAGAATTATTGATTGCTTTTGAATGTCGCGAGCCAGCGATAACCTGATGTTGAGAAGCTAACTTTTCGATTAAAAGGGAGCCAACCCGACCATTTGCTCCGATCACTAATACTTTCATAGATTTATAATTTTAATGTTTAAAGTCGAAAAACGGTAGGAGCCTTTCCGTGAAACTCTTTAAATATCCTGGAAAAGTGAGATATATTCTCAAATCCTAACATGTAACAAATCTCTGAAACAGACATCATTGTAGTTTCCAGCATATCTTTTGCCTTGTTTAGCCTTTTTTCTCTTATCCACGTTGCAGGTGCAGCATTGTATATATTTTGAAAATCTCTTTTGAAGCTGGATACACTTCTACCAGAAAGGTATGCCAATTCTGAAACTGAGACCGGGGAAGCATAATGTTGTTCTACCACATTTCGGATATCTGTCCTTATAGGCTCGTGCAACTGGAGAATCTGTAAAAACATATTCCGGTTACATTCCGCTACATCATATAGTAATTCCATGATTTTTAAACGAAGCTGGCCAGGATGAACGACGGAATGATCAAAAAAATACGGTTTAAGAGAGTGGGCAAATGCAACCAGACATTCATTCATTGGGTAAACGCCAGTTTTGATTTCACCTTCAGGTTTTGATACCTTAATATCTGAGCTTGACAGAAATGACTTTAGAAGATCATCTTTGATGCTAAACATTAAGCTGTCGTAGATATTATCATTATCTGCATTCCCGAATTTATGATATTTTACAGCAGTTGCTTTTTTTAGCAAAATCATATCGTTCTTACCGAGCTTATATTCTTGTTTTCCATAAGTGAGAACGACAGATCCTTCCAGTACGATAAGGAGTAAATGCTGTTCGAGGTACATTGTGCCTTTAACTTCCGTACTATGTATGCACTGCTCGATTACAGAACAACCATCTAACATCAAGGAGTTTTGCGGAGCATCACAACCAATCAATGAAGTTGGAACTTTAAGCATTTTTTTCATTTAATTATTTTTTGATGTAATACGGCATTATACGATCGACGCTATTTGATTAGTGGTGTTCCCAAAGCTGCAATAAGGAAAATATAATTAATCTTGAATTCAATCGTCTCAATTACAACACAAAGGTATAACACATTTACACATGTGCATGTTCTTTTAAGCTCAAGTATTTTTACTAAATAGTCCATGTAGACCATTCCAAATGTCAATAGGGTAGGCCTAAATTCCTTCGTTTAGATCCCTGTTTTTGATACGGGAATTTGAATTACGTACTTATTCCGGTACGTTACCGGTTAAGCGATTCAAGATTTCCCTGATGGAAAAAGTCGCACCGCATACGAATTCATCTGCTGCACCATAGTAGATGGTCAGCTCGTCACCCCTGACTATATGTCCATTAGTGAAAACGACGAATCCGAAAAAACCACTGAGTTCATAATTTTCTGTAGGGACCATTATGGGTTCGATACTCCTGGCCAGAACGATAGCCGGGTTTTCCAGGTCGAGTAAAAATGCGCCGAGGCAGTAGCGGTTTTCTGCGGTTGCACCATGATAGATTTCCAGCCAGCCTTGATCGGTTTTGATGGGGGCGGCTCCGGCCCCTACCCGTCCGCTGTCCCACATTCCGGGCCGGGATTTGATAAGGCATTGATGATTGCCCCAGTGGAGGGCATCAGGTGACTCGGCAAGCCAGATGTAATTCCCGCCGATGTCCTTGCTACTGGGGCGGTGCAGGGCGTAGTATTTACCATTGATTTTTTCTTCAAAAATAGCGACATCCTTATTGTGGGGCGGCAGGATCATCCCTTTGCGTTCAAAATCTTTCCAGTTTCGGGTGGTCTGTAAACCTACGCCGACGCCGTTATCTGACACGGCGGTATAGGTGAGATAATAAAGATCTTCAAGGAAGGTAACCCTGCAGTCTTCAATGCCATAACGTTCCAGTCTGCCCTTTCCAAATATCCCAGGGAACCCTTCTTCTTCCCTGAAGTTGATGCCGTCTGTGCTGCTTAGCAGGCGCAAATGGGAGACAGTAGTTAGGTAGTCCAGCCCTTGGTAATTGAACACACGCGCATCCGTAGCGATAAGTTCAGGATCATTTAGCGGTACTTCAATGATTTCCAATTTCCCCTGGTCATTCAAAGCAGGTATAAATGCCCAGCCTTCGACCTGTTTAATACTTTCGGCCACCCTGACCAGCAGCCAGGTTTTGCCCAGGTAGGTGAATACGCCGGGATTTAGCAGGCAGATCACCTGAAGGCCATCGGCGCTGGGGCAGAGGTCTTTAGGTATCAGGAGTGGGTTTTGCGGAAATCTGCGGGCAAGGTCTTTCATGTTTGAACTGGTATCAATGTCTCCAAAGCAAACAAGATCGGTAACAAAAAGTTTCAGCTGTCAATTTGCGGAATACACCCGAAGACGATGTAGTAAATACGCTAAACTTCGGCCCTGAAAACATTATGTCAGTCACTCTGTTATTGGCATCACATTAACCTTTTAAAACACTTGTTATGAAATCAATGTCCCCCTGGGCAGTCCTGGCAAGTAATGATCTTGCGGTGGTGGAGGAGCCCCTGTATTCAAATGAAACCAAAAACTATACTTTTCAGGTATTCCAGACCTCAGATTCCATTTTAGTGGAGGCCCGGATGCTTAATGGCGCGATTAGTTTGTTTAGATGTGCTTACAGTCCAGGTGGGTTCGATGTCGCAGAAAAACAAGTGAATGCCAGGGGGATCACCTTGGCCCTAGAGGGTGTTTACGGCAAACAAACTGTTGACATCATTATTGACACGGATGAAGATATTCCGGTTCTTCGTTATACCACTACACTGGAACCTACTACAACGCTGGATATTCCATACTGGCCCAGGGATATCCTTTTCACAGACAAAAGTGGAAAGCCGGAAAATTCTGCCGGTAAAATTCACGCTAGTCAGTGGGGTACCCGCTCCGGATTCCTCTATTTATCCCAGATGCGTCCAAAATCAGAAGCAATATTATACCTGCAAAACCTGACGGCTATATCGGCCTATTGTGATCAAACCGAGACTTCCCTGGGCGATACCGTGGGTGGAGAATGGCCAGAGCTGGGGTTTTCTCTGCCACCATCCAAAAAGCCATTAAACGCAGGAAAAAAAGTTACTATTTCTGATGCCTTTATTGCTTTCAAAGCCCAGGCACCTGAAAGTGAAGCCGAGGTTATGGAAACTTACCTGACCCTGCTCAGCCGCATTTACCTTCTCATGCCCAGACCCGATACCCGATATCATTCATGGCCTGAAGTCCTTGAAAATGGGTTGAAGGATCTGATTGAAAGTCCCGGCTGCTGGTCGCAGGTAGCCGGACATAAATATTTTAACGCCTACGTCAGTGATTATGAAACCCCGCCGGAAATTATGGTGCAGCTGGCCGTTCTGCTTCCGCTATTGGATTACGTGGAGTGGGGTGGTAAAGAGCTGGAAGTCATGAAAGTTATCAAAGAAGGATTACCGGCATTTTACAATGATCAGCTCGGTACCATTATGCGCTGGCTTCCGGCGGCGGAAGATAAACTCAAAGGCGAAGAGGAACAGAAGGTACCGCTGGTCATGGACTCCTGGTACCTGCATCACCCGTTATTAAACCTGTCGCGGCTGGCGCTGAAAGGTGACAAAGTAGCCAAAACGCTCTTTTTGGATTCGTTGAAGTTCGCCATTAAAGTTGCGCGTCATTTTAAGTATAAATGGCCTGTATTCTATAAAATGGATACCCTTGAAGTAATCAAAGCAGAAACGGCGGATGGTAAGGGCGGAGAAAAGGATGTGGCTGGTTTGTATGCTCATGTAATGCTCCAGGCTTTTGAGCTGACTAAAGAGAAAAAATATCTGGCCGAAGCAGAGAAAGCAGCCAGGACCCTGGAAGGATATGGCTTTGAGATATTTTACCAGGCCAACAATACAGCATTTTCAGCAGGTGCGCTGTTGCGGTTATTTAAAATAACTGGTAAAAAGCTGTACCTCGAGCTGAGTTATATGTGCCTGGCCAGCATTTTTCGCAATACCCAGTTGTGGGATTGTAACTATGGACATGGTAAGAATTTCCCGAAATTTTTTGCCCTCTACCCGTTGAACGATGCGCCTTATACTGCTGCCTATGAAGAGCAGGAGGTGTTCTGCGCGCTGCATGACTATTTATACCATGCAAAGGGTGTAGAGATTTTGCCATCGGTCAAATTGCTGGTTGCAGAGTTTATCCGCTATATCGTTGACCGCGCAATATATTATTATCCTCCTATGCTTCCGACAGAAATGTTAGAGGAGCAGACGAAGACCGGTGAAGTTGACCCGAAATTATGGATTGCACTGGAAGATTTGCAGGACGGCTGGTTGAAGTCAGGCACTGTTGGGCAGGAAGTTTATGGTGCTGGAAATGCTTTCGGAATCCTGCCCCGCCACTACCTGCAGATTCCCGGTGAGGCCTTTATGGTATATGTTGACTACCCGACCGCAGATTTTACTGCTGTAAGGGGTAAAAATATTTCTTTCCAGGTGCTGGGTGACGCAAGACTGGAATGCCGGATGATGTTGGTAAAGACCGGAAACCTAAAAATTCCAGCGGTTGAGGTAAGGGTCAAAGGGCAGAAGAAGCATGTTGAAGGAAAACCTGTAAAAGGGGGGAACCTGGAGTTCTGCATTCCGGGAGACTGCCAGGTTTCGATAAAGATATTTGAGCAATCCACGATAAAACATAACAATCATTAACATAAAAACTAGAAAAATGGCAACAACTAAAACAACGGCTAAAAAAACAGCCACAGGAGCGGCGGCTGCAGCGAAAAGTACAAACGTAAGCTCCAACAAAGACGCTAAACCCGCAAAAATTGAGAATTCTGAGTTCCACGAATTTTTTGTAGATGAGCTGAAGGACATTTACTGGGCAGAAAAACATCTGTCCAAAGCGCTTCCAAAAATGAAAAAAGCGGCGACCAGCGAGGCCTTGGCAGCAGCTTTCGAAAAGCACACGGAGGAAACTAAAACCCATATCGCGACATTGGAACAGGTTTTTGAATTGTTGGACGAAAAAGCCCAGGCAAAAAAATGCGACGCTATGGAAGGCTTGATCGCTGAAGGGGAAGGCATTATTGAAGACACAGATGCTGGCACGATGATCCGTGATGCGGGATTGATTCTTGCGGCCCAAAAAGTCGAGCATTATGAAATAGCAACGTATGGTACCCTGGTTGTATTCGCACAGAATATGGGGCGTACTGATGTTGCTGAACTTTTGCAGCAGACCCTCGATAATGAAAAAGCCACAGATGTTGCGCTTACAGAAATAGCGGTTAGTGCTATTAATGAACAGGCGGCAGCTGAATAATGCAATAGGCCTGAACATATGTTCAGGCCTAACAATTTTTTATCAGGTATTATGAATAGCATTAAGGAAAAACATTCTTTTTTTTACCGCAACGGACTGACGATTGTGTTTATGGGTTTATTTGTACTGACGCTCTTCGCCCAGGCACTGACGGGTTGGAAGCAGCATAATGCTGACCTGAAAGACGACCATGCCCGCGAGATCGGCTTAGGCACTTACCTGCGAAGCGGACATTTTATTTCGGCAACGTTTGAGAACTTCGAAAGTGAATTCCTGCAAATGTCGCTTTATGTTTTACTTACCATTTCTCTTCGGCAAATTGGTTCGGCTGAATCTAAAAAGCTAAATGAGCCGGAGGAAGTAGACCGGGAACCTGTGCCAGGTAATGATGCGCCCTGGCCTGTTAGAAAAGGAGGCTGGATACTGAAGATTTATGAAAATTCGCTTTCAATCTCTTTTGGTTTGCTATTTTTTATCAGCTGGGCATTGCATCTTTACGGAAGCTGGCAGAACCATAATGTAGAGCAACTTGCCAGACACCTGCCTGAAGATACAGTGTACGCTTATTTAGGGCAGCCGGAATTCTGGTTTGAAACTTTTCAAAATTGGCAAAGCGAGTTTCTATCTGTAGCTTCTATTGTTTTTTTGACCATTTATCTCCGCCAAAAGGGTTCCCCCGAATCTAAGCCGGTAGATGCTCCACACCTGGAGACCGGCAAATAGCATTAAATGTAGCGCAGCACATGTTTCAATGAGCAGAAATTTAGTTTCTACCTGCGCAGAGCTGCGAGATGTTTACTGATGGTAACCGTAATTATTTTAAGGTCGTAATCATTCCTTGTGCATTCTTATTACCCGCATCTGCCGCCAGCGCTTTTTCATACCAAGTTTTTGCCCGTACATTATCTCCCTTTTTTAAATAACATTCGGCAGTGAGTTCATAGGCGTAGGAAAGATCGTTTTTTTTAGCACATAGTGGCACGGCGAGGCTATACAAGCGGATTGCGTCATCGAAGCGATTCCTTCGCTGCAGATATTTTCCAGTGCTGATCAAGTCGCCAGCTTCGAATCCGAAGTCATATTTATCCTGTCCTTCCGCTTTGATTTGGCGGTAAAATAACAGACCTTGTTCTATGTCTTTCAAGATCTTATCTCTGATATCCAGGTAAACAGATTTTTTAGGAATATTAAAAGGCTGATCTTGTAAGATGGCAAGTATAGCTCCTTTAATGGCATCCACTTTGAAGTTTTGGTTGTTGGTTTCCATGACCATCGAAATTTTACTGACATGATCGGTATAGATCAGCGCTTCGTAATTGCTATTGGAACCCTGGTGGCGATGCCATTGAAGTTTTCCGTCTTTAAAACCTGTAGTACCGAGGCTGCTTTCGCCACCTGGAAAGTTAACAGCTAACTGATCAAACGATTCTTTATTAATAATTTTAAATGCTTCCAGCTGCGTAATAAATTTATAGAGATCGGCAGGAGTAAGTCTGGGAAAGCCAGTAGTGAGCTGAATATATGGTGTGGCATGGAAATCATTATCGAAGGCTTTGGCTAGGTCCGGCCTATTCAGATTGGCATCCATAATACTTTGCTGCATACCGCAGGGTTTAAATATATATTTATCTACAAAATCTGCATAAGATAATCCTGAAGCCTTTTCAATTATTCGCTTTTGCAAATAAACATTTGCATGCGCATAAATATAGGCTGAACCAGGTTCGAATTTCAACTTCTTCAGGTTTTTAAGCGAATCCAAAAGTTCATTATCTGTCTCATCTGACTGCGCCTTAAAATTTGGTAGGCCGCTGGTATAATTGAGCAAGTGTTTGAGTTGTACTTTATCTGCCCAATTTGGCAGATCCGGGAGGTATTTGGATACAGGGTCATCCAGTTTAACTTTACCCCGTTCTTTCAACAGCATGATGCTAACTCCATTAAACTCTTTGGAAATGGACCCTACGTCGAACAGCATAGCCGTATTAAGTGGTTGGGTTTTATCCGCGTTGGCATAACCCCAGGCTTTGTGATAAATAATCCTGCCTTGTTTGGCAACCAATAAAGTGCCATTAAAAACGCCTCGATCCGATGCGGTCTTCATCAAAGAATCTATATGTTTGAGCTGTAAGGGAGTTTGAGCGTACATGCTCAACGAAATCAACATTAAAGAAGCTTGCAATAGATAATTTCTAAATTTCATAAGGATTAAGCAGAGATTATTAAATATAATTACAAGACAACTTTGATTTTAATTAGTTGCAGCGATAAAGAAATTAAGATTGAAATACACCCTCTCCTTACGATCAATTTTTAGGCTTTTTACGATCACCTTCTTTTCCATACAAATGAGCAAGTAGTTTCCCCAGGGGAGATGATCTTAGTTCAATCCCCGATACTCATTTGGTGTCAACCCCGTTTTCTGTTTAAATAATCGCGTAAAATGCTGCTGGTATTTAAATCCCAGGTCACTGGCAATTTCATTTAACGTTTTTGAGCGGTCAAAAATGTAAGTTTTTGCCTGGTCTATCATTTTGGACTGAATATAATCTAATGCTGTATTTCCAGTTTCCTTCTTAATCAGGTCGCCAAAATAGTTAGGGGAGAGGTGCAGTTGGTCGGCACAATAGGCCACACTTGGGAGCCCCAGTTGTGAAGCTTTACCAGTGCGGAAATAATCGATTAACAGGTTTTCGAAGCGTACAAGGATATCCTTGTTTGCATGGCTGCGGGTAATAAACTGGCGATCGTAGAACCGCATACAATAGTTCAGGAATAGTTCGATATTGGAAACGATAAGCGTCTTACTATGCTTATCAATATTTTGCTCTATTTCTGCCGAAATCTTTTCCAGGGATTCTATTATAGTCTTCTTCTCCTTTTTTGAAAGGTGAAGAGCCTCATTAACTTCATATGAAAAGAAAGAGTAATCTTTGATGGTCTTTCCAAGATGCGTGCCCTTTAGAAGATCTGGATGAAATACCAGCCCGTACCCGGAAGGTATTACCGCTTGGCCATTGCTGTCTATTCCGTAAACCTGTCCAGGTGAAACAAATACCATAGTTCCATCCTCGTAATCATAATTCTGGCAGCCATAGGTCATGTTTCCACATTTTATATTCTTGAAAAATATGGCGTAGATGCCCATATAATGCTTGTAGTGGATAATGGTAGGACATTCATTGAAATTAACTACGCTTACCAAGGGGTGCAGCGTGTCTATCCCAACATAATCATTATACTGACGGACAGTGTCCAGTCTTCTCACTTCTTCCATGGCCTTGAGTTATAATTCAAAATTAATAAAAATGGACTTGTATTATTTATTCTGATTAAGAATCAGTAAAAGTGGTAAACAATACAGTGTTTTGTATAAGCCTCAAACAAAGCCCTCTACCGATATTTGCAATATGGATTCCTCAGTTTGGAATTCTTGCATGACATACGACATTAAATAAACTAAAATGGCAAAAGCAATTGAACAGATAGGTGTTTTTGAAAGGTTAAGATCAGGTGAACCCATTCGGTTAAGCGATCCTGAATACTACAAAATAAATGAAGTAGTTGGAAGAACGATTAAACTATCACAGCTGTTAAATACCGCAACCGATGTCAATTCTATTCGTGATTGTCTTAGCGAAATAATTGGTGTCAGAATTGACGATAGCACAACTATTTTCGCCCCATTTTATACCAATTTCGGAAAATTCATCAGTATCGGTAAGAATGTCTTCATTAACCATGCCTGCTCATTTTTAGATATGGGCGGCATAACAATAGAAGATGACGTATTAATCGGTCCAAAGGTTAACCTGATAACTGAGAACCATCCTTTAGATCCAGGCGATAGAAAAGCTTTGCTTACAAAACCCATTATTATTAAAAGAAATGCGTGGATTGGTGCAGGAGCAACTATACTTCCGGGAGTAACCATTGGAGAAAACTCAGTAGTGGCGGCAGGTGCCGTAGTCTCCAGGGATGTTCCGCCTAATATAGTTGTAGGGGGAGTGCCAGCAAAAATTATCAGATCAATACCCCATTCGAAAAGCTAGAAACCTTCTTTGCTAAATATTTAAAAGAAACAAGATGAAGACACTACCGATAACCGCATTCGCAATCTTAACGTTCGTAAGCATTGGATGTAATGCCCAGATTAATAATAAGACAGATCTGGAGAAGATGAATTTTATTTTCCCGGAAGGTGCGTTGGGGCCAGTTGTAACCTGGTTGCAGAAAGTAACAGACGAAGAATACAAAGGCAGTAAATAAATAATATTTAATATGGAACCTAAAGATCAATCCTCAAGGAGGAAGTTTATTCAGCAATCGGCCGTCGTTGGCGCAGGGTTAATACTTGCAGGTCCAATGCAGATTTTAGCACAAACAGATAATAAAGAAATTATGAATAAGAATATAGCATCAAAAGGTTACGCAGGAAAAGATAAACAAGGAATATTAGTTCCCTGGAACTTTGAACGCAGAACGGTTGGGGATAACGACATCTTAATTGACATTAAATTTTCTGGCATTTGTCATTCAGATATTCATACCATTAAAGGGCATTGGGGACAACAACAATACCCACAAGTACCTGGACATGAAATTGCAGGAATTGTAACTGCGGTTGGTAAAAACGTCACTAAGTTCAAACTTGGTGATAAGGCTGGCGTTGGTTGTATGGTAAACAGCTGTATGGAATGTGAAAGTTGTAAAAATGGTGAAGAACACCATTGTGAAACTACCGGAATGGTAGGTACTTACGGTTCGCCAGAAAAATCATCGCCATCAGGAATTACCCAAGGCGGTTATGCAAATAATATTGTAGTCACAGAACATTTTGCTATAAAAATCCCTGAAAGTATTGATCTGAAATATGCGGCACCGTTGCTTTGTGCTGGTATTACCACCTATTCTCCAATGATGAAAGCGAAATTTAAAAAAGGTGATAAAATTGGCGTGGTTGGAATTGGTGGTTTAGGACACCTGGCTATCAAACTCGCGGTATCAAAGGGAGCTGAGGTTTATGCTTTCACCACTTCGTATTCAAAAGCAGATGATATAAAGAGATTTGGTGCAAAAGAGGTAATTATAGTGAATTCTGCAGAAGCTTTAAAACCCTGGAAAGGTAAGCTTGATTATATGATTTCCACAGTTCCCTATGCGTACGAAATGTCGGCTTATATTGATTGTGTAAAGCCTTACGGTTACTTCACGCAGGTGGGGCAGCCGATAAATGGCGAATTAACTATCAATAATTTTAACATGATTTTTAATCGTGTAAACTTTAATGGTTCGCTAATTGGAGGTATACCAGAAACCCAGGAGGTGATGAATTATTGTGCGGAAAATAAAATTTATCCAGAGATCGAGGTTATAAAAGCCTCAGAAATAAATGATGCCTGGACTAAAGTTGTAAATAAAGGGGCGCGATATAGATATGTAATTGACGCAGCAACATTTTAAGTTACAATCAATGAAACATTTGGTAGCAACTCTCATTTTGTTTGCCTCTTTCTCTTTTAGCATGTTGAGCTGTGGCAAAGACAAGGATGCGGATATCATGAAGGAGAATAACAATCGAAACCCCAATAATCAACTGAGAGGTAAGATGAAAATAACAGTAGGATCTGCTGTATTTACAGCGACACTCAATGACAACCAAGCTGCAAATACATTCAAAGCAATGTTGCCGCTCAGTATTACAATGGAGGATCTCAATTCTAATGAGAAGTTTTATAATTTTTCTAGCACTTTGCCAACTAGTGCATTAGCCGGAGGTAATATTCAAGTTGGAGATCTAATGCTGTATGGTAATAATTGCCTGGTGCTTTTTTATGAGGGCTTTAACACTTCATACAGTTATACTAGACTTGGGAAATTGGATGATATTTCCGGACTTTCTGCTGCATTGGGTTCTGGAAGTGTCAATGTAAGGTTTGAATTGCAGTAAGTTAGGCCGTCCACTACTGTCATTTTCAGTTTAAACAAGAATCTCAAAATTTAAAATTTGTTCTTTTGTAATTTCTAAGACCGTTTCTTTACTTATTGACTATAGTTTGGTAATTAAGCCAATTATTAATCTTTGGAAATGAATGTCAATAGTAACTATATGAATCTTTACAAGTATTTTAATTAGGGATGGAAGAGCAATTATTCCTCAAAAATATTAATGCGAATAAGGGGATTATTTTGAAGATCGTAAACCTATATGCAGATGATTCGGAGGACAGAAAGGATTTATATCAGGAAATCATCTACCAAGCCTGGAAGGCAGTTCAGGGTTTTAAAGGTGAAGCTAAGTTTTCTACCTGGTTATACAAGATCAGTCTGAATGTTTCACTTACATACCTCGGCAAATTAAAAAAGCACGTAAAGACTTTTGAGAACATTAGCATCCCGGCGTATGAGATGCCTAAAGAGCTTTCTGAACGATCTGATCGGCTCTACCGTGCAATCAGGCAATTAAATGAAGTAGATCGAGGTTTGATCATGCTTCACCTTGATGGGTATGATAACGCGTCTATCAGCGAGATTACTGGAATCACTAAAAATAATGCTGGTGTGAAACTGTACCGGATCAAACAGCAATTAACAGATATTTTAAATAAGAAGTAAAATGGATTTACTACAAGAATGGAATGACATGAACGGCGAATTGGCAGATAAAAGTCAATTGCTTTCTGCAGATATAACAAGTGTTCAGAAATCTTCAAAAAGTGTTTACCTGAATTTGTTAAAGAACCTAAATGCCAAAATGATCTGGATTAGGGTGTTATCTATCCCGATGCTTTTGGGAGCATTTTTTACAACCGGACTTCTGCAATATTTACTCGTAGGAATGTTTATCAGCTATGAATTAGGGAGAATGTTTATGATCCGACAAATAAAGAAGTTGCCGAATTACATAGACTACTCAACAGTTACTAAAGATATGATAGCATTTCAGATTAAACTTATAAACAAGGCGCTTAAAATAGAAAGGATTTGGGCCTGGTTTTTTGGCCCCTTCGCAGGGCCCTTAGGCTATATGGCCGTTTTGGCTTTTAAATATAAAACGGTTGATCAGATCATCATGAATAACCCGAATTTGCTATATATTCTGCTGGGCTTGGCTTTATTAGTGTTTCCAATAAACTATCTGGGCAACATGATGAACAAGTATGCTTTCGCTAAAGATGTGGAACGATTATCTGCTAATTTGAAAGAATTGGAAGGGTAACAGATAAATCGCTTGTACGCTGATAGGGACCGGATAAAAACCGGGATTGAATATTCCAATCCCGTTTTTTTTAATACGTCTTCAAACCATGTTCAAAGTTATTTCAATGCATAATTAAGGTAACCACCATCAACCACAATTTCAGTTCCTGTGATGAAGCTTGCGGCATCAGAAGCCAGGAACAATACTGTTTTTGCAATTTCGTTAGGATCGCCAATCCTTTGAAGCGCAGTGGCACCAGCCAGAAACTCTTTTGCTTCGGCAGGTACGGCATTTTCTAAACCAGGTGTTGCAATGGGTCCGGGACTAACGATATTTACACGGATTTTTCTTCCCGCCAGTTCATTTGCCGCAATTTGCGCTATTTTATTCAATGCTCCTTTTGTTGCGGAATACACACTCGCTCCCAAATTTGCGGCTGTTGCGACTGTTGAAGATGTAAATATCACAGCTGCTCCATCTGCCAGGTAAGGAAGTAATTTCTGCAATGTAAAAAAGTGCCCCTTCACATTAGTATTGAATTGAGCGTCAAAATTTGCTTCGGTGACTTTTTCTATCGGCTCAAATGTTGCAATTCCAGCATTCAGGAAAAGGACATCTAATTTGTTTCCACTTTCTGCAACCGCTTTTTCCAGGATAGATATCTCTGCAAGTTTTGATGTATCTGATACTACAGTATTCAATTTCGGATTGTTTATTTCTGACGCAGCCTTTTGGAGATTTTCGGCATTTCTACCCGTAATCCAAACATTTGCTCCTGCGTTGATAAATGCTTTCGCTGTGGCTAATCCTATTCCGGTAGTTCCACCTGTGATAACGACATTTTTATTTTTGTAGTCCATGATTAAGTTTTTTATTGTTTATACGGCAAAGTTAGTGCAGGTTGATTTATATTCGTTACTTTGTAACAAAAAGTAACAGTAACTTCCGGGTAACAAAGTAACTTATGGCTGAAAACACTTGTCAATTAGAACACAAAAAAGAGGTTATGGCTGTCCACGACGCAATGGACGTGCTAAGTGGAAAATGGAAAATATCGATCATTTCTTCCATATGTTTTTACAACAAAAGAAGATTTTCTGATATTTTGGTTGATGTAAAAGGGATATCAAACAAAATGTTAAGCAAAGAATTAAAGGAGCTGGAGGTCAATAAATTGATAAAACGAACGGTATTGGAAACTCAGCCTATATCTGTTCAATATCAATTAACAGAATATGGTAGAACATTGCAGACCATCATCAACAGCTTGGCAGACTGGGGGAAAGCGCATCGCAAAGTAATTATTGGTAAATAGAATTGACTGTAGCCTGAAGAATATTCCCAGTAAATATTTCTATAGAGTCAGCAGAGCGATCACCTGAAATAATTAACACTGCTCAAACGCGTTCATTTATTTAAATGCATTTTTCTGGTTTTAGCAAGCGGGTCTATTTTATATATTTGAATTGTTGCGATAGCTGAAAATCCCGCGCGAATTTATCGATGAGAAAAACGCTGACATTAATTTTAATTACGATAATTACAATTGGTTTAATTTGCGCGCTGGTTAACTACATTCGAATGGATGGTTTTCCGTTCGCGTGGAGTCTGAATTTCCTATTGATGTTATGTGTAGTTGCATTTATAGAGGCACTAAAAAGCCAGCTTAAATCTTCCTACTATAACCAAAAAGGATGGGAACGAAGCGGGAAAATATACGAACAAATTGGAATAAATGGTTTTAGAAAGTTACTAGTTTGGATTGGTTGGGAAAGGCTGAATAAAAAATCTAATCCCGTAGAGAGAAACATCAAATCCTTGACAGACCTGCATCATCAAACAAAAAAATCTGAATTGGGTCATTTAATAATCCTGCTTATAGTACTGGGATTTAATATTTTTGTGGCACTCAAATTTGGAATTCTTCAATCTTTGTGGCTACTCCTGTTAAATATCCTACTAAACCTTTATCCGATTCTTCTTCAACGGTATAATCGTCCACGAATAGAAAGAGCTATAAATTTAAGTAAACGGAGATAAATAGGCTCTAAAACCTGTTTGGCAGCCGGTCTTTTTTATTTGTATCAAATTCCACTATCTTTATCACTCAAATTTAATATCCCCATTTCGTGATTAATGTAAATAATATCTCCGTTTCATTTGGAGGAACGACCTTATTTAGTGATGTAACCTTTTCGATTAACGAAAATGACAAAATAGCCCTGATGGGCAAAAATGGGGCAGGTAAATCTACCATCCTGAAAATTATCGCTAACGCTTCAAAACCCACTTCAGGGAATGTTACGGGGCCAAAGGATGCTGTAATTGCTTATTTGCCGCAGCATTTACTGACGCAGGACAATGTTACAGTTTTCGAAGAAACATTAAAAGCTTTTCAGGAAGTGCATCAAATGCAAAAAGAACTGGATGAGCTAAACGAGCAGCTCACTATCAGAACTGATTATGACAGTGACGATTACATGAAGTTAATTGAGCGCGTGTCTGAGCTGAGTGAAAAATTCTATTCTGTAGAAGAAGTCAATTACGATGCCGAAGTAGAAAAAGTATTAAAAGGCTTAGGCTTTGAAAGAAAGGATTTTACCCGCCAAACATCTGAGTTTTCGGGTGGGTGGCGTATGCGCATCGAGCTGGCTAAAATTCTATTAAAGAAACCCGACTTGATTTTGCTTGATGAGCCAACTAACCACATGGATATTGAGAGCATTCAATGGTTAGAAGACTTTTTAATCAATTCAGCAAAAGCAGTTGTGGTCATTTCTCATGATCGTACTTTTGTCGATAATATCACAAATCGTACAATTGAGGTGACTATGGGCCGAATCTACGATTATAAAGCTAAGTACACCCACTACCTGCAGTTACGTGCCGACCGCCGTGTGCATCAAATAAAGGCTTATGAAGAACAACAACGCTTTATAGCCGATAATCAGGAATTTATAGACCGTTTTAGAGGTACCTATTCGAAAACCCTGCAGGTACAGTCGCGTGTAAAAATGCTCGAAAAACTCGACGTCATTGAGATTGATGAAGTTGATACTTCGGCATTGCGGCTTAAATTTCCTCCATCGCCACGCTCCGGTCAGTATCCTGTAATTGTAGAAGAGTTAACCAAAGTATATGGCGATCATGTAGTATTTGAAAAAGCATCAATGGTAATTGAGCGGGGAGAAAAGGTTGCTTTTGTCGGTAAAAATGGTGAAGGTAAGTCAACCATGATCAAAGCCATTATGAATGAGATTGATTTTGAGGGAAGTTTAAAGGTCGGCCATAATGCAAAGATTGGCTACTTTGCTCAAAACCAGGCATCGTTATTAGATGAAAAGTTAACGGTCTTCGAAACCATCGATCAGATTCCATTAAGCGATGGTACGCTAAAAATCAAAGACCTTTTAGGTGCCTTTATGTTTAGTGGCGACGATACTACAAAAAAAGTTAAGGTGCTTTCCGGGGGAGAGAAAACCCGTTTAGCCATGATCAAGTTATTATTGGAACCTGTAAACGTATTAATACTGGATGAGCCAACCAATCATTTGGATATGAAGACAAAAGACATTATCAAGGATGCCCTTAAAGATTTTGACGGCACTTTGATTCTGGTATCCCATGACCGGGATTTTCTTGATGGGTTGGCAGAGAAAGTATTCGAGTTTGGTAACAAACGCGTACGGGAGCACTTTGAAGACATTAAAGGTTTCCTTGCTTACAAGAAAATGAATAGCTTAAAAGAAATCGAGAAAGGTTAGAGAAGATATTAAACTAGGAAGAACTGGATTAGAATAAGCTTTTTATTCAATTGAGCATTGTATTGAACATAGCTGCGTTTGCTCAGTACAATGCTTCAGCAACCTTAAGTTTAGGGATTGGGCATGTGGTACCCTTGCCCGGAAAAACTTTGGCTGATGGCCTCCAGGTAAGTAATTGTCAATACTCATTATATTCCATTTGCTGCGGTCAGAATTATAGGTTTGCCGGAAGTTATTAATATGGTATGTTCGTGCTGAGCGACAAATCCACCTTTACTGCCGCTAAAAGCCCAGCCATCCGAAGATGTTTCAATATTTGTAGACAGGGTAGAGATGAAAGTTTCAATAGCGACAACTGAATCTTTCCTGAATCGTCTCAGTTTGTCATAGCGGTCGTAATAATTCATAATCGCATCTGGCTCTTCATGTAAGCTTCGTCCAACACCATGACCACCTAAATCCCTGATAACAGTATATCCTGCTTTTCTGGCTCTGGTTTCTATTAGCTTTCCAATATCAGAAATTCTTACGCCACCGCTGATCTGAGCAACCGCCTCGGCTAATATTTCCTGTGAAGTATCTACTAAGTGCTGTAAACCCTGAAGGTCCTCTCCAACGATAAATGAGCTTCCGTTATCTGCCCAAAATCCATCTAGTTCCGCCGAGACATCAATGTTAATAATATCTCCATTCTTCAGAATAACTTTGTCTGAAGGTATCCCGTGGGCAAACTCCTTATTGACGCTTATGCAGCTGTACCCAGGAAAATCATAGGTCTCGAATGGGGCAGATTTTGCACCAAGGGATTCCATCAGGCCCCTTCCATACTCGTCAATTTCTTTTGTAGACATCCCTATTTGCGCATAGGCTCGCATCTGCTTCAAAGTAAGCGCCACAGCCTCGCTCACTCTTTTTATACCCTGGAGCTCTTCATCTGTTTTTATAACCATAAATACAATGTTGTTAAGTTTTGTACAAAGCTAGGTGCATTTAAACTGTGCCCATAGTAAATATTAGACATGGTATTATTCTGTTGCCATTAACATTTCCTGTAAATTTGCGGCATGCCAATCAATTATCTGAAAAAGATACAATTAGGGGATTTTAATGAAGACGGGTATAGAATTAGCCCTTCTGAAGCAGTCGACGCCTTTATCGAGGGATTCTATATTTTTTCCAGAGACCTCCGGGATCATACAGATCTGCTTTTCAATGATGGGTTTCCCGTGCTTGTTTTCTTACAGAACAGTGAAGATACAGTACAGGTCACAGGGCAGAAAGACGTGTCTGAAGTTAAAGCTGTATGGGCAAGCGCCGGCGCAATTAAGAATGTTTATGTGAAATATAACAATCGTACAGACCGGGTTTTTATTGTCCGTTTTTACCCGGGTTCTTTTTACAAACTATTTGGTTTAGATGCCCAATATTTCAGGAATAAACCAGTTACGCCCTTTGACTATTTTGCCAAGGATAATAATTTTAGCATATCGGAATTCTTCAAACATCATTCTATCGAAGAAAAGATAACATTTATCGAAAAATATATTCAGGATTCTTCATCCGTATCAAATGTCTGCGGAGCTTTACATCAAACATTGGATTATATCCATCAAACAAAAGGTAAAAGTACTGTACGAAATGTAACTGACGAAGTTGGCGTAAACTATAAGTGGCTGGAAAGAAGTTTTATGAAGAATATCGGACTACTTCCTAAAGAATATATTCAGCTTCAGCGCTTTATTAACGCGTATCTTGAATTAGTTGGGAGTATCGATGTTGATTTAATGCGAATAGCAGTATCAAACGGGTACTACGATTCCAATCATTTTCTAAAAGATTTTAAAACTTATACCGGAAAAACACCATTGGCATACTTGAAGTTTAATGCAAGCTGAAAAGCCGTTGATCTGTAAATAGATCTAATGGACGTTCTTTGTGGACCGTCTAAGTGTGAGCCCGGTTATTTAACCCCGGAAAATTGAACTTCGTCCAGAAAATTGTGCATTTTACATTCGGCTTTGGTGCTGTTTATCCCCCTATATTTTGTTGTTTTTCTTTTGCTGTTCTTCGGGGTTGCTATACCGTTGCCATACCCTTGCCATACCGTTGGTATACCTAAAGGGTATAGCAACGGTATGGCAAGGGTATGGCAAGGGGTATACTTTGGGTATATCAACCCGGGACGTTAACAACCCAAAAACGCAAGGATTGAAAAAAGAATATACCCCAGTCTTACGCTGAGATTAGTGGGAAAGGCAGAGTACTGCAATGCACTGGGAGCGTATTGAATGGCCTGACGAATGAATGGTTTAAGGAATAATAATATTCTGAAATTATAATACTAAATTTGATAGCTATTCTAACCCTCTTCATGCCAAGACCTAATTTTAGTATGCCTGACGATCACTCTTTAAAGGGTAAAAGTACGTATTGGCTGGATCTGATCGGAAGCCCTGCTGTATTTTCGCTGGAAAGCAGAATATTTCACTCAATCAGTGTCGGATTAATTCTTCTGCTGAGCATATATGTTCCTTATAATCTATACGCGGGGCTGTATATAGCATCTGTTTCGGCGTTTGGAATTGGCCTGTTCTTTTTTTACCAGTACTATCATTCCAGATTTCATGGGATACCACATAACAATACTTTATTTGGTCTGATTGGTCTGGTGATTTTCGGGTTCAACTATTTTGCTAATTCTGGTATTAATGGTTCTACGGACCTGATATGGCCCGCCTATTTATTACTTGTTTTTACAATCTCTCCTTACCGGCAGCACCTTACTTGGCTGGTAATCTATTTATTATGTTTTTTAGCATTGCATATTGTCGAGTATTATTACCCGTTTTTGGTGAGGTATCCGTTTAGTGCGGGCAGGGGGCAGTTTATTGACCGGGTTACTGCATTTCCGATACCTGTAGTGGCTATTTATATCATCATTAAATTCATCCGGGAAAATTATGACAAAGAAAAGAAGGCAGCAGAAGAAAAAGCAGTTGCTTTAGAAGTAAGTAAAGCACAGCTTTCTTCGCAGAAAGATCAACTCGAACAAAGCAATGTTGAAAAGAATAAATTAATGTCCATCATCTCACATGACCTGCGGACACCGTTGATGAATATTCAAAGTTATTTGGAATTACTGAATGAAAATGAGTTAGATAACGCCGAGCGGTCGATGATGGAAAAAGCACTGCTTACTTCTACGAATAATGCGGTAGATATGTTATCTAATTTATTGCACTGGTCTAAGTCACAGATGGAGGGATCTCATGTGAATCTCGTGGAATTGAATCTCCTATCTGCACTGCTTGGGTCACTGGAAATGGAAAAGGTACATGCCTGGAAGAAAGGCATATCCCTTAATTATCAGATTCCCCCTCAGTTGAACGTCATAGCCGATAAAGATATGCTTCAGCTGGTTGTACGTAATCTGGTGAGTAATGCAGTGAAATTTACACCTGCTGAAGGTACCATTACTATCCATGCAGAATCGTTATCAGATGAATGTAAGATTACAATTAATGATAACGGGAAAGGAATTACACCTGAGCAGCAGGAAAACATTTTTTCTATCAAATCAGAACCTACTTTTGGCACAAACAACGAAAGAGGGGTAGGCTTGGGTCTTGTCCTCTGTAAGGAATTTACCGAGCGCCAGGGTGGGCAAATCGGATTTGAAAGTCATATTGGGCTGGGTTCCAGTTTCTTTATTATCCTACCACTAGGCACTCAGGGTTCATAAAATCATATCAATGATTTATTTGTGATTATCAATTTTTCGTCATCTCTGTCATGTTAATTGGTATATCGGGAATTTCCGATATACATTTGCACTATGGATCACGTAGAAATCTTCAAAGCACTTTCAAACAAAACAAGACTGCAGATACTGAATTGGTTGAAAGAACCTGAGTTGAATTTTCCGGAACAAAAGCAACACGCTGGTTTTGACCATGGTGTTTGCGTTGGCCAAATACAGCTGAAGGCAGGTCTTACGCAGTCAACTGTTTCGGAGTATTTGGTGGTATTACAACGTGCGGGCCTTGTTAAATCGACAAGAGTCGGGCAATGGACGTACTATCAGCGGAATGAGGAAGCTTTTGAAATTCTTAGTCAAATGATTCGCGCAGAAATTTAAATAAATACATTAAAAAGATGAGTACAGATAGCTTATTCAGGCCCTTTAACCTGAAATCATTGAGCATAAAAAACAGAATTGTAATGGCGCCTATGACGCGTTCATTTTCTCCAGACGGTATTCCTACAGATGCTGTAGCAACTTACTATCAAAAACGTGCAGAAGGAGAAGTCGGGTTAATCTTGTCTGAAGGTACGGTTATAGACCGTGTATCGTCTTCAAACGACGCTAACATTCCTCATTTCTATGGTGAAAAATCCCTGACAGGATGGAAGAAAGTGATAGACGGCGTTCACGCAGCAGGCGGTAGTATGGCCCCGCAGATATGGCACATGGGAATTATGGACAATCATGCATCTGGCTGGGTTCCATCACAACCGTTTGAAGGCCCGTCTGGTTTAAACCGTCCGGATTTCAACAATGGTAATACGATGACCGAGAAGGATATTGAAGATACCATTATTGCCTATGGAAAAGCTGCAGCTGATGCAAAACGTTTAGGTTTTGACAGTGTGGAGATCCATGGTGCACATGGTTATTTAATTGATCAGTTTTTCTGGGAAGGTACGAACCTGCGCACTGACGGCTACGGTGGTAAAACCCTTGCTGAAAGAAGCCGTTTTGGTATTGAAGTTGTTAAAGAAGTGCGTAAACAAGTCGGCGAGGATTTCGCGGTGATTATTCGCTTATCACAATGGAAGCCTTCAGCTTATACAAGCCAGCTGGCTAAGACGCCACAAGAAATGGAGGCATGGCTAAATCCGCTTGCTGATGCTGGAGTTGACATTTTTCACTGCTCGCAACGTCGTTTCTGGGAGCCGGAATTTGAAGGTTCAGATCTTAACTTTGCAGGATGGGCTAAAAAAATCACCGGTAAATCAACAATTACAGTTGGTTCAGTAGGTTTAACAGGGGAGTTCTTAGCTGCATTTGGAGGTGAAAGTTCCGATCCAAGTTCTTTAGATGAACTGCTCAGACGTATGGATCGCGGAGACTTTGATCTGGTTGCTGTAGGAAGACCTTTATTGGCTGATCCTTCCTGGGTTAAAAAAATTAAAGAGGGACGTACAGATGAACTGAAAGGATTCTCTAAAGAGGCACTTGCTGCGTTGATAATAGACTAAGTTTATAAACATATTCTTCGAAAACCTGGTAATTATATACCGGGTTTTTTTATGGCTTTTAAATCGTGCTGCCATGTGTTTGTTTTACTAAATAACGTGTTATTGCAGGGAAATACTTTAACCCTCCTACGACAGCTTCTGATAAGATTTCAGAACCAAAAAACCGCTGAATATACCTTCCTGTGCGTAACCGGAATGCGAACTGTTTCTGCCATTGCTGTTGATAGGCTTGTTCCATTTGAATGCGGATTCTATGGTCGAATCCATTGTCGCAGTAGTTGATGATAATTTCGGATAGTATTTTTGCGGCATGAAAAGCCATAGCCATACCATTACCACAGAGTGGAGTAATCATCCCGGCAGTGTCGCCACACATCAGGATATGATTTTCTATTAAAGGTTTGTTGTCGAAGGCTATCTCATTTATTGTTTCCGGTCTATTCCAGACGAAGTCCGAATGTTCAAAAACATCCTTTAAAAAAGGATTTTTCATTAAAACCTGTCTCTCCATTTCTGCAATGGAACCGTATTTTTTCAGGTGCCTGTTTTCTGAAAGATAGCAAAGACAGTAAAGATCATCTTCAATTTTATTGAGTCCGCAATAACCACCCTCAAAATTGTCCAGACGGATAGCATCTTTAGCGAAGTCTGAGCGTATATGATATTTAACCGCCATATACGGGCTTCTGTTATAGAAGAACTTGCGATCTAGCTTCTGGTCTAAATTGGACCTTTTTCCATATGCTCCAATGACGATATCTGCCTGATACTCCTGAGCTGCTGAACATATACTGAATTTATTTTCACTAAAACTGATACCGGTAATCTTTTCAGCTGTAATAAATTTCACACCTTGTTTATTGGCAATCTGATACAGAGCTTCATCCAGGGTATATCTGCTTATTCCAAATCCGCCCATAGTTAAGCCAGCTTCCAGATATTTTCCGGAAGGGCTGCTAACTATTAATTTACAGATATGCGATGCGTTTAAGTTTCCGGGGAGTACACCCATTTCTGATAATAGCGTTAAGACCTCATTGCTTACGTATTCGCCGCAGACCTTATGAAATGGATATTTTTTTCTTTCGGCCAGGCTCACTTCAAAACCCGACTTACTGAGCAGTATGGCATTGGTAAGACCTGCCAGTCCGCCACCGATAATAAATATATCCGGCTTGTTTTTCATTTGTAGATAATTACCTGCCATCTGAAAGCCCACATCCATTTGATGCGATAGTTTTTGACATTTGCCCTTTGTAAAAGCATTTCCAGCTCTTTTTTTCTGAAGCTACGCAATACAGATAACTTGCTGTCGTGCTGTACCATTGGAGATTTAGAAAATAGCCGGGTTAAGATTCCTATACTATGATAGGCCAGCCAGTGCCGGTGCAGATCGTTAATTACAACTGCTTTTTTTGCTGAAAACATCATCCTTCCGATCAGGTTTACCCATTCGTCATTGTCAAAATGATGCGTAAATAAACTGCTGATGACGACGTCAAATTCGTCTGGCCTAAACTCTTCCTCCAAAACATCGGCCTTTCTAAATTGAATATTGCTTATTTTTTCATGGGTACGATTTGCAAACGCTATAGCAGCTGGTGTCGCATCTATTCCAATAAAATTAAGCTTTAACTGCTTTGTTGAAAAATATTTATGAAGCACTCTCAGGCTGTCTCCACCGCCACATCCCCAGTCGCAAATACGGTCGCCGTTATCCAGTTTAATATACTTAAAAGCATTGTAGAAGACTGAGAAACCTCCAAGCAGTTTATTTATAATCTCCAGTTCCCGCAATACGGGATCTATCTCCTGCGGCGGTAACGCAAAATTGTCCATGATCTCTTTTTGCGTACTTCGTTCTGTAAAATCAGGCATAAGCTAATAACATACTTTCAAACGTTAAACCCGGACCAAAAGCGACGCTGAGTATCTGCTGCTCCCGTTGCTGTGTTTTTAACTTCATACCCAATCCGGCCAAAACAAAAAGGATGGTAGCCGAAGACATATTACCGTAGTCGCGAAGTACCTGGTACGCATGTGCATTTTGTGAGCTATCCAAAGAAAAAACCTCGTCACATACTTCTAATATCCGCCGCCCGCCCGGATGGATAGCAAATTGTCCGATATCATCGAATGTGACATTTGCTTTTTTTAATAAATTATCGGTGATCCCTTTAATTCCTGATTTTATTTGCTTTGCAATCTTATTACTGAGCCGCATTTCATAACCAAAATCTCCGATACGCCATGCCATTTCATTTTTCGCTGCGGTAACGACCTCTGTGTAAAAAGATTTAATAGCAAAAAGTTTTTGATCTGTTGTATCGGTATGTTGTATTAGAACAGCAGCTGCGCCGTCAGCAAATAGCGAATTGGACAACCAGTTATCCAGGGTGCTTTCTTTCTGAAAGTGAAGCGTACATAATTCCACATCTACTATCAGAACTTTGGCGTCGTGCTGAGCCCGGCAAATGTAATCAGCTATTTTCAGGGCATTGAATGCACCATAACAACCCATGAAATTAATACAGCTGCGTTCTACCGAAGGATTAAGCTGCAGACTTTCCACAAGCTCAATATCCAGCCCCGGGGCGTACATTCCTGTACAGCTTACTGTAATTAAATGAGTGATGGCTGCGGCCGGAAAATTAATAGGTTTCAAACAGTTATTAACCGCCTCCAGGCATAGTGGCAGCGCAGTACGTTCATATAAATTTCCGCGCACAGATGTGGTTGGAAAAGGTTCCAGACTATTATTGTTGCCAAAGAAAGTATACGCTCCTTTACGCTTTCCGAAATCACTGATGACTGAATGCCTGTACGCAATACCGGATGACTGGTATAGCTTTTCCAGGCGGCTAGAGTTGATTGCGTCAAGCTCATGAGCGTCAATCATAAATTCGAGGATCCGGTTTTGTGTAAATTTATTGGCTGGGTTACTGGTACCTATCGCGGAAATAATGCTAGTCATCTTCGAATTGTTTTCGTAAATTCAGATTATATATCAATTTATGGTTTCAGGAAATATAAGATCGGTACTTTTACATTTACGACTTCCATTTTCACTCTTCCTGCTTCCCATCTTTCTTTTTGCACTTTCCCAGGCTTCTGCTATTAACAATCAGAAAGCCATACTGGTTTTCTTTATACTGCATTTGTTCATATACCCGGCAAGCAATGCCTACAATAGTTATTTCGATAAAGACCAGGGGAGCATTGCCTTGTTGAAAACTCCGCCACAGGTAAATAAGTCTTTGTTTGAAACCGCCGTCATATTGGAATGGGCCGGCGTGGTGCTTGCGCTATTGGTAAATATAGAGTTCGCAATTGCAATGATAGTTTATAATTCGTTTTCCAAAGCTTACAGTCACCCTAAGATCAGAATAAAAAAGTATCCTGTTTTAAGTTTTTTGGTGATCTTTATTTTTCAGGGCTTTTTCATTTATTATGCGTGTTACAAAGGAGTTTCATCCAATTCCGGTCAGTTCAGTATAGCTATTTTTATAGCTGGAATGATCTGCTCTTGTCTGATAGGTGCTTCTTATCCGCTTACGCAGATCTATCAACATGAAGAAGATACTAAAAGAGGGGATAAGACCCTCAGTATACTTCTGGGTATTCCCGGATCTTTTGTCTTTTCTGCAATCGTATTTTTAGCCGGGTTTTTCCTGTTATATTATTATTGGGAGACGCAGCATCAATTATTCAAATTCTATGTTTTTATAGCCTTTGCAATTCCGTTGATACTTTATTTTTTGTGGTGGTTTTATCAATGTATGAAAGACGGTAAAAATGCAAGTTATGAAAATACGATGCGTATGACATTACTGAGTGCCAGCCTCATGCTTATTTATTTTGGATGGCTGTTTTTTATTTCATAGTAAACAAAAGTTTGCTGCCGGGATCGACTATGAAGCTCTCAATCACGCCTTCAGATATCGTTAATGTCTGTTCTTTAGTCTGCATATTTATGGTTTTGGTTAGATAGGTTCCATCTTTCAATCTGATCTTAAATTCCAATGGAAACAGGAACAGATCTCCAGCCTGAAGGATTTTAATACTATTCCCGGACTGAAGAATTTCTAATACCGGGATTTCTTTACTTTTTAACCAGGAATTGAGGAAAGGTTTCATGTCACTTTGAGCAACAGCACTTAAATGGCTTGTAAAGGACTTAATCGACTGATCTCCCGATTGAATAAAGTTTGTCATTGCGGTGGAAAGATGTTTTTTACCCAGCTGATGTGATAAAATATAAAATAACCAGGCCCCTTTTGCATAGGAAACCCCGCTGTTACTATAGTCTTCCCAGAGAGAACTCTTCCCATCAAATTTTCCATTGAAATAATTCTGCTTTTGAGATTTAAAAAATGTGGTTGTTATGGAATCTCCGTAAACCGAAGCTAAGAGTATTGATTCTGCATAAGTTGCCCATCCTTCTGTCAGGAAATTTGTTGCAGGTCCTGTGGGATTTGTCCAGCCATGTGCGACCTCGTGTCCAAAAGTTGCTCTCGGATTAGGTTTATCGGTAATTAGCGTACTTCCTTTTACACCGGCCACAACAATACTGTTGCTTCTGTTTTTCCATCCATCTGTATTTGATCTATCCTGGACAATTCCCAGATAATTACCTATCGGCTTCCCGAAGTGTTTTTGGAGGGTATCATAACTTTTTGAGAATTCTGCATATAATGCCCGCTTTTCTGGTAGAAAATCTTTTGTTGCATATACAACCAGGTCAATATGATCTTTTCTGAATGTGTTTACTTCCCAATCTTTATCATAATAAATAGACAAACCGAAAGTTGGGTTTAAGGATTTCGCTTCTACTATTCTTGACCCGCCAATAACCGTTTCTTTTTGGGGTAAGCTCGTTGCCAGATAGTAAGCTTTTGGAATGGTGCAGTACAAACTAAAATCTGCTCGGTCATTCGGACTGGAAAAACTGAAAAACGGATGCCAGAAATACTGGTTACGCAGGTGTCCGTAAGCATCTCCAAAATACGCCGAATTTTTGTCCGTCTCCTCTCTTTCAACGTTAATGCTATACTCTAGAATCAAAGTTTGACCATTCTTCCTGCGCGCTTTTAACAAAAGTAGGCCGGCGTCAAAAGAAAACTCTGTTTCAGCACCGTTAAGTGTCAGTTTCTTCAATTTAGCAGTATGGTTTAGTCTGGTTGCAAACCCGTAAGAATCATTGATGTCAATTGTAAGTGTATCTTTAACTGTTATACTTTTTCCCGGTATAATATTTATTCCAAGACGATGTTTTTTTATTTGATTCAGGCGATCAATCTCGATCCGGCTTTTCAAGCTCCAGGAACCGGCAACCCGCTCAAATTTATAGATGCCGGTATAATTAGCAGCGTAATTAGTTTCATCGCCCGAATTTCCATATAAAAGTATTCCACTCAGGAAGACAAGGGCACTGTCTTTACTTACAAGAATGATTTTAGATTTTCCGGACAGCTTTTTGATCTTTTCCTCAACTACGGAGGCGTAAAAATCCTGAACACCTTTAATAGGAACAAGTTTATTGAAATCTTCGGCATTATTATGCTGAAATGCAGAGTCGATTAGGGCTATACTTTGTTTAAGACTATTGCCATTGCTATTCGCTTTATGCTGTGCAAAGCTACCGGTTGTTGCAGTTAATATTATGCCCAGGAAGATTGGATAAAATTGAATGCTGATACGAAAATTTAGTGTCATTGAATACAAAATGAGAGTGTATGCAGATGACGCAAAAACTACTGTAATGTTGCACGGTATAATTCTTCCTGTAGGGTCGATACATTGTCCTGGCTGATAGTGTCATTAACAAGTATCATGAAACCGAGGTTTTCTATTCCTACTACCTGTTATCCAACTCAGCGCCACACCTGAGCCATCTGAATTAATGTTTAAATAGGCCTGCCTCTTCAGACCGGAAATTTATGGGGTGGTTGCCCGGACATTAATTAAATAGATAGCCGGCTAAGTGTTTCGCGGGTAACCCCGAGATAGGCTGCGATCATAGATTTAGGTACTCTTTGAAAAAGGGTGGGATATTGCTCGTATAGCTGTTTATATCTTGACAAAGCATCATTTTTAATGAGAACCATAACTCTTTTTTGGAGGTTTAGGAACCCGGAAGTTGTTTTCAATCTGAAAAACCGCTCGATTTTAGGCATTTCATCGCAGAGTTTGTTTTTATCTGCCAGTGAAAAATAAAGGATCTCTACCTCTTCGAGGCATTCAATATTAAAACCCGCACGTTCTTTGGTATTGAGTGCCTGATAATCGCTGACCCACCAATTCTCCATGGCGAACTGTAAAATATGTTCTTTCCCGTTTTCATCTGTAACAAACGTCTTTAACAGGCCTTTTACGACAAAATATTCCCGGTCGACAACATCGCCGGTCTGGATAATCAGAGAGTGTTTATTAAATTTTGTAGCGTGAAAAAATGAACACACATATTCGAATTCCTCGTCAGTTAACTGGATAAATTCTTCAAACTGGTGCCTTAAGGCTATGCACATAACAACTATTTGGATACAAAATTAATGATTCAATTACGTAAAAAAACGAATTTCATGATTAACCGTGGCTGTTGTGACATTTATCACCAGGTATTTGTGATAAATGTCCTTATAGAAATTGGAAGGGAGTAAGGAGATTTGTAAAAAAAGCATATGAAAAGTAATATCAAATATCTAATGATCATGCTCTCGGTCTTAACGCTGCAAACATTTGCGCAAAGTCCAGAGAGTAGTAACAAAAACAAAATTTATATGAAAAATAAAAAGGTTCTAATCGTAGTCACTTCTTTCGGTGAGGTTAAAAATGGTACTAAAACAGGATTGTGGGCAGAGGAATTCACGACTCCGTATTATATTTTTAATGAGAAAGGAATAAAGGTAACTATCGCTTCGCCCAAAGGAGGCAAAACCCCTCTGGATCCTAAGAGTATTACTGGAGATTATGCCACTGCTTCAGTTAAGAAATTTCTTAATGACCCGGATGCACAGAAATTATTAAATAATACAGTGACACTGGAAAGTGTTCGGGCTGAAGATTATGACGCGATATTTTATCCTGGCGGACACGGCCCGATGTGGGACCTGCCGGAAAATAAGATTTCAATCTCGTTGATCGGGTCGTTCTATGATGATGGAAAGCCTGTAGCTTTAGTTTGCCATGCTCCCGCAGCATTGAAAAACGTAAAAACCAAAGACGGTGGCTACCTCATTAGCGGAAAAACTGTTTCTGGATTTACTAACAGCGAGGAAAATGCCGGACAGTCGGTAGATATGACTCCGTTTTTATTAGAAGATATGCTTATTGAAAGAGGAGCAAAGTATGAAAAAGGTGCAGATTGGGCGCCATTCGCCGTTCAGGACGGTCTTTTAATTACAGGACAGAATCCGGCTTCAGCAGAATTAGTCGCAGAAAAAATAATTGCTTCTTTATCAAAGTAAAATATTAAAGATAATGCCGGGTCGCCAATGAAATGATCCGGCATTTGAATACAAACCCAAGAGATTTGGATACTTCTATAACTTTTGACTATACGAGCTTTGTATCATCATTAAGATTTTAATTATGAGTAATCAAAAAGTATGGTTTATCACCGGAGCTTCAAAAGGACTTGGCCTGGCACTGGCTAAGCTGGCATTGTCAAATGGAGATAAGGTGGTTGCAACATCGAGAAGCATTAAAGAACTTGAGGAACAAATCAGTCAGCCTGATGAAAACTTTCTTCCGCTGAAAGTAGATCTCACCTCCGATAAAGACGTACGGCATGCAATTGAGCGAAGTATTGCTTATTTCGGTAAATTAGATGTTATCGTAAATAATGCAGGTTATTCACTGGTAGGCAGTATGGAAGAAATGTCGGATCAGGAATTTCGGGCAACACTTGATGTGAATCTCTTCGGAACCGTCAATGTCATCAGGAATGTAATGCCTTCTCTGAGGACGCAGAATTCCGGACATATCATCAATATATCTTCAAATGCTGGCTATGTAGGCTTTGCCAATGCTACGAGCTATAATGCGGCCAAGTTTGCTGTCGTAGGCTTATCAGAAGGATTAGCACAGGAAGTCAGTGCATTTGGTATTAAAGTTACCTTAGTCGCACCTGGACAGTTCAGAACGAGTTTTATGGAGAACGGATCTATGATGTACGCTAAAAACAGAATTGATGTCTATGGGTTAGATAAGGCAGAAGAGACGTGGAGCAGCTTCAGCGGGCAACAAATAGGCGATCCGGAAAAACTGGTGAGAATTTTGACAGAAGTAGCAGCAATGGAAAATCCGCCGGTACGTTTACTATTAGGGCCGGATACATACCATTTGTTGAAAGAACACCGTGAAAAAGAAGCAACAGAATTTGAGTTATGGAAACATCTGACACTGTCGACAAATTTTGATTAAAAATAACCAATGAAAAAAGCAGCTCATAAACCTTATATTATCAATTCTATCACAGAATTGCACCGGCTGCTTGACATCGCTAAACCTAAACATCCGCTCGTCAGTGTAATCAATTTCGAAGAGATCAAATGCTTTGAAGAAGAAACATTGAGGAGCGTTGCTTATAACTTTTATTGTATAGCAATTAAGAAGAATTTCGAGGGGAAGATGAAATACGGGCAGCAGTATTATGATTTTGATGAAGGAGTGATGACTTTTTTCTCGCCCATGCAAGTAGTCACCACTGATATTGTGCCAGGGCTGAAGTTATCTGGTCACTGGTTGGTCATTCATCCTGATTTCATTGCAAATTACGGGTTGGGAAAAAATATAAAAAAGTATGGTTACTTTTCTTATTCGGTTAGCGAAGCCCTTCATCTATCCCAGGATGAAGAGATATCAATAACGGATATTTTTAAAAATATAGAGAAGGAATACCGGTCTGTAATCGACCATTTCTCGCAGGATGTGATCATTTCGCAGATTGAGCTATTGCTGACGTATTGCAACAGGTATTATAACCGTCAGTTCATTACCCGTAAAAAAGTCAACCGGGATTTGCTGGGCGCACTGGAAATTTTGCTCTCTGATTATTTTGAGAGCGAACTCATTCAGCAGGCTGGCTTGCCGGGGGTTAAATACCTTTCAGATAAACTGAATGTCTCACCAAATTATTTAAGTGATATGCTTAGAAATCTCACCGGCATGAGTACAAAACAGCATATTGATAATCATTTGATTGAGAAGGCAAAACAAATATTAGCTACAACCAATAGGTCGGTAAGTGAGATTGCCTATGGATTTGGATTTGACTATCCTCAGTCTTTTAACAAGTTGTTTAAAAACAAGACCAGTGTCACACCTCTGGCTTATAGACAGTCATTCGAAACTCAAAGACCGGTCACCTGACCGTCTTTGATGAATTTCGTATTTTTTATTGCGCCTGTTCCATTAAAGCGATATTCTATTCCTATAATATCTGAGGGTTGATGGGAGAAAGGCAGGGAGTATGCTGGTTTATCATTTACAAAGAAATGCATCTGATGATTTTTAGCTTCTACTTTAAGATTAACCCACTGATTCAAATCTGCACCAAATGCAGATAAGTCTGTATCGGAGCTTTCTATCATTTCCCCAGCCACATATAAAGTAAGATCACCTACGCAGCCTTTTGAGCAGAGCGGGATACTAATTACATCGTTCTTGCATAGAATTATTACTTCTACCCGCTGACAAGCGGCAGTACCCTGGTTAAAATTGCTTTTCAGAACAGTTTCAAATATAAAATGGTCATTAGTGATGCCACTCATATCTTGTACATTGAAGAATCGGAGTGCAGGTAGTCTGGGCTGCAAAGGCACGTTGTATTGGGAAAACAGGTCTTCAGCTACTTCAACTCGGTCCCTTTTTAATATCTCGCTATTTTTAAAATACAGGGGAGTACCCGGATCATTATCTATCATAGCTACCCACCCGCCTGAAGAAATCATCAGATCATGTTCTTTGACAGTCTGGTTTCCGATAATTAGTTTTGCCTGGTAATACCCAGGTTTGTAGTAGATGGAAGAATAGGTATCCTTATCTTTCGGTACTGAAACTTTCCGTGAGATGTCCCAGGACTGGCTAATGAAGACAGAGTCATTACCGGCCGCTGCAGCATTATAATTAAAGATCACTGAATTCGGCACACCTTGAGTTTTGATCTTATTGCTGCTAAAGTTATAGATTGAAGTATCAATTGGACTATCCGTCTTTACATAGGAAAAAAGCACAAAGAGGCTTATTAAAGTAATAGAAAATAACACTGGAAACCAGTATCTCGATTTTCCTGCTGATTTATTTACAGCAGATTTAACCGGGTCAGTACTGGTTTGTCCGATTGCCTGAGGGTCAAGTTTTATTTGGTGTTTAAACTCCCTCCAGTCAAAATATCCTGCGAAATTCGCCAAAGTATTTAATGTAGTTGTGGTCGGAACACTCGTGTATTTTAGTCTGCCCCACAGGCGTTTTAAAGTGGTCACGCTTAAAAGTATACCAGTGGCTGTCTGTATTTCGATGCTCAGCTTCTCAAAGTCATAGCTTGTCCATTGTTCGCTTGCACCCCAGTTTATCCGGGATTCGATGAGCGTAAGACACTTTTCAATATATTCTGTTTCAGCACTATTATTCATCCAGTATTGGTCAATTTATAGATATGCATATGTTTGCACAGACTTGGCGCGGCTTTGAACCACCTTTATTTCGATTATTAATCACATTTGTTCCGCTGCCTTAAAGATACCTTCTGGCGGTGAGAAAAAATAAAAAGCTTAAAAATGAAAAAAAGTAAAATTACATTGATTGTTTCGATGCTGGTCATCGGTGTTATTCTGGGAGGGTCAGAAATTACTCTAGCTCAGGACTTGAAAGGGAAATTTAAGGTCGTAAACCGTTCCATCAGGTTCGATAAAACATCAGGTACCATAAACCTAGATGAAGTGGATGGTGCAGGGATTGCCTGGATAAAAAAAGAGAAATTTACAACTGGCATTATTGAGTTCGACGTCAAAGGAAAAGATGAGCTTCAGCAGAGCTTCGTTGGGATAGCATTTCACGGATTAAATGACACCACTTATGAATCAATTTATTTCCGGCCCTTTAACTTCCGTGCAGCCGATCCTGAAAGAAGAGCGCATGCCGTACAATACATTGCCCTTCCAGGAAATGACTGGCTAAAACTCAGGGAAGATTTTCCGGGGAAATACGAACAGCCAGTCTCATCTGCATTGGACCCAAATGACTGGTTTCATGTTAAGATTGTAGTTTCTGCCAGATTCATCAAAGTTTATATGAATAATAGCGACCAACCGGTTTTGGAGGTAGAGTCTCTTGCTGGGGTAAAGGGGGAAATGATTGGTTACTGGGCAGGAGACGGGTCGGGTGGAGACTGGAAGAATTTAAAAATAAGCCGATTAAATGATATATTAGATTAAAGAAAATCTGATGAAAAGAATTGAAATTGCAGGTAAACTGCGGGCGGTTACTCTACTAATTTCTTTATTTCTTGTATCTCCCTCAATGATACAGGGACAGTCTGTCAAAAGGATTGACGGAACCTCAGTAAATACTGATTCTATTCGCCGTCATGTTATTTTTTTAATGGGGCAGGCAAAGGTTAAAGGATTAGAAATGGCCATTTTCAATAGTAATAAATTGATCTATAAAGAAGCATTTGGTACGGCTAATGACTCTGGTGCGAAATTACACTCATCGATGAGTATTTATGGTGCATCACTCAGTAAAACTGTGTTCGCCGTATTAGTCATGAAGCTGGTAGAAGAGGGGATAATTGATCTCGACAAACCACTGCAGGATTATTTACCTAAACCAATTTATGAATATCCGCAGAAAACGAAATGGCAGGATAACTATAACGATCTGCGTACAGATACACTTTACAGGAAGATAACCGCAAGAATGTGTCTTGATCATACTACCGGATTCCCTAACTGGCGTTGGGACAATCCCGACCAGAAACTGAAGATCGCATCCGTACCCGGCAGCAGGTACAGCTATTCCGGAGAAGGCCTGGTTTATTTGCAGACTGTTATCGAAAAGGTTACAGGTAAGTCTCTTGAACAACTCATGGAACAAAAAATATATAAGCAGTTTGGTATGAAAAATTCTGCCTACACATGGTTGCCGAAATTTGAAGGAGACTATGCGCTCGGATATAATCAGGAAGGTAAATCTTATGAGAAAGACAAGGATAATGAAGCACGCTCTGCAAGTACGCTGGAGACGACTCTCGACGACTATACTGCATTTGTAGAAACGTTGCTGCAGGGAAAGGGGCTTAAGAAAACGCTAAGGGATGAAATGTTTAAGCCACAGATCCGTTTGCGTTCAGTTAACCAATTTGGTCCACTGTCCCGGAAAGATACCTCTGCTTATGATGCTATTTCCTTAAGTTACGGATTAGGCTGGGGCTTACTTAAATCACCTTATGGTTGGGGGGCTTTTAAGGAAGGCCACGGCGATGGATTTCAGCATTATTGTATTGTCTTTCCAGAAATCGGCACTGGTATAATTATTATGACCAACAGTGATAATGGCGAAAGCATTTTTAAAGACTTACTTGAGACCACAATTGGTGATGAATACACACCATGGAAATGGGAAAATTATATACCCTATAATAATAAGCTTGTTCAAAAATAAATTATAACTGCCGGCACCAGAATTGTGCCGCACCATGGTACCGGCGGTTAAATATTACTTCTTAGCTGCGTTAAGTTCTGCCCAGGTCCAGCTGGAAGTTCTTCCTTTTGTAGCCTCACGTACTTTTTTTACGTCATCAGCTTTGACGACGCTTGCTTTATTACCAAGGTCATTCCGAATATAGCTTAATGCCGAAGCGATATATTCATCATCATTACCACCAAGTGCAGGCATGACATCTGTATAATTTTTGCCATTGAAAGGTCCATGCAGGCCGTGAAGCAATATCTTAATCAGTTTCTCGGGATCACCTGTCACATTTTTATTGCCTGCAAGCGGAGGCGCAGGCATGTCTTTTCCACCATTAATAGCCCCTTTACCTTCAGCACCATGGCATGCCGTACAAAGCTGTTTAAACGTAAGCGATCCCTGTAAAACCAGTTTACGGTCTGCTTCTTCCATTAAATTAGCATTCTTCGCTGATAATGCTTTTGCATGCAGGCTGCTTTGATACTTATTTTCAGAGGCTGTCATGATCTCATTACCCGGACGGTGCGCAATCATTTCCCGAATGATAGACTGTGCTTTATCTGACTTGTTGAAACGCAGGGTTAACGCAAGTTGAAAACGTACATCGGCACTAGGATCATCCTTAAGCGGTTCTAAAATATTGATGAGTTTAGTGTCACCGTTTTTTACAGCATCTGCTGCAATCCAGACTGCTGTTTTACGAACTTCTGCATCTTTATCTCGAAGAGAGGCCTTCAGTGTTTCCTGATCCAGAGAATTCAGACCGTCTAGTGTCCAGAGTGCATGAATCCGGGCCAGTTGTACTGGTGATGCTAATGCCAGCTTTTTCAGTGCCGGAACGACACTCTTGTCAGCTCTAACTACCATTAGCTTCTGCGCATTGTCGCGCCACCATCCATTGGAATGAGACAGGTACTGTACTAATTCGGATGATGGTTGGCTTAACATTTTTGGAGCTGTTTTATCTGGTTTTATCCCGTCGTAAACAACCCGGTATATACGCCCTCGCCCGATATTTTTATCCAATTTTTTATTTAGGATCTGTGTACGCAGGTAGGTGCCAAGTCTAGTCCATTCGCCTTCCTGAATAATACCCCTGTACATATCTACAATATATAAAGATCCATCTGGCCCGGTCGCACTGTTTACCGGTCGGAAATTCATATCTGTTGATGCCATAAATTCTTGTTTGTCGTAGGCATTCTGCATTGTAATCTTCCCATCTGTATTCGTGATTTTAGCCCTTCGCACCAGTCTGCCTACGGGTTCGCAAATAAGCAGGTCACCTTTTAAATCGGCAGGAAGTGTATGGCCACGGTAAATGGACTGTCCTGTACAGGCAGTAAAATGGTTAAGCGTACTGTCAGCACGCAAACGGGGTAGACCACCCTGCACATCTGGCGTCGAAATAATTGGCCATACAGATTGAAATTCATCATCATACTGATCTTCGAAATCGAGCCTTCCAAAAGATGGGTTTTGCTGAAAATTCAAAGCTGGAGTTTCACCTCCCGCAGCAGAGAAGTACAAGCGACCGTAATCGTCATTTCCCAGTCCCCACTGACCACCCGGACCTTCATGTAGCTGTTCTGCCTTGAGCATGCCATTCTCATATTTATATCTGACATCTTCGACGGTCACATACATGCGGTTATCCAGATTCCAGATTAAACCACTTTTTTGGTGTTCCAGATTAGAGGTGCTAATCACATCATTGCGAAATACCAGCTTCTTTTCATCAGCAATGCCGTCCCCGTCGGTATCCCGGTAACTATAAATATTATTTGAGTTAGTCTCGTTAACGAGCAAACGGTCATCCAGCGAGAGTATCATGCGGGGTAAAACCAGGCTGTCAATAAATACAACTGCTTTATCCATTACGCCGTCACCATCGGTATCTTCCAGGCGTTTAACAGTACAAATGGGCTTCATCTCATCTGAGCCATCAATATCCTGCATATATGTATTCATTTCTGCTACGAATAAACGACCATTAGCATCCCATGCAATCGCGACGGGTTCGTGAATCATTGGCTCGCTGGCCACTAGTTGCAGACTATAACCTTCTGGCATATGTATAGTTTCCATACTCTCCGCTGGCGATAAATAGTCAGAGGAAGGGTCTGTATTGACAATAATGTTCCCTGAAGCATCACGCTTTATCTTGTTTTTGCTTTTACAGGCACAGGTTAGCATAAAAATCCCTAGTATCCACGCAAGGTGGAATTTGGTGTAACTCATCTAATTCTAATTTATAATTGGTTAATTTCTGGAATGCTAAAAAGATTTAGCGATTAAGCGCTAATCATTATAGTTAGCGCTTAATTAAGGATTAATTATTCATTAATGCGTAATATCTATTAATAGAATTGTAATCGTCAGAGGGATGTTACATTCAACCAGTCCGGAGGCGATATGATTTTAAAATTAATTCTTTAAACTACCGGTTTCTTCGATTCGCGTAGCAAACATTTCATTATTTTGAATTTTCGTCAGACTAACTATTTTGGCATCTGCATTTAAGTTAAAGATGATGGTCGCATCAATATCCAGCGCATAGAATTTATTTTTCTCGTAAGGAATGAGCTCTTTTTTGTCGGCGCCTGCTTTGCCATAAATCCGATCGTTTTCTACAACGATCTCGAAAACCATAGCGGGTTTAAAAAGATATCGGCCTGCATAAGTCGCCAGAACCTTTGCTGACACGTTCAGCCTGTTTTTAGCTTTTATATTCTGGTTTATTTTGTTCCATTTGGTAGTCAGACCTGTACCGGTCATTTCATATCCCTCTATTTTACCTTTCTGGTCTCTGTTAAATTGAATAGTGGTTAATGTCTGATCTAAATAAAATCCATCCTTTTTGTAAGGGATCAATAGCTGCTTCTGTCCTCCCTTAGTGAAAAAAGATAAGCGTCCGTTCTCACAGGCTATTATTTTATCACCATCGTATTCATTGTGGTACACGGCCTGATAAACTTTTAAGTCGTCCTCGGACACGTTAAGGCGCCGAAAGTTAAATGGTTTGCCCAGAAGATATCCGGCAATTTTAGACCCCGGAATATCCAGATCACCTATACTTTCAACATTTGAGAAAATGGCAATGAATATTTTTTCCGCAGGCAGATAGCTTACATAAGTGACATAACCGTTAACAACCCCGGTATGTTTAATAGTGGTTTCTCCCTGAACATTCCCGATTTCCCAACCATATCCATAACCCGTTAGTTTTCCATTAATTAATTGATAAGAATGGTGTGCAGGGCTAAGGTCTGACAAGCGTATAACTTTGCCGCTCATTAAAGCATTATACCAGATCAGCATGTCACCTGTTGTCGAAAGGAGCGATCCGGCCGCGTAGGGGAGCGTCATGCTTAAAAACTCAGCATTTTCATATTCTCCATTTACATACCTGTAGCCTGAAGTGCGTTGTGGAATAATCCTCGAAGAACTATCATAGTACGAATTCTTCATCCCCAGAGGCCGGAAAAATGTCTTGTCTATATAACTGGCATAGCTGTCTCCGGTAATCAGCTCGATAATATATCCTAATAGTACATAATTGGAATTGCTGTACCGGTAAGCAGTTCCCGGGCTAAAGTCAGGAGTTTCATCTTTGAATAACTCTACCAGTGCTTTTGGTGTTAAATCAGTTCTTTTCAACTCCTTTGTAAATTTGCTTATTCCGGTATAATTCTTTATTCCCGAAGTATGGCTAAGTAAGTTCGCGATGGTGATGTTTTTTCCAGGAGAAGGGTAATCCGGGATAAATTTGGTTACTTCATCCAGTAAATTGAGCTTACCTTCCTCGGCTAGTTTCAATATGGCAACCGCAGTAAATTGTTTCGTAATAGAGCCTATCCTAAACACATTATCAACTGTCATTGGAATATTGAGTTCGATATTGGATTGGCCAAATGCTTTATTATAAATGATTTCTTTATCCCGGGCTATCAATACTGTTCCGCCAGGCCCGCTTGCTGGGAATTGCGCATGTAATAAGGAGTCAAAAACCTTCTCGTTATTCTGACAAAAAGTATATGTTGGTGTAAATATGGCCATGACAGGCCATATCAGTAGCATTAATGATGTTTTCATTGTCGTAAATTGAAGAAGGTTTTATTTAATCGTTTAGCGCTAGCCTTTAGGCTTGAGTAAAAAATATCCGGTTAGTAAGCCCAGGCCCAGAAAAAGAAAAATACAAGCTGGCATTACATAATCGTTTGTGGTAAAACCCAGAGAAATGATAGCCATACCCGCCATGATTCCTGCGGAAATACCTATACTCATAGTGCTCAGCAGTAAAATAAATGGAAGATAATTCTCGGTACCTTTAAAAGTATCCGATGATAATTTATTTTCAATAATGGCCATGCGCTCTTTGTGCCTGGTTGTAAAATAATAATACGCTATTCCAAAAACAACAAGTGCTATGGAAATGAGAAGTGCAGCCGATGTGATTTGCATAATGCTTTTAATTAATTCATTTCCCTATAAGACCTGGGTTTATAATAATTGGTCACAACTGTGACCAAATGAGTCGTATGATAGTCTAATGAAACGATGGTATTCAAAGGGAAAATTAAACAGGATGAATATTTTCTTGGCAAAGCAATTCGGGGTGAGCGGGAAGGTTTAGAATATCTTGTAGACGAATACCAGGATATGGCCTATACGATCGCTTTTAAAATTGTTCGGAATAATGAAGATGCAGAGGAAATTGTACAGGATTCTTTTGTTAAAGCATTCCGATCCTTAAGCGATTTTAAAAAAATGGCTAAATTTTCAAGCTGGCTCTACAGAATTGTGTATAACACTGCCTTAACAAAGATCAGCGGCCAAAAACCGGTTACTTGCGATATCTATGATGACCTGGAAAGGAATGAATATATAGATCAGGGGAATGCAAGCTGGAACTTATTGTTGGAAGCAGATAGAAAAAAGTATATAGACCTGGCATTGAGTAAAATAAAAGACGAGGACAGGTTAATTATTACACTTTATTATATTGCTGAACAATCGGTTTCAGAAATTACAAAAATAACAAATCTCCAAACATCGGCAGTTAAGATGCGACTTTTAAGGGCGAGGAAACAGCTCGAAACGGAGTTGAAGATATTATTACAGACAGAAACTAAGGAACTATGAAAGACATGAAATTTGATACTGAGCCTCTTTATCCCATTTTACAGAAATATGGGAAAGACCAGCCTTCAGCGCAGTTTTCAAAACGACTAAAATATATAACTTTCCAGAGCTACAAAGTGAAATATTCAGTTGTCTACAAAAAAGAGGAGCGATTGGGAAAATGGATTATTGCGATGGTCATAGTGTCCTGTTTATTGATAATTTATCAAATGAATCCTTCCCATCTGGTTGCAGGGATGATGATTTCCTGTTCTGCATTTGTTTTAGGGATATTTGTAGTAATTCTGATTCTAAAAAAAACTATGCAGAATAAATTCACCTACATTTCCACCAATTGAAAATGTTTATTCAGAATGTCATGATCCCATCCTGCAATATGGACTTCATTTTCAATTGTGTTATCTTTTGGTGCGTAGTAGACTTTGCCTTTTTCAAATACCACAGCTATATAATTCAGATATAAAGCTTCTATACACAAAAACACGTTTCCTCTTTCAATTCTTTCGATCATGTTATCAATTACGATAAAAAAAGTGGAACAGTTTTTAAAAGAAAATAAAAGAATCAAATAATACATTTTATATCGTAATCCGCGTAGGGTTTGCACTCTTTCTTATACTTCAAGCGCGATAATTTGTGAGGCAAATTATCTTACTGCCCGAATAGATAGCCAACAAATGCTGTCATTGCCATTGCTGCGGTTCCCCAGAAGCAGATCCTGATTACTGCTTTGCTTCTGCTCGAACCTCCGGCTTTGGCTGCGATCAATGCTGATAGGGCCAGGAAAATAATAGATAAACTGTACTGGTAGACGACCATTAGATCTAATGGGGCAAAGATTGACACCAACATCGGAAGCATTCCACCCGTTACAAAAGACGCTGCTGAAGCCAGGGCCGCCTGCATTGGTTTAGCCTGGGTAATTTCGTTGATACCAAGTTCATCTTTAGCATGTGCACCTAAAGCATCGTGGGCAGAAAGCTGTATGGCCACCTGCGTGGCAAGCTCTTCATCCAAACCCCTTTCTATGTATAGTTTCGCAAGTTCCTTCAGCTCAACTTCCGGCATTGTATCCAGTTCGTTCTTTTCTCTGTTCAGGTCCGCGGTTTCGATATCTGACTGGGAGCTTACAGAAACATATTCTCCAGCCGCCATGGAGAGTGCGCCGGCAACAAGGCCGGCGAGTGCCGCAAGGATAATAGGTTCCCTTGTCGTACTCGCCGCAGCGATGCCGATAGCCAGACTGGTCGTCGACAGGATACCATCATTAGCCCCTAAAACTGCTGCCCTTAGCCACCCACTCCTGTTGGTATAATGTTCCTCAAGTTCCATAATGATATTATAATTTAAAGCTAATAATAGACGCCTTAAAATCAGGCATGAGACAAGACCGGAAACCTTAATAGCTCCCGGTCGAAAAGCTCAGCTATACCCGGTTTAACAAAAAGCGTATCGGGTTCTGTGGTCAGTATTTCAATATCATAGGCAGAAGAGTCTGCAGGAGCGAAGCCTAGAACTACTTTTTTTGTGTCGCTACGGACAATTGAATTAATCACATCATCCAGGGAAATTTGTTCCCGGCAGAATATGTCATGCAGGTAGCAGATTCCTGTTTCAAATTCTGCAATTGCAATTGCATGTAAGTCGGGTATGTAAAAAACCTGGTCCCGCATGAAAGAAGTGCAGTAAAATAAGACAAGGTTAGGATTGTTCAGCATGGATAGTTTTGCAGATATCACAGATTTGTCGACAATATCATATAAGGTTTGCCGGGCCGTTGCATTGGACATATCCAGTTGTACAACTCCGGTGTTAGTTCTTCCAAAAGGACCGGACTTTGTATATTCATATTCACTGATGGACTGGAATCCAAATTTAGGGTAGAAATCCAGAACAGTATTATTTGCAAATAGATAGATCAAATCTGTTTCAGACTCCCATTCATTGAGGACGAGCTCCATCAGGAACCTGCTCATACCGAGATTGCGGTGATCTCTATCAGTCATTACCGTTCCTATTTGAATATATTGCTTTCTGTCTCCATGAACATCAAAGTCAATAATGTTCACGGAAATATTTGCTACGATTTTATTGTCTTTTACTAAGGAGTAGGGTATATAGTTTTCACCCCAGTATCCCAGGTTAAACCAATTTTCAAAGTCAAATTTATAAGTTTGCTGAGTTAAGTCATTGAAGCTGTGTCTCAGTAGCGTATTATCTCTGTAGGCACTTACGATTTCATACTCATTATCGTGGATTATTGTTGTTTTTCTCATATGCTGCAAGAGTAATTTGTCCTTTTTTAAATTTTCGGGTCAGATAATTGCGCACCGGGATGTCGTAAAGTATCATTGCAAGATATGCAAAGGTAATTAATAGTATAATGCCGCCGGAAATAATCCAGAATAACTGTGCAGGTCCGGGTTTATGGGTTGTATAATAATTAAAGAACATCCATATTACGGCATAATGTGTCATGTATAAAGGATAAGAAATCTGTCCGGAGAACAAGCAAATCTTTTTAAGCCCTTCACTGAGTGCAGCTCCGGCCCCTAACGAAATAAGAAGTGGGAAGTAAAAGAGTACGACAAGCGGTTGTGTAAGCCAGTTCCACTCCGAATGAGGCATAATAAATGCAAGTAATAACAAAATAGAGAGTCCGGAAAAACCAAGTTTATTTTTAATAATCCAGTTAGACCGGTAAACTAATAACCCGGCGAGAAAAGAATAAGAAATCCGGATAAAACCATCCCAGAAACTGGAACCATCCCAACCACCCAATAAAGAACCTTTCTGATAACCAACGGTAAATACGGCAACTGCCGCAATTGCTGTTAGTAAAAATATAATGTTGCGGCCAGTTCTGCAAAGTATAAAAGCATAGACCAGATTTGCCATATATTCCCAGAATAAAGACCATGATGGTGCATTAAGGGCAAAAAGATTGAAGAAACGTTCATCTACAACCGGATAGGGAATAAGCAGGATTGAACTGAAGAAAATGATAACAATTTTTCCGGTACTGTATAACTCCGGATGACCACCAAACGGATCATAAAGGAAAGCCAGCAGACCCAGTACAGAACCCAGAATAACCAGCGGATGTAATCTGATCAGTCTGGTTTTAAAAAAAGCGGTGAGGCCCATTTTACCAATCCGGTCATCATATGCATATCCGATCACGAAGCCTGACAGGCAGAAAAAAAAGTCTACAGCCAAAAAACCATGTGCGATAAAATTCTGGCTGAAATCCGAATAAGCCACTTCCATAAAATGAAAGAGCACAATTGCGATAGCTGCAACCCCTCGGAGGCCATCCAGAATTTCAAAGTGTTTTTTGCTTTGCAATGTGTTTTGGGTTGTAGTTTGTACAGTCATTTGGAATATATACTATCAAGGTTAACAAATAATAACCATTCTATCAATTTACAGCGTTAAGGATTGACTCAAACACACCTTTCTTTTGTCCTTTTTGCCTATCAATTTCCCGGTGAATTAAACTGATCTTTATATAGAACAGAAACCAATCCTCTGGCGCGAGGACAATATATGTGGACAAAACAAAAACCTTAAAGAGATGACAAATTTTAAAAATCCTTTTGCATGGGCAGAGATTTATGTAGAAGACATGGGCAGAGCCCAACAGTTTTATCAGACTGTGCTGGATATTGAAATGCAGCATATGCCTAAACCCGAGGTAGTTGGGAATGAAGAAGAGTGTGATGAAAATTATGAAATGCTGTTTTTTCCCGGAGTAATGGACGCGCCAGGTATTAGTGGGGCTCTAGTTAAATCATCAATGATGGGGCCTGGTAAAGGTGGATCACTTATTTATTTTGAATGTGACGACTGTGCCCTGGAAATATCGCGTGTCGAAGCAGCGGGTGGAAAGGTGCTTAACCAGAAGATGTCGATAGGGCAGTATGGATTCTGCGGGATTTGCGCTGACACAGAAGGAAATCCGATTGGTTTTCACTCTATGAATTGATAAAATCAGCTGAATTTTAAGCGGAAATTTATTGGTTCCCGCAGGTTTCCTTCCGAATCTGATCATGTTAACATAAATTTAATATACACTTAACCGGAAATTAAGGGGATTGGAAAGGGTCTCTTTAAGAAGATCGTTCAATGATGTTTTACCGATCTTTGCAATAAATACTTCAGAGGCCTGTTTTAATTTAGTTTTAATTCCGTTTTAACCTCATTTTAATTCCATGTTAATTCAGAAATAGATTAACATGGAATTAATGTTAAGATCATCTTGGGTCGCTTTTTTTGGGAAAACAAAATCAGCAAAATGAAGAGGATACTTACTATCAACTTAAAACACTTAATCCTGATGGTACTTATATGTGCAGGATTCAGCGTAAGCGCACAGGTAACTACATCAAGTATGAACGGTAAAGTACGCGATGCTAAAGGGGAAGCTATTCCAGGAGCAAGCGTACTCATTATTCATGTACCTACCGGTACAAAATACGGTGCAATGACCAGCGCAGAAGGTGCTTACCGGGTAAATAATTTAAACCCCGGTGGACCATATAAAGTAACGGTCAGCTATGTAGGCTACAGTAAACAGGAAAAAGAAAATATCAATCTCAGTCTGGGTGCAGATCAGCGTCTTGATATCACACTAGAAGATGAAGGTACGCAGCTTGGCGAAGTTGTAGTGGCAGGCACAAGAGGTGGTACTAAAATAGGTGCGGGTACCCGTATCGGCGAAGAGCAGATTAAAAATATGCCTACCGTAAGCCGGAGTTTGACAGATGTAACGCGGGTTACTCCACAGGGGAGTAAAGACAACTCTTTTGTTGGAACGAACTTCAGGTATAATAATGTTACTATTGATGGTGCAATTAATAACGATGCGATTGGCTTCAGCCCGTCCTTAGGTGGGCAAAGTGGGAGTTCGGGCATGCCAGGAAGCAGTACCAGGACTAATCCGGTGTCTATAGATGCAATCCAGGATGTTCAGGTTCTGCTGGCACCTTATGATGTAAAAATTGGAAATTTTACGGGCGGTAGTGTAAATGCTGTTACACGCTCCGGTACCAACGATGTTTCAGGATCCATTTATGGTTATGGGCGTAACGCATCACTGATTGGCAGAAATAAAGCTGGTGATAATAGTAAAGAGCCATCGTCCTTCCATGATTATCAGACCGGATTCAGATTAGGGTTCCCGATCATTAAAAACAAACTGTTCTTCTTTACTAATGAAGAGATCACCAGACGTCAGGATCCGGTTATTTTAGGTGCAGGATCTCCCGATATGAAAGTAATTACTGCCGATGAGGCAAACCTGATTACCAATTACATGAAGACCAATTATGGAATTGATGCAGGTTCAGCAGGAGATTATAATATCTATGCGAAATCAAATAAGTTCTTTAATCGTTTGGACTGGAACATTAACGATAAAAATCAGTTAACGATCCGTAATAATACCATTCGCTCTACAGCGACGAATTTAGAGCGTGATCAGGCCAACTTCAGATTTGGCGGTATAGATTATAAACAAACTAACAATCAGAGTTCCACAGTTGCTGAATTAAAAAGCAGACTATCGAATGATGCTTCTAATAGTCTGGTAATCGGGTATTCCAATATTCATGATTTCAGAGACCCAACTTCAGATCCTGCTATTCCACAAATAGAAATCGGCGGACGCGGTGGAACTATCTTTTTGGGCACAGACCGCGAAGCCAGTATATTCAATATGAAGCAGAAGACTTTTGAATTCACGGATAACTATACTTTTACCAAAGGAAAACATACTTTCACAATAGGTACACACAATGAATTGTATAATATCAACTATGGTTTTGTAAATGCATGGAACGGTAGGGTTGCTTATTCAAATGTTGCAGATTTCCTGGCCAATAAACCAAACCGCGTCCGTACAAACTTTAATTATACAGACAATTCAAGGGATTATATTATGTCTAATCCACCGGCGGAATTTAAGCTGAATATGTATAGTGTGTATGGAGAAGATCAATACCAGGTGACAGACCGTTTTAAATTAACTTACGGTGTGCGTTTCGATCTGGCAGATCTGCCGAACAAACAGCCTTTGAGCGATAAAACAGTCAATGCGCCTGTAGACCCTAATTACGGTAATACATTTACCTACACACTTCCAAAAGATATTAAAAATGATTTCCTGGGACAGATTCAGATCTCACCAAGAGTTGGTTTTAACTATGATATTAATGGTGATCAGAAGATGGTATTACGCGGAGGTAGCGGATTATTTACCGGACGTGTTCCATTCGCATGGTTAGGTTATGCTTATTATAATAATGGAGTTACTTACGGCGGATTTGATAAGAAATATACTTATACAGGTTCCTCACCAGTAAAGCCGGCACCAGGTTCAGACCCGATTAAAGACGCATTAACAGGAAACGGTGAGGCAGGTTACGTTTCTAAGCAAGGTGTAAATGTTAATGATGCCAATGGGGCGACTCAGGTCGATCTGATTGACAATAACTTTAAAATGCCGAAAACTTGGAGAACAAGTCTTGCATTTGATTATAAGACAGATGATAACTGGAAGTTTACGGTAGAAGGTATTTATACTAAAGTTATACACGATCTTAAATTTCAACAGATTAACTTCCTGGATAATCCGATTTACTATCCTTATGATGTAAATCATCAGCAGCCGATTTATCAGAAAGTGAATAATAACCAGGCGATTAATTCAGCTTATAGCAATGCCTATCTATTGTCAAATACAGGAAAAGGATATCGTTACAGCTTAACCGGTCAGGTAAGTAAATCATTCCCTTTCGGTCTTGATATAATGGGAGCTTATACTTACGGACAGTCAAAAGATATCACTAATGGTATCCGTAACTCAATGGAATCCAACTGGCAGTTGAACCAGTCATTAAGTCCGAATAATCCGCAACTGGCTTATTCCAATTTTGACATCCGTAACCGTATTGTGGCGACCCTTAATTTCAGACATGCCTGGGATCGTGAGAGTAAGTATGTGTCGAACTTCTCGCTGTTCTTCAGTGCACAATCAGGTTCACCATATTCTTATGGATTACTAAATACTACAATCAATGGAACAGGGCAGAACGTAAGTTTAATGTATATTCCAAAAGCTGGAGAAACGGCTAATTTCATTACCGATCTGAAAGATGCGAACGGAGCGGTATTGGTAACGGCTGCCAGTCAGGTAGCAGCTTTCGATTCGTTTATTGATGATGATAAGTATCTGAAAACAAGAAGAGGTCAGTTCACAGAACGCAACGGAGCGCGCACGCCGTGGAACGTACAGGCAGATTTTCGTTTCTCACAGGATATCTTTGTTGCAGGAAGTGGTGCTAAAAAGCAGAGCCTTACTTTTACTTATGATATTGTAAACCTGACGAACCTGCTTAATAAAAACTGGGGTGTTCAATATTTCTCTCCAAATACTTATAACTCTATGGCAAGTATTGGTTTAAAAGCAGCAACTCCTGGTTCCGCTACGGTAAATCCAACTTATACATTTGATCAGGCAAATACGAGTACCTATTCAAAAGACTTCTTTGGTTCCCGTTTTCAAATGCAGTTTGGCTTGAGATACAGCTTTTAATACTTAGTTCCTTCAAACTTTTTAAACCCGGCTGATTACACAATCAGCCGGGTTTTTTATGCACTTTAACCTGGTCTGTAAGAGAATTATATTTAATCCCTTAAAAGACTAGTAATTTAGTAGTCTATTTATATATTTGTGCCGATTACTGTATTCTTCATCATTATTCTTATAAAGAAAGACTGAGGGATTCGTCCACTTTTTAAACCACCTTAAAGAAACATATGAAATAAACTTACCAGACAAAAACAAACCGGCAAGAATATCTTGCCGGCTTAGTATCAGAAACCGGTAATGTAACGCCAATCACGCACCGGAATCTTCCAGTTAATTAATTAAATCATTAAAAAACCATTTTAAATATGCGAATATTTCTCCATGTTCAGAAACAGCTATGCCATTTCCACAAGATAATATGGCTGTTCTCTACAGTAATTTTATTTAGTTTTCAGGTCTCAGGCCAGGAAATAAGGGGCCGTGTAACCGGACAGAACGATAAATTACCCATTTCCGGTGCAACCATTAAAGTCAAAGGCACAAAAGCAGGAACCATTACCGACCATAAAGGGGAATTCGCCCTTAACTTACCTGCTGGCTCAGACAGTATCAGCGTAAATTTTATAGGATATCTGCCCAGGGTTCTTCCAGCCAGGGGGAATACGAATTTGCAAATCACCTTACAGGAAGACTCAAAAACTTTGTCAGATGTGGTCGTTACCGGCGTAGCCGAAGGTACCAGCCGGAAGAAACTGGGCTTCGCACTCACAAAAATCAGTACCGATCAGATTAATACAGTTCCCGGTACAGATGCTGCGCAGAGTCTGCGCGGAAAGGTAGCCGGAATTCAGATTAGCCAGTCTGCAGGTAACGGAGATGCAACAGTATACCTCAGGGGGGCGAAATCCGTGTCTGGAAATATTGCACCATTGCTGGTTATAGACGGATTTGTAACAGCTTTAAGCCTTTCAGACCTGAACCCCCAGGATATCGAATCTATTGAGATTGTAAAGGGGGCTGCGGCATCCGCTTTATATGGAACCAGGGGTGAAGGCGGGATCATTCAGGTCCTCACAAAAAAAGGCCGTGGAATGGGCAAGGTGAATATAGTTATTGATAATGAACTTGGGTTAAGTAATGTACAGAATGTGCCTCCGACTTCAAAGTTTCACCACTTTAAAGTTAATCCTGATGGGTCATTCGTCTTAAACGGCAATGCCAGAACCCTGGATGTACAAGAAAACGGTTTCTCTTTAAACCTGCATCCGTACCAGAACACCTATGACAACGTAAATAATATGCTGAATAACAATCCATATTTTACCAATTACGTTTCGGTATCCACTTCCGGGGAGAAATATAACTTATATGCATCCTTTCAGAACCAGTATAAAGGAGGGGTTGCAGAACCAGTTGGTGCCGATAAGCGCCAGACTGCATTGTTCAATTTTGGTTATAAACCAGTAAAGAATCTGGAATTTGATCTGACCCTGCAGTATTTTAATACTGTGAAACCATCGGCGTCTATTACCTCAAGCGGGAGCGGTTCTTTACTGTATGCGACATCATTATATGAACCGTTTATCAACCTTCAGGAAAAAGATGCAAGCGGTAAATATGCATTCAAACCCTATGGATTTGACATTCAGAATTTCAATGTAAATAATCCTTTTTACCAGCTTAGCTACCGGGAATATGCAAATAATACCGATAACCTGCTTGCCGGATTGAAAGTGAGATATAAGATCTCCGATAAGCTGAGTGCAGAAGTATACGGATCCATACAAAATGAGAATTATAATCAGTCTGATTATTATCCTATCGGGTATCAGACAATCTCAGCAGATATTACCCGTAATAACGGTTATTATGGTGAGCTTAACCGTAAAATAAATTCCAAAAACGGCCAGGCACAGTTAAACTATAATAACAGTATCGGTGATCTGGAATTTGGAGCCACTTTAAAAACAGTTTATGAAGAAAACCGGGAGACCTCATTATCTGCTTCCGGTTACAACCTGAGTGCCCCCGTTAAAAGTCTCGAAGCAGCAGCAGCAGACACGCGTGATATTAAATCTACATGGGAGCAAACTGTGAATTACGGTTACTTTTTGAACCTGAAAGCTGGTTGGAAAGAGAAGTTCTTTTTAGATGTATTAGGACGTCTGGATAACAGCTCCAGATTCGGAACCGCTGTAGGAACAGCATTTTTCCCAAGAGTTTCTGCAGCTTACCGGTTAACTCAGGATGTAAATCTTGGTAAGCTTAATGAACTTAAGTTCCGGGTAGCTTATGGTAAAGCAGGAAGTCTGCCGCCATTTGGTGCTAAAGAAAGTCTTGTTTCTTTAACCAGTTCAGGTGGTGTAAGCTATCAGCGTCGCGAAAATACAGATCTTAAACGCGCTATTACTTCAGAACTGGAATTTGGAATTGACGCACAGTTTTTTAATAAAATCAATGTGCAGGCTAACTATGCATTTTCTAATAGTAAAAATGATTTTATTCTTGTGCCTCCCTTTGCCCCAACGAATGGATCAGCAAAAATTTATAGCAACCTAGGTGCTGTGAAATCAAATTCACTCGAGCTGGAGGTGAACGGTAATTTAATTACCAACAGCAGGTTTACCTGGAATTCAGGGTTGACATTTAGCCGTATCCGTTCTACGATAACCTCTTTAGGCGGGATCCCTGAGTTTACAGACGGTGATTTCCGGAAAGCAGAAGGTGTAAGCCCATTTGCCTTTTACGGATATAGTATTCTGACAAATCTGTCTCAACTCGAGACAAATAATAATAACGTTGTTACCAACGCAGCTGGAGGGATTCATCCATTGTCAGATTTTACAGTCAATAAATTAGGCTTTGTAGTTTTGAAGAGCCTGATGGGCACTGCAACTGAAACTCCTTTACTTTACGAAAATGCAGCGACCGGAAACTCCAAAGTCATAGGGGATGCACAACCAGATTTTGTGATCGGATTTTCTAATACGTTCAACCTTGGGCCACTGTCGCTTTATACAGTGCTGGACTGGAAACAAGGTGGGCAGAAGTATAATGAGACCCAGCAGTATCTCACTTACCAGTATAGATCGCCATTTTCAGATCAGGCTGCGGAAGCAGGACTACCTTTAGCCTTTACTACAGGGGTTTTCAACGCGCAGCAAACGACAGATTACTGGCTCAGGAAAAGTAGTTATGTGTCATTGAGGGAAGTCTCACTGAGTTACAAAATACCTTTAAAATCTTTAGGCATTCATAAAGCACTGAGCGCAGCAAGATTCTCTCTGGTCGGACGTAATTTATATACCTGGACTTCTTTTACGGGAGTAACTCCGGAAGGCGATCAGGATTTCTACGATTACCCGGCTTACCGCATTTACAGCGCGAAACTGACACTTAACTTTTAAGATTTAATCCTTGAACTCATGAAAATACCATACTATATATTACTACTGCCTTTGTTGTTCACAGCATGTAAGAAAACGGACTTCGATAATCCAACAACGCTTACTAATCAGGAAGCCATTGATCAGATCCGAGATCTTGGTCTTAAACTTACCACTAGCAGTGTTCAGACTGTTTTTTCAACTTCGACAAGTTCTGCCGGAACGCATTTCAGCTTGCTGGCAGATCAGACTACAAATACCAATGGTAATTCGTCCTGGTGGGACTTCGCTAATGAGCCCCGTCTGCGTTTAAATAATAACACTTCTTACCGGGGCGCAGTTACTTGGAATACCTTTTATAACAACTTATACCAGGCTAACCTGGATGCAACACTGGCTGTTGATATCATAGAAAAACAAGGCAAGCGCATTTTTGATACTCAAGGCGTAGACCGTACTGATGATTGCCTTGCTGCGGCTTATTATGCAAAAGGCGTGGCTCAGGGATATCTCGGTGTGATTTTCGACAGAGGTATTATTGTCGATGATGCAAATCTGACAACTAAAGATTTTCCAGACTCCTATAAAGCACTTATCGCTAACAGTATCAGACTTATAGATAAATCAATTACATTGGCTGAAGCTAATCAGAGCTTTAAATTTGATTTTTTAAGAGGTCAGACATTAAACAAAGCAAACTTTATCAGGCTGGCCAATTCCATGGCGGCACGTATTCTGTCCTCGGAGTCCAGGGATATAGAAGAATCTGAAAAACTCGGAAGCGCGCACTGGACGAAAGTTTTGCAATATGCGGAAAAAGGAATCACTCAGGATTATATGATAAGCACTGTTACGGGCGGTTATTATAATCAGCTGCTCACTAACTTGCTACAGCGTAATTCTGATGGCTCAGGCTGGCTTCCACCGGATCTGAAAGTTGCTTATCTTGCTGATAAGACAGGAAAAACACCTAAGATTTATCCGCAGACTGGTATTTTGCCCGCTATTGAGAGTGAAGATCAGCGGTTCTATAAGTATTTTGGATATTCGACCAGTTTCGGAATTCTGATTGAGTCCCGGGGACGTGGCTTGTTTACCAATTACACCCGTGTAAGATGGTTTAATGTAGCGAATACCTTAAATACCCCGGGTGCAGTAAATCCATACTTCCTTACTGAAGAGCTCAGACTGTTGAAATCTGAAGCTAAATTCTGGTTAAAGGATTATTCGGGAGCAGCGAACCTGTTGAATGAAGCTACGGCATCCAGAAAATCTGCCGGAGGTCTGCCTAATGTTGCTCCAGATGAAGACAGTTTGAGAAAGGCTCTGCATTACGAATATGCGATAGAAATCGATGGGGCAGGGGGGGCATTTATCCCTTTCACTTTTATGCGGCGTAATAACCTGCTGGTAGGCGGAACCCCCACTGAATATCCAATTCCTCAGTTACAGCTGGATCTTGTGAAACAACCGGTTTATACTTTTGGAGGTAAAGATTATTTTAATGAAAAAGGAAAATACGGGGAGACAGCGACTGCAGCGAATGTGGGTTGGAAACCCGCAGAATAAGGTAGCTTAAATGCAAAGTCATCTGCTATATTTAAAGATCAGATATAGCAGATGCCATTTGTCCGGACAACATCGCTAATTAAGCGTTAAGACATTAAGGTGAGCAGGCTGATTCTGGGCCTGAAAAGGATCGTGCAACATAATTTAAGACAGATTTGTAACATGTTTAAAATATTAATAACCTATATATCAGTGTTTTAATAATTAATACTACTATTTTGGTAGATTTAATTGTGTAAGTGATCTATACTCCCTATATTTATAAAAAATAATTAACAAAAACATAAAACTCTCATTATGATATCCAGTAGACCGCTCAAAGAAAATATGCTGAATTTGTGTTCAGAAGATCGTCTGCGCTGTTGTTTCTAATAAATTAAGATTTTGGCCTCCATTTAAAGGTAATTCTTTAATATTCTCATTTAAAATCCTGGTACCCCGGGGCATTTTGATAGAATATTATGGTGGTCATTTATTCTTTTAATAAGCTACCGGGGTATCAGGAAGTACCTAATTAATCACCACCATTAATTAGTTGATTTATACAGAAGAAGGGAGAGGCAGTCTCGTTGAACTTCTAGCAACTTTCCATAGGAAAAAGTGCTCAAACTGATCTAGAAATAGATTATAAATTAACCAATAACAAGTTACTCACCGTTTCATGTTAAGGAAATCCAGTTGAATACCTGCATCTGCAGAGGGTATTTGCGTGGACATGAAGGTCAGTACGATGTTATTAAACACTATGAAACTATAGTATTTAAATTAATAACGATGATGAAAACTACAATTTCAGCTAAAATTGCATGCCTGATGACCTCAGTAGTATTACTGGGGGGAACGGTATCTGCGAACGGTTCAAAGCCACTTCCCAGAGAGGGCATATGGCGTGGCGTATTTAATGTAAGTGAATCAAAAGTCCCGTTTAATTTTGAGTTTAAAGGTAAGGATCCTAAGACAGCCATCTTAACGCTGATTAACGGAGCCAGACGTGACGATTTTCATGTTGAACGCCTCGGAGCGGATTCAATTTATGTAAAGATGAACACTTATGACGCTGCGCTGGTGGCAAAACTCGAAGATAATGGTACGCTGACGGGCGAATATCGCAGCCTGGTTCCTGGATTCCGGGGTAATTCTTTACCCTTTGTGGCAGAATATGGTAAAGCCTACCGTTTTGTAGAACCCGGGAAAGATGTTGCACCGAAACATGACATTTCAGGTAAGTGGGAAATCAAAACCTATACTAAAGACGCAGTTCCTGCATCAATTGCCTTGCTTAAACAGACCGGAAATAAGTTAACCGGTGTAATTATGACTGTGGTTGGTGATACCAGAGAACTCGAAGGTACAGTTCAGGGTGATGAATTTGAATTATCAGGCTTTACCGGGCCGAGTCCGTTTATTGTAAAAGGGAAAATTAATGATGACAATAGTATCTCTGGTGAACAGGGTTTTGGCATCTATAAAAATGTGAAGTTCGATGCGCAGCGTAGTGAAAAAGCAGCGCTGCCGGATCCTTATAAATTAACCTTCCTTAAAGAAGGATATAATAAACTTGAATTTACCTTCCCCGATCTAAATGGTAAACAGGTTTCTTTAAGTGACGAAAAATACAAAGGTAAAGTAGTTATTATTGAGACAATAGGCACATGGTGCCCTAACTGTACAGATCAGACCGTATTTCTTGCACCTTGGTTTAAGAAAAATCAAAGTCGTGGAGTAGAAGCAATCGCTATTGGCTTTGAGCAAAAAGATGATCTGGAGTATGCAAAATATACCTTAGGTACATTGAAAAATAAGTATGGAATTACTTATGACATACTTTTCGGTGGAATTGCCGATAAGAAAGTTGTTGCTGAAAAGTTGCCTGCGCTGAATAAATTTGTGGCATTCCCTACTACAATTATTATTGATAGAAAGGGTAATGTCAGAGAAATATATACCGGTTATACCGGGACGGTTACCGGAAAGTACTTCGAGGAATATGAGCGAAAATTTAATAAAGTTCTGGATGAACTCATTGCTGAGCCTGTACCCGAATCCCTAACCGTAGCCTATAATAAAGGAAAATAGAGTCCCTGGCTATCCAAATAACCTCAGTTTAATATAAACCAAAAATTTTTTATTATGAAATATCATGTGTATAAAATACAGGTGCTAGCCCTTGCTACGCTTATTTCTTCCTCTTCTCTGGCATTCACAAAGACTGTAGAAGACCCTAAAACAGCCAGGAAATTTATTAAAGAAGGCATCTGGCGCGGCGTTTTCAAAGTAAGTGAAAGTGAAGTGCCTTTTAATTTTGAACTTAAGGGTAAAGATGTCGAAACGGCAACTTTTACCTTACTAAACGGGAGCAGAAGGGACGATTTCCATATCCAGTATCTAGGTAAAGACTCGCTTTTTATTAAGATGAATACCTACGACGCTGCCCTGGTAGCTAAAATAGAGAGTGACGGAAAAATAAGCGGCGAATATAGAAGTCTGGTTCCGGGCCTTCGTGGTAATGCACTTCCTTTCACTGCAGAGCAAGGGAAGGACTATCGATTCGTGGAGCCAGGTAAAGACGTTGCGCCAGCAGCCGATCTGACAGGTAAGTGGGAGTTTAAAGGCTTCTCAAAAGAAGCTGTACCAAATAAAGTTGCCGTTCTTAAACAGGTCGGTAACAAACTGACCGGTGTGGTTATGCAGGTTACAGGGGACAGCAGGGAACTGGAAGGAACAGTACAAGGTAACCAGTTCGTATTATCTGGATTTAGTGGGCCCAGCCCCAGAATCTACAGAGGTACGATCAATGAAGATGGAACCTTATCCGGTGAAATAAGTCAGGGGATTTATGACAACCTGAAATTTACAGGTGTAAAAGATAGCAAAGCCGAATTACCGGATCCTTACACATTAACGTCCTTAAAACCGGGGTTAAAAAAGCTTGCATTTACATTTCCGGATTTGACTGGTAAGCCGGTTTCCTTAACTGATGCTAAATACCAAGGAAAGGTCGTGATCGTAGAACTCGTGGGTACATGGTGTCCGAATTGTACCGACCAGACAGTTTTCTTGTCACCCTGGTTCAATAAAAATAAAGAACGCGGTGTTGAAGCGATTGCCATTGGATTTGAACAGAAAGATGATTTGGAGTATGGTAAATATACCCTGGGTAAACTGCGTGATAAATATGAAATCAAATATGATATTTTATTTGGCGGGTTAGCAGACAAACGCCTGGTTGCCGACAAATTACCAGCACTTAATAAATTCGTCGCCTATCCTACAACCATTATCATCGACCGTAAAGGTGAAGTGAGAGAAATTTATACCGGCTATACCGGAACAGTTACCGGACAGTATTATTCAGAATACGAGAAGAAATTCAACAAAGTACTTGATGAGCTACTTGCTGAGCCTGTACCACCGGCAACTTATTTTGCTACGCAGACTGCCAGCAGATAATAACAGAATATTAAAACTAAAAATCTCAGATATGAAACAAATTACCACCCTGACTGCAGTTGCAGTAACAACTGTCTTTGTGCTTTCTTCTTTTACAATTGCGCCCAGGTATGCTTCTGCGGGTTCAGTTACCAAGCTGGAACTAAGTAAAAAAGCTATATCCTTTAAAGTGGATCCTGGCCAGAGTAAGCTGACATGGCTTGCAAAGAAAGTTACTGGTGAACACGCCGGCACTATTCAGGTACGTTCAGGATCACTGGAAGTAGATAACAACGTACTTAAAGGAGGAAGTTTTGAACTAGACACCAAGACAATCACAGTTACCGATATCCAAGACAAGGAGGGCAATGCAAAACTCCTGGGACATCTTAAAAGTGATGACTTCTTTGCGGTAGAAAAGTTTGGTACGGCGAAATTTGTAATCACTTCTGCACAAAGTAAAGGTTCAGGACTATATCAGATCAAAGGGAATCTAACCATTAAAGGCATTACTAATGAGGTGACCTTTCCGGCAAATGTAACCGTAGATAATAATAAACTGGTTGCTAAAGCAAAGATCAAAGTAGACAGGACCAAATATGATATCAAATTCAGGTCTAAAAGTTTTTTTGAAAATCTGGGAGATAAGACCATCTATGACGATTTTGAACTCGACATACAGCTTGTGGCCAATAAATAAAATTGGTGATCATTCAGATACCGGGCAGGGTTTTCCTGTCCGGTTCCTACAGCAGCCTTAACGATTTGGATTTTTTGATTTGACAGCTAAAAAAATAAAATGAGAAGACCTAAAATACTTATTTCCGTAGTGCTCACCACACTGGTGTTTATCATTGCAGGCTTTGGTGCCGATGATCCAGATGTGATTAACAGTAAAGAACGCCTTGGAGAAAAACTGTTTTTTGATCCGATCCTTTCTAAAGATAAATCTATCAGCTGTGCGTCCTGCCATAAACCTGAATTTGCTTTTGCTGATACAGCGACCTTCAGCGTGGGAGTTGGAGGAACAATAGGCTCGCGGAATTCTCCTTCAGTTACCAATCTGTCTGGTCGGCCGAACCTGTTCTGGGATGGGCGGGTGTCTTCATTGGAAGAGCAGGCTTTGCAGCCCATCATTAATCCGGTCGAGATGAATCTTCCAATTGCTGAAGCGTTGGAGAGGTTGCAGAAAGACCAGACCTATGCGAAGCTATTTCAGAATATATTTAATGCTGCACCAAACCAGAAGAACCTGTTAGCAGCAATTGCAGCCTATGAACGTACGCTGGAAACCTCAAACAGCCCTTATGACCGTTATATCGACGGGGATGATAATGCTGTTTCCGAATCGGCAAAACGGGGCCGGCTGTTGTTCATTGGAAAAGCAAATTGTAATAATTGCCATTCAGGAGAAGATTTTACCGCAGACCGTTTTAAAGGTATAGGTTTATTTAATGGCGCCGATTTAAAAGATGCCGGTAGATTTGAGGTGACCAAAAACCCTGAGCACGAAGGGCACTTTAAAATCCCTGGGTTAAGGAACGTGGCTTTAACGGCCCCTTATATGCATAATGGGATGTTTAAAACACTAAAAGACGTCATTAAATACTATAATAACCCTGACGAGTTTATTAAAAACGGGAAGAACCGGGACCTTTCGCTGAGCAGGCCTCTTGGACTGACAGACGTTGAAATCAACGATCTGGAAGCCTTTTTGGTCACTTTGACAGACGACAGGTTTAATAAAAAATAACCCTTATTTTTTTCTATTACCAATCTGATTTGCTGTGTTTTTAGGCGGATTAGCCACAGGTATGTCTATTTTAAATACGAATAAATGAAAAGAAAACTACTCTTGATACTAATTTTGGGCACATTAATATCCACCCATATTTTTGCTCAGCAAAGAACACTTACCGGAGTGGTTGTCTCTGCCGACGATAAACTGCCGTTGCCCGGCGTTTCTGTAAAAGTGAAAGGACTGGATGGGGCCGCTGTTACCAAACAGGACGGCACATTTAGTATAGTTGTCAGAAACGGCCGGTATCTCCTGGTTTCTTATATCGGTTATAAGTCGGCGGAAGTAGAAATTGGTACAGCTACAAAACTCAGTATTGCTCTGGAGGCCGCAGACAATAACCTTAATGAACTTCAGATTGTGGGCTCACGTAGCGCCAACCGTACTAAACTCAATTCTCCCGTTCCGGTAGATGTGATTGACCTTAAAACCTTGCAGCAATACTCACCGCAAGCGAGCGTCACCCAGTTGCTGCAATATGTGTCGCCCTCATTTCACTCCTCTGTTTCTGGTGGAGGTGATGCGGCCTCGGCAACTTCCACAGTACAGCTTAAAGGTCTTGGAGTCGATCAGGTTTTGGTGCTGGTCAATGGAAAAAGACGCCACAAAAGCTCAAATATTAGTTGGGGAGGTCTAGGAAATGGAGCAACAGGATATGACTTAAATGCTATTCCTGTAGGGTCGATAGACCGCATTGAAATTCTCCGGGATGGTGCTGCTGCACAATATGGGTCAGACGCCATTGCCGGAGTTATCAATATCGTATTGAAAAGTAATGTTAATGAGCTTACAGTAAGTACTTTGGGTAGCATAAGAAGAAGGGGGGACGGGCTAACGACACGTACCAGTGCCAATTTAGGTACGAAATTAGGTTCCCGTGGCTTTCTGAACCTTACGGGTGAATATGCAACACAGGCTGTCTCTTTACCTTCAGGTAAAGACGGAGACGGGCTTTATATCGGGCCGGCTTATGGCGGCGGAGCCAATACCCGCGGATTTGATCAAATATACACCCGGGAAATAGATGACGCGATCATTTCAGGCAGGGGGATAGACCGAAATCATTTTGATACCCGGGGATCTACCAATAAATCGAAAGACGGTTTGTTATCCTTTAATGCAGCCGTACCGCTCGATGATAACTTTGAGCTGTACTCTTTTGGCGGGATTAGCCACCGAAATTCTCAGTTTACTGCTGTTTACAGATTACCAGGCTGGACAGAGCGCAATAACACATTTGTTTATCCCGACGGTTTCCTGCCGGCAATGGATAATATCATCACTGACCTTTCTTTCGCTGTAGGTGTGAAGGGAAAGATCAGGGAATGGAACGTTGATATTTCCAATGTATATGGAAGAAATGCCTTCGATAACCTGATCAGTAATTCACTAAATGCAAGTTTAGGCCAGAAAACCCCGAGAACCTTTAATGCAGGTAGTTACAACGCGTCCCAGAATAGCGGTAGCATAGATTTTTCAAGGAAGTTTGACAAAATATTGAGCGGATTAAATGTAGCTTTCGGTGGTCAGTACCGGGTAGAGACTTATCAGATTAAAGCCGGAGAAGAAAGCTCTTACTCCAAGGCCGATCTGAGTCCAATTTATAAGGTGGAATATACTACAGGCGGAATTCCTTACTTTTCTGCTGCGGGTAGCACTCCTTTAAACGGGCTTTCTCCCGGATCGCAGATACATGCAGGTTTTCGGCCTTCCAATGAAGTAGATGTCAAACGCTCTATCTCAGCAGCCTATGCAGATCTTGAGTTAAACGTCACGAAGAATTGGCTGGTTTCCGGTGCTTTCAGAATAGAAAACTATGCAGATTTTGGCAGCGTAAGTACCTATAAAGCCGCGACAAGATACAGTTTTGCCAAATGGCTGGCTTTAAGAGGGGCGTTCAATACCGGATTCAGGGCACCAGATCTGGCGCAATACTATTATACGGAAACTTCTACTACCTTCCAGAACGGTGTAGCCATCGATCAGGTCACAGCAAATAATGTTAATCCGGCGACTAAAGCTTTGGGAATTCCATCCTTAAAGCCCGAAAAATCTAAAGGTTATTCTGCTGGAATTACTTCCCAGCCATTGCAGAATATAGAATTAACACTGGATGCATACAAGATAGATATTGAAGACAGGGTCGGCAATACCGGTCGTTTTTCGGCCACAGATACTAATTTACCGGAAGACGTAAGAGCACTTTTCGTACAAACAGGTACAGTGCAGGCCAAATTCTTCTATAATTCATTCAGCACCAGTACGAAGGGTATCGAATTTACAGGCAGTTATAAATTCCTGTTACCGAATGGCGCAAATGCAGCCTTTTTAGCAGGAGGTAATTTCCAGAAAACAAAATTGACCAAAGTAAATACACCAAAAGGGCTGGAAGCTTACCGCTACATCATTTTTGACGAGAGTGAAGAAGTGCGGGTTACTTCAGCTATTCCGGCTACAAAGATCACTTTGCAGGGGACATATAATTTCAAAAAGCTAAGTCTGCTGGCAAGAGCAGTTTATTTCGGATCTGTAAAATCGGTTAGCCAGCTGAATGCCAATTTTCCCAGACCCGATTATTATTATCAGGTATACAGGCCTATTTGGGTTACAGACATATCTGCCGGATATAGAATTACGCCTGTTTTGCAGGCAACCATTGGCGTAAATAATCTATTCAATGAGTTAGGAGACTATACCATACCTGCACCAGGAAGCAATATTACCAGAAACCCTTCACCCGGTTCAGTTCAGTCTGGATCCAGTGCCGGTGTCCAACCATTTATCAGGTTAGCCGCCAGTTTTAAATAATAGCTGTAATGCGATAACATTGAGCTTCATCAACCTTAAAAAATAAATATACCGATGAGATTTTTAAAAAAATACAAATGGATCCTGGCCTTTCCAGTGCTGGCTTTGACATCCTGCAATAAGGCAGATTATCTGGATATAGATGCGGGTGACAGAACGCCTTTAAGTGCTAAAGTCAAATTCGTTAATGCGCGCCTTTCCTATGTTGCTGTAAACTTTTGGGATTTTACCAGGAAAGTCACACCAGGTCTGTTGCAGAGAAATACAGCATCCGGTTATCTTGATACCCAGTTCGGGAAGGTGCAGTATAACCTGACAGAGGGTTCCAGTGCATCCTATAAAGCTTCCTATGTTTTTGGTGGGAGCGCTAATTTCATACAGGAAACCAATACTGCTTCTTTTGCCGGACCGAACGGACCCATTGCAGATTTTGCGCATAGCCTGTTCGCAGTAAAAAAGCGTTTAACGAGCACACTGAATCCAAATAATACAGACAGTCTGATTTTGGTTTATGATGATCTTGAAAGGCCTGCAGCGGGTAAAGTAAAAATAAGGTTTGCTAATTTCTCACCCGACGCACCAAAGATTGACTTTAGTTATGCTGCCGGTACGACAATATTTTCCGGAGTAGGGTATGGTAATTTCGGGGATCAGGTGGTTATACCATATACGGCTGGTAAAGCTCCGGCAATAGTGGAGGGATTAACATGGAAAACATTGGGGCCCTTTAAAGAAGTAGACGCAGGTACAAACCTGAATTTCCAGATTAAAAATGGAACCGATCAAACTGTTATTCCGGTCAGTAAGAATGCTTTGTCCGGCATTACCCTGGAAGATGGTAAGATATATACCATCTTTATCAACGGACTACGCAGCGGCTCTCCGGAACTTAGTGCAACTATTATCTTGCATAATTAATTAAAAAGCGGGTGTATCATCTTTTTTAAAATGATACACCCGCTTTATTCATGTTTTTATCTTGAAATATCGTTTAAGTTTTTGCGGGAGTAAGCCTTTCAATAACAGCGATGCTGGTTCCGTTGAAACAATCGTCCTGACAGTTGTCTGCTGAAAAACCAAAGACAGAAATCATACCATTGTTTTTCGCTTCGAATGTAGTAGATCCATCTTTTTTTCTGCCTTGTAACAGCACTTTTGCCCGGTCATAGATCACATCGAGTGTAAGACTTTCAGCGGCCTCTGTATGTGTATTTAAAGTGCTTTTATCTTCTGTCCATTGCTTATGTATGGTTACCTCGTGTGACGCAGCACCACCTGAATAGGTCTTGGCAGTATAAGAACGTCCTGTTACTTCGCCATTAACCACAGTTATCTTTGTTTCTGTACGGTACCCCGTCCAGGAAACGGTGCTTACGGTATAGTAATAGCTATTTTCAGAGGTAGCTTTGAAGTCTGTCCAGGCTCTGAAACTTTTATCGTAGTCGTTTTCATATTCGAAATCATTTTTCTTACAGGAGGTAAATAAGGCAGCTGTAATAAACAAGATTAGTAAGTAGTGGTTTCTTTTCATATTTGGTTGGTTTTAAAAGATAAACGACGCCAAAATCGTTTGCGCTACATCAACTGAAATATTTTTCGAATTGCGTAAAAATCAGGGGATTTTTTTATTCAGGACATTCTGTATTTATATTTTTAAGCGCCCGGTTCAGGCTGCGGATCGTTACGCCCATGTAGGCTGCCAGGTCATCTTTTGATAGCGTAAGACCTTGTCTGGCTTGTAATTCAAGTATTTTCTTTAGTCCGAATTCTATCGTATATAATTGTTGTGTAGATGCCCGCGTACTGGTGTAAATAATTCTTTGTGCCATTTCTTCCAGTAACAGCCGGTTCAGACAAAGATTAGTTTCCATCAGATGTTTAAAGAAAGGATACTTTATTGTGTAAGCTGCCAGCGGAGTAATCGCTTCGACACTACACAGACAATTGTTGTTTTTAATCACTTCTATTTCTCCGATGATTTCACCCTCACTAAGAAATTCAACAATATATTCTTTTGCATTCTCTTCAGTGAAAAAGCATTTGGCGATTCCTTCTTTTACGATAAAAACCTGCGTAGACCGTCCGTCCTGTTTGAGCAGCAAGTCTCCCTTAGCATAATGTTTCAGGCTAATAGCTTCCTTGTGGGCTGGGTTATTGTAGAGTTCTTCAGTAAAAGAGAGAAAAGAATGATTGGTGCGTAACATATTTTCAGGGTTAGGACAAATGTCCTTTTCTAGACTAAGCTGATTGGCGAATATTGCATTTAATAATTGTAAAGATAACCATGAAACGAGAAATTAATATAGCCACCTGGAAACGTAAAGATCATTTTGAATTCTTTTCCCGTTTTGAGGAGCCATTTTACGGCGTAACGGTAAATATAGATTGTACCAATGCGCACCGATATGCAAAAGAAAGCCAGCAGTCGTTCTTTTTAACTTATTTGTACCTGGCACTAAAAGCTGCAAATCAAATCGAAGAATTTCGCTGCAGAATTGTTGCAGACAAAGTATTTATTTATGATCAGGTGAATGTCGCCTCAACTGTAGACCGGCCGGATGGGACATTTGGATTTTCTTATGTAAATTATCAGCAGGATCAGGCACTGTTTATCGCCGATGCCATACAGATTATGGAACAGGTCCGTCAGGGAAGCGGTTTAAAAATGGCAGACGCTGATGACCATGTAATTCACTTTTCTGCCTTACCCTGGATTAATTTCAGCTCCCTTTCTCATGCCCGGAGTTTCTCGGTTTCGGACAGCAGCCCGAAGATCTCTTTTGGTAAGTATACAGATGAAAATGGTGTTAAGACTATGCCGGTATCCATTCACGTAAATCATGCGCTGGTTGACGGTTATCACGTCGGACAGTTTGTAGCCGGATTTCAGAAACTCATGAATCAGGTCGGTTTAGCGGACGATTTTCTCCTGCAGCAAAACCTCACCCCAATTGTTCAGACTCCATAGTGATTGTACCAGCTGATCTCCAACTGATGTCAGCTGGTATTCTACTTCCAGCGGTTTAAGACGGGTAATTGTTTTATTAATAATGCCGCTTTCTTCCATTTCCTTTAACTGACGTGTTAAAACCCTTCTATTGATACCAGCTATTTTACTATAAAAGTCTGTCGGTTTTTTTATTCCGTGGTGCAGGTGCCAGACGATGGGTATTTTCCATTTGCCGCTTATGGTATTTACTGCATGCTCCAGCGGACATATTTTGTTCTCAGAAACACGTATTTTACTTTTCATGTATGCATATTTTATAAGAAGGGTTAGGACAAATTTGTCCAGTATTGATTGTTTCAAGTAAGCGTCCGAATTTAGCATTTCTTAATTTACCCTTATCAATGAAAACAATTCAAACCACAAGAAAAGGTGCAATTCGGTCCAAAGACGTTCCCGTAGAGATACTTCAGTTGCTCAATAACGGAACAATTGAATCGGTTAATTTGACGGAATGGCTCGCTGTTAATCACTTTGAATTACTGGAACACGTGCTATCTGGTTATCCGGAACAGCTCCGGGTTTGCCGGCATAACACGGCGCAGCTAAATTCACCCAGTGTTCGCCAGCTGATCATAGAAATCGGAAGAACGCTATCGAAAGAAATGTTCTCAAACCCCAATCCTGAATTGTTCAATTATCTGGTGGGGCATCCATCTGATAGTGTCCGTTGCTGGGCGGCCTATATTGTTGGTTTTAATCCCTTAAAAAGTTTGGGAGAAAAGTTATCGGATATATACGTTTTGGCAGCTGATAAACATTTTGGTGTTCGGGAAATTGCATGGATGGCTTTGCGGGATGACGTGAATAATGCACTCCCGGCGGCTGTGAACCTGCTCAAGGAATGGGCTATCTCTGATAATGAAAACATCCGGCGTTTCGCTGTAGAAATCCTGCGTCCTAGAGGAGTCTGGTGCAAGCATATTGAGCTTGTAAAAACTAATCCTGAAATCGCTCTGCCTGTATTAGAAAGTGTTAAAGCTGACCCTTCCGAATATGTAAGATTATCAGTAGGGAACTGGTTAAATGACGCTGGCAAAACTAATCTGGATTGGGTGTTTCAACTCTGTAACAGATGGGCAAAAGAAAATCAGTCAATTGAAACTTCTAAAATTTTAAAAAGAGCAAGAAGAAATCTGTAATCTGAGTAGGTAAATGGCTCGATGTTCTCCGGTGGACATAAAAACGGTATGTTCATTTATTTCAATTAAATGAACATATGGCTTACGATAGAACAAAACCCTTCAATGACCTTCCACTTTTGCCACCTTCGTCTATTGTATCAACGAAGACCTGATCCAAATTCTTAAGGGATAATCTTTAATTACGGCATTTCGATAATACTCTGCGGATTGAGTTCCTTTTGTTTGACGATATTAAACTTATACAGCTCCTCTGTAGTCACCAGTTTACGGGTAGATTTTTCAATGTCTGTACCTTCCTCAGACCACAGGTAAGGACGGAAGTTATAGGATTTACTGCCATCCAGATTTGCGATAAACTGATCCCAGCTCGACCATCTCAGACCTTTATAGAATTTAGAAAGATCGCCTTCAAAACAAAACAGGATAAATTCACTGTATCCTAAATGCAGAGGCTCCCATTTCAGGCTGTTTGGAGCGAGGTAATAGATGTTTTTAAGATCATCACCAAAAGCACCATAATTAATGGCGAAGAAACCACCTACTGCATCATCGGCAACTAAAAGGTAACTCGGGTTGTCGCCATAGGCCTTAATCGTTTTTCCTTTATTCCATTCCGCAACTGAGCGGTTCAGCCTGATACTCCCGGAGCCGAGAATCCTCAGCCAGCCCTGATCGATCATGATCCCACCGGTATTGTAAATAACTGCACCTAATGTTGAGTATGTAGAAACCTGCGCATTAAATAGAGCCGTTTTAGCCAGGCCGGGGGTAACTTCCAGAATTTCCACTTTATTCTTCGCTGTTGCCAGCCATTCCTGAACAAGAGGCCAGGCAGGATCAGCGGAACTAGTTAGTTCTTCGATACTCTGCAGTTTCTGCTGAGCGAATGAAGGGAAGGTAAACAAGATTATAAATAATATAGAGAGAGATTGGATAATGCTTTTCATCGGGTCGGAATAGGATGACTAATTTATAAAGCCCAAATATATAATGATATTCTATAGAAAATGTGTTTTCGTTTTGATTAGCGGATATGTTAGGTCGGAATCAGTTCCTGGGGTCTGATTCCCAGTACTTTGAAAAAGGTATTGCTAAAAGTTGAGACACTATCATAACCCACCTGAATAGCGACGCTTTTGACATTTTCACCTGGATTAGACAGCAATTCGGCAGCTTTTATAATCTTAAACAGCTTGATATAACCGGCAACCGTGATTCCCAGATCCTGCTTGAATAACCTTTCCATGGTTCGTGCCGACAAGTTAAAACGGGCGGCCACTTCCGGAATCTTTATTTCCTGGAAATAATGTTCCGTCAGATAATCGATCATGGTCCTGATCCTCGGATTTTGCGGGACAGGTAACACTAATGGGAGGGAAGACTGAAAAGTAAATGGTAAAATTCCGGACAGTGCTTTTAGAAAATCAGCCTCCAGTGGGTCAAAATCCTGTAGCCTGGACCATTGCTGTGTAAATAAGATCATTTCCCGGAGTACTGGGGAGGTGTGAAAGATTTTCAGATCCTGAAAAAAAGGATCAGTTCCGGATTTGCTAAAAAAGATGCACCGCAGATATACGGGGTTTACCGGTGCGGAAGTCCGGTGTAATAAACCCGGCGGAACCCAGGCACAATGATGAGTCGGTAATAAATAGATCCTGTCGGCTGTGTGGAGGTATTGAACGCCCTTTTCAACATAAATCAGCTGGCCCATTTCATGCGCATGCCACTCGTCGGAAAACTGCCAGTCGGCCTCATGCCACACATAAGCTTCTTTTTCTATACTATCTACTGTCAGGTGGCAGAATCTCGCGCGCTCCATATGTCGTATTATAACATGCTATTGGCAAATATAGATATTAATTGACAAATCATTAGTGCGAGCTTTGTCCTGTTAAATTTTTTAATCCAATACTATGAAATCAAGTCATTTTATAAAGTTCGTTTTTACTGTACTAGGCTGTCTAAGCTTAGTTTTAACTGGTAATTTCACTCAAGCAGCCAACTATATGAAACCAAATAACACACAAATCAAGATTCTGGTACTGTTCAATTCAGAAAATGGAAGCACCTACCGGATGGCACAGGCCATAGCAAGGGGTATAAATTCCTATCCCGGAGCAAAAGCTATTCTCAAACAAGTGCCAAGAATTATGGCCTTGAAAGATGAGCAGACAAAGTCATTTGCTGCTGTGCCCTATGCGACAATTAATGAATTGCCGCTGTACGATGGCATCGCCTTTGGTTCTGCAGTACACTTTGGTAATATGACTGCAGATATGCGCTATTTTCTGGATCAGTCAGTTACGATCTGGACGCAGCGAAAACTAGAAGGTGTCCCTGCAACAGTATTTATGTCGGCAGGCAGCGGAGCAGGCAGGGAAGGCGCAATTCTCTCTTTCTGGAATACGCTGGCTGTACATGGAATGCTGATCGTACCGGTAGGAATTAACGGCACTTCGGAAATTGACCAGTCTGTACCTCAGGGGAACACTGTTTTCGGAGCCTCTTCCCTTACCGGAAATAAAATGAGTCCCAGACCTTCAGAAGGAGAATTGCAAATTGCCAAATTGCAGGGTTATGCCTTAGCAAAAGCTGCGAAAGGACATCGGCTAACTTCAGAAGCAACAGCTGAAATTGTTCCGGCTTTGCAGGAAAATCAAATAGAAGCAAAGTTGAAAGCATTAAATATTGAACTGCCGGAGGCACCAGCACCTGTGGGAAATTATAAACCCTACCGGATCAGCGGAAATCAGGTATTTATTAATCAGGTAGCCTTGATCAATGGAAAAATAGCCCATCCCGGTATTATCGGAACCGACGTTTCGCAGGAGCAGGCCAAAGAAGCGACCCGGCAAACCATGCTGAACGTGCTCAGCGTCTTAAAGCAGGCAACAGGTGGAGACCTTAACCGCGTCAGACAGGCAGTTCAGCTAACCGGCTTTTTTAATACAGCCGCCGGATATGATAATCATGCAGTGTTAATGAATGAAGCGTCAAATCTCCTTGTTGAAATTATGGGAGAATCCGGTATGCATACCAGAGGAACTGTAGGAGCCTCCTCTTTGCCTTTAAATTCAGCGGTTGAAATACAGGCAATATTCGAATTAAAGGATTAGTCCTGTCCTTTTCCTGTTTCTTTTAACAGTAAACTTAAAATGATGGCAATACTAATGCCTGCTATCCAGAAAAATGCAGAGTACTGAAAATGCAATGATTTTTCCATTTCCAGTACAGGGGTTTTTCCGAAAAGCTTTCCAAAAACAGGACTGATCAGTGTGGTTACTCCAAAAGTGATAAAATTTATCGCACCAGTTGCGCTGCCTTTTACTTCGTCAGGATTAGACTCTTTGATTACCGAGTAGGGTATCATCGCAGCTCCCGATGCCACACCGAATATAAAGTTTGATACATATATACTGCATAAGTCTGGCAGAAACAGAATCTGAAGTATCGCTAAAATCATGAGACAGGCACCGCCAATTAGCACCGGTTTGCGTTTGCCTATTCTGTCGGTTATGAAGCCCAGAAGCGGACAACCCAGCACCCATCCCAATGGAATCATAGAGCTGGCAATGGCTGCCTGATGAAAAGTGAAAGCTTTATCCTGCTGGAAGAAGGCAACACCCCAGGTCATTGCAAAGATAGTTGTAGGTGCAAAAAGCAATCCTGAAATCAGACCGCATAACCAGGATTGAGGGTTAGAAAAGACGACTTTATAGGGGTCGAGTAAGCCGACAAGACGTTTAGACTTTTGTGGCGGCTGTTCCTGTGCAGTAGGTTTTGGGATAGTCAGCAGCAATCCAAAAGCCACCAGAATGGTTACTACTCCAGATCCGATCCAGAAGGTTTGCTGACTGAGTCCGGCTGTGAGCCAAGGGCCAACTACAAACTGTCCCGCAGATCCACCCAGCATGCCAACACACTGGGTAAAGCCAATGGCGGTGGCGAGTGATCGCGGGGAGAATCCTTTTGATGCAAGATATACACAGCCCGGAAACGCGAAAGCACAGCCGGCGCCCTGAAGTAAACGTCCTGTAATTCCTGCATACTGGCTGGAAATTACAAAAAGCAGACAGCCGACTCCCAGGATGAGCGTGCCGGTGAACAACGAATATTTAGCGCCGAATTTGTCTAATGCTATTCCGGCGATAAGGCTGACAGTAGAATAAGTAATATAATAAGTTCCTATAATGGAGATCAGGCCACCGGTGTCTACACCAAAAACCTGTGAGAGTTCCGGGATCATTACAGCGGGGGCAGAACGTATCACGTAGTCCAGAAAATAGAAAAGTAAGCCAAAACACCAGGCAATAATATAGATGTTAGGGGTAGAAGACAGCGGGGTAGTTTTGGATGTATTCATCATTAGGATGCTCAGTAAATCGCAGTAAAATTAATCAATTCATCCCATTACCAGATTAAACTATTTACTAAATTGCCCTGTTTTAAAGACTCAAAAAACAATTTAAAAAATGGAAAATCAGACTTCGAGAGATACAGAACTTAAATTATTTATGATTTTATTAGGCTCAAAAGCTCCGGGGAGACATGTAGAACAGCATGATTACTTTTTCGGGATTGCTCCGCATTTGAAAGATCTGGTACCTGAAATTAAAGCCTTTTGGTTGGAAGCAGGTGAGAAAATCCATATAGATGCATGGCGTGAAGTAAATACCGTGGAAGGTTTTAAAGTCACAATACAAATAAACTCAGGGCAGCCGGCCGAAGAACAGCATTCCAGATTATTCTTTATAAATCTTGGCGGTTATCAGCGGAATAAATTTGAAGAACAGCATTACCCCATTCTAACTGTTAGGGATAGTATGGCTGAGGCCTCCAGAACTGCGAAGGATACGTTGTTTTTTAAAGAGAATCATTTTGAAGGGGCTACCTCTCATATCGATGATAAATATGGCGTTGATGTAGACGATCTCTATCAAATTGAAGATATCCTCGCCCCGGGGCAGAAAGCTAAGTACCGGATTGTGCTACAACCGGCTGAGGGCTTAAAAGAGGATGAAATTCATTTGGGATATTTGAAACTGGGCAGTCTGGTTAAACTTTGACCGGAGCTGACGGCATCCGCACCGACCTATGATAAACTTCCTGATGCCGCATCCAGAGCTGAGCATTTCAGAGATACTTTTAAGCAGGGCGCAGATATTCTGGAATCTGATTTGCCTGTTGAGGTTGCAGAAGCGATAGGTAAAATGATTCCTGAATCCAGTCATCAAGAGCGGTATATTACGCGGAAAAAATAGAAAATATCTATTTGTATTTAATTTTTGGGGAGCAATGTTTAAAAAACTTTGCTCCTTTTCTTTTATAATTAAAGGTTAATTTTGAGTTTTTTTCAATTTGTAACTGTTTTGCATTCCTTCGGGGTTGCGATACCCTTGGTATACCCTTCCTTTACCCTTGCGATACCCTTGGTATACCCTTTGGGTAAAGGAAGGGTATACCAAGGGTATCGCAAGGGTATATCAACCCTGTCTAATAAAGAAATAAATTCCGTTTTATTATGAACTTTAAATAAATAATAATTATATTGGGTTAATAATTATCTTCAAAATTTAACCTTCTTATGGAGTTGACATGTCAAAACAAAATAAAACAATAACTGAATCTGCAAGAACAGTTAGTTATATGCTAAACAATAAAAGAGTAACCCGGGGTGTCGGTTTATTTAAAGATAGACAAAGTATAGGGCAGCTGGCGGTACGTGAGGCTACCCGGATCAGTACAGCGTTTCTGAAAACAGTAAAGGATTTCATAGAAATTACTTTTGAACCTGCTGCGGCCCTAAAGAAGGACAATGCCTGGAATATTGCAAGTTCCCGGATCAGAAAAGAAGCGATAAGAGGTTTATACCCCGAACAGCAGATAGATTTCAGCTCACTCTGCCTCAGTCAGGGAGATTTGCCGCCGGTAGATAACCTGGAATTGAAGGTCGAAAAAGATCGTCTGGAATACAGCTGGAATCCTGGGAATACGCGGAATGGGATGTTATGGAATGATAAAGTAATGTTGTTGGTGTACTTCCCGGAAATCAAGAAAGCTGAATTTATTTTAAGCGGGGCAAACCGCAATGAGGGCAAGCAGATCTTTATACCGCTTAAATTTGCAATACCAAGGGTAATTGAAACCTATTTAACATTTATATCTTCTAATCATAAGACTGTTTCTGACAGTGTTTATACAGGGCGTCTGATCTGGTAAAATAATTTTAAAGGAATCACAATGGCAAAATATATACCTGGTCAGCTTGGCCGCATTGAAGGTAAATTAGGCGAGCTGGTACTTTACCAGAGGCGTGGCATTCCTGTTGTAAAACGCAGGCCTGGGAAAAGGAAATTAAAAGCCTCTGCCAGTCAAATGCTTCAACAAGAGAAATTTATTCTGGCTACGAGGTTTCTCAGTCAGGTCAGAGCGGTAATATCCCTGGGTTACAGGGATAGAAAAACCAGTATGACGGTACAAAACCGGGCAATAGGAAATTTTCTCCGCAATATCTTTCAGCATGCCGAAGGAGGTGTTCTCATGGATTATACAAAGGTGCTGATAGCTGACGGAGAGCTGGATTGTCTGTATGAGACACAAGTAACTGCATTAAAAGGGAATTTTATGCAGCTCACCTGGCTTGAGCAAAGATATCTGCAATCGGGTGTTTCCGGGGAAGATCAGGTTTGTCTGCTCTTTTATAATCAGGAAAAAGAGATTTCATACCTGCAGGAATCTGCGGGTAAACGATCGGATTGTGAACTCAGTTTACAGCTGCCTGAATTTATGTCAGATCTGAATTTTCATATCTGGGTGTTTGTAATTTCGGAAAGTGGAAAAGAAGTCTCGTCGTCTTTTTATACAGGTAATTACACTGTCATTCGCTAATGCATCTTGCTTTTTTGGTTAATCAGGTTCTTCCCGGAAAGCAATTTGATAAAATTGCTATATTTGGAACAATGAATAAGATTAAATACTTGTTGCTGTTTGTGGTTATAACAGCAGCTTTCGCATCCTGTAAAAAGTTCGGTGCTGTCGATAATTTCGATCATGCCGGACAGTTTATCACCGACACGACGTTAATTCGTAAGTTTATTACGGAGAATGAGATTCCGGCAATAAAACATGAATCCGGAGTTTTCTACCAGATTATTGATCCAGGTGAAGGTGATGTAAAGTATACCATTGATACCAAAGTCTCCGCTGAATACGAAGGACGTTTATTAAACGGAACTGTTTTCGATAAATCAAAAGGCACGCCGATATCATTTACGCTTGGAAGAGTAATTGCAGGCTGGCAGATAGGCATTCCCCTGATTCAAAAAGGTGGTAAGATCCGTTTGTTAATACCGTCTCAATATGGTTATAGTAACTCTTCAGCGGGATCCATTCCACCTAGCTCTGTGCTGGATTTTACCGTTCACCTGGATGATGTAATTAATAACTAGAATTAAAAAATAACAAAGCCGGCTGCCTCGTTCAGCCGGCTTTGTAAACTGCATTAAATCCGGTACCTTCAATAACAATTGTTTTGATATGAACCGTATTTCTATTTGCACCCTTGCCAGCATCATTCTGTTTTCTATCGCTGCGCAGAAGTTGGCTGCACAATCTAAGCCGGTAGAAAAAGAGCTGCAGGAACTAATGCTAAAGTTTCAGGCAATAGGACTTAACGTCGCTGTTGTGAAAAGTGGTAAAATTATCTATCAGCATGCTTTTGGTCTGAAAAGCAGAGAGGCCGGAACCAGTCTGGCAATGAATAACCTTTTCAGAATCGCATCAATTTCCAAATCTTTCTCTGCTACAGCAATTATGCAGCTTGTTGAATCGGGCAAGGTTTCACTGGATGCCGATTTTGGCGAGCTCATAGGGTTCCGCCTGAGAAACCCGAAATTTCCGCAAACCCCAATTACACTGCGGATGGTTTTATCCCATACCTCCAGTATTAATGATAGTCAGGGATATTTCAACTTTGATATTATCAACCCGGAAAAGAATCCGGATTGGGAGAAATGTTACGATGCGTATGAACCCGGCAAAGGTTATGCTTATTGCAATCTCAATTTTAATATGGCTGGTGCCGTTATAGAAAAGCTTTCGGGCGAACGTTTTGACCGGTATATCCAGAATCATATTCTTCGCCCACTTCAAATTAAGGGAGGTTACAACATTGACTCCCTGGATAAGAACTTGTTTACTACGCTATACGAGTTCGATAGTGTTTCCCGGAAATTTTTAGCAGCCCCGCCGCATATAGCCCGCGTACAGAAGAGATCAGCACCTACATTCAGGGGTATAACACACCAGTATTTTCTCCAACCGGAGGAATGAAGATTTCGGTTCCGGATCTTGCGGCGTATATGGCTATGCACATGAACAAAGGGAAATATCCCGGAGGGATTATCATCTCGCCGGAAAGTGAAAAAATTATGCAGACTGAAGTTCCCTTCTCAGATCATTATGGACTGGCTTTAATGACCAGAAGGGATGTGATACCAGGTAAGGTACTTAAAGGGCACACCGGATCGGCTTACGGTCTTTATAGTATGATGATGTTTCAACCTGAGGAACAGTTCGGTATCGTGGCGGTAACTAATGGCTGTAATGTAGACGAGGTAGATGGTTTGAATCCATTTTTGCAACAAGTAGCGTGGAGTCTTTACAGAAACCTCTTGGAATAATGTTTAAATTTGTTAATAGTTTAAACCCGAAGAATATAATTACATGAAAATATCCCCGTTCCAGAAAGATAAAAGTGGTAGGTTATGGTTTGTTTTTCAACTGCTGATACTTTGTTTTATTACGCTGACGTCTTCTGCCCAAACCGGTATTAATGTTGTCTCTGCAGAAGAATTTCAACTTCAGCTTAACACTAGCTCAAAGCCTCAGCTTATTGATGTTCGTACGCCTGATGAGTTTAAAACTTCACACCTGAAGAATGCTGTGAATTATAATTTTAATGCTGAACAGTTCAAAGATCAGCTGGCAAAGCTAGATAAAAATGCACCGGTCTACATCTATTGCAAAGGAGGAGGCAGAAGTGCAGCGGCTGTAAAACAGATGGAGAAATTGGGTTTTACCCAGGTAACTGAACTGAAAGGCGGTATCATGTCTTGGGAACAAAATGACTTACCTGTGGAAACTGGTAATGTAAAAAAAGGGGATTCTTATCTGGCAGCAGATTTCAATGAACTGCTTGCCGCGCATCAATATTTACTGGTAGATTTTTATGCAGAATGGTGTCTTCCCTGTAAGAAAATGGAGCCTGCACTGGCTAAATTGAAAACACAGTACCAGGGAGATGTTGCCATAGAAAGGGTAGATGTAGATAAAGCTAAGGACCTGGCTAAAACACTTAAAATAGAAGGACTTCCAGCAGTTGCCGTCTATCGTGATGGTGTTGAAATAAAAAGGGTTACAGGGTATCAGTCTGAAAAAGAGCTGATCGGGCTGATCGAACTGCTGAAAAAATAAAAAGAGGGCCCTTCCCAGAAGCCCTCTTTTGTAGATTATGATGTTATTTTTCTTCTGATCTTATGTCCGACGGTCGCATAAAATAAGATGAAGGCATAACATGGCACCAGTATCCAATAGGCTTCCTGAGCACTAAATTTGTCTACAAGACTACCATAAATCAATGGTACAATTGCACCCCCTGCTATACCCATAATCAGAAGGGAAGAACCTACCTTGGTAAACCTGCCCAAGCCTGCTAATGCCAGCGGCCAGATTGCAGGCCACATCAACGAATTTGAGAATCCTAAGAATGCAATACATAATACAGAAACATATCCATGGGTAAATATCGCTGCCAGTGCAAACACAATTCCTAAAATAGCCGAAACAACCAATGCTTTATCTTGTGAGAAGTATTTTGGAATACATAATATCCCGACAATATATCCGGCAATCATAGCGAAGAGCGTGCAGGTAGTAAAGAATTTTGCGGTGGACAGTGAAATATGCTGTGAAACGCCATAACTGATAATCGAATCTCCGGCCAGAACTTCTACACCGACATAAAGGAATAAAGTGATTACACCCAGAATTAAGTGTGGAAACTGTAATACAGAAGTTTTCCCTACGTTGGCTGTCGCCACACTTTCATCTTCCTTATCGGTATCAATCTCAGGAAGGGTCGAGAAATAGATCCAGGTTGCCAGAATAAGAAGAACAATAACAATAATAATATAAGGCATAATTACTCTTGTAGCCAGTTCATTCAGCTGTTCAGCTTTTACGGCTTCAGTTAAGGTATGCAGTCTCGCCGTTAGTGCATCGGCATCTTTTAGCGCTACCGCGCCCAGCGCAATTGGTGCGATACCTCCCGCAACTTTATTACAGATACCCATAATACTGATTCGTTTGGCTGCGCTTTCCAATGGCCCCAGAATAGTAATATATGGGTTAGATGCGGTTTGCAGTAAGGCAAGTCCCGTACCCTGGACAAACAGGCCAAGCAGGAATAGTCCATAAGTTCTCGTTAGCGCTGCGGGTATGAAGATTAAGGCACCCAGTGCAATTACAACCAACCCGAAAGACATTCCTTTTTTAAAGCCGGTTGCCTTGAGCACCATAGCTGACGGAACTGCCATAACCAGATAAGCAATATAAAATGCGAATGCCACCAGGTAAGATTCGAAATTATTTAATTCGCATGCAATTTTCAAGTATGGAATTAATACTGAATTCAGCCAGGTGATAAAGCCGAATATAAAGAACAAGATACCGATAATTGCAATTGGCGGTATGCCTGCTTTGGGGGACGGCTGTGTCAAAGTAGTAGAGTGTTGGTTCATGTTTCAGATTTTATATTTGGTTAAATGTTAGCTGTCCGAAATATTCGGGCAGGTGGAAATCAGGTTCTTCTGTCTGGATGTTATTCCAGGCAAGGTAATGAGGTTCAGTTAGCTCATCGCCGCATTTGTAAAAATTAGCTTTGCAAGTCAGTCCTGCGAAAGTTGGTATGTCATGTTTGCAGAATACAGTTGTTGGAATTTCAGCGATAAGTTCCCAGCTAATGCCGGTCAGTTCAGCTCCCCGGGTAATTTTTACCGTTCGCCTGATCTGGGAGGCAACTTCTTCGGGAAGTAATTCCCGCGTTCTGCCTGGGCCGTAACCAGCCAGAACGGTACCTGTACAATTGAATTCAAAGTTATAGTAACTATTTTCTCCGGGCAGCTGCAGAAAGAATTCTACGCAGGAGTCTTCATAGACGGGTGTATTAACAGCCGTGTTGACGGCTCTGATCTCTTTTTCGCTAATCTGGAAAAGCACAAAAATAGATGAGTTATGGTAAGCGATACTGAAAACGGCCTGAGGAACGGAAGACCCGGATGGCCAGGGTTGCTGATCAATAAAGCTGCTGGCCGAGTCATAGAGGAATTGTTCCAATGGCTTGCCGGCAGGGATACAGGGCACGGTTAGTGTCTTCATTTATCAAATATATACATCTATTATATAGAATGATTTACACAAACGCTTGCGTAATTTTCATTTTACCAATTTAATTAAATGACTGAAATTATACACTATGTCAGCGAAAAAAATAGAATTGCCTCTCAAAACTGCTTTAAAGGGGCAATTGAATGAAATGAATATCTTGAAAATCAGTTAATTGCTTATCTTTAAGATGTTGGTTTATACACTAAAACTCAAATGAATGGCATTATTCGAATTAAACTCAGATCGCAGGTTCAGCTATCAAAACCAATTTTTGGCAGCAAAGCAACATGCAGAGGCGGAAAAAAAACATTTCCATTTTCTGGCGAACCTGTTACCTGGTTTAATCTGGACTGCCGATTCAGATGGTAAAATTGACTATGTTAATCAGCGGTTTGCTTCTTATTTTAACCTGGGCACCCATTCTGTGGATTTCCGGATCATTTTGTCCAGGGTACACCAGCAGGACAAAGCAACATTGATTAAAGCGTGGCTTAAAAGTATAGAAAACGAAGTGCCATTACAGGTGCAGGCACGTTTGGAAAATGATCAGCAGGTATTTGTCTGGTATCAGATCAGCGCAACTCCTTATCAAGAACAAAATGGGAAAGTGCAGAAATGGTTTGGATTATGTGCAGATATTGACACGCATATTGCAGCGTTGCAGCAAAAAGAAGAGTTTATAAGCATAGCTAGTCATGAATTGAAAACCCCGGTTACCAGCCTTAAGGCCAGTTTGCAGATTCTAGACAAAATGTTAAGTGTCTCCTGCGATAAGAAAGTAACGGCTCTTTTAAATACAGCGATTAAAAGTGCCGATAAGGTATCATTCCTGATCAATGATCTTTTAAATGCCAGTCAGTACAATGCCGCGCAGCTGCAGCTCAGAAAATCATGGTTTTCAGTTAGCTTACTTACAGAAGATTGTAAGATCGTGGCAAAACATGCCGGATGCGAACTGGTAATACAGGATAGGAGTTCATTGAGTATCTATGCAGATTCATTGAGAATCGAGCAGGTGCTGGTTAATCTGGTCAACAATGCAATTAAATATGCGCCTGACAGTGGTGTTATTCTACTTGAGGTAGAAGAGGTCCGGGGATATGCTGTGATTTCGGTAACTGATAAGGGTCCTGGTATTTCTGCAGCAAAAGTCAGTCAGGTTTTTCAGCGTTACTACCAGGTCGACAGTAAAGGCGGCCAGTACACCGGCCTTGGATTAGGTCTTTATATCTGCTCGGAAATTATCAAAAAGCATGGCGGGGAAATCGGCGTGCGTAGTGTTGAGGGAGAAGGTAGTACTTTTTGGTTCAGCCTGCCGATGGGACAGCCACGGTACATTTAACTACTATAGAGCTTTCGTCACGTAAGTGACAGATAATCTTAAAAACTTCTGTTTATTCGTGTAAATCGGCCTCTAATGCCTGATTTTTCAATGGAAATTCATATATTGAAAACGACACACGAAATATTAAAACTGAAATCTATTGATTAAACTATGCTCATAGCCGTACTCTCAGGTATATTATTTGCTTTATTATTCCTGTTTTTCAGGCTTCAAAATGGCTGGTTAAGATTCATTCCTGCATTTCTTCCACTTTCATTGCTGATCTACTTTTCTACCTGGTTACCTGAGGTAACAGGAGGACAAGAAATTCTGTTTAAATATAGTTGGATTCCCGCAATGGGCGTAAACCTGGACTTTAAACTGGATGGGCTCGCCATGCTCTTCAGTCTGATGATTACAGGAATCGGAACGCTGGTATATATCTATGCCGCTGCCTATCTTTCTGACCGAAGCCAGATACATAAATTCTTTAGCTGTCTAAGTCTGTTTATGGCTGCCATGCTTGGGCTGGTATTGTCTGACAACCTCCTGGTACTGTTTATTTTCTGGGAACTGACCAGTATCAGCTCTTTCTTTCTAATCGGCTGGAATACAAAAGAAGAAGCGTCACGTAAGAGCGCTGTGCTTGCGCTGGCCATCACAGGCGGGGGAGGGTTTTTACTGCTCGCCGGTGTTCTACTGATGGGTAATGTGGGTAGTTCTTACTCTATTCAAGCATTAACAGCTGCATCAGCTACACTGAAACAGCATAGTTCATACGTATTGATGCTGTGTTTTGTTTTCGCAGGGGCATTTACAAAATCTGCTATGTTCCCGTTCCATTTCTGGTTGCCAGGGGCCATGAAAGCGCCAACACCAGTATCCGCTTATCTGCATTCCGCAACCATGGTTAAAGCTGGTATATACCTGCTGTTCAGATTGAGTCCGGTGCTTGGCGGAGAGCCTTTATGGAACTACACGCTAATGATAGTAGGTGGGTTTACATTATTATATGCTTCTTTTCAATCATTGTTCCGTACAGATCTGAAAGGCGTACTTGCTTATTCAACAATTGCTGCACTCGGCCTTATTGTATTGCTAATTGGCATAGGTACAACGGAGTCTTTCCTGGCTGCTGCGGTATTTATTCTGGTTCATGCGCTTTATAAAGCAGCATTGTTCCTATGTACCGGTATTATTGATCATGCCGTGCATTCCCGTGATCTGACTAAACTCAGTGGTCTTCGTAAAATAATGATGCCGGTAGCAATCGCTGCTGGTATTGCTGCATTATCAAGTGCTGGAATTCCGTTTACCTTCGGGTTTATCGGGAAGGATCTTATTTATGAGGCGACCATGCATACAGGAATGCTTGCTATACAGCTCACAGGACTGGTTCTTGTTGCGAATATTCTTTTGTCTTATGCTGGTTATATCGCTGGATTCAGGCCGTTTGCAGGGGCATTACCGGAAGCTTACGCCGATACTGCTAAACCTGGTTTCCTTTTATGGGGGCCGCCAGCACTGCTGGCTGTGCTTAGTCTGTTCTTTGGGTTTTTTCCTGCATTAAGTAGTCCGCTGGTCAATGCAGTTGTTTCGGCTGCCGGTGGGAATCCGGCTTTACCCGATCTTAAATTGTGGCATGGGTTCAACCTGATACTCCTGCTTAGCGGAGTAACCGTGGTGGGAGGTTTCTTGCTTTATCTGCTGCGGAAGCCTGCCGATTCTCAATTGCAGTTTATGGATAGGTTTGAGCCATTTTCAGCCAGGAGTTTCTTCCTCGGCTTAGCTGAAGGCATCAAAAAGATTTCACATTATTTTACCTGCAAACTGCAAAATGGCTATCTGCGGAACTATATGATCACGATCATTTCTTTCCTGCTTATATTACTGTGCTGGAAGCTGGTTAAGCTTATTCCGAATTCGATAGATTTCAGTACTATGACACCGGTAAGTATGTACGATGTAGTGATTCTTGTTATGATGGTCTCTGCAATTTTTGTACTGATGTTTACTTCTTCCAGATTAACGTCTATCATTTCATTAAGTATTGTTGGATACAGTATCTGTCTGCTTTTTGTTTTTTATGGAGCACCAGACCTGGCTATGACTCAGTTTACTATAGATACGCTGACAGCCGTATTATTCATGCTTATACTATTGAAATTACCGCCATTTCTAACACTGACTAATAAAGCGATCAAGATAAGAGACGCAATTATCTCCGCCATTTTTGGTGGAGTAATCTCTATGATTGCTTTCCTGGTACTACAGGAACCTACACATAAAACAATCAGCCGGTTTTACGCCGATAATGCCTATTCGCTGGCTAAAGGTAAAAATGTCGTAAATGTTATTCTTGTAGATTTCAGGGGTTCGGATACACTAATTGAAATTACAGTTTTAACAATAGCTGCCCTGGGTGTTTACAGTATGCTTAAATTAAAAATAAGTTCATCAGAAAAGGAATAATATGAATTCAATCATTTTAAGAACTGCTTCCAATTACCTCCTGCCTATGCTGATACTTTTTTCGGTATTTGTACTCTTACGTGGTCATTATGAACCAGGTGGTGGATTTGTTGGCGGTCTTGTAGCAGCAATCGCTTTTGTTTTACATTCCTTCGCCCATGGGTTAAAAGAAACCAGGAGATTCCTGCGTATTCATCCGGGTGTGTTTATTCCGATTGGTCTGTCGCTGTCTCTAATTAGTGCTGTAGTACCTATGTTTGCCGGACAATCTCTAATGACAGGTCTCTGGTTTAATGAACCTGTCCCGGTGATCGGACTGATCGGCTCGGCACTGTTTTTTGAACTTGGTGTTTACTTCGTGGTTTTTGGAGTGACCCTGACGATGTTATTCACCATAACTGAAAGTGTTTAATTATGGAGTTTCTACTTGTTTTACTAATCGGTTTATTATACGCATCAGGTACGTATATGATGTTTAGAAGGAGTATGGTAAAGTTACTGCTTGGGTTAATCCTAATCGGTAATGGTGCTAATCTGCTTATTTTTCTAGTGGGGGATATTAATAAAGGTAACCCTCCGGTAATCCCACGGGATTTCAGTTCTCTGCAAGGGGTTTATTCTGACCCCATTCCGCAGGCATTGATTTTAACAGCAATTGTCATCAGTTTTGGACTGCAGGCTTTCGCTATTGTATTATTAAAAAGAGTATATCTGGTTACAGGTACTGATGACCTGGACCAACTTAATTCAGACGATCAGGACATATGACAGATCCATTTATTATTCTTCCGGTACTGCTGCATTTGCTGACTGCCATTTTATTGATCTTTTGCTGGAAAAAAGTAAGGGCGCAGAAAATAATCAGTGTTGCCGGTAATCTTGTAATTGTATTATTAGCTTTCGGTCTTTGGATGAAAGTCTGGAACCTTGGTATTTTAACTATGCAGGGCGGGGGATGGGAAGCACCTTTTGGAATTACCTTTGCAGCAGATACCTTATCGGCGACCCTAATGCTGCTGACTGGAATTGCTGGTTTGGCTGTAGCTATATATTCCTGCGCCGGAATTACTAAAAACAGGATACAATTTGGGTATTTTCCGATTGTACATTTTTTACTCATGGGACTAAACGGCGCGTTCCTGGCCGGAGATATCTTTAACTTGTACGTTTGGTTTGAGGTTATCATTATCTCTTCTTTTGTACTAATGACCCTGGGGGGGAGAAAACCGCAGCTGGAGGGTGCAATCAATTACGTAACCATGAACCTGCTGGCATCGGTTATCTTTTTAACCGCGATAGGCATACTTTACGGCCTTACGGGAAGTCTGAATATGGCAGATCTTTCGATCAAGATTGCAGATATAGAAAACCGCGAGCTGGTGCATGTAACTGCTATACTTTTCTTTGTCGGATTTGGTATTAAATCTGCAGTTTTTCCGCTGTATTTTTGGTTGCCATCGTCTTATAATACACCACCTTCTGCCATTGCAGCCATTTTTGGTGGTTTGTTAACTAAAGTTGGAATTTATGCGCTAATGCGTGTATTTACACTGATTTATATTCCGGATTCATTTTTAAAAGGTGTGTTCTTGTTTGTTGCCGGTGCAACACTGGTTACAGGGGCTCTCGGTGCCCTGGGTAAAACGGATATTCGTAGATTGCTGTCTTATCTTATTATCTGTCATATCGGCTATATGCTGGCCGGGCTGGCCTTATATACGGAGCAAGCAATGACTGGAGCTTTGTTTTATCTCTTCCATGACATCGTTATTAAAACAAACTTGTTTCTAATAGCCGGACTGATTTATAAAATAGCCGGTACTTATAAAATGTCGGAACTTGGGGGCATCTACAGGCGTTATCCAAAGCTTTCCCTGGTTATGGCAGCTGTCTTCTTTTCCCTGGTGGGAATTCCTCCGCTTTCTGGTTTCTGGCCAAAGCTGTACCTGATTAGCGAAAGTTTGAATTCCGGTTCCTATATACTGCTTGCCTCTATTTTAATTGCAAGTTTCATTACAATGTATGTAATAGCGAAATTATGGGCTGAAGTTTTCTGGAAAGAACCAATGGTTGTAACAGATCTGAAAGCTGCGGGATTTGATGCTTTAAGTAATTTTAAAAAGCAATTACTGGTTATTCCTGTTATTGCACTTACAGCGCTTACTTTATATATGGGGTTCGGTGCACAACATATTGCAGTATTGGCGGAGCGAATTTCTACGGAGCTCTTCCACCACCAGCCTTATATTGATGCGGTATTTGAACCAAAAAATTAACCTTTAAACTCTTTACATTATGATTAAGCAGTTTTTAATGAATGTGATGCTCAGTTTTATCTGGGTAGGGCTAACCGGGAGTTTTCTGTTCGTCAATTTCTTCTTTGGTTTTATTCTCAGCTATTTTATACTGATGCTGATGTCCAGAGACAATACTTCGGCATCTAAACAATATTTTGACAGGATACCGAGGATCATAAGTTTCATATTTTATTTTATTTATGAATTGATCAAAGCCAACCTTCAGGTGGCTTATGACGTGGTTACACCTAAGTTTTTTATGAAGCCCGCTATTGTCAGGTTTCCGTTAACTGCCACCTCTGAATTTGAGATCAATCTGCTTGCAAATATTATATCACTTACACCGGGCACTTTAATTCTGGACGTCAGCAATGATAAAAAAGTGCTTTATATACATGTAATGTATATGACAGATAAAGAGAGTTTTATCAAATATCTGCAAAATGGATTTGAGAAAAAGTTATTAGCTATTTTACGATGAGTTTATACACATTTTTATATTATATTATTTTACCCGTCCTGTGTATTTCGGTCTTACTGGTGTTTATTCGCTTTTTGAAAGGACCACATACTGCGGACAGGGTAGTCGCACTGGATCTGCTGCTGACTATCGGAATTGCTATTATCACAATTTATAGCCTGGTTACCGACCAGCCGACTTTTCTGGACGTTGCAATTATTATGGCGCTCATCGGTTTTCTGGGAACCGTAGCGTTTTCGTTTTACCTTGAAAAAAGAGAAAAAAATGAGTGATATTCTGATAATGGCGGGAAGTACGCTGGGTACTTTATTCATACTAATCGCTTCGATTGGCATCTTGCGGATGCCAGATTTCTATCTTCGTCTTTCAGTAACCATTAAAGCTGCCACGCTAGGCGTTGGGCTTGTTCTGGGGAGTGCTGCAGTTTATTTTTCGGAAACTGCCGTAACAACAAAATTATTAGCAATTATTCTATTTCTGCTGCTAACAGCGCCTGTCGCCGCCCATATGATCGGCCGGGCAGCTCATTTTACGGGAAACAAACGTTGGAAGCACACATTATTTGATGATCTTGAGGGCAAATACAATGACGTTACGCATGAACTGAGTAGTGAAGCAACCGAAGAAAAGGACAAAAACGTATAGAAGAGATACATTCAATCATTGTTGTGTCAAAGTGTGTGCAGCTATATCAGATCAGATCTAGAAAAAATATATTTGTTCTCGCGCGGCTGACGGTATTATAGATCCGTTTTCTGTTTAAATAATATCGTTATGAAAAATTTGAAATATCCATTTGTGCTTTTAGTAGTCTTGTTCCTGTCTGTGGCTGCATTTGCCCAGGAGCCCATGCCGGGCTCTGCTATTCCTACTGCGATTTTCTATAACAGGGATAACGGGGTTTTTTCGACCCAACAGATTCCTGGAGGCAAAAAAAGTCTGATTATGTTTTTTGACGCTACCTGCGGACATTGTCAGCAAGTTGCATCTAAGATGAATAAACAGCTGAAGGAATTAGCAAATGTTAATATTTATCTGGTTTCACAGGATGAGTACAGATCTATTGACTATTTCACAAATACATTTGCCAAAGAATTGGTGAAACAGAAAAATGTGAAGGTGGTACAAGATCGTGACCGCGTTTTTATAATGGCATTTCATCCGAAGCAGTACCCTGCTTTATACCTTTATGGACCTGATAAAAAGCTTATTTTTACATCAAGTAAAGACACGGATGTTCCTAAGTTTTTTAAATTGATTAATCCTTAAGTTTATTTTATAGCAAAAGCCTCAGTTTTTTATGAAAAACTGAGGCTTTTTTATTTCAACAGGCTGTGTTTAGCCAATTTTTTCTGTGTGATGAATGGCTACTTTACCATCTAGAAGTTCTGCAGCTTCCTCTGCAAATTTCTGGTGATGTTCTGCACGCTGGTGTAATTCAAATCCTTCCTGATCTGCCCACTCTTCATGAAAGATGAATAAATTAGGTTCGTCTTTGGCCTGGTGCAAATCGTATTGTCTGCAGGCAGCTTCTGCCTGAGATCCTTTGACTAGTTGAAGCAGCAGTTCTTTTAATGCTGCAGATTTTCCTGGCTTTGCCCTAAGAATGGCTGTAAGCAATATGCTCATTTTCAATTATTTTTTTAATGAATAATTCAGTTAAATGTTGTTTGTAACGATTGAGATCTGCATGAATATCAGCATTTTTTTCTACATCATGAAAGTGAATACTTTCTAGGGGTTTCATACCTGTAAATGCATTCATACGGTGGAATCCAAACATAGGCCCTTCGTCGACACTGTGTTCATTAAAAAATTCACCAGGTAATGTAAATGCGGTAGAAGGTGCATTCCATGAGGTAGTAAGCATATATTTTTTGCCCTGCAGCTGTCCGCCTGTTCCGTAATTGATCTGTGGATTCGCTGAAGAACGGCCATCACTGTGGTAAATTCCTTTTTGATGTCCTGCAGTAAATACAACGTCCAGATATTCCTTGAACTTATGTGGCAGTGAGAACCACCACACTGGTGTATGATAAATGATCACGTCCGCCCATACGAAATTTAATACTTCCTGTTCCGGATTATAGGGTTGATTAATATCAGTTGTGCGGATTTCGAATTCTGCAAGGGGCTGGAAGAAGTCTGCAGTTGCTTTACTGATGGTCTGATTAAACCGGCCGCCTGAATGTCCGAAAACCTGACCGCCATTGATGATAAATATTTTTTGAGTTTCCATTTATTTCTTTTTGATACTCAAAGGTATGGACTTCATCTATCTCATTAAAATTATATAAATCATATGTATCTATCATAATTATGATATCAAAAAAGAAAAAACAGGCGGATATATCCGCCCTATCTTTTTCGCATGGTATAGTGTCTATTCTTGTTCTGCTTTGATATGCATAACCTGAAGAATGTTGAATGTTTTTAGTCCGTCAGGCATTTCCCACTGTACCTTCGCGCCTACACGGTAACCTAGTAACGCAATTCCTATAGGTGCAAATACAGACATTTTATTTTTGCGCATATCTGCTTCGGCAGGCAGAACTATTTGAAATGTATACTTCTTACCGCTTACTTCTTCCTGTATTTCAACTTTAGCGTCAATACATACAGCATCTTCAGGTAATTCATTTTCTTTCATTACCTGGGCTGATTCGAGCTCTTGTAATAACTGTTTTTTATTGTAATCAGATAAATTACAGTCCTTAAGGTGTTTTTTTAGCAGATCGAGTTCTTTCTGCAGAATCATTAATTTTTCTGTTTTCATATTTGTTGGTATTTATATTATTTGGAATTTCCGGTATGCGTGTTTACATCCGTAGAAATACAGATGAAAAAACCGGAAAGAATTTGAATAGGAATATAGTCTGATGCTGCTGACAGAAATTACTGTACCCAGAAAAAGCTATGGGGTTGGCCCCAAACCAAGGATGGATTGAGGCTTATATAATAAAGGCCTTGCTGCTTTGCAGAGAGAAATATCTGGAATCAGCATTATAATTATTGGGTACACAGCAAAGCCTGCTGGCGGTCTGCACTTGTGATGCAAAGGTCAGCTCAGGATATAAATAGCTATGTGCAATTGGACTCATTATTACGAAATTGTAAAAATTTAAACTAAGAACCAAGCTTAATTTATTTTTTGCATCAATTCTGAGAATACTTACATGAATATGATGAGCAGAAGAGTTTAACTCAAGCGCTCAATTTTACCTGCATGCCAGATGGATGGCATACAGGTAAATTCTGCTGATTAATCTGCATCGTATATAATAACCTTCTCAAATAATTCTCTGAAGTTATTGAGGAAGGTTTGATGTACCGGGTGAACCTGATAAGCGTCATGTCCTTCCATATTCTCAAAAAAGGCGACCAATGAGAATGTATAAGTGGTGTCTACCACGCTGCGTGAAATATCAGCTGGTGTGCCGATGTGAATATTGGTAATGCTTTGAATCGCTGAGAGAGACTCTAATCCGGCTCTGAAATCGCTTTTCTGTGCTGTCGTGGTTTCTGGTTTTAACCAGAATAATACGTGGTGTGCAATCATAATTTTTCTTGTAAATGTAGGAAATGACTGCGATTTAGGTTTCTGATTTTTAACTATATTTATAAATAATCTAATAGAAAATGGTCAGAATTGGTTTACTACTGGTGCATCATTATCGTTTATTAAGTGTTGCAGCTATACTGGATGTCTTTGAAACTGTAAATCAGCTGGCAGGCTCGGCTCAGGAGAATCTACCTTTCGAAATTTGCTTCTATTAGCAATCTGCCGATTTTAAAAATGACTTTTTTGAAAATTATGCTATTCGCAGTACTGCAGATACGGGCGATCTTCCTGATCTGATCTTAATTCCCTCCTTTAAGCATGAAAATATCAGCACCGCAATTCAGGATAATCTGGAATCTGTAGGCTGGCTAAACAAAATGGCTGCTCAGGGATCTGAAATTGCGACTTTCTGCACCGGTGCTTTTCTTCTGGGTGCGTCTGGATTATTGTCCGGCAAAATAGCAACTACACATGTTGATGCCTGTACCGCATTCCGGACTGCATTTCCCGATGTAAATTTACGTGCTGATTTGACCGTCACCCACGATGGTGGTTTATACACCAGCGGGGGAGCAACGTCAAGTTTTCATTTAATGCTGCACCTGATCCGAAAATTCTGCGGGAGCAAACAGGCAATTGCGGTAGCCAAAATATTCGCGATTGATATGGACCGGAAACAACAGTCTTACTTTAGTACATTTAATATCGAACGCACTCACCTTGATCCTTTGGTTAAACTAGCACAGGAGAAAATAGAGGAGGGGTACCAGCAAACAGTCACTATCGAAGAACTGATCAAAGATATCCCCTCCAGCAGGCGTAATATGCTTCGCCGGTTTAAACTGGTAACCGGCATCACACCAATTGAATACCTGCAGCAAACCCGCATAGCAGCCGCTAAAAAATTACTCGAGCAAACTGCAGAACAAATGAACGAAGTGATCTACAAATCAGGCTATTCTGATCCAAAGGCTTTCCGTAAGGTTTTTAAAAAAAATGTAGGTATGACTCCCAAGGCATACCGGGATAAGTTTTATTATGGGTGATTGATTAATTATAAATAACTTTGAGCATATTTATATCATTCTTCCCTAAAATATCCAACATCTTTAAATGCGTCTTTATGCCTAGTACGGTAACTAATAAAATTTTCAGTTTGTATGTCAAATTAAGGTATCCTAAGGTACCAGCTAATTTAAAATATTTTTATCGCGATACATTTAGCTGTGAATTGGTTCAGCTTAAATATCTGGCTAAAGATTATATCACCAAGACGCCGTATAAAGAAATTGCATTTGATGGTGAGTTCGCACCAGAGCTGCAGTTTGTTTTACCTTTTGCCTACTGGCATCATAAAAACGGGACATTGAAGAAAACTATTTCTTCGAAATTCACTAAGGAGTTCTACTTTTTTTCACCTGATCATCACGAAGAGTTCTCAACCAGGACTAACCAGGGTAACTATAACTTTGAGATGCCAAGAATTTTGTACAGTCATGACTATAAAATGAGTAAATGGCTGCCGGTTCCGTTAAAGGACCATTACAAGAATGATATATATAAATACGATAAACCAACACTGATCATCGCAAACCGTTATAATATGGAATGGGATGGGCCGCCTATAAGTTTCTATAGTTTATTGCAGCTTGATTATATTATAAGTAAGCTGAAAGATAAGTTTACTATTATCTATAATCGCCCGAGGCCGGAAAATATTACAGGAGATAATAGTGAAATATATGATTTGAAGGAATTTGAATGGCTGGAGAAAGAACATCCTGAGGTTCTGTTAATGGAAGATCTTTATAAAGCGAACAAAGATAAAGTGAACAACTTTAATCATCTTCAGCTTATGGTATATGCCAACTCAGATCATTTTATTTCTGTTCATGGAGGAACCGCTGCGTTAGCTAGTTATTTTGGTGGTGTAAACCTGATTATATCTAAACAGGGGCCTGAACATCATTTTAATTGCTACCAGAAATTGTACCCTCAGTTATCTGGAGCAAGAATTTTTCATGCTAAGACCGACCAGGATGTAATAGATTTAGTTGATCTGCACTTTTAAAGTACAGATCAACCGACTTATTATGCGTTTTTTTTCTCTAGGTGTGCGGCAATAATACTGGCTATCTGAGCCGTTCTGTTTTCCCAGGTATTCTTAGCTGCCAGCTCTTTTCTTTTCTGTATTAATTCTTCTGAATTCGTCATTAACGCCGTCCGGATTGACAGACTGAAAGATTCTGCATCCGAGCAGTAGGAAACCTGATCTTCTGTAAATTCCCTCAGATCATCATTAAAATCTGTCGCTATAACCGGCTTTCCAGCACCAAGATATTCAAATAGCTTAATAGGAAAGATGGTATTACTTACTTCATCTTTTTTAAACGGGATAATTGCAATATCAAAGCTTTTGATTAACTGGGGAACTTGATCATAAGGGATAGCACCTAGCAAATGTACATTTTCCAGTTCCGCCAAAGATTGCGGCAGATATGTAGCTGTTACCGGACCTGCCAGCACAAATGAATAATCGGGATTGGCTTTCGCTACTTGTTGCAGTAACTGGTAGTTTATTCGTCGCTCTATAGTTCCCAGATAACCGACTATCGGAGATTTAATTCCTCTGACCTGAGCATGCACTGATAAATTTTTGTCCTGAACTTTTTCCAGCAGATCAGAATCCGTTGCATTTGGAACAAAATAGGTATTCTTATTCTCCTTCGATTTTTCCCGGTATAAAGCCATGCTCGTACAGATAACAAGATCACTTTTGCTAACGAGTGCTGCTTCAGATTGTATGCCGTGCTTCATGTCATACGGAACGATCATGGGATCAACGCAATGATATACAGTCAAAAGCGGATGGAGCCCCTTAGCAATATCCGGATAGTGGAAATTGAATGAATTTATAAAGATGAATTCTTTTATTTTTTCCGCTTTAATTATTTTTTTTAAACGTTTTCTGATCAGACATTCATTGAAATAGAGTATATTCCTGTAAGTTTTTCCTTCAGGTAAGAAATTAACAGGAATAACAGGTGGAGTAATCACGATCTTCAAACCCGGCAATTCAGTCTCCAGCAGCCCATCTGAGAAGATAGAATACTTCTTTAGTCGTTCGGCAGACAGGCCGTTCTTTTTTAGTAAATGAGAAAAAAAATCTTTAATTGTAAATGGATAGTCGATAAAAAAGACCTTATTATGCAGGGCAAGGTTTTGAGCTATAAATACCGATGTCGCCTGTATTGGTCCATCGTATCGGGTATTTCCCAGTATAATGATCACCTTGTCTTTTAAAACCATAAAATCATCAAGTTAATTTTTTCACGCATAGTATAAATTTAGATAAATATTCTTCACTGGTGTATTCAGGTACTTGGAGTATTGATATTGTATTAGTAAATTGGATGGATGAATTAACGACTTTATTATTAAATTGCAAAGTAGTTAATAGAAGGCCAAAAGTGTGCCGAACCATTTAACTTTAAATCTTTGTGGTTAATATACTTTACAGCAGTTAATTTTTGTTATTTCTCGAGTACGTACTTTCTCATTTGAGAAAGTAATTACCCAGTTTTAATACCCAAAAAACCGATTATGATAAGAAAATAACCTCATTACTATAGTTATCGCAATATTTTTGATCTGTTTCTGGCTAAAGCGTACTTCTGGGTGGTTTTTTGCATACATATCTGTAGATTTGATAAATCGGGACCTTTTAAGCTGTTGACTAATTCAATAAAACTTTTTAAAAAATAATACTAAATATAAGTCTGCAGAAGATGAAGAAGCAAATATTACTCGTTGATGATGAGCCTAGCATTTTAAAGTTATTGAACTTTATTCTGAACAAACAGTATAATATATATGCTGTTGAAAGCGGATACAAGGCTCATTTATGGTTTGAAGATGGCAATCTGCCAGATCTTATTATTCTTGATCTTCATATGCCATATTTTGATGGCTCATCGTTTTTAAAGAGTATAAAAATAAGTGGGTTTTATAGGGATATACCTGTAATTATTCTTTCTGCGGCTGAAGACCTGGATAATATTGTTTCTAATTTGCCATTTAAAGTGGAGGCATATTTTCCAAAACCATTCAACCCTGAATTCTTAAAAGAGGAGATAGCCAAAGTTTTAAATTCAAATCAAATTATTGCCAATTAATAAATGGAGAACAACAAAAGAGTTAGTTTAGTTTATTCGGGGTCTAAACATTTCTCCGAATCGGCCGAAGCATTAAATAATATGTTTAATGTCGTTGCAGTCGCGGATAATGTATTACTTGAGGATCATTTAAATAAAATGTCTCTATTTTCTACGCCTGATGTTATCATGATTGAAGCGGACGACGAAGAACTGGTTTTTTCACTAGTTGAAAAAATTAAAAGTAATCCTTTAACAAGTGGTCTCATCATAATCCTGATAGGGGATAGACAGGATTTGAAGCTCAAATTGAGAGCAATTAAAGCTAAAGTGCACGACTTGTATGTTCATCCATACGAAGTTGATGTGCTGAATGAAAGACTTAATTTTTTGATTAAATTCAAGCTGATCAAACCTAATATCGAGCAACTGTCTGTTATCAAAAAAAGAAATGAATACCATGTTCCATATCCAAAAAGAATTTTTGATATGATTGCTTCTGGCGCGGTATTATTAGTGCTCTCTCCGATTCTTCTTCTGGTCGCAATTTTGATTAAGCTTGATTCAAAAGGCCCGGTTATTTATAAAAGTAAGAGAGTCGGTACCGGGTATAGAATATTTGATTTCTATAAATTCAGGTCAATGAAGGTTGGGGCTGATGCAGAATTAAAGAATTTATCAAACCTGAACCAGTACGCTGATGACGGAAGTGGTTCTAATGCATTTGTTAAAATTAAGAATGACCCACGTGTTACCAAGCTTGGTAACTTTTTAAGGAATTCCAGTCTGGATGAAATTCCCCAGTTATTCAATGTAATTAAGGGGGATATGTCTTTGGTTGGTAATCGTCCATTGCCACTCTATGAAGCTGAAATGCTAACCAGCAATGAATGGTCTCTACGTTTTCTAGGACCTTCCGGGTTAACAGGATTATGGCAAATCAGTAAACGGGGAAAAAGTGAGATGTCAGACACTGAGAGAAAGCAACTAGATAATTTTTATGCTAAAAATTATTCAGTCTGGTTTGATCTCAACATTATGTTACGCACAGTTCCCGCTTTATTCCAGAAAGAAAAAGTTTAAAATCTAAAATCTATATTTAACTTAAAAAAAATGAAAAAGCTTTACATTTTTCTTCTATGCTCTTTATTTACCCTTAGCGCTTCTGCACAGGAATCTATCATAGGTGATATCAATTACTCGTTACTTCAAAAATATATTGAATTGGCGCGGCTTAATTTTCCCCGCACTAAGATATTTGAAGCCCGGGCTGAAAGTGCAAAGACTGCTATTCCAATAAATGCAGTTTCTTATCTTGATATATTCAATGTGTCATACTTTTACAGACCTGATAAAAAATCTGATGTGTTAAATCCAATCAATCCCTATACGGTGAACGGTTTCCAGTTTGGAGTATCTTTGAACCTCGGGAATTTTCTTCAAAAACCTTACATTGGAAAAAAAGCTAGGGCAGATTATAAAATAGCCCAGTTAGAAGCCCAGGAGTATGATATGTCACTCGGTACTGAGGTTAAAAGGAGATATTATGCTTATATTGAGCAACTCGGACAACTTAAAGTTAATACTCAAAGTGTTCAGGATAATAAAAATGTAGCCGAGAATTTAAAATATAAATTTGAAAAAGGTGAAATCTCACTTGAAGTGTATAATCAGTCGAGAATAAATCTTGCTGCTGCCAATACCGCTAAAATCACCTCTGAAGTTAGCTACCTGACAGCAAAAGATGCGCTGGAAGAAATTGTAGGAAAACCTCTTGCTGAAGTTAAATAAAAAAAAATATATCATCATAAATAATGGATTTTAAGGCTTTTAATTCTCATCTCAAACGATATAAGTGGCTTATTATACTTGTGCCGCTCGTTACTGTTGTGGTGGCCTATCTTTTGGTTAAAAATTTACCTGATCAGTATAAGTCACAGGCTCAGATATCGACAGGTCTGATTGACCAGTCTAAGCAAGTTGCTACGACCGAGCAAAACCTTGACTACTTTAAACTCAGTCAGCAATTTTCCAATATCATTGAGAAAATTAAGATGAAGAAGATTTCGAGTATTCTTTCCTATCATCTGATTTTACATGACCTCGAAAATCCAGGCCAGTCTTATAAAAAGTACAGCCCAAAGTTGGATTCTTTATCAGATCCGCAACGGAATGAACTAATTGCTTTATATAAGGAAAAGCTTCAGAAAAAGACCGTACTTACTCCGGTAGATAATAAAGGTAAATATCCGCTTTATGATATTGTCGTCTCTATGGGTTACGATGAGAAGGGAATAGATAAAAACCTTGAGATTAACAGAAATGACGGGAGTGATTTCATTAACGTAACTTATACATCTAATAATCCCGAACTTTCTGCTTTTGTCGTTAATACGTTGACAACAGAGTTTATTAGGAATTATACGCTGGATGTCGGCTATAATCAGAATAATTCTATGGTTCTCCTGGATTCGCTTTTGAAAACGAAAGAAGCCACAATGAATGCAAAGAATGCTGATTTAAAGCAGTTTAAGATGCAGAATGGGGTAATTAATTTAGACAAGCAGTCTGAAGCGGTTTACTCTCAGATTTCTCTCAATGAAGAACGTAAGGCTCAGGCTATTAGTGCTATTCAGGCTAATTCGGGAGCAATTAGAGCAATTGAAGCGAGGCTGAGGGGTAAAGATCCACTTGCTGGCGGGAACGTCATTTCCCAAAACAGGGAAATAGTAAATCTTAAAAATCAGCTTAAAGTTGCAAATGACAGGTATATAGATGGTGGTTTTAAAGTAGCAGATAAAAAAAGGGTTGACTCGTTAACCAATTTGATGTCAGAAAAAACGGCGGCTAACTCTGATCAGAATATTACAGATCCAACTGTAAATAAACAGAATTTAATTCAACAGAGATCGACGCTGGAGATTGCTATGAATCAAGCAAAAAGCAGTATTTCTGCAATTAACAGGGAACTTGCGGTTTTGAAAGGTAAATACAATAGTATGGTTCCTTTTGATGCTGGTATCCAGAATTATGAAAGAGACGCCGATTTAGCTACAAAAGATTACATGGATGCCTTAAATAGGTATAATCAAACGAGAACGGAGCAGAATATTGGTCTGAAGCTTAATATTGCCCAGGTTGGTCTTATCGGAACGCCGGAACCGTCGAAAAAAATGGTTCTTACAGCTGCCGCCGGAATTGGTAGCTTTGCGCTTTGTTTTATGACTGTTGTACTGTTGTTCTTCCTTGACAGGTCTATTATCAACGCGAAGCAATTAACGGCACTTACTTCCCTACCGGTAATCGGACATCTTCACTACGTAAATATTATTAAATCTTTCAAGGAAATATGGGGAGATGGTGACGCTCCTGAATACAAGGTTTTTAAAAATCAGCTTAGAACCTTACGCCTGGACATATCCAGTGAAATGGATAGGGATAGCAGCAGGATTCTGGGAATAACAAGTCTTGGTAATGGAGAGGGTAAATCTTTTATTTCATCCAGTCTTGCTTATGCATTTGCTAAAACAGGAAAGAAAGTTCTGTTGATCGGTGGTGAGTCGCAGGCAATCGAAAATGAAAAAACTAAGGAATTAACGGCAAGAGGCAATTTTGAAACTTTTCTGATAAAAAGGGAGATTAATGCGAATGACTTAATTACTGTCCTGAATAAAAATGAGGATAACACCTCCTTGCTTGAAATTCAGAGTTTGCGGAATCTGCGGGCCGGATTTGACATTCTTAGAAACGAGTTCGATTTGATTATTATAGATATACATAGTATAAATGAGGTAAATCTGGCCAAAGAATGGCTTTTGTTCGCAGAGAAAACTATTGCGGTATTTGAATATGGCAAAGTCTTGTCAGATGAAGAGAAGGAACTTCTTCCATATCTAAAAGAACAAAAAGGATTTATTGGGTGGGTCTTAAATAAAATGAAGGCGGATTATAAGGGTAAATCTTAATTGTTGAATCTTTGATGGTGAAATCATCCGGGCGGGAGCGCTATAATAAATTAAAGATTATACTAATTTCAATTGCTATTGCATTAAGCATCGGAATTGGTGTGTTTGTAGGTGATGCCGGAATTATTTTACCGGTTGGTGCAATTGCGCTAGCTATACTGGTCGGTATTGAACTTTATTTCATCAAAAAACCTAATGCGATCATTTGGGTTTTATTATGCTTCATCTTCACTTTCATGATCCTCACCAGGGAAATTGGAGGAGGTCCATTCGGGATTATGCAGGAAGGAATTATGATTCTGGGCTGCCTCACTTTAATTTTTAGTCCTGATGAGCAGAACTGGAAAACACTTAATAATGATTTGTGTCTGCTAATGCTTACATGGCTTATTATCAGCGTTCTGGAGATAGCCAATCCTGCAGGAGCAAGTGTGCAAGGTTGGCTTCAGGAAATCCGGGCTGCAGCTCTTTACCCTTTTCTAGTCGTCGTTATTGGTTTCCTGGTGTTGAAACGAAACCGCGATCTTAATGTATTTCTCGGTTTAATCATCGGGTTTTCTCTTCTCGCAGCTTTCAACGGAATGAAACAGTTGTATATCGGTCTATCTCCAGGAGAACAGCGGTTTATTGACGAGGGCGGCTACGTTACACATATTCTTTTTGGCAGGTTGAGGGTCTTCTCTTTTTATAGCGATGCAGGTCAGTTTGGTGCTTCGCAGGCGCACATAGGATTGATAGCTCTTGTGCTGTCATTGGGCCCTTTTAAAATGTGGAAAAGAGTCCTGCTGTTTATCGCATCTTTGATCTTATTATATGGGATGCTTATTTCCGGTACAAGAGGCGCCATCTTTGCGCTGATTGTCGGGGTGTTTGTTGCGCTTGTCCTTAGTAAAAAATTTAAGGTGATGATTATCGGAGGTTTAATTGCGTGCTCTTTCTTGTTCGTATTAAAGTATACTTATATCGGTAACAGTAACTACGAAATTTACCGGCTAAGAACCGCTTTTGATCCCAAGGAGGCTTCCTTCAATGTCAGAATTACCAATCAGCAAATTTTACGGGAATATTTGAGTACCCGGCCGCTGGGCGGCGGCCTTGGTGTTATCGGGGTATGGGGACTAGAGTATAATAAAGATAAATTCCTTTCTACAATTGCACCGGACAGTTATTGGGTCAAGGTTTGGGCTATGTATGGAATTGTGGGGTTTGTCATCTGGTTTGGTATAATGATGTATATCTTAGGGAAGTGTTGCGGAATAGTTTGGAACATCAAGGACGAGCGGCTCAAAATCAAAATGATTGCTTTAACGTCTGGTTTCGCAGGTATCTTGATTTGTAGCTATGGAAACGAAGTCATCAATACAGCGCCGTCATCATATATAGTTTACATTTCATGGGTTCTGGTGTTTTTAGGACCGAAAATTGATGAAGAGTTAAGAAAAAAAGTAAATATACCCTTAGTCCAGGATTAATATGCCATTTGAAATTTTCGTTGTTCCAGCTGCTATCTGTTTTGTGTATGGTTTCTTAAAGGGATTTGAAGTATTTAAGAATAAATAATTTTATACGATGTCATTAACAGATAGAATAAAAAACAACCCGGTCTTGAAATCATTAGCCCTCAAGTTAATGATTCCCGCGAATGAACATAAACCAAGATTGTGGGTAAGTCTTTTTGTGAATCCTTTTATACATAAAAGGGGACGTAGTTCTATTATAAGACGGAGGACAAGACTCGACGTGTTTCCGTATAATAAATTTGATTTAGGTAATTATTCTGTTATTGAGGATTTTGCAACAATTAACAATGGGGTTGGGGATGTAATTATCGGTGAGCACACCATTGTCGGAATCGGTAATGTAATTATAGGACCTGTGACGATAGGATCGGATGTAATGCTAGCTCAGAATATTGTTATATCTGGTTTAAATCACGGGTATGAGAATGTAGATATTTCGCCTCGTAAACAAAAGGAGATCTGTAAACAGGTGCTTATAGCTGACGATGTATGGATAGGGGCAAACTGTGTGATAACTCCAGGTGTCAGCATTGGAAAACACGCTATTGTCGGTGCTGGAAGTGTAGTTACCAAAGATGTAGTAGCTTATACTGTTGTTGTAGGCAATCCTGCTAAAATGATAAAAAAATATAATCACCTTACCAGGGTCTGGGACAAGGTATAATCGGGGGATTCCATTTTGACTATATACATAATAAAGGTGTTTAGATATGATTAACTTCGGGGGGCATTCAGAATTTGAAGTTGTCATTATTGGGCAGCAGCCATGGGATGTCGAGATTGGTAGCAACAGTAAGGACCTTGCTTTAGAACTCTCTAAAAAGCATAGGGTTCTTTATGTGAATTCTCCATTGGATCGCATCACACTTTACAGAGAGTGGAAAAACCCCAGAGTTAAGAAGCGAAGGGCAATCATAAAAAACAAAAAGATTGAGATTGTAAAGATCCAGGAAAATCTCTGGAATCTTTATCCGGATTGTATGCTGGAATCTATCAATTGGATTGGCAGTAATTTTATATTTGACTGGGCCAATAAATACAATAATTACAAGTTCGCCCAGTCGATTAAAAAAGCCTTAAAATTACTTGGGTTTAGTAAATTTATGCTGCTTAATGATAACGAGATGTTCAAGGGTTTTCATCTTAAAGAATTTCTTGACCCGGTTTTGAGCATTTATTACTCCAGAGATAATATGGTGGCAGTTCCATACTGGCGAAGACACGGGCTACGGTTGGAGCCGGCTATTATTGCTAAGTATGATTTGTGCATTACCAACTCAACCTATCTCACGGATTATTGCCGGCAGTTTAATACCAATTCATTTTATGTCGGACAGGGTTGCGATTTTAAATTTTTTACTGGAATACCTGGACCTTACCCATTCGCAGAAAAGTTTTCCGGGCCCGTTATTGGCTATGTCGGGGCTTTAGAAAGTGCACGTTTGGACCAGGATATTATTGCTTATCTTGCAAAGAACAAACCTGATTGGACGATAATTATGGTCGGTCCGGAGGACAATGCATTCAAAGCTGGAAAACTGCATAGTTTTAAAAATATTATTTTCGCGGGTATCAAGCCTATGGAAATGCTGGCTGATTATATCAGAATATTTGACGTGTGTATTAACCCCCAGCTTATTAATGAAGTCACAATTGGCAATTATCCGCGTAAAATAGATGAGTATCTGGTAATGGGTAAGCCTGTGGTGGTAAGCGCTACAGCAACTATGGAATCATTTAAAGATTTCGTGAGTCTGGCTAAATCTAAAGAAGATTATCTGGAACTTATAGAGTCTGTTCTCCGGGATGATAATGCAGAACTTCAGAAAGCCAGAACTGAATATGCATTAACTCATACTTGGGAAAATAGCGTGGATAAGATTTATCGCGCAATTGAAAAAACTATTTCGGCACATAAATAGCCGCTGCTTATGGAAATTTTAAAAACTGTCTGGATTATATTCCATTTTTTTATGGCTTTTTATTTTATTCTCCCTGTCCTGCTTTTATTAATAAAGCTGGTCCGGAGAGCAGATAAACCGAGTAATCCCATTATCCGGGAATTTGATTATGCAGTAATAATTACTGCCTATCAGCAGACTAACTTATTGCCCGCACTAGTTGATTCCGCATTAAAGCTAAATTATTCAAATTATCTGATTTACATCGTAGCTGATAATTGCGATATCTCCAATTTAAATTTTAATAGTGATAAGGTTGTTCTTCTAAGGCCTGAGCACACTTTAGCTAGTAATACTAAATCACATTTTCATGCAATACACAATTTTAAAAGGCCACATGAAATTTTAACGATTATAGATAGCGATAACCTGGTTTCCCCTGAGTATCTTAATGAACTCAATCATTTTTTTGCAGATGGATATGTTGCAGTTCAGGGTGTCAGACAGGCTAAAAACCTGAATACAAGTTATGCATGTCTGGATGAAGCAGGAGATATATATTATCGTTTTATTGACCGGAAATTGCTGTTTGAATGCGGTTCTTCTGCCTCACTTGCCGGTTCGGGTATGGCTTTTACAACTCAGTTGTACCGGGACTGCCTGGAAACGATTGAGATTGAAGGGGCTGGTTTTGACAAAGTACTCCAGATGCAGATCTTGAAAAGAGGCTATAGGATAGCTTTTGCAGAGAAAGCTATCGTGTTTGATGAAAAAACTGCGAAGTCAAACCAATTGGTAAATCAACGCGCGAGATGGATTAATACATGGTTTAAATATTCTGGTGAAGGCGTTAAATTAATTGGGAGAGGACTTGTTAATTTGAATCGTAATCAATTTTTCTGTGGACTGGTTTTTTCCAGGCCGCCTTTGTTCATGCTTGCTTTAGTGACCGTCATTGGCGTTTTTGTCGACGTGGTCCTTCTACCGGAAATGTTGTACTTCTGGGGCATTGCAATCATCTGCTTTCTGGCAGTTTTTTTTGCTGCACTTTCTTATTTTAAAGCACCTGGTATAATTTATAAGGCACTGGTTAATATCCCTAAGTTTATTTTTTTACAGATACTGTCTCTACTGAAAGCTAAACGCGCAAATGAGATTTCAGTTGCAACTGTGCATTACAGCGATCAGCATATCGACGAGGTCGAAAACTCTATCAAATAATTAGTCTTTAATACATCGGAAATGACAGCGACAAAAAAAACTAGGATTCTCCATGCTATCAGGCAAGGTAAAATAGGTGGTGGGGAAACTCATGTACTCGATCTTGTACACCAGCTGAACCGGGATAAATTTGAATCTGTAATCCTAGCTTTCACACCTGGTCCGATGGTAGATCAGCTTAAATCTGAGGGTTTTACTGTGTATGTTGTACCAACTGAACGTCCTTTTAACTGGAAGGCCTGGCCAGCTGTTACACAGATATTAACTGACGAAAATATAGATTTGGTTCATGCACATGGAACCAGGGCTAATTCGAATACTTTTTATAGTGCGAAAAAGCTGAACATACCTTTGGTATATACGGTTCATGGGTGGTCATTTCATCCTGACCAGTCTATGCCCGTAAAGTTTATCAGGGCTCAAAGTGAGCGTCTGTTAGTCAGCAAGGCAGATCATACAATTTGTGTTTCCCAAAGTAATCTTGCAGACGGCAAAAAGAAATTTCCTATCTCAAGAGGTTCGGTAATTGTTAATGGAATCAACCAGAATAAATTTAATCCTGACCAGACTTTTCCGGATTTTAGAAAAGAAATAAATATCGACAACAGCGTTGTACTAGTCGGTTATATTGCAAGGATAACTGTGCAGAAAGATCCTTTCACCTTTTTACGTGCTATTGCACTCACGCCGGAGGTAATCAAATTTGTAATTATAGGAGATGGAGAGCTTAAGCCTGAGATGCTCAGGCTTGCGGGTGAACTGGGATTGACCGACAGAATAGTTTTTCTGGATTTTCGTAGTGATATTCCTTCTATTCTTAATGCTATAGATATATTTTGTCTACCTTCTTTATGGGAGGGGCTGCCCATTGCATTGCTCGAAGCAATGGCCATGAGAAAGGCAATTGTGGCTACAGCAATTGATGGCACCCGGGACCTGGTTAGACAAATGGAAAATGGAGTATTGGTACCTGTGTCTGAATCTTCAAAACTAGCCGACGCGATTACGACGCTGGCATCGGACAGGAATTTGAGAGAAAGACTTGGGGAACAGGCATACAGAACAATTAAGGACAATTTTGGTGTTGAGGAAATGGCCTTAAAAATTGAGAACGTTTATGATAAGGTTTTAGGACTAAAGTAATGAACAGGCGAACTTCTTTAAAGTATTTACTCGGTGCAGGTCTTTCAGGCTCTGCAATTGTTGCCGTATATAAGTTCACCGGTTGGGAGAGCCCGGATATCGAATATCTCGCAGGTAAACAACCGACAATTGCTGAACTTGCGGAAATGATAATACCAAGAACGGATACACCCGGTGCTAAAGACGCCAGGGTGGATCAGTTTATAATCCGTATGATAACCGAGGGCTCTGATAAGAAAACGCAGCGTAATTTTATAAAAGGTTTAAAGCAACTGGAACAATATGCTTTAAACTATTATGAAAACGAGTTTATAAATTGTAGCTATAAATCCAGGTATCAGATTTTGAGTTATTATGAAAAATCTTCTGGATATTCGTCGGCAATACTAAATAAGATCAGCAATAGATTGTTGGGTAAGCCATTTTTTATAAAACTAAAGGAGTTAACGGTTGAGGGATATTGTACATCTGAAGTTGGTGCCATGCAGGGTCTTGCTTTTGATTATGTGCCAGGCGATTATCTTGCTTGTACACCTCTGCAGTTAAATCAGAAATCCTGGGCAACAAAATAGTATGTAATGTATATATCAGGGAAATCTAAAATTGAGGCGACTTTTGATGCCATTGTTGTTGGCTCTGGAATAAGTGGCGGCTGGGCGGCAATGGAACTTTGTAAAAAGGGAATGAAGACTCTTTTGCTGGAAAGAGGGAGAGATGTTAAGCATATTCAGGATTACCCGACTGCAAATCTAAAACCCTGGGATTTTGGCCTGCGCCTTAATTTTAGTGAGCAGGAGAAGCAGAATAATCCTAAAAAAACACAATACGCCGATGCTGGTAGCCAGTCATTCTTCGCTAATGATGTTGATCATCCATATCTGGAAGAGAAGCCTTTTAATTGGATCAGGGGATACCAGGTCGGTGGGAGGTCACTTACTTGGGGCCGTCAATGTTATAGGCTCAGTGATCTTGATTTTGCGGCAAATAAGAAGGATGGTCATGGGGTTGACTGGCCAATAAGGTACCGTGATATTGCTCCCTGGTACAGCTATGTTGAAAATTTTATAGGCGTAAGTGGTCAAAACGAAAATCTGGGTCATCTTCCGGACGGTTCTTTTCTACCCCCGATGGAATTAAATTGCATAGAAAATCATCTTAATAATTCCATTAAAAAACATAACGGCGACAGGTTGCTTACTATCGCCCGGGTGGCGAACCTGACTAAAGGATGGGATGGAAGGGGGCCCTGCCAAAATAGAAACCTATGTACGAGAGGGTGTCCTTATGGTGGTTATTTTAGCAGTAACAGTTCTACGATTCCTGCCGCTTTCCAAACAGGGAATCTGACACTGCGGCCATATTCAATTGTTTCAGAAATAATCTATGATAATAAATCCGGTAAAGCATCTGGAGTAAGGGTGATAGACACATTAACAATGGAAACCTTTGAGTATTCAGCAAAGGTTATCTTTTTAAATGCCTCCACAATTGCTACAGCGGGTATTATGCTTAACTCAAAATCGTCCAGATTCCCCGATGGATTTGGAAATGACAGTGGCGAGTTGGGGCATAATCTAATGGATCATCATTCCTCAGCGGGTGCACAAGGCACACATTCTTCGTTTCAGGACTCTTATTATAAGGGAAGACGGCCCTGTGGTTTTCTTATACCCAGATTTAGAAACCTGGTTCCAGACACGAATGCTGCTTTTCTCAGAGGGTACAACATTCAGGGTGACGGAGAGCGCTACGGATGGCAGGAAATGGGGCGGAATGCAGGATTTGGCGCTGATTTTAAAAAGCAGTTGACGCAGCCTGGCGAATGGTCAGTTTGGATGGCCGGCTGGGGCGAGTGTCTTCCTTATCATGATAACCGCGTATCCCTTGATAATGATAAAAAAGATAAATGGGGATTACCGCTTATCAAAATAGATTTTGAATTTAAAGAGAATGAGAAGAAGATGATGGCGGATATTCAGCATACCTCACAACAGATGCTTGCGGACGCGGGTTTTAACAATATTGACAGTTTTAATTATAAAACTGTTGGAGGCGGCACTGTTCATGAGATGGGAACGGCAAGGATGGGTGAAGATCCAAAGACTTCTGTATTAAATGGTAATAATCAAATCCATGCTGTAAAGAATGTTTTTATAACAGATGGAAGTTGTATGACTTCATCTGCTTGTCAGAATCCTTCTTTAACTTATATGGCATTAACTGCGCGGGCATGTAATTATGCCGTGGAGGAACTTAAGAAAAATAATCTTTGATAGTCATATCATCTTAAACTAAAGAAAATTTGATATCGGGACTCTTTCTTATATCTTAGACGAAAAGAAATATTTATAGTTTCTCCATAGCTGTAAATTGAGATTTTCATACACTTCCAAAAAATATTGTATTAATTTACTATCTAAAAATGCTTTCATTAAAAAAGATACTGTCTCCTCTTAATAATATACATTTTCAATCTCTAGCAGGAAACGGTGTAATGGCAGTTTTTGGAATGCTGATCATTGCCATTCTTTATCGTGCACTTTCTGTTCAGGATATAGGTGTCTACGTCTTTTTTATGACAGTACTTGGGTTGATTGATACCCTCAGATCGGGATTTATCACAACCGCTTTTATTAAATTTTATTCCGGTACTACTGGTGCCGTTGCTAAGGAAATAGCTGGATCAGCCTGGTGCCTTGCTTTGATAATCACGGGGTCATTAATTGTACTAAACGTACTTTTTTACTTGCTGCCGCCTTTTAGTGAAAATGAAGGTGTTGTACTTTTTATTAAGTACTTCTCGATAATCACACTGGCAACTTTACCTTCTTTTATGGCTACTCTCATAGTGCAGGGAGATAAGAGATTTGACAGGCTTTTATGGTTGAGGCTGATTAATCAGACGTTATTTACAGGAACAGTGGGGGTATTAACTTTTATGGGTACTGTAACGCTGACCTCTATAATCTATACTTACATAATTACTAATCTGATAGCAGGTATTGCCGCTATCTGCTTTGGCTGGACCATGATAAAGTCAATAACCAATGCAACACGTAAATCTTTTTTGGATCTTTTCCATTTTGGGAAATACAGCGTTGGAACAATGGTTAGCTCGAATCTTTTTAAGGTAACTGATATCATGTTTATCAACTTCTTTTTAGGACCTGCAGCATTGGCGGTATACAATCTTGGTGGAAGGCTGATGCAATTAATTGAAATTCCTTTATTAAGTTTTGTTGCATCGGGTATGCCGAGCTTATCTGCCTATTACAATAACAATCAGAAAGCTGAAATGATATTTGTGATGAAAAAGATGATTGGAATGATAACTATCTTCATTTTTCTGATTGCTTTGGTTTCAATCATTTTTGCGGAACCGATTATTGCTTTGATAGGTGGTGGGAAATATGTAAATACCGAAGCTCCGCATTTATTCCGGATGTTTATGAGCATCGCTATTTTCGCACCCGCAGACAGGTTTTTCGCACTCACACTCGATGTTATTCATAAACCGAAGATTAACTTCTTTAAAATCTTAATTATGCTCGCTGCAAATGTCGCAGCAGATTTCATCGGAATGATGTTCTTCAAATCAGTTTATACGATTGCTATAGCTAATGTGATCCCGGTACTGCTCGCTATAATTATAGCTTATCCTCCTTTAAACAGATTTCATAAATTCAGTTTCTGGAATATATATGTGATTGGTTTTCAGGAAACGGTTTTATTCGTTAAACAAATCTTTGCTACTATTTTTGCCAGAACGAGATAAGTAAGATTATTTAATAATAAAGGGATAACAAAAAAGCAGCAAGTCTATCGCTGCTTTTTTGTTATCCCTTTATTTCAGATCAGTGTTTTCTAATTCTGGATTTTTAATGCATTGATATCGGGAATCCCGGCTTCAGCTGCAGTTGCAAAGTATTTATTATTAGTTTGTACTGGCACTGTGTTCGCCTGCTGACTAACAATGTAGCTTTTAGGGTTTGGCGCAGGAAAATCAAATCCGGTATTATTATATACTTCACATTTCCCACCCTCTAAACTATAAACATCTACTACAACACCGACCCAGTCTTTGCTGGTATTCAGTTTACCACAGATATTGTTATAGACTTTAACATTTGAATAGGTTGTTTTGCCGCCGATAATCATGCTTGCAAATGACTGGACTTCAAAGCCGGAATATTTTCTGGAATTCACTACAGTATTATTATAAATTAATACTTCTTTCGGAGTGGTACCAAAACTTCTTGTCCAGGCCCGAATCGCATTTCCCTGATGATTGCGTATGAGGTTGTGATGAAAGGATCCACTACCCTTCATTGTGAAAATACCATTGTGATTGTTGTTTGCACTGTTTACATCAATAACAGTATTGTGGTGGATATTATAGTCATCGGCATTTTCCGCAAGAACAGCGTCTCCACTATTTGAGTTCCGGAAGTCCAGATAGGCAACTTCCAGTTTCTTAATAAGGCCACGTATCACACCATTCTCAACGCCTCCTTCCAGATGAAGAAAAGAGCCGGTATTAGAACAACTATTGTTCAGGAACCTGACATTATTGGAATATGATGATGCGCTGCCGTCATATACAATCTGGCCGGAATTAAAATAGACTACATAATCTCCAATATTTTTGAATGCGAAATTTTGTACTGTGAGGTTTTGCACTGTACCTGTCACTGAAATCGATCGGTGCTGGGGACTGTCTCTTGATACAAATCCGTAAGTAATACCAGCAGTTCCTTTACCTGAAATTGTCAGGTTGCTCACCTTACTGAGGAAAATATGATCACTATTTCCCGCAATCTCTACCAAGCCATCATTTTGAATGGTGACATTACAGCCGGTATTAATATTTTTGATATCGATACTTTTATAAGTACCACCTTTAATTTTGATGACATCATCACAGGCAAGTCCTAGCTTGGTACCATCAATTATCAAGTTTCCGGAACCTGTGCCTAATGGGATAGTCCGGCCTTTACTTCCCTGAGCCGGAGGCTTTACCTGCGTTGTGTCCCGAGGGGTTTCGGGTTTAGTAATTTCTTGTGCTATCTGACCCTTCTTGCAGGACATTAACAGAAAAGCGAGGAGGAGAACAGGTAATAGTTTATGAATTTTATTCATTTTGAGTTTTTAATAATAATTTTTTCTTTAAAAGTTTTTTATTTTATGTTTTTAAATTGGTAATCTGCTACTATTCAAAATGTTCCGTCGCTATGTAAAATTTTAGTGTTATAAAAACAAGTTGGGGAATATAGAGTAAAAAAATCGTAAAGTGTGTAAAATTGGGGAATTTTATCCCCTAAATATTTATATTTTCTTGCCGGGCCGATTTATGGTTTTTTGAATTAAAATTCCGGATCCGCAAATGACCGGTGCCAGTATTCCAGGCCCATTCAATTAAAGACAGAATTTTATGTATTTTAGATCAGTTTTATCAGGTTACAGCAAATTGATCGTGATTAATAAATTAATCTCTCAGTAAATAATATATGAATAGTCAGAAAATCTTCAAATCCATTTTAGCACTCTTATTTGTTTGCACATTATTATCATGTAAGTCAGAGGAAGAGGACATCAAAGAAAATAAGTTAGCCTATAGACAGATTAGAATGAAAGACCTGTTTGGTATCAATGCATTTGAATGGGACTTTCTACAGAATCCTCATGGAAATAATGACGGCAATTTTATTTACGAACCTAAAATGGACTTAATGAAGTCTTTCTCCGGTGTGAGGCATTATATGGATTGGGATAAAATTGAAGATAAAGAGGGCGTTTATTCCTTCGATCCGACGACAAAAGGAGGTTGGAATTACGATCTGGTTTACGAGCGTTGTAAGATGGAAGGTATATTTGTTTTAAGTTGTCTTAAAAATGTACCTGACTGGTTATATAAAACGTATCCTCCTGGTCAGCAGGAAGTGGATGTGGTGCCACTAAAGTATGGCGCCAACAGAGAAGATCCAAAGTCCTATAAAGAGGTAGCGAGGGCAATCTTCCAATTCTCAGCCAGATACGGTAGTAATAAGAATATCGATACAAACCTGATTACGTTATTTAAAAAACCAAGATGGACAAATGACCGGGTAAACCATATGAAGGTTGGACTCAATCTGATCAAATATGTCGAATGTAATAATGAGCCTGACAAATGGTGGAAAGGAAAAAAAGCGCAACAGACCGGACGGGAATATGCTGCTAACCTTTCAGCCTTTTATGACGGACATAAAGGAACAATGGGAAAAAATGCAGGAGCTAAAACTGCAGATCCAAATATGAAAGTTGTTATTGGCGGACTTGCCAGGGCAGACGTAAAGTATATCAGGGAAATTGTAGAATGGTGCAAAGAAAATCGTGGCTATAAGCCGGATGGAAGTGTTGATTTATGTTTTGACGTGATTAACTTCCATATGTATTCAAATGATAATACAACATGGTTCGCCAAATTCAAACCCAACAATAAGGGTGTTGCCCCAGAAACTAATGAAAATATGGGGAAAATTGCAGATACGATGGTTTCTTTAGGGGAAGAACTTGGCAATTTAGAAGTCTGGACAACTGAAACCGGGTACGATCTGAATGAGGAAAGTGTACAAAGTGCAAGACCCATTGGTTCGAAATCTATTCTATTAACGCAGGCTGACTGGATCTTGAGAACTTCCTTAATGTACGCCAGACATGGATTGAATCGTGTTTTCTTTTATCAGGCATATGATGCGCATTCTCCTGGTTTCGCAGCTAAAACACCTTTTGAAACATCTGGATTGCTTAATGAAGAGAAAAGACGACCGGCTGCAGATTATATTCTTCAAACTACTAAATTAATGGGAGAGTACATTTACAGCAACACCATAAACAATGACCCCATTGTAGACGTTTATACTTATAAAGGTAAAAATATGTACATACTTGTTGTTCCGGATCAGAATGATAGAAAGGAAAAATACAAGCTAAATCTTAAAGAAGCAAAAACTGCCAGGGTACATTATTTAAAGCCCGGTGCCGATCAGATGGATTATAAGGATTTTCCAACGTCAAATGGCAAGATTGAACTGGAGGTAACAGAAACACCAATTTTTGTAGAAGCTATATAAATATCTAAATTGAAAATAATTGAGGTTTTCCTATTTTCTAATAGCCGAAACCCTCAATTTTATCATTTTTAATGAATGAAGTCAATCTCTGTTATAACCGTCAACTTCCGCCAGCCTGATGTTACTATTGCTTTGCTAGAATCCATTAAGAAGTATTCTTCAGGGTATCCTATTGAGTTAATTGTTGTAGACAATGGTAGTGAACAGGATATCCAGGAAATATTGCAGTCCGCGTATCCCGGAGTCAAGTACATCAGATCGAAGGAAAATATCGGATTCGCAGGCGGAAATAATCTCGGAATAGGAGAGGCAACCGGAGATTACCTTTTATTCTTAAATAACGACACCGAAATTACCGAAAACCTATTTGATGTATTAAGCGCAACTCTGGATGATAATCCGCAGGTCGGAATGGTCTCTCCGCTGATTTTGTATTTTGATCAGCCTGAATTAATTCAATACGCCGGATTCACAGAGATGAACTATAAAACATGCCGTAACCGTGGTATTGGTAGTATGGAGAAAAATGAGGGGCAGTTTGACCAGACAAACAGGGAAACAGCTTATTGTCATGGTGCAGCAATGATGTGCAGAAGAACAGACCTTAATAGTGTAGGATTGATGGAGGAAAACTTTTTCTTGTATTATGAGGAACTCGACTGGTGCGAAAAGTTTAGACGTGCGGGAAAAAGTATCTGGTTTACCGGGCAAACGAAAATATATCATAAAGAATCGGTTAGTGTAGGGAGGGAAAGCAGTATTAAGACTTATTTTATGACCAGAAATCGCTTATTGTTCATCCGTCGTAACACAAGTTTGTTTAATACTGTTATATTCAGTTTTTATTATGTCTTGCTCGCTTGTCCGAAACAAATATTGAAATATACGTTCTCTGGCCGGAAAGATTTGGTCAAATGGGTACTAAAAGGCCTGGCGTGGAACCTGGTTAATGGCAAAAAGAGCAGGAAATTAGGTTATAAATTATAATTCATGGTTTTATTATTCTGGATCAGCATATTCCTGATCGTCTATACTTATGTCGGTTATGGGTTTGTACTATACCTGCTTGTCAAAATAAAGAAGATTTTTAGTAAGCCTTTTTTATTTAGCTCTGATAGTGCTCTCCCCACGGTTACGCTTATTGTGGCGGCTTATAACGAAGAAGATATTATTGAAGAAAAAATTAAGAATACCCTGGAGTTGGATTACCCTGAAGGTTTGATACAACTTGTTTTTATTACAGATGGATCCTCTGATTCTACTGCAGCTAAGGTATCTGGCTATTCTTCAATTGAGCTTTTGCATCAAGACAGCCGTGCTGGCAAGATGGCTGCTATTAAAAGGGCAATTCCTTTTATAAAGGGAGAAATTACGGTATTCACTGATGCAAATACATTTTTAAACAAGGCCGCCATTCTTGAATTGGTTAAGCATTATCAGAATCCTAAAGTCGGGGCTGTTGCCGGGGAAAAAAGAATTCTGGTAGATGATACCGCAGATGCAAGTTCTGCGGGAGAGGGTTTTTATTGGAAGTATGAATCCAAGTTGAAGCAATGGGATTATGAGCTGTATTCTAATGTCGGTGCTGCAGGAGAGTTATTTAGTATTAGAACTGCATTATACGAACCAGTTGAAAGTGATACCATTATTGATGATCATATGATTGCAATGAGAATAGCCGAAAAAGGTTATATTATTGCATACGAACCTTTAGCTTATGCGATGGAGACAGCTTCAGCAGATGTCGCTGAAGAGTTAAAACGGAAGATCCGGATAGCTGCGGGTGGAATACAATCTATTTTCAGGTTAAGGAAATCTGCCAACCCCTTTAATCAGCCCTTATTTACATTTCAGTATATCAGTCACCGTGTTTTAAGATGGACTATCACTCCTTTTCTATTAATTCTTGTTTTTTTTCTAAATATAGTGTTAGTCGTCAATGATGCCGGGCTATTCTACATAGCCTTATTGATCGCTCAGTGCCTGTTTTATTTATTAAGTATAGCCGGAGTATATTTTGAAAGAAAAAACATCAGAATTAAAGCGCTCTTTATTCCCTATTATTTTTGCGTAATGAACTATGCGGTAATTGCAGGAATAAACCGGTACTTCAGAAAGCAGCAAAGTGCTGCCTGGGAGAAATCCAGACGAAAGTAAAATGGCATACTAGAGTTGCCAGAAATAAGTTTTTTTGTCAGAATTATTGGTTGCAAGGCTGAGTATATAATTGTCATTCATCAGATAACTTTCTAAATTAAACCCGTTAGGGGTTCTATATACTCGTGGTGCTATCGTTGAGAAGGTAGCCATATCATCGATCAGTCCTTCTCCCGTAGCTTTCAATACGGCCTCTTTTCTGGTCCATACGGTGAAGAACCGTAGTCGGTCAGTATCTATCCATCGCTGTTCTTCTTCATGGAAATGCTGATCACAGATATCTGAGAAATCAAAATCAGGTTTAATAAATTCAAGATCGATTCCGACAGGCTGCTCACTTACAGCAATAATAATAAAATCTGCTGAACGCGTAAGGTTATACTCCAATCCATCCACGGAAGGTTTGTGTCCTTTATCTTTTTTGAAATTTAGTGCTGATGGCGACGAATTCAGAAAAACAGAAAGAATATTCCTCAGAAAATACCTTGATCTTTTGAAGTTCTCTTTTAAAGAAGGTAAGCGTAATTTACTAAGATGATGTAATTCGCAATCTGAAAGTATCATATCAGCATCTAGTAATTCTTCTCCTGGTCTAGCTATCGCCGGAATGCAGAAAATATGTAAATCCTGACTGAGCTTTTGAATGGGCAAATAGGGACGCCAGGAGTGGCCCGTCAGTTTCTGTAGAGATAAGTCATACATAGGTTTTAAAGTTTGTCCAGCACTCCTTGCAAGATACGCGCAAACCCTTGATCGTTAGGAGAGTATAGGAACGTCCTGTGATCCCCCGGTATTTCATGTACTTCTACTCCTTTTTTTGCAAATTTCGCCCAGCCAAGAAATTTCAGGTCATCCAGAAAATATAATCTTTTGTTAACCCGGAACAAATGAATTTTGAGGTCTGAAGGTTTGAGTCTATATTTTTGATAAGCAATATCATAACTATTCACTATTTCCAATTCTCTCTCATTAAAATGCTTAGTTTCTTCTTCTTTGTTTTTTGAAAGTAATTGCTTAATTCTGGTTTTAGACATATACATCTGATAAGACCAGGCATCTTTAGGGTTTTTAATAAAGGAGCTAATGAAAAATGGTATTTTTCTGAATTGCCGGATGATTTTCTTACTCATCTTAATTCTTAAATTTTCATCTTCATTCGTTGCGTAGGTATCGATTATTCCGAGGAATTTCACCGTTTTTCCCATTCGCTGTAATTGATTTGCGATTTCAAAAACTATTTTACCGCCCATTGAATAGCCTGCAAGACAATAAGGACCATCTGGGTTGTTTTGCAGGATTTCCTCTAGATATTTACTGGCTATTTCTTCATTCGAATACAGAAGCTCCATATCCCGTTTCATCCCCAGGCCCTGAATACCGTATACCGGCTGATCGTCGTCGATATATTTGCTCATGGATGCAAATAATAAAACGTGCAGACCACCACCATGCACAAGATAGATAGGATCTTTTTTGCCTGAGGGTTTAATAGGGACCAAAACATCCCAGGAATGTTCTTCGTTATCGTCGTCACCTCCGGTTTTTTTTGCCAGACTTGAAATTGTGGATGATTCAAAAAGGGTTGATAAAGGCAACCTTTTTCCTGTGACACGCTCTATTTCTACCATGACTTTGACGGCGAGCAATGAATGCCCTCCTAATTCGAAGAAATCATCATCAGGTGAAGGATTAACGAGGCCGAGCACATCAGACCATATCTCAGCAATAACAGCTTCTCTTTTAGTCATTTTTCTAATTGCTGACTGATTTGCTGCTGCTGTTTGCTGTTTTGGTGGTTTTGGTAATGCCTTACGGTCTATCTTATGATTAGGTGTAAGTGGAAACTCTTCCATGATTACAAAATCCTGAGGGATCATATATTCAGGTAAATGATTTCTGAGTTCTTTTTTCCATTCACCAAAAGTATCAGATTCTAGAAGTTCTTTTTCGACCGGAATGACATAAGCAACCATTCGCTGATCTCCCGGAATGTCTTCCCTGGCGATAACAATTGCAGATTTAACCTCATTAATATCATGCAGTACGCTCTCAATTTCACCAGGTTCAATACGAAAGCCTCGTACTTTGATCTGCTGATCTGAACGCCCCATATAGAGGATTTCACCATCAGCCGTGTATTTTCCTAAATCACCAGTCTGGTACATCCTGGAATCAGGAGAGTCACAGAAGGGATCTTTTATAAATCGTTCGGCGGTAAGTTCCGGCTGATTCAGATATCCCAGGCCGACACCATCACCGCCTATATATATTTCGCCGGTAGCTCCTGGTTTAACTGGGTTAAGCTGGGCATTCAGAATATAAAAACGAGTATTTTGAATGGGCTTTCCAATAGTGATCTGTTTGTCTTCTGCAGATAACAGTTTCAGTGATGACCATATTGTTGTTTCAGTAGGGCCGTACATGTTATACACAGATCCAACTTTGGTATGCAGAATTTCTGCGAGTGCTGGAGGAAAAGCTTCACCGCCACAAAGTACTTTAAGTCCAGGGCTTGAATTCCAGCCTGCGTCAATAAGCATTCTCCAGGTTGCTGGCGTCGCTTGCATGAAAGTAATTTCTCTACTGCTTAGCGTTTCCAGTAAACGGCGTCCATCTCTTGAGGTTTCTCTATCGCATAAAATTAACTCGGCGCCGCTGATCAGCGGTAGAAAAAGTTCTAGACCTGCTATATCGAATGAGATGGTCGTGATTGCAAGTAACTTATCGCGGGAGTTCAGGCCCGGATCTTTCTGCATACTCAATAAAAAATTCACCAGATTATAATGCATAATCTGTACTCCTTTGGGCTTACCTGTTGACCCTGATGTGTATAGAACGTAAGCAAGGTCATTACCCGCAACGATTGGGAAATCGCATTCCTGGCCCACATATTCTAAAGAGCTGAAGATTTCAGAGATAGATAATTCGGTTGCTCGAGAATGATACTTTCCTTTGCATAAATCGGAAACAAGCAGGAAATGTGCTTCGGAGTTCTCCAGCATATATTCAATTCTTTCCGCAGGGTATTCCGGATCAAGAGGTAAGTAGGCGGCGCCACATTTCATAATGGACAGCATACAAATTAGCATTTCAATGGATCTTTCTGCTGCGAGACCGGTTATGTCCCCCGAAGTCATTCCTTGTTTTATCAGATATTCAGCAAGTTGGTCAGATTTTAACTTAAGCTCAAAGTAAGATATAGATCTTTCACCGAATGATACGGCAGTTTTATCCGGATAAGTTAAGGCCGTCTGATCGATCAGTGATATCAGAGAGCTTTCCCTTGGGTAAGGTACATCTGTCTTATTCCAAAGACGAATGCTCTCATTCCATGAATTGCTTTTTTCTTCAGTAAGGTCTTTTATTGGAATATCTGGGTTTGCAGTTACTTTCTCTAGCAAATTTTGAAAATCGAACGCCATCCTTTGGATAGTTTCCGGTTTAAAAAGCTGAGTGTTATAGGACCATTCTAAAATATAAACATTGCCTGCCCCTGAAATATTTAAGAATATTTCAAAGGTTTCGTTAGAACGTGGATTCGAAATTAGCTTATAATCCAGTTGATCGAAAACCAAACCTTGGTCCATGCCAAGGTCAATATTAAAAATAACCGGTACCATAGGAATTCTGGAATGATCCCGTTTAATATTCAATTTCTTGATAAGTTGACCATAAGTAAAAAGCTGATGATCGTAGGCATCAAAAAGCTCAGGTCTTCTTTTCTTCAAATAAGCATTGAAGCTCATTTCCGAATCGATAAAGGATCGCAAAGGAAGCAGATTTACGCAGTGACCTACCAGGCCTGTGTTTTCTGTAGCAGCCTGACCAGCGGCCGGAAGACCAACGACGATATCCTGCTGATTTGTTTGCTGAAATAAGAAAACTTCAAATGCATGAAGTAGTGTGCTAACCATGCTAGAGCCATTTTTAGCGCCGGTTTTGCGTATCTGATTTACTAAGTCGGAATTGAGCTGAAAGTCGAACCTTTTAGACTTATAAGTCCTTTGAGACGGCCTGGGGAAATCAGTCTGCAAATCCAGCACGGGTACAGATTCCTGATATTGGTTAAGCCAGAAAGTATTTGTCTGTTCAAATGCGACAGTTTTTTTAAAACTTTCTAGGGTTGATGCATAGGTGCTGATTTGTGGTGGCGCCGGAAGTTCTGCATACCCATTTTTTAAAAGTTGGTTATATAATTTACTAAGGTCATCCAGGATTACACCAGTTGACCAGCCATCGGCAATAATATGGTGCAGGACTACAGTGAACAGAAAGTGTTTCTCTCCAAGTTTATGAAGATGAAAACGATATAGAGGGCCTTCAACTAAAGAAAATACAAAATTCATTTCCTCGACGATGAACTCGTCAATTAAACGGTTTTGTTCTTCAGGTATAGACGACAAGTCTGTAGTTGAAAGAGAGAAATTACCTGGTTGCTGAATAATAAGTACCTCACCATCAGGAGATATGGTTGCACGTAATGCCTCGTGCCTCTCAATTACTTTGCGTAGTGCAGTTTCAAAGTAAGGTGTATTCATTTCACCGCTGAAATCGAGGGAAACAGACTCATTATATGCGCAGTTCGCATCATTACCACCAATCATACAAGATAACCAGATTTCTTTCTGGGGCTCGTTAACAGGGATAATTTTTTCAATCCCATTTTCTTCTTCAAAAGGATTGAAATCAACTGGCTTATAAGTGATATGTTGGCTAGGGTGCGGCATTCTTATTTGGTTTCAATTTGTAAGTATTTTCCAGGAATTTCAGGATTTTCAATAAACCAGGCAGGATTACCATTTTCATCCTTTCCTAATCTTGCACCAGCTACTGGAGGCTGACTTTTGTCTGTCACCTGCACTGGAACACTATTGTTCGGTTCGAGGTATACAGGAATCAATTTAACTGCCAGCAACTCATCGGCGCTTGCTATAAAAGCATTTAATATTTCTTCAATTTCAACAGCAGTATGTGCTTCTGTTAGGAAACAAGGAAAGCCATCCCATATGTGAATTCCTTTGAGTCTCATTAGGCTAAATATCAATTCGCTATACGGATATTCTTCGTGAAATTTAATCTTCCAGAGCGAACCGAATGAAGCTGCGTATACGGGGATATTCTTCTGTTTACAATAAGTATTAACACTCGCGGTTAGACCAGTGGTTAGTTCGTTCAGTTTTTTCTGAAGAGACGGGCCCTGTGCTTTCATGTAGAGCAAGGCTGCTTTTCCTGCGGCAAGTGCCAGTGGATGACGGACAAAAGTGCCCGCAAAATAAGTAACCCCAACTTCCGGGAAAGACTGATCTCCATATTGCCAGAATCCACCGTCCAGGGCATCCATAAACTGTTTTTTTCCTGCTATTGCACCAATTGGCAGTCCTCCGCCAATAACCTTACCATAAGTACCAAGATCGGCATCGATTCCAAAAATGGCCTGAGCACCGCCAGGATGTGCACGGAACCCGGTAATGACCTCATCAAAAATCAGGACAGCACCTGACTTTCTGGTGATCTCGCGTACTTCTTTCAGAAAATCTACAGGTTGGAATTCCGGTCTGCGGCTTTGCACAGGTTCTACTAATACTGCCGCAAGTTCATGAGCACGCTCTCTGATAATCCGGAGGCTCTCAGGGGTGCCATAATCAAGGATCAGCATATTTTGTACAGATTCCGGCATTATACCTGGTGCTGCAGGAAAGCTTTTTAGTTTTTTAGTGCCGCGAACAATAACTTCATCATTGATGCCGTGGTAAGAGCCATTAAATGCAACAATTAAAGAGCGACCAGTTACAGTTCTTGCAATTCTGATAGCACCCAATACCGCTTCAGAACCAGTATTACAAAGTGCAGCCCGGTCAAAGTTGGTAAACTCGCAGATCAAAGAACATACTTCGCCTGCCAGTGCATGTTGCGGACCTATTTCATAACCTTTTTCAATCTGTTCGAGTATTGCTGATTTTAGTACAGGGTGCTGGTAACCCAATAGATTTGATCCAAAACCATTAAGTGCGTCAATATATTCGTTGCCGTCTATATCCCATAAATGACTACCCTTAGATTTATCGGTAACTATGGAGTAAACAATTTCTTTAGTATATGGCTTGAAGCCAGATACCACCCTTGGGTCGGCCATGTGCGTACGGTGCTGCTGGTTATAAGCTTTACTTTGAGGAGTCTTTTCGTTATACCGGCGAATCAGGTCCTTCAGAAAAACGGTTTGTTCTTCAGACATTGCCGCCGCACTTTTTTCAATACGGGCAGTGGCACCAAAAGGTTTTTTAAGTTCCGTTAGTTCCTCAGGAGATAGGTCTGCATTTATACTCATTTTTTCTACCGTGGGAGCAAGTTCTGCCTGTATGAAAACAGGTTGCGTAGCCGGTTGCTGTGGCGTACCCGTAAGCAATTCTACCTGTCTGGATAATAACTGAAGCTGTTGTGCAATAAGACCCAATGCAGTATTTGCAGGCTCGGTTCGAACAGGATTTTGGGTAGCTTGTTGATATACAGGCTGTGGCACTACCGCTTGTGGCGCTTCCGGAGACTGGCTGCTGATATATGCAGCAAGGGAGTCAATAGTTGCATATTCTTCATTTAATTGCCTGAATGTAATTGGCAGTGCGAATTCATTCTTTAAAGTAATGGCGACCTGAGTTAGTAATAGAGAGTCCAGACCAATTTCAATAAAACTCATTTCTGGAGTTACACCTTCCATCTCTATACCAGAAGCATTTTCCAGTATATTTTTTATTTTTTCAATGAAGTTCTGTTTAGGCATGGTGATTTTATCTTTAGGAGATGTCGATACAGGGACTGCGGCGAGCGCCCAATAGTGTTTTTTATGATAGCTGTAGGTAGGCAGTTCAATTCTCTTTACCGGTTGATTTTGGTAAAATTCGTTCCATTCCGGCTGGATGCCAGCAAGCCATATTTTACCCAGGGCCTGGAGAATTGCATTTCTGCCGCCTGATAATTCTTTCTTTTCCAGACTCGCAATTGCCGTAATGCTATTTCTGTCGAGCTGTTGCCAGGCGAGCGTCGTGCAGGTATTTCCAGGACCAGCTTCAAGAAGAACCGGATAGTCTAGTTCTGAGATCGTGTGAAGCGCATCGCTAAACCTGACGGTTTTACGCAGATGTTCTGTCCAGTAGGCAGGATCAGTAGCTTCAGCATCGGTTAAATACTTTCCTGTTACGGTAGAAATAACCGGCTTTCTTGGTTTTTCCAGTTTGATACTGTTGACCAGGGTTTTAAAGTCAACCAATATTGGGTCCATCATGGCAGAATGGAATGCGTGGCTGGTAAATAATTTTTTATGAAGAATAGCATGGGTATCAAGCAGATCTTGAAATTGCTCAATTACCTGGTCGGGACCTGCTATTACGCAAAGCTGCGGGCTATTTACGGCAGCAACAGAGAGAGCGTCGGGCAATAAGCCTACAATGCGATCCAGACCGGTTCTCACACTAAGCATACTTCCGCCGGGAAGTTTCGAAACCATTAACCCGCGGACTGCAATTAAATGCAGTGCGTCCTCCAAGCTCATTATTCCCGCAAAGTGGGCGGCTACATATTCACCGATACTATGACCACATAACATGTCAGGCTTAATTCCCCAGCTAATCCATAAACTGCCAAGAGCATATGAGGTCAGAAACAGGGCAGGCTGGGTATATTGTGTTTGGTTAAGCAATTCCGCAGCATCTGGATAGTCTTCATACAATAGTTTCCTGATATCCAGATCTACCCACTGATTTAAAAGATTGGCACATCTGTCAACAGCGTCCCGGAAGACAGGCTCCGAGGTGTAGAGTTCTTTTCCCATTCCCGGATATTGTGCACCCTGACCGGGAAACATAAAAACTACTTCACCAGGTAATCTTTTAAGCAAATGACTGGTATGTTTTTCTAATTGCTCCTGAAAAGATGTACCGTCAGTTACTATAAATCTGCGATGATTCATGTTTTCCCGCGTTGTCGCAAGTGTATAAGCGGCATCTGATAATAATGTGCCAGTATGCTGATTCAGAAAGTTTTGTAAAGAAAGACCATAGCCATCCAGACTTTCTGCAGACTTTGCAGACCAAATAATTAGCTGCTCCTGCTGAGTACTGTTAACGGCCGTTTCGTCCTCAATCGTAGCTGGCTGAAAACCTTCCAGAAGTACATGGACGTTAGTTCCGCCGACGCCAAATGAACTTACGCCGGCTAAACGGCGCTTATTGTCCGGCCATGGCTGTAAACGATCACAGACATAGAAAGGAGAATCCTGAAGACGAAGTTCCGGATTAGGGGTTTTGAAATTTATAGATGGTGGGATTTCACCATGATACAATGCCAGCGTAGTTTTAATTAAACCAGCTACACCAGCGGCAGCGGTCATGTGTCCCATATTACTTTTGATACTTCCAATTGCGCAATAATTATGTTTTTCCTGCGAACCGAATGCTAGTTTGAGACCTTCGATTTCAATTGGGTCACCAACGGGTGTTGCAGTACCATGCGTTTCGATATAACTGATATCGGATGCATTAATACCAGCATCCTGGATAGCCATCGCAATTGCAGATGCTTGTCCGGTTGTACTGGGCGCAGTAAAACTGCCCTTTTCGCCACCATCATTATTTAAGCCGGTACCTTTAATTATGCCGTATATAGTATCACCATCTCTCAGTGCTGCAGATAATGTTTTTAGCAGTACCACTCCCGCACCGTCGCTGAATACGGTACCAGTAGCATCAGCATCGAAAGAACGGCAATGGCCATCTTTGCTGAGCATTGCACCTTCCTGATATAAATGGCCACTATATGCCGGGGAGGTAATGCTGACACCACCTGCCACGGCAATATCACATTGCTGACGGCGCAAACTATCAACCGCCTGGGCTACGGCGAGTAAAGAAGTCGAGCAGGCTGAAAATACACTTACTGCGGGCCCTTTTAAATTTAGCTGGTAGGCGGTTCTGGATGATATATAATCTTTTTCATTGGCCGTCATGACCTGAAATTCACCAACCTGATTGATGAGTTCGGTCTGACCAGCAATATTATGCGAATAATAACTGTTATTGCCACAACCGGAAAATACGCCTGTGATTCCTGAGTAAACGGCTGGAAGGTGCCCCGTTTTTTCGAGTACATCGCGACTGATTTCTAGAAATATCCGCTGCTGAGGATCCATCAATTCTGCTATCTTTGGACTAATACCGAAGAAAACGGGATCGAATTGAGCCGCATCTCTGATAACCCCACGCGCACGTACATAATTCTCGTCGTTTCGGATTGCGGCAGGAATTGAACGATCGATTTCTTCAGGTGTAAAGAATGAAGTTGTTTCTTTGCCTGCTTTTAAGATATCCCATAGCTCTTCTATTGTATCTGCACCCGGAAACTTACCGGCCATACCAATTATGGCAATGCCCTCGTTAATTTCGGCAGGCCGGGTTTTGCGGAAAGTAAATTTTTTAGTGTTCCGTTCAGGCCTAAGGAAATCCGCAATTTGAGTCACAGTAGGAAATTGGTAGAGCTTAGTGATCGGGAGGATAATCGCATGGATATTTCTAAGCTGCGTAACCGTTTTTAACGCCAACAGACTATTCCCGCCCAGTTCAAAAAAATTATCGTTTACACCAACCTCGTTAATCTCCAGTACGTTGCTCCAGATCGATGTAATTTGTTTTTCAAGCGTACTTTTAGCCGGACTGAATGGAATGGAAAGATCAGGCCTTTTTCCCTCGGGTAATGGTAAGTTTTTTTTATCAATTTTACCGCTTGTTGTTTTTGGAAACTCCTTCATCCAGGTAAATACAGAGGGAACCATATAATCCGGCATGTCTGCTTCCAGTTTTGTGCGGAGTTGTGTTGTCGTAATTTCGGTATTGCCTGCGATCATATAGGCCAGTAACCGTTGTTGATCAGCAAATTCCTGGTTAATGACTACAGCCTGTTTAATTCCTGGAATATGATTCATCCGTACTTCAATTTCGCCCAACTCGATCCGATATCCACGAATTTTTACCTGATCATCCTTTCTTCCAAGAAATTCAATAGTGCCATCCGGTAAAGTCTGGGCTATATCACCCGTACGATAGACCAGTTTTTCATTTCCGGGAAGACGGATAAATTTTTCTGCGGTAAGATCGGGCTGATTTAAATAACCACTGGCCAGGCTTAACCCGGCAATAGCCAGTTCTCCGGTATTTCCTGGTTCAAGGGGGTTCAGATTTTCATCCAGGATCAGGATCTCTGTATTGTTGATTGGAGTTCCAATGTTCGGTAGTGCCGGCCAGACATCAGGGCTGCCTTCTAGTTTGAGTTGGGTAACTACATGACATTCCGTAGGACCGTACTGGTTGTACAATTTACATTCAGGCAGGTGCTCGAAAAAAGTTTTAACCTGAGGTGTTATTTTTAGTTGTTCGCCGGCGGTTATCACTTCACGAAGGCTGGCAGGAAATACATTGGATCCCACTGCGGCTTCAGCTAGAAACTGTAGTGCGACAAAAGGAAGAAAAATACGTTCAATCTTATGTTCAGCTATGAAATTGAGCAGATTGTGAGGATCTAAGCGCAAGTCGTCACTAATCAGATATAAAACTCCTCCGGTGGTTAAGGTAGACCAGATCTCCTGAAAGGATACATCAAAACTCAGCGGTGCAAATTGTAAGGTGCGGCTTTCTGGTCCGGCGAGTGATTCTATATTTTGCCATTCTAAAAGGTTCACCATCGCAATTTGGGTCATATAAACACCTTTAGGCTTACCGGTAGAACCAGAAGTATAAAGAACATAAACATGTGTGCCTTTTACAGGAGTATTAAGCGCTGATCCAGAACCTTTGTCCTGTTTAAGGCAGCTTAGATTCAATGTATTATATAATGATATTTCATTTTCCGGACAAATACAGAATTTTACTCCGGAGCTCTCTTTCATCTCATTTAATCGCTGTTCTGGATAGGATGGATCCAATGGTAGATAAGCTTTTCCAGATTTGATTATGGCTAATACGGCAATAATCATCTCCGCGGAACGCGTTGTACTCAAAGCGATAAGCTCCTCGTCCGGAGCTTGCTCAAGTATACTTGCAGCTAAAATGGATATGCTTTCCGAGAGCGCTGAATACGTTATTTTCCCACTTTCGGATACGATTGCGGTGTGCTGAGGAAAATTAATGGAAGTTTCTTCAAAAAGGTTATAGATGCCTTGGTGTTCCAGTGCAGCAGAATGATCATTTTTGTGTATGTTTTCCATGATTCTAAAACTAATAACCTTGCATGATCTGTGCCGCAGATAATATTTTATTTCCAGATGCTCAACTATATTTAAATATAACGAGGAAGTCAAAAAGGTGTAACTGGAGTTACGAAAACACAATTACTGTCAATATTGATTGATATTCTGTCATTTAAGCTTTAATATCTTGATTCGGCTAATGCAAATTACTCATAATATTCAGACAAACATGGGCTTAGTGTAACGAAATTGTGATATAATATCTGCGTTATTATTAATAGCAGGAAATGTTTCCTTTAATCACATACTGATGAATTTTAATTTTTGTGAATTATCTTACGCAGTATGGGAATATTACTGTACGGAAAAGCCCTTCAAATAAGTAATTTAGCTTATGTTTTTTATGAAAGTCTATTCCCGGTATAAAATTTGGGATTTGACGATTTAAACTTTGATCTTTAACTATGAATTATCTTGATCTTCTTGAACAGGTGAGGGCACATGTTTCAGGCCTATTTCTGAGCAGTACCGACAAACGATTAATCTATCATAACCTGGAACACACAGCGCAGGTGGTAGATGCCGCGACCCGTATAGCCGGTTTCTACCGGTTGTCAGATCAGGACTTCTTTATTGTCAGTACCGCAGCGTGGTTTCATGATACGGGATATCTGACTGCTGTGACCGGGCATGAAGCCCTTGGAGCTGAGCGTGCCCGGGAATTTTTGGCAGGAAAGGATGTCCCCGAAGATGTTCAACAGGCCGTATCGGGCTGTATTATGGCTACAATGATGCCTCAGAAACCGGCTAATCTCAATGAGCAGATCGTTTGCGATGCAGATTTGTTTCATCTGGGAGATCAGAACTTCAGAGAACGAAATAAGCTGATGCGGAAAGAATCCGAAGCCTTTTTAGGTAAGGAGATTTCCAAGGACGACTGGAAGGTTAAAACAATTGCATTACTGGAAGCTCATCAATATCATACTTCCTATGCTAAAGAGCAACAGGGCCCGGGAGAACAAAGTAATCTCGAAGAACTGAAGACCAGACTTGCTGCGGTAAAACAGGAAGTTTTACCTGTGGAAGAAAAGTTGGAGGTTGAACCGGAAAAACACAAGCAAAAAAAGAAAAATCAAGAGAGCAGGCCGGATAAAGGGATAGAAACCATGTTCAGAATTACTGCTGGTAATCAGCAGAGGTTGAGTGATATGGCAGATAATAAGGCCCACATTATGATCTCTACCAATTCTATTATTTTATCAGTTGTACTCAGTTTGTTATTGCGTAAACTGGAAGATAACCCTCATTTGATTATTCCCACCCTCATTCTACTGATCATTTGTGTGGTCACGATGGTTTTCTCGATTCTGGCAACTAGGCCATCATTACCACATGGGACCTTTAGTATTCAGGATATCAGGGATAAAAAAGCGAATCTTCTCTTCTTCGGGAATTTTTACCGCATGCCTTTGCCTGATTACGAGGCTGGTATGGAGCAGATGATGGAAGATCGTGATTTCTTATATGGGAGCTTAATAAGGGATTTATATTCACAAGGAGTAGTTTTAGGTAGAAAATATCAACTACTTCGTATTGCTTACAGCGTTTTTATGTTTGGAATAATTGCCTCAGTGCTGGCATTTATGATCGCAATTGCTATCGTAACGCTTTAATATGAATAGTTATACCTTTTTCAATCGTGATTTAAGCTGGCTTACTTTTAATGAGCGGGTATTAATGGAAGCGGAGAATACAGAAATCCCTTTAATGGAGCGTATCCGGTTTCTTTCGATCTATTCATCCAATCTGGATGAATTTTATCGTGTCCGGATGCCTGTTTTAATGTCTGTCGATGTGAATGATGACAGGCAGGGGATGCATAATACTTATACAAATGCCCAGTATGTTATTAATGTACAACAAGAAAGATTTGGCAGGTTGCTTCAGAATCAGATTATTCCTGCCCTTGCGGCAAGACATATCACTTTAATTTATAAACAGGAAATTCCTGAAGAAATTAAACAAGCTGTATCAGATGTATTTTTTAATAATATTCTTGGTTATCTTCGTTTGTATCAGGTAGACCGTCAATCCTTTTTTGCTGAAAATAACAAACTATATCAGGCCGTAGTTTTGGAAAACAAAGCCGGAAAGGAGCAAATGGAATTTATAGCTATTCCATCGTCTCAATTACCCAGATTTTATTCATTCAACACGGAAACACAACAATTTATCGTCTTTCTGGAAGATATTATTTGTACACATAGCGCTTACTTATTCCCGGATCAGAAAATTACCGGTATATATCAGGTGAAAATTACCCGCGATGCAGAGTTACACCTTGATGAAGGTACAGATGAAGAAAATATCGTTCAGTTTGAACATTTGCTCAAACAGCGGGATTTAGGACCGGCAACACGCTTTCTCATTCAACCTGAAATTCCTTTGAGGTATATTTATACCATGGCATCCATGCTGAAATTAAGTAGAGCTGCAATCATTCAGGGCGGTTTCTATCACCACCTCCGGGATCTGGATTCTATTCCCGTAAAACAGGAGATGTTTTCTTATCCGAAATTGAGCCCGGTCAGGGCAGTTTTTCTCAGACCGTCTGAAACACTTTTTGACTTGATTAATCAAAAAGACCAGTTGGTTAATGTTCCGTATCAGCAGTATGATCCTATTCTACGCTTTTTCAATGAAGCCGCACATGATTCTTTTACAGAAGAAATTTACGTAACCCTGTACCGGGTTGCTGCGCAATCCAGAATTGTGACAGCATTGATTACAGCAGCGCAGAATGGAAAAAAAGTTACCGTGATGGTCGAATTGAAGGCTAGATTTGATGAGGCTAACAATTTGAAATGGGCTACTGAAATGAAAGCAGCCGGCGTGCGTATCTTATATAGTAATGCTGCCCTGAAGGTTCATGCTAAAGTCGCGTTGGTTAGAAGGCGTATAAATGGAGGGCAACAATATCTTGGATTACTAGCTACCGGTAATCTGAACGAATCTACGGCTAAGTTTTATACAGATCATGTGCTCATGACAGCCAGACAACCGATGCTTATAGAATTGCAGCAGCTTTTTGGTTATCTGAGAAAGAAGAAAAAAAGACCCGCGCTGGAAGATCAGATCACTTTTAATAAGTTGCTGGTCGCAGGTTTTAATCTTTTACCCGGTTTTATTACATTGATAGATAGAGAAATAGCTTATGCTCAAGCAGGGAGGGAAGCATCTCTTATTATTAAAATGAACAATCTTGAAGAGCGCGTCCTGATTTCTAAATTATATGAAGCTTCACAGGCCGGGGTGAAAATTCAGCTGATAATACGTAGTATTTGCTGTTTGATTCCAGGAATAAAAGGGCAAAGCGAAAACATCACTGTAACCAGGATTGTTGGAAGGTATCTGGAACATGGCCGGTTATTTCTTTTTCAAGATGCAGGCAGGCAAGAATTATTTATGGGATCATCAGATTGGATGAACAGGAATATTTATAGCAGAATAGAGGTTTGTTTTCCTGTTGAAGACCCGGATTTAAAAGCGGAACTAATCACTTTACTCAATTTACAGTTAAAAGATAATGTTCAGGCGGTCCGGCTCAATGCCCGAATGGAACAAATTCGGGTGGATGGAAACGGACAGCATCATTCACAGGAAGAAATTTACCAGTTTTTAAAGACCGGCAGCACCTAACATTAAACTAAGAAAATGAGATATTTATCAAACAAAATTTATTTACTTCCGGTCTTTTTAGTGCTGATTTTTTTCGCCTGTAAATCTTCCCGTCCTGACTTTACCAGTCCTGCCGGGTACGATTTTAAGAATCCCGAAAAATTTATAATGCCAGATAATTTACTGGAGATTTCAGGAATAGCATTTTATAAGGATAAAAATGATACCATTTATTCAATACAGGATGAAGACGGTCGTTTATTTCGTCAGGCTTGGGGGAAAAAGAAGCAACTGCACACTACATTCGGTAAAAAAGGCGACTATGAAGATCTGGCTATCCTGAAAGAAACAGTACTGGTTCTAAACAGTAATGGAGAGATTACTGCTTTTCCTTTTTCACAAGCAACCACACAAAAGGTGCAAAGTCCTAAAATCTTTAAAAAGATACTTCCTAAAGGCGAATATGAAAGTATTTATGCTTCGCAGCAGACAGGCCAGGTATTTCTGATTTGTAAAAATTGTAAAGAAGACAAGAAACATGGTGAGTTATCTGGTTCCATCTTTACTTTTGATCAGGCTAAACAGGAATTGATCCCTTCAGGAGAAATTAATATGGATTTGTCGGCGCTGATCAGCTCAGGACAGATTTTAAAAACCGGTCTGAAAACATCAGCTTTGGCCAGAGATGAACACACCGGAGAGTGGTATATTCTTTCTTCTGTTAACAAGTTGCTGGTTATTGCAAGTCCGGACTGGAAAATTAAAAGTACACACAGATTAAATTCTTCTACTTTTAACCAGCCAGAAGGGATAGCTTTTGACAAAGAAAGGAACCTGTATATATCAAATGAAGGAGATGAACTCAGCTCCGGAAACATTCTGAAGTTTAAACGTAAATCCTGATGGCAGAGAATCTAAATAACGATAAGATGCAGTCCATAAAATTAGACCTCAGTAAATATATCTGTGGCAGTGAAAATAGTGAATTGGGGGCAGACATCAAATTTTCGATGAAACCATTCGTCGATTTTCTGACTGCGAAGTCCAATGAAGATACATCGGCCAGGAAAAATATATATGCTTATGTTTTGCAGGAATTTGCTGCCTTTCCGGAGCTCGAAAATAATATTGAAGAAGAAAATACAGCACGTTACGCTAAACTTTTTGATTTAATCCATACCCTTGTATCTCCTCTGCTTCAGCGGGAAGGACAACAGTTATGGGCAATCAGTAAACCTGTTTGCCCTTGTTTTTATTACGGCAGCGATGCTTTTTACAGTGTTCTGTTAGATAAAAAGAAACACCATATCAACCAAAACCTAAGTTTACCATCGACCGGTGAGATGGAAAGAAGTATGCTTGGCAATTTCTATAATCTTATTCTGCAGGAATTTTACCAGTTTTCATTAAATCTGGAGCAGCATATAGTTCATTCTGTTCTTGATCTGGAAACTAATTTGCTGAAATATTACCGGTTGGACGTAGACAGCAGGTTTTTAAAGATCCGCGCACAGCAAGCCTTACCGGAGCTATCACTCGATGTTGTGAAGAAGTTTTTAGATGGTGAAGAAGATTATCTGAAGATTCTGAAGGACGTATTACCCCCCGAAATGTTTACAATTGAAGGGATGTCAATCGTAACTCTAACCGATGCCACGGCTGAATATGCACTCGAATCCGTTAAGAGTACAATTATATCTCACAATCAATGTAAATCCGGTTGGGATTTTCCGGCAATTCATATGGCCTTAAAGGCATTAGTCTGCAATAACCAGCTTGAGTTTAGTTTACTTCCTTTTCTAAAACTAAATCAAAAATCCCTTTTATTTGATCACGACGGATTTCATAGCGTCCTGATCAAACTTGCAAAGGAATCGAGGATGCTTGCTGCGGAATATGATAACCTGATCGAAAAATTTCTGCAGCAGCCTAAACGGATTATTTATCCGGAGATCAATGAAGAGGTCTGTGCGGAAATACCAATGTTGAGGTTATTGCTCGATAATGGTATTAAATCCTTTGCATTATACCCATTATATTATAACGGCAAAATTGTAGGTTGTCTGGAAATGTACAGCAGATCATTTGGGGCATTTAATCCACAAACGATTTCTTCAATAGAGTTTGCTTTTCCTTTATTAGCGCAACTTTATCAGAATATTATCATGGATTTCAACAATGAGATTTCCGCGATTATTACCGATCAGTTCACCGCTATTCAGCCTTCAGTCCAGTGGAGGTTTATTGAAGCTGCTTATAATTACCTCAAATCGGGTAGTTTGGAGAAAAAGTTGCAGATAGAACCAGTTAATTTCAAAGACGTACATCCTTTTTATGGGGCGGTAGATATCAGGAATTCCAGCATCCAGCGTAACCTGATGATAAGAAAAGATCTCTTTGATCATTTCCGCTTACTGGAGTCAACCTTAGCGCAACTGCAGCCCGTGCTTTGCGGATCATTAACTGAAGTGCTGGGTAAAAAACTGAGTGTATGGGATGAACAACATTTTAGTGAACTGTCGGATATGGAAGTCATGAAAACTGATGACTACCTGCGCAGACAGCTTCCTGTTCATTTGGAAGTACTGAAAGAGCAGCACCCCGAAACGAAGACCGTTATTGACAGATATTTGGCTGACAGTAAGAGCGGTGGAAAGGTTTTTATAAACCGCGATCGATATGAACTGAGTATGCAGATGATTAATCATGCAGTCTCAAGGCAGCTCGATGAATTTAACCAGACGATACAAGATTTATACCCCTGCTATTTCGAGAAATTCAGAACTGATGGAGTGGAATTTGATATCTATTTGGGACAGTCAATTGCACCTGGTACGCCTTTTCCAGATTTTATGGTTTCAGTTTTCCGGTATCAGCAATTGCGGGTAATCGCTGAGATAGCACATATTACTGCTAATTTACACAGTCATCTGCCACTTCCGCTAGAAACAACACAATTAATATTTGTATATGGAAAACAGCTGGATATAAGTTTCCGGCTGGATGAACAACGCTTCGATGTTGAGGGCAGCTATAATATCCGCTATCAGATGGTGAAAAAAAGAATTGATAAAGCGAATATTAAAGGCACAACAGAAAGATTAACCCAGCCCGGAAAAATAGCTATCGTATATTTTAATCAGTCTGAAGCCCATGAATATCTGAAGCATATCCGTAGATTACAGACAGAAGAGCTGCTTTCGGGCGAAATAGAATATTTAGAAGTTGAAGAATTACAAGGCGTTGAAGGACTAAAAGCACTTAGAGTAAGCATTAGTCAAAATCCTTTATAAAAACATTACCATATCTCTCATGATACTTAAAACCAGCATATCCGCTGTTCTTACCGGCGTTATACTCAGTCTTTCCGTAAATGTGCTGGCACAAACGACGGCAGTAAGAGATTCGGTTACAATGCCCATTGCTTCCGGTTATGACACAGTTTCCAGTGCCCATCGTTTCTTTTTTGGAGAAGGCTACAGGAAGTTATGGGCAGAGCCGGTCAAGGTGCGGGTGATGGATATGCAGACAGAACGGGGGGGAATGAAAATTCTTCAGCTTGGCGGAGGAATGGAAACCAGGTCATTGCGCCTCGCAGATGCCTCTGGCAAAGAGTGGGCATTACGTACAGTACAGAAATATCCCGAGAGAAAATTGCCTGATAACCTGAAAGCGACGATCGTTAAGGACATTGTCCAGGATCAGATTGCCACTACCCATCCTTTTTCGGCTTTGGTGGTTCCTCCATTGGCAGATGCGCTGAATATTCCCCATGCAAATCCAGAACTTGTCTACGTAGGGGACGACCCAGGTCTGGGAATCTATCAAAAGGAATTTTCAAATGCTGTGTACCTTTTGGAAGAACGTTCTCCTGAAGGTCTGAGAAAAAGTGATAATACTTTAAAAGTATATAGAAAATTACAGGAAGACAACGATACCTATCTGGATCAGAAGCTTGTGCTAAGATCACGTTTGCTGGATTTCATTCTCGGTGATTACGATAAACACGACGATAACTGGCGATGGATAAGGGAAGACGACGAGAAAAAAGATATCAAGACTTATATTCCAGTACCCAGGGACAGGGACAAAGTATTCTACAAGACTTCAGGACTTTTGCCCTGGATTTTATCGCATCAGTGGCTGAAAGCAAATATTCAGCCTTACGAGCCGGAGATCAGGGCCGTAGACCAATGGAATATTTACCAGCGGCATTTTGACCGGTACTTTCTAAATGGGCTGGATGAGAAAGATTGGAGAAAAGCAGTTAAAGAAGTTCAGGATATAATTACCCCGGAACTACTTGAAAAGGCATTCCGCAGGATGCCGGAAAATATCTACAATATCAATGGAGATGAAACCTTAAGGATTGCTATAGCCAGAACTAAGAATCTGGATAAGAGCGCACTGGATTATTATCGGCTACCTCTCCCGTACCGTTGATATTCCTGCTACAGACAAAAAAGAACTGATCGAGCTGGAAAAGAAAGCAGGTGGCGAGGTTAAATTGACCATGCATAATATTAAGAAAAATGGCGATGCGGGAAGAAAACTTTACCAGCGCACATTTGAACCCGGTATTACCAAGGAGATAAGAGTATATGGTATGGCGGGTGAAGATCAATTCAGGCTCACTGGTACTGAATCTTCGCCAATTGTCGTACGTATGATTGGCGGAGATGATCAGGATAGTTTCGAGATTGATCCTAAAGCAAAAAACAGGGGTAAAACATATATCTATGACCGATCCGATGAGACTAATAATATCCCATCATCGAGTCTGGCCAAATTAAGATTAGCCAAAGATACAGCTGTTAACTCCTATAACAAAAATAGCTATGAGTTTGACCGTTTCGGTCCGCTCGTACATCTGAATTATAATATAGACCAGGGAATACAGCCCGGTGTTGGGCTATTACTGGAAAAACAAGGTTTCAGAAGAACCCCATATGCGCAGAAGCAGGAGTTCTGGATCGATTACTCCACCGGACGAAAATCATTTATCCTGAGTTATGCCGGAGACTTCAAGAAAATTATAGGTAATACCAGTTTTAAAATTAATGCAAATCTGCTGGGTCCGAATAATCTGAGTAATTTCTTTGGTTTAGGTAATGAAACAGCATTTATCAAAGATGAGCCCAAAGGAATGTCCTATTACCGGAACCGCTATGATTATTTTCAGTCAGACTTTCAGTTTTATCAGCAGATCAGTAAATGGACTATCGGTGGCGGACCGGCTTTCTCTTACTATACCAGCAGTGAAAGTGCTAACGATAATAGGTTCCTCAACGAATTTAATCAGCAGCATCCTGAAATGAATGTCTTTTCTGACAGGGCTTTTGCAGGTTTATTGGCAGAAGTACGGTATGACTCCAGAGATCAGGTTGCAGTACCAACCAAAGGAATGTATTGGAATACCCGTATTTCTGGTATGCAGGAACTCAATAACGGCAATGACCGCATGGGTAAAATACAGACAGAGTTCAGATATTATGCAAATCCAGGAAAAGGAGGTGTGGTTATAGCAAATCGTCTAGGTGGGGGAACTACCTTCGGAGATCCACAGTATTTTCAGTTGATGCAGCTGGGTGGCGTGCATAACCTGCGAGGGTTTCATACCGGAAGATTCAGTGGTAAAACTATGGTATATGAGAACCTGGATCTAAGAGTTAAACTGTTCAATTTCACCTCTTATATAGTTCCGGGTTCGGTCGGATTGCTAGCCTTTAACGACATAGGCAGAGTATGGTATGGCGGTGAGTCCTCTGATCAGTGGCACTATGGATATGGGGGTGGGCTTTATGTAGTACCTGCAGAGATGATCCTTATTCAGGCAGCAGTAGGCTTCTCGAAAGAGAGTACAATGCCGTATATTTCAGTAGGTTTTAACTTTTAGATAAAAGGTGTGCGGTTAAGCACACCCTTTATGAATTAATAGATCGTATTTTACTTGATTAATACCCAGGGTTTTGTGCCAAGTTATTGTTCCCTGAGATAGCTTCCGTAGGGACAGGAAAGCGATTTAAATGAGCTGAACCCGAAGGCTGATGATCCCACCAGGCACCCGTTGTAAACATTTTCCAGCGGATCAGATCGGTTCTTCTTCTTCCTTCTGCCAAAAATTCAATACTCCATTCATCTAAAAAGCGTTGAGCATCCAAATTTGCAGCAGTGGCTGGATTGGGATCTTCTTGATTTGCAAAGTTCCTTTTCCTCACCATATTAATAAGTTCTGCGGCGCCGTTTTTATCGCCTGTTCGCCATTTGCATTCTGCCAGCATATAATAAATTTCTGTTAAACGTATTATAGGATTATCTGCCCCCCAGCGCAATGTGTTTTCAGAAAGTGGCGGTATAGGAACCTTCACTGGCCTTACACCAGTGTTTTCCTCGCCATCTGACATACGGGAAGGCAGATCAGCTACAGTAGCATATTTTTTCCCCGGACCCACCTCAGAAAACCGGGCAACCTGATCCCTAAATACAAGTGGCTGGTCTTTATATTCCTCGCCTCCCTTAATTACTTCTCCAGAAGGGCTGAGGTGCGCACCTGTAATAAACATACCCTCATAGCGACCGTTTCCCAGAAAGCGGTAAGGTTTTTTTCTTAAATCGCCGTCATCAAAAGTTTCGAAAGGAGATCCTAAGCTGAAAACGTTTTTGTAAAGGCTGCCATCAGGTTTTCTAGAAGGCGTAAGGTGAGTACCGTTATCAGCCCCCATATCTGTATTAAAGTACTGCCTTGAGTTATAATGATAAAATCTACTGTAAAACCAATTGTATTGCAGACGATTAAACTGAGAAGGACTGGACCATATAACTTCAGGGGACCTGTCATTGGTGAAACTATGAGGGCCGCTCCAGTTGTCATCCAATGCGTAAAAACCATATTCATTATTGATTATAGCCTTTGAAACCTCCAGGCACTCCTGATACATTGGTTTGCCGATATATGCTTCAGCATTAAAATATAACTGTGCTAACATCGATGCTGCCGCTGCCTGTTTTAACACTCCCTCTTCCGTTTCGCCACCGTTCTTCTTCTTTAATTTGGTCATGGCCTCTTTGAGGATGCTTTCAATATGCTTAAAGACTTCCTCATCTGTATTTCTGGGCAGTGATTCCTGATCTAGAGAATTAAAGATGGGCATTCCTCCAAAATAATCCAGGCCGCGCAGATAAAAATAGGCCATTAGTGTGTTAAGCTGATTAATATGAGCATCCTTATCTGCCGGTGTAAGGGCAAATCGGGAATAATCTAACTTTTCCAGATCACTTCTGGTATCTAAAGCGAGCGCAACACCCATTAATGTACCTCGCCAGGTCCCCCAAATCCAACCCTCATCAGGTGTCCACTTGTGGTAATGAAATCTCTCATTTTCACCCCCGTTATACCAGTGACGTCCTTTTGTTGTGATTGCAAAATTATCTGCAGTATATTCCTGCAAACTCCAACGGTCCTCTCCTAAATACCAGTTGGCATGGGTGAATGGTCGGTTTAAAGCTGCTAAGATGTCTTTTTCACTCTGAAAGAAGTTTTCAGGTGTCACCTGGCTATAAAATTCAGGTTCTAGTTTTGTACAGCTTCCTGCTAAAATGCCGGTAAGTGCTAATGTCCATATAAAAGTTTTTTTCATAATTTCTGATACTAAAGGTCTTAGGGATTAAAAATTGGCTTGTAAACCAAACATGAATGTTCTGGTTTTAGGGTAAGCATTACGCTCTTCAAACCCAGGATCCAGGCCGTTTATATTCACTTGCGGATCCAGTCCACTGTAATTTGTGAATACAAACAGGTCGCGCCCGGTCGCATATAATCTTAGGTTTTTTAAAGGTTTGATCACAGATTTACTAAAGGTGTATCCGAGGCTGACAGCATCAATTTTCAGAAAATCACCCTTTTCCAGCCAGTAGTCGCTTAATTCCTTTTCACCTTTAATATCTTTATGCGCCGTATAAGCTTCTTTTAATACGTTTTGACCTTTTACATTAGGTAAGCTGTAATACATATTAATCATATTGAAGACATCGTAATTTAACCAGCTTCTCATATAAACTCCCGCATCCCAATTCTTATAGGATATACTATGGTTCCATGATAACTGCAGTTTGGGTATACCGTTACCAATGAATCGTTTGTCTGCTATAGTTTTATTCCGCTTCGATACATCAAAGGCCTCGTTATTGCGGTCATTCAGCATCCATTGTCCCTCGGGTGTAAATCCGGCGAACTGCCAGATGAAAAACTGACCCAGATCCTGGCCAGGGTATAAACGAACAGCATTGCCGGGAGAACCTGGAGCTGGGAATCCTTTTCTGTCTGCGAAAGTCTGATTTCCCCATAGGGAATTTAAACGGCTCTTGTTGTGAGCGGCAACCAGTGTAGTTGTATAGTTCCAGTCGGTAGTTTTAACAGCGTTATAATTTAGTTCAAATTCGAAACCCTCATTCTGCATACTACCGATATTAATAGTGGTTTTGTCATGAATCGCAGGAGGTTGAGAGACACTTATATCATAAATCAAATCGTCGATAACACGTTTGTAATAATCAAATCGACCGGATAGCTTTCTGTTAAATAAAGAGAAATCCATACCTATATTATATTCTTTTTTTACTTCCCAGCGAATGTTTTTATTCTGATTATGCATAACGCCGTATGTCCGTATCCAGGTTCCATTTGCCAGATACCACGTATCTGCACTGTACATCCTTGTCGCTACATTAGCATTAAAGCCCTCATTTCCGGTTTCGCCATATCCAGCACGGATTTTGAGATCATCAAACACATTCAGTTTTTTGATAAAAGATTCTTCAGACAGACGCCAGCCTAAAGACAGGCCAGGAAAGGTGCCCCATTTATTTCCTGGCGCAAATTTGGAGGATCCCTCGCGCCTCATGGTTGCTGTAACGATATAGCGATCTTTGAAAGAATAATTGACACGACCGAAGAATGCTGCGAGTTTGATCCATGGATTTTTGTAAGATCCCATTCCTGCGCGGCCATCAACTAGAAAAGTGCCCGTTCCCAAATCATTTTCCCGGATGCCGTCAACAGGAAAATTTGAATTATTTGCATTGAAGCCCTGACCATTGAAGTCCTGATAACTATATCCTGCAACCGCATTAATACTATGATTGTCAAACTTTTTGTTATAATTCATCGTGGACTCAAATATCCTGTCATCCCAGCGTTGAAATTCCTGTTTCCCGTAACCATCAATTCCATTCAATCTTGATTCACGGTGCTGTGCTGAGCGATAAAAAGTGTCATGCTGATTATTACTTTTGATACCTACTGTCGCAGTGGCAAACAGATCTTTGGTCAGATTGACTTTTAAAGTCGAATTAGCTAAAAGATACTTGTACTGTTTATGATCAGAGCGAAGGGCTACCTCTGCAACTGGATTCCAATAATCATAACCGCCAACGAGCACATTGTATCCGGTAATATCATTGGAGTTATAGGGCGTTTCGGTGGGATTTAGAACCAAAGCCATATTGAAGATATCATTATTAGTAAAGTCTGCATCTACCTGCGTATAGCTGATGTTTGTTGCCAGTTCTGCAATTCCATTGAAAAATTTGAAGTTGCTATTAATCCTTCCACCAATTTCTTCCCGTTTGGAACCGATTGCAATACCCTTCGCATTTCGCTTGAATACCGTCGCATACAAATTGGCATTTTCTGTTCCGCCACTCATACTCAAGACATAACGCTGGCTGATTGGATTTTTGTTGGTTACCTCTTTATACCAGTCTGTGCGATGTCCCAGGTCATCACCTAGACCATTGGCTACAAATTCGTCACCGGATAGCATTTCAGGACGTCTTCTGACAGTCTCTGTAAACAATTCACTAGTAAAAGTTACATTCGTTTCACCGGCCTGAGGTTTTTTAGTGGTAATTAATATTACTCCGCCCGAAGCTCTTGTTCCGTAAATAGCTGCTGCAGACGCATCTCTCAAAATATTTATGGATTCGATGTCTTCTTTTACGACCGAGTTGATGTCTCCGCCAGGAACACCGTCAATTACCACAAGTGGGCCTTGAGAAGCATTTACTGAATTTACCCCCCTTAACTGGAGTGATAAACCAGCATTCGGATCTGTACCATTGGTAGATTCGATATTTAACCCAGGCACTTTTCCCTGTATCGCGAGCAGTGGAGATACAGCACCGGAAATCAAATCCTTTTGTCTGAGTGTGGATACTGCACTGGTTAGTTCTTTACGGTCCAGTGAGCCATATCCCACGACGACTACTTCGTCCAGCCTGGCCATATCTTCTACCAGGCTGATCTGAATTTCCTTCTTTCCCAGGACTGATACTTCCTGGCTGACGAAGCCGGTGTAGGAAATAATTAACACCGCATCATTGCTTATATCTTTCAACTGGAATTCCCCGTCACTATTGGTTATGACGGCCTTATTGTCACCTTTTACACGGATAGTTGCACCCGGCAGTGGTCCACCTTTTTTGTCTGTCACTTTTCCCTTCAAATCTATAGCGAACACTGCAGGCGACACTTTACGCTGAATTTTTTCAGTTACAATCAAAGTTTTACCCTTTACAGAATAACTAAGTTGTTGCTGATCAAAAATTTGGATTAAGGCTTTGTCCAGATCCTCATTCCTGAGATTTACGTTGACTGGTTTTGCATTACGGATTATTTCATTGGAATAGATGAAATAGAATCCGGTCTGTCTGCGAAGTTCTTTTAAAATGTCCTTTAGTTCATAATGATTACCGGAGATGGTTACTTTTTGAGCGAAGGTCGTTGCACCGGTCTGAAAAGAAAAAGCAAAAATAAAAATGCCTGTGTATCTGGCCTTCAAAAAGACCTTTTTTACTAATGCACCGGGGTGCCTCCAGGATTTGAAATCCGTAAGTTTGTTCATAAGCTGTTGGTTATATTTGGTTGATTATTAAGTTTTACTTCCAGGTGGAAATACAGATTCAAAGGACCGTTTGATCCAATTGCGTGCAATCATGTTATCAGTCTGTTCTCTGTCATTTATCTTCTAACTATTATTCGGTTTCCTTCGATTTTAAATTTAACGCCACCTGCCAATTCCAGTACTTCTAAAACTTTTGACAGGTTGTTATTTCTGGGGATTACCCCCGTAAAAGTTACAGATGGTTTTTCACCCTGATAAATCACAACCGCATCATACCATCTGGATAATTGCTTCATGACGTCGTCGATATCAGAGTTGTCAAATGTGAAAATACCTTCTCTCCAGGAGGTGATTTTTCCAGTATCTACGTGCAATAGAATGTAAATTTCAGATGAATTGAGCTTGGTCTGTGCCTGTTGTCCGGGATGAAGGATTTTTGATTTGGTTGAAAAACCCACTTTTACGGCGCCCTTAAGCAAGGTGGTTTCCTGATGGTCATCATTTTCATACGCCATCATATTAAAATGTGTTCCAAGTACTTCCACCGTCTGTCCTGTAGTTTGAACAATGAAAGGTTGCGCCGGATTATGTGCGACTTCGAAATAGGCTTCTCCTGTTAATTTAACAGTACGTGTTCCAGCAGATTTAAAAGTTGCCGGATAGGCCAGTTTACTGTCAGAGTTTAACCACACAAGCGTACCGTCTGCAAGCTTAATCTGATATTGTCCTCCCTTTGGCGTTTCTAGGGTGTGAAATACAGTAAATCCGGGTCCGGAACGTGGAGAGTGCTGGTAAATAAGCTGCCCGCTGGTAGTTTTGCTTATTTCTGCATCACCCGTCAATAGCTTCAGCTGATCATTTTTCTGATCATCGAGGGAAAGACGCCGGCCGTCGGGAAGTGTTAAAGTAGCTTTGTTCTGGCCGGGTTTGAGGTCGGCAGTAATTTGGTCGCGTAAGGTAGGTTTATCTGACTGTACAGGAGATAAAGACAAGTAAAGCCAAGTTCCTAACGCTATCAATAAAGAAGCTGCAATACCGGTTCTTAACCATCTGTTAGCCTGCCACCAGGATACTGGTACATTTTGATGATTTCTGTAAATTTGTTTTTTGATTTTGGCGAGGACTTCTTCAGAAGCCGATTCCAATTTTCTGTCATCGCCGGATGGCTCCCTGCGGTTAAGTTCCAAAATGATAAGCTGCCGCAGATGCTCTTCATTATCGCTATGGAAATTATCCAGAAGTTCCTTTGCTTCTTCTACAGAACACTTGTTCTGTAGATATCTGCTGAATATGTCTTTAATTCTTTGATTTTCCAATTGACACTTTTATCCTTATACGGACGAAAAGCATAATACATATGCTACAATTTTCTTTTTTTTATTATTCGGGAATTATTGACTGATATAGCTGCTTATGAGTAGAATCATAAAGATGTCACTTGTCATCAGATGTTTTTTTACCGCACGCCCTGCTTTTACCATGTGGTCATTTACTGTACCAGTGGAGATTCCCAGTAATTCAGCAACTTCTTCATAACTTTTCCCTTCCATTTTACAGAGGGTGAATATTTTTTTTCGCTGGGGGGGTAATGCGTCAATAGCTAGTTTCAGGTTACCGCTAATCTCTTTGAAATTGATGAAGTCTTCTATATGGTTATATAATTCAGTAGATGCATTAATCAGGTGGGTTCTTAATTTAAGGTCAGATGCAGATCTTCTGAAAACGTCAGTAATCTGATTTTCAGTTATTCTGAATAAGTAAGCTTTGAAGCTTTTTTCAGGATCTATCTGCTCTCTTTTCTCCCATATTTTAAGAAAAATATCCTGTAAAACTTCCTTTGCCATTTCTTCATCCTTTAAAAGGCGAATCAATTTTTTTAAAATTCTAATACTATATAGCGAATATATTTTCTCATACGCGGGTACATTACTTTCCCTAATCAACTGCACAAGTTCCTTCTCCTGAAGTGTTTCCATTCAATTTTATTCTTACTAATTGCAAGATGTAATTTACAATAAATTAAGTAATTCTTATTATTTGCTCGTTGTATGCATCCTGTAAACGTTAGTAATCGTGGCTGCAGCTAACCTTCCCCTTATTCGGGGTAGATTTCTGAGAAGGTAACTTTCAAGGTTGTGGTCTGTGTGCCTGACTTCCATTGAATAGTTTGTGGAAATAAAGACCGGTTGTAAGAATAAGTGATATCATAGGGATCTTTATTTTCTTTACCTCCCCAATTGGCCGAATTACTGAAGAAAAACGGATGCAAACCTTCCAACCCGAATATCCATGCGTTTTTTACTTCTTTAAATAGTGGATTTCCTTCCAGATCATTAAAATACAAAACAGTGTTCCCGGGATAACTGCTAATCTGAAAACTGCCGTCCTCTGCGTATTTAAAAGTCATCCTGGACAAGAGTTTTTTTGCAGCGTCGACTTGTGTCACCTCTGTTAAACGCTGTTGCGAATCATAGTCTAACTGGGTATTTGCCTTAAATATTCTTGCATTTTTCTGAACAGTATAATGTTCCATAGTTTGAGGGGATCCAGTTGTATTGAGTACAAATATTGCCTGTTCTTTAAGTACGCCATCCCTGAAATGAGAAATTTCCTTTGCGAGTAGTTTCGAATTATAACTAATTGCGGTGCTATCCCCAGCGTAACTTACAGCGCGGAGATGACGGGCGGTTGTATAGTAAAGTTTCATCGTGTAATTTTTTTCGGAAATAAGCAGCGGTATTAAACTTCTGATCTGATCTTCAGGATCTGGATTCCCCTTGCCGGGTATTTCTCTGTTTATTTCTGCTAATTCTGTTTTTTTTGAGCAGGAAATAAGCGGCAGAAGTAGAGTTAGTGCGATAGAAATTAAATTTTTTGTCAGGCTGGTCATATTTTCAGTTAAAAGGTGAATTAATACCTGTGAATGTAATTCTGTTAGTTGACAGTTAGTTAACCGATCTTTGCGTCGGGCGTACGTCACAAACGAATAAAACTTCTTTCTACCGAAATAATTACAAAAACAATTTGAAAGGATAATTATTTAAATGGTATTTTAATACAAATTTTATTGACCCTTTCTATTAAATATTTAACAAACAAATGGAAATTATTCATTTAAGTGCAGAATGCTATCCAGTAGCAAAAGTCGGGGGTCTGGGAGATGTAGTCGGCGCTTTACCCAAGTACCAGAATAAGCTCGGGCATTTTGCAAAAGTAGTGATGCCTGCCTATGCAGTTCCTTTTTTACAGCAAAATGAGTTTGAAGTTGTCTATGATTCCTGGGGAAGATTAGGAAATGATAATTTCCCCGTCCGGATCTTTCGCGAAAAGACCAATAAAATGGGCTTCGATCTATTTCTGGTCCATATTGCTGGTTTAACCGACCGCGAAAAGGTTTATGGTTATGGCGATGATACAGAACGTTTTCTCGCATTTCAGATTGCTGTGCTGGACTGGATCTCCCAATGGGAGCATCGGCCCGACGTAATCCATTGTCATGACCATCATACCGGACTTGTTCCGTTTATGATGGGTAACTGTCATGCATATACCAGGCTAAAAGACATTCCTTCCATTCTGACGATTCACAATGCTCAGTATCAAGGCCAGTTCGGTTGGGACAAATTATTTAAGATTCCGGCATTTGATCTCAGAAAATCAGGTTTATTGGAATGGGATAAAGATATTAATCCGCTGGCAGCAGCGATTAAATGTGCCTGGAAGGTGACCACAGTTTCAGAAAGTTATCTGGAAGAATTGAGCCAGGAAGCTAATGGGTTGCAGAGCCTGCTTGCTGCAGAGCGTTGGAAGTCTTCGGGTATCCTTAATGGAATTGATACGGTGGTGTGGGATCCTAATACTGATCCGATGCTAAATAAAAATTTCCAGTTAAAAACTGCAGAAAAAGGCAAGAAGGCAAACAAAGAAGCATTATGCGCTGTTTTCAACCTGAATCCGGATAAACCCCTGTTTACGTTTATTGGAAGGCTTGTCGCCGAAAAAGGTGCAGACCTTTTACCCGATATTTTTCACAATACGCTGGCGCACAGTCAGGGAAACGTTAACATATTGGTGCTGGGCTCGGGAGATCCTGTGGTTGAATCAAGACTCTCAGAACTTAAGAATTGGTTTCCAGGTTCTTATAATGTTTATGTAGGGTATAACGAGCAGTTATCGCATCAGATTTATGCTGGAGCAGATTTCTTGCTGATGCCATCGCGGGTAGAGCCCTGCGGATTGAACCAGTTATATGCATTACGCTACGGAACTATCCCTGTAGTAAGAAGAATTGGAGGCCTGAAAGATACCGTAACTGATATTGGCGACGGAGGTTTTGGAATCTGTCATGATCAAACCAGTATTGCCGATGTCGGACATGCCATAGGCCGGGCCTATGAACTTTATCAGAATAAAAAACAAAAGAAAGCTATAATTCATTATAGTATGCAGTTGGACCATTCCTGGGATCGGGCAGCCCAACGCTATATAGATCTGTACCAAATGTAATTTAATACCATATGACTGAAAAAGTTTTAGGAGTAATCCTTGGCGGTGGCCAGGGCTCCAGATTATCGCCGCTAACACAAACCCGATCTAAACCGGCAGTCCCGATAGGAGGAAAATACCGCCTGGTGGATATTCCGATTTCCAATTGCCTGAACTCTGGTATACACCGGATGTTTGTGCTAACGCAGTTTAATTCTGCTTCACTGAATAAACATATTAAGAATACCTATCATTTCAGTCATTTCAGCAGTGCTTTTGTAGATATCCTGGCTGCAGAACAGACGCCTGATAACCCAACCTGGTTTCAAGGAACTGCAGATGCCGTAAGACAAACTATGCACCATCTTTTGCAGCACCAGTTTGAGTATGTACTTATTTTGTCGGGCGATCAGCTTTATCAGATGGATTTCAATGATATGCTGCAGGCGCATGAGAACAGTGGGGCAGAAGTTACTCTGGCCACAATTCCAAGTACAGCAAAGGATGCAACAAGCTTTGGGATTCTAAAAGCAAATGAAGAAAACATTATTACTTCGTTTATCGAGAAACCTTCAGCAGATCTTTTAAAAGACTGGGCTTCAGATACGGGTCCGGAAATGCAGGCCGAAGGCAGGAATTATCTGGCCTCAATGGGTATTTATATTTTTAACCGGGATTTGCTGGTCCGTATATTCGCGGAGAATCCTGACGATAAAGATTTTGGAAAAGAAATTATCCCAAGAGTATTAAAAGAGCAGAAAGTACTTAGTTTTCAATATGAAGGTTACTGGACCGACATCGGTAATATTTCTTCATTTTTTGAGGCTAATCTCGGGCTGACGGATGATATCCCGAAATTCAATTTGTTTGACAGTGCACAGAGCATATTTACCAGGCCACGTATGCTGCCTCCTTCTAAAATACTTGGCAGTAACCTGGAAAAGGCAGTTATTGCGGAAGGTTGTATCTTAAATGCCGACTGTATCAAGCACTCGGTTATTGGCATCCGTTCAAGGATTGGTAATGGAACGATTATCGAAAACACCTACATCATGGGCTGCGACCGTTATCAGACGCTGCTGGAAATAGCTGCAGATAAAGAAGCGGGAAGGGCATGGCTTGGAATTGGCGACCGCTGTAAAATCAAGAATGCAATTATAGATAAAAATTGCAGAATCGGCAGTGACGTTGAAATCAATGGTGGAGATCATCTTGCTGACGGAGACTTTGAACTTTATGCAGTTAAAGACGGAATTGTGGTCATTAAGAAAGATTCGGTAGTGCCCGACGGCACTATCATCGGATAATATAATAACACGCTTTAAAACATAAAAGAGGCCCTTAAACAAGGGCCTCTTTTATTATCTCTCTGCGTTAAATTACAATATGCGTACCTTCTGCAGTAGGATGTCCGGTACAGATTAATACACGGCCTTTTGCAATTTCATCATCAGTTAAGATCTCGTTGTATTCCATTCTTACCCCGCCTGCGGTACAGGTTGCAACACAGGAGCTGCATATACCGGCACGGCAACTGTATGGAACTTGTATATCTTGTTCCAGCGCGACTTGCAGGATCCTTTTATCAAATGGAACTTTGAGCTGGTAAGTCTGGTTATTAAAATCAAGTATAACGGTGTAAGTATTTTTGTCTTTGACAACCTTTTCCGAGCTGTCGTCCTCATCCACTTCGTCATCCGGAATGAAATAAGTCTCCTTTCTAATCTGCTCCAGGCGGAAGCCAAGTGCCAGTAAAGAAATCCGGCATAACACCATATAATCAATAGGACCACAGGTATAACATAAAGCATCGGTCAGCTCATATTTAAGATTGTCGCGGATAAGCTCTTCAAATGCGAAAGTATTTAATCTTGCATACCGGAGATCTTTGGTACTGCTGAAGCGGTAAATTAACCTGAATCTTTCCGGATACAATCGTTGCCACTCATTAAGTTCATCATAAAACAAAGTAGAGTCAGCATCCCGGCTACTGTAGATCAGCACAATTCTGGACCGGTTTTCTACAGTAAGTGCCGTTTTAATAATAGAAAAAACAGGTGTGATCCCTACACCAGCTGCAAATAGAAAAACTGTCCGGTCTGCTTCAGCGTCTGTCTCATAAGTAAAAATACCATTAGGGGGAAGCACGTTTAAGACGTCACCAACAGCGGTCCGGTGATGCAGGAATTTGGATATTTCTCCATTCTCAACCAGCTTGACAGCGATGCTTAAAGGCTCGTCCAGCGCCGGTGAACTGCAGATACTGTAAGACCTTCTGATCTCCTTTTCATTAATCCTGAAAATAACGGTGAGAAACTGCCCCGGCAAATATAACAGACGACGGGCCTGAGGATAGTCAAATTGGATAAAGATATTGTCTCCCGGACGTTTTTCAATTCTGGTGATAGTTAAGGGCACAGTATTCATTCCGCTAATTTACGGATTTCCATTCAATCGCATTAAAAACCAGTGTAAAGCTAGTTTGTTGAAACGGAATTGAACTGACCTCCAGTGTTCCAGAGTGCATTTTCATGATATTTCTCGTGATCGTTAAGCCAATCCCGGAACCCTGGTTACGGGTACTGAAAAATGGAACGAAAATTTTATCCATATGTTCTGCAGTGATCCCTTTTCCGTTATCAGTCACCGTGATATATACTTTCCTGCCTTCCAGCTTATAATCGATCAGAATATGAGGGTCCTTAATCCCTTCCAGTGCATGAATACTATTGGTGACCAGGTTAATTAAAGCCTGTTCTACCAATTTCAGGTCTGCTGAGAATGTAATCTTGGCAGAAGTTTGTTCAATCTGTAAACGAATTTGTTTTCCGGCCGCGAATGGATGCATTAATACTTTAATATGCTGCAGTGTTTCACCCACAGCAAGTGGTTTTAGATCAGGAGCAGGAAGTTCTGCGATTAAACGGTAGTCTTTAACAAAATCAAGCAGGCCTTCCGAACGTCTCCTAATCGTTTGAATAGCAGGCCTGATATCTTCAAGATCTTCTGCGTTCAGACTTTGTTTGTCAGCGATTAGAGAGTTGACAGTGTCAGAAAGAGATGAGATTGGTGTTATTGAGTTCAAAATTTCGTGTGAGATTACACCTACCAGGCGGTTCCATGCCTCAGATTCCTTACTCTCAATTTCATCTTTGATATTCTGAAAATAAATAATGCTGTAATTATGCTGATAAAGCTGCAGCGGAACAACTTCCAGAGAGAGCTGTACCTTTTTATCAGCTACAGTTAAAGCAACAAACCTTTTTCCACCTTGCCGGACTGCCTCTACTTCTGCTGCAAACTCAGGATTTCTTTCCGCCAGCCGGTGCCAATAGGTATAAGACGGAGTCTGCAATAGATCGGCAGCTGCGGTATTGAGTAAACTGATTTCAACAGGTTTTTCATCTTGTTGATTTTCCTTTAATACAATAATACCTGCAGGAATCTGCTGCAGGATTGTCTGGGTCAACTGGAAGAAAGCGTCCTGCTCCAGCTGGATGTTCTTCTGGGATCGAAGGATTTCCTCAAACGTAACATATAATTCCGGGAAACTGCTTCTTGCCGCTTTTTTACTAAATGCCAAAGTATGATCCCTGGTATTCACGGCAGTGCGGAACCTTTTAATATCCTGATTGAGCTGGTTCATGTATCCATACAGCGTATAAACCATCAGCGTCGTAAATATCGCAAGACCGGTTATCGTAAACCAGAACCGGGTTGTAATAACCAGATAGATCAGAAGGATCACACAAAGGTTTATGAGCAGCAGGCCGGCGATGACTCGAAAAGTAAATCTTTGATAAAACATAATTATAGTCCGAATTTCTCAATCCTCCGGTATAATGCAGCCCGGGTTAGCCCCAGCTCAGCAGCAGCCCGTGAGATATTTCCTTTGTGGTGCTCAATAGCTTTGCTGACCATTGCTTTTTCCATGTCTTCCAGATCCATACCTTTTCCTGCCGGTACCGAACTTCCAAAGCGCTGCGGGTTTAATTGCAGATCTTCTTCAGTAATCTGATCGCCGTCAGTCATGATTACTGCTCTTTCCAGTACATGCTGTAGCTCACGGACGTTACCCGGCCAGTGGTAGGCCAGTAACGCTTTTGCAGCCGTATCGCTGATCTGGGTAATCTGCTTGTGATATTTTGTAGAAAAAGAAGCCAGAAAATGTGTGGCCAGTAAGATAATATCGTCTGAACGCTGATTTAGCGGCGGTAACATCAATTCGACAGTGTTAATTCTGAAAAGTAAATCCTGCCGGAAAGTACCTTTAGCTACCATATCATCCAGTGGCATATTTGTCGCTGTAATCAGGCGTATATTTACATTCCGGGGTTTACTTTCACCTAATCTGGTTACTGTTCTGTTTTGAAGAACCGAGAGTAATTTAGCCTGCAGCGGTAAACTCAGATTACCGATTTCATCGAGGAATAAAGTGCCGTTCTCGGCAAGTTCAAAGCGTCCCGGCCGGTCTTCCCGCGCGTCAGTAAAGGCGCCCTTGGCATAACCAAATAACTCGCTTTCGAAGAGATTCCCATGGAGAGAGCCCAGATCTACATGCATAAATATCTGGTTTTTGCGTAAAGATTGCTGGTGCAGTTCATAGGCGAAAACCTGTTTTCCCGTACCATTTTCTCCAAGGATCAATACATTGGCATCAGTAGGTGCCACTTTAATGAGTGTGTTTTGCAACTGGCGGATTGCGGGAGAATTACCCAGGATATGTTCGAACTTTCTTGCCTGATCCTTTTGCAGCGAACCGTTTATTTTTTCCAGCTTTTTAACCTTTCTGGAAGATTGTCTTAGCTTGAAGGCCGCAGAAAGCGTTGCATAAAGCTTTTCATTTTCCCAGGGTTTCAGAATAAAGTCGGTTGCACCTTTTTTGATAGCCTGGACAGCAAGCTCCACATGCCCATAAGCAGTCATCAGAATAACTACATAGTCTTTATCAATAGATAAAATGTGCTCCAGCCAGTATAAACCCTCCCTGCCGTCGCTGGCACCTTTTTGATAGTTCATATCGAGCAGAACCATATCAATGTCATGATGGCTCAGCAGCACATTGATTTCTTTTGGAGTTTTGCAGGTCGTAACCTGGCTGAAATGCTGCTTTAATAAAAGCCTTGCGCTTAATAGAATGTCGTCATCATCATCAATGACCAGAATATGTGCCGGGATCATATGGATTCGTTTTTTGATCAAAATTAGCAGAATTGTCCGCTGCTGTACAAAGACTGTCCGATAACGAACATTAAAAAATGCTATCTTTTGCTAAGATACTCAAATACAGTTGTTTATTTTGTTGATTTCGCTTTGGCATATCCTGTGCTTTGCAGCAAGCGTAAGCGCACACCAATCAAAGCTTGCCTTGTATAGAATAAGAACTCATGGATAGAATTGTTGCTAAAAAAAGATGGACCAAGAAAACGATAGGAATGCTTGCCGGTGCCGTACTGTTTGGTGTATTACTAATTTACGTATACCGGATGTCGCTTACCAAAGTCTATGCTGCAGATGCAGACAAGCTGATTATCAGTAAGGTCCAGTTCGGCGATTTCGAAGATATTGTTTTACTCAATGCAAGTGTAGTTCCTTTAACCTCTGTAATTGTCAGTTCACCAGAAGGAGGGACGGTAGCAGAGATTTTCACGGAAAATGGTGCCTCAGTTATTAAAGGCACACCATTGCTGCGGATTGCTAATCCGAACGCATTGTCCGGATATACTTCAAGCGAGACTAGTATAACCGAGCAGATTAATCAGCTTAGAAAAGTACGGCTGGATTTAGAACAGAATCAACGCGTGATGACACAGGAAATGATGGTTATTGAAAACAACCTTCGTACTGCTTCCCGGAAATATAGAATAGACAGTACATTACTGGCCAAAAAGGTTATTACCAAAGAAGAGTTTAATGATTCCAAACAAGATTATGATTATAATTTAGGCCGCAGAAAGATCATGGAAGTGGCTGTCAAACAGGAGAATCAAAGTCGTGTGATGCAGCTCCAGCAAATAGATATATCGGTTAAGCGAATGAATGAGAGTTTAGAAACCATTCGTCAGAATATAGAAAATATGACCATTAAAGCACCGGTTTCTGGTATGCTGTCCTCTTATGATCCCGTTATTGGTAAGTCTTATAGCGTCAATGAAATGCTCGGTAAAATAGATGTACTTCAAGGCTATAAATTACAAGCCGGCGTAGACGAGTATTATATTAACAGGGTCAAAGAAGGCCAAAGCGCAAATTGTGAATTTAATGGAAAAAACTACCGTTTAAAGGTGAGTAAGGTTATTCCTGAAGTCACTGCCGGACAATTTCAGGTCGAACTGGTATTTGAAGGAAAGTCGCCGGAAGAATTGCGCAGAGGGTTATCTTTACAAGTAAAACTAACTTTATCTGCGAACAGCAAATCCTTGTTGGTACCGCAAGGACAGTTTTTCCAAAGTACAGGCGGCAGCTGGGTATTTGTGATTATTGATGGAAAGGCGCAAAAAAGAAATATCAAAACAGGACGCAAAAATTACCAGTACTATGAAGTTCTGGAAGGATTGCAAAAAGGAGAAGAAGTAATTACTTCAACCTATGAACAGTTTAAAGATTACGAAGTAGTAGAAATCAAGAAATAAAAAATAGCATACAGATATGATCAAATTAACTAATCTGCAGAAAGTATATCAGACTGAAGAAGTAGAAACGACGGCATTAAACGGAATTAACCTGCATGTCAGCACGGGCGAGTTTGTGTCTATCATGGGGCCGTCAGGCTGCGGTAAATCTACCTTGCTGAATGTCATGGGTCTGCTGGATAAACCAGAGAGTGGTAGTTATTTATTCATGGAGACTGAATTACTGACTTTGAATGAAAAAGCGAGATCCGTATTTCGCAAGCAGCATATGGGGTTTGTCTTCCAGAACTTTAATCTGATTGACGAGCTGACTGTCGCAGAGAATATAGAGTTACCACTAATTTACAATAAAGTCCCTGCCGGTACGAGAAAAAAACTGGTGGATGAAATGCTGCAGCGCATGAACATTGTAAATCGGGGCGGACATTTTCCGCAGCAATTGAGTGGTGGGCAGCAGCAAAGGGTAGCTGTGGGCCGGGCTCTGATTACTAAACCAAAATTAGTTCTTGCCGATGAGCCAACAGGTAATCTTGATAGTACGCATGGAAATGAAGTGATGGAACTTTTATGCGAATTAAATGATCAGGGGACAACGATCGTAATGGTTACGCACTCTTCACATGACGCCAGTTTCTCTAACAGGATCATTAATCTGAAAGATGGACATGTGATCTCCGAAAAAATCAATAAAGCACAGAACGAACAGCTTATTTAAATGACATGTTCAGATTAAATCTCAAAATATCCCTGCGGAATCTTTGGAAAAACAAAGGATATACATTTATCAACATTGGAGGACTTGGACTTGGGCTGGCAAGTTGTATTATCCTGCTTTTATATGTGTCCTATGAGTGGGGTTATGATAAACAAGCGCCGGATTTTGAGAAGACCTATCTGGTTTATAATCATCAGCAGACCAGTGCAGGAATATTCAGCCACCCGACTACACCAGGCGCATTTGCAGCAGAAGTAAAGCAGAATATACCTGGAGTGTACCGGGCTGCAAGATTCGGTTATCCAAAGGATGGGCTAATTACAGAAGGGCAGAGTAGTTTTAGAAAGACCGGGGTTTACGTGGATCCCGACTTCCTGAAAATTCAAGGTTATCATTTTATTTCTGGTAGTGCTTCTTCAGCATTGGCTCAGGTTAATGCAGTTATATTAACCCGGTCTTTAGCGAAAAGTATTTTTGCTGAAGAAGATCCAATTGGAAAAACAGTTACACTGGATAAGAAAGATGCTTTAATGGTCACCGGAGTAATAGAGGATCTTCAGAAAAATACGTCAATCACATTCGATTATCTTTTACCATGGAGCTTGCTGGAAAAACAAGATCCTTTCTTTAAGAACCAAAGCTGGAATAACAATTTTTGCATGACACTCGTGCAGTTGGAAAGTACAGATTTATTTACAAAAGCAGATGCACAGGTAAGGCAGCTTTACAGTAAACATGAGTCCGATAAAGTTTCAGAATTTACCCTGTATCCAATCGCAAAATGGCACCTGTACAATAATTTTGAAAACGGGAAACAAGTCGGTGGAAAGATTACTCAGGTTAAGATATTTCTTTTGCTTGCATTTTGCATTTTATTGATCGCTTGTGTCAACTTTATGAACCTCTCAACAGCCAGGTCTGAGAAACGAGGAAAAGAAGTCGGGATCAGGAAGACAATCGGGGCATCAAAAAAAGCCCTGATCAGTCAGTTTTTGCTCGAATCATTATTGATGTCTGTTTGCGGAATGCTGTTGGCAATTGTGTGCATAGAATTATCACTGCCTTATTTTAACCGGTTGCTGGGTACCGGACTGGAGGTTAATTACAATGACTTGCGGTATTGGGTTTTGCTTATTGGCTTAACTCTATTCACCGGTATTGTTTCGGGCAGTTACCCGGCATTTTATCTGTCTTCTTTTGAACCGGTGATTGTATTGAAAGGAATTGGCAAAAGTAGTAAATCTGCTATCTCTGTCCGGCAGATTCTAGTTGTCTCGCAGTTTGTGTTTGCGGTGTGCCTGATGATCTGCAGTATTGTGATTTATCAGCAGTTGAACTTTATAAAGAATAAACCGGTTGGTTATCAGAAAGACCAGCTGGTAGAAATACAGGTTCAGGGAAATATGCTTAAAAATGCCGGACGATTAATGCTTACTAAAGATAAGCTGTTGCAGTCCGGTGCGGCAAAACAAGTGAGTTTTTTCTCCATGAGTATTACTGATGGTGGAAATAACACATTCGATGTCAGATGGCCGGGTAAAAGTGCGAATGATAGAACTCTTTTTGACTTCAGAAGTACAGGCTATGACCTGGTGGCTACCCTTGGAGCTGAAATGATAGATGGAAGAGAATTTTCTCCAAAGCACGCGGATTCTACCAACATCATCATTAACAGTGCAGCAGCAAAGGCGATGGGCCTTAAAAAACCGGTAGGATCTATTATCAACTGGGGTGGGACTAACCTTGAAATTATAGGTTTGGTTAAAGACATTGTTATACAGTCACCCTATAAGAAAGTAGACCCCATGATTATATATTATAATCTGGAGGAAGTCAATTATATTCTTGTTCGTCTGGATTCGAAAATACCAGTAAATGCTGCCCTGCAAAAGATTAATGCGGTGATGGAAAGCATCGAACCTGGTTTTCCACCGGTTGTGAAATTTGCCGATGATAATTTTGAAGCGAAATTTCAGAATGAGAAAGTACTTGGCACCATTGCTAACTGGTTTGGCGGTTTTTCCATTTTCATTTCTTGCCTCGGTTTATTCGGACTGGCATTATATATGGCAGAACATAGAAAAAAGGAAGTCGGTATCCGCAAGGTGCTGGGTGCAAATCCCCTGCAGATATTAACACTGCTCAACAAAGATTTTATGCGCTTGGTTGGAATCGCCAATCTCATTGCCTTTCCGCTAGCCTATCTGATTATCCAGCATTGGCTTGAAGGTTACAGTTACCGGATTGAATTAACTTTAATTCCCTTTTTTATTGCTTTGGTGCTATCTGTATGCATTGCGCTGCTAACAATTAGTATGCAGTCTATTAAAGCTGTCCGCGCTAATACCGTCGACGCACTTAAATACGAATAGAAAAACCTTAAAACCTAAGATATGTTCAGATTGAATCTTAAAATAGCCCTGCGGAATCTTTGGAAAAACAAAGGATATACTTTTATCAATATTGCAGGCTTGTCGGTAGGGATGGCTGGATGTATTCTGATCTATATTTTTATCAGTTATCAACTGAGTTTTGACCAGCAGTATACTAACAAAGACCGGATTTACCGGGTTGTTAGTTATTGGAAATATTCCGATGGTGAAGAATTTCAGAATGGTGTGCCTAAGCCTCTAGCTTATGCCATGCGGAATGATTTTTCACAATTGGAGGAAGTTGCTCCTTTACAGCGTGGCGGCGGTGTGATACAGGTAATGGATGAAGCCGGGCGTGTTAAGATGAAGACGGATGAAACGGTATTCTATACGGACCTTTCCTTTTTTAAAATATTTAATTATAAATGGCTTGCCGGCACACCTGAGCAATCTGTGACTGAGCCTAATACGGTAGCTATTTCCCGGAAAACAGCAATTAGATATTTCGGAAACTGGCAGCAGGCTATCGGTAAAACCATTGTCTTCAAACAAGTTAATCAGCTAAAGATTAGTGGTGTATTTGAGGATCAGCCGGAAACATCTAGTAACCCGGTTCAGATAGTACTCGCTTATTCAGGGTATAAACATCGTCAGCTTAAGGAATGGGGATCAGTATCTTCTGGTTCGGAGTGTTACGTTTTGCTGAAAGACGGTGTGAAGCCCGCAGATCTGTCAGGAACGATGCAGGCATTTATAAAAAAATATTATTCAGCAGATAGTGATGTCAAAGAGAGCCATTTTTTTCAGTCGCTTTCTGATATTCATGTAGATGAAAGATATGGGAATTTTGCAGGGAAGAATACCAGTATGCGCGATATTTACGGGTTAGCGGCTATTGGTTTACTGCTGCTGCTCACTGCCTGTATTAATTTTATAAACCTGGCTACCGCGCAGGCGATCGGACGCTCAAAAGAAGTGGGTATAAGAAAAGTAATCGGTGGGAACAGGAGAGAACTACTGACTCAGTTTTTTACGGAAACCATTACGCTCAGTTTTTTTGCCCTGTTGCTGGCCTGCGTCATTACCGAAGCTGCCTTGCCTGCTTTATCAGGACTGTTTGAAGATCAGTTAAGCTTTAGCCCGGTAAACCAGCCAGCTCTGATTGGTTTTATGTTACTGCTCGTGCTGTTTGTGGGGCTTCTGGCAGGAGTTTATCCAGCTGTGGTACTTTCAGGGTTTAACCCGGTGCTGGCGTTGAAGAACAAGGTGAATGTCGGAAATTCCGGCGGTGGCAGTCTGCGTAAGGTATTAGTGGTTGTGCAGTTTGCGATTACGGTAGTGTTGATAGCTGGCACGCTGATTATTCTGCAGCAAATGAAATATATGCGGGAGAAACCCCTGGGGTTCAATTCTTCGGCAATAGCTATGGCTTATCTCCCGAATGACAGTCTCAGTGTCAGCAAGTTTGAGATCATTAAAGCAAGGGTTGCAGCTCTTCCCGGAGTATCGGCTGTGAGCCTATGTAGTTTCGGGCCCTCGTCTTCAGATAACAAAACATCCAATTTTTCTTATAACAGTTCCAGGGATATGGACTTTATGGTCAATACCAAGGCTGGCGATGAAGACTACTTCAAAACATTTGGCTTATCCGTTCTGGCGGGCCGGTCGTTGTCAAAGAGTGACACCTTGAAAGAACTCGTCATCAATGAGACACTCATGCGCAAGCTAAATATTGTTAAACCGGAAGACGCTATCGGGCAACATATCACATTAATGGGGAAAAAGGTGCCAATTGTTGGAGTGGTCAAAGATTTCATTAATAAAAGTCTGAAAGAGGGCATTTCGCCGATTGTGCTGTATAACGCAAAGAACAGCATGTCTGAACTTGCGGTGAAAATGGACACCAGGCAGATTTCGACGCTTATGCCTCAAATAGAAGCGATCTGGAACAGCTATTACCCGAACTATGTATATTCATCGTCTTTTCTGGATGACCATATCCGCGCATATTATGAAAGTGAAGTAATTATGGGAACTTTACTGAAGATATTTGCAGGAGTTATAATTTTTATCGCATTTATGGGTTTATTTGGATTGATCTCTTTTGTTGCAACCCAGAAAACAAAAGAACTGGCTATCCGGAAAGTGTTGGGTGCCACTACAGTAGAGCTGGTTAGCATGCTCAATAGCTCATTTATCAAACTCATTTTGCTTGCAAATCTGGTTGCCTGGCCAATAACTTATATGCTGGTGTCCCGGTGGCTTTCTGGTTACGCTTACCGGATAGATTTAAATATCTGGCCGTTTATGGTTGCCATGATTATTTCGTTACTGATTACGGTGCTGACAGTCAGTTTAAGAACTTATCAGGCAGCCATGGCCAATCCGGTTAATGCCCTTAAAAACGAATAATACTTAAAAACAAAGACATGATCACATTAAAACAGATAGAAAAATATTATACCTTGAAAGGGGCGAAGAGCTACGTACTCAGACATATTGATGCCGATATTCAAAAAGGTGAATTTGTTTCTATTATGGGGCCTTCAGGAGCTGGTAAATCTACTTTATTGAATATTATCGGAATGCTTGACGAACCTACTTACGGCAGTTATAAATTCATGGATCAGGAACTATCTTCATTATCCGAAAGAAAGCGGATTGAGATCTACAGAAATCATATTGGATTTGTTTTTCAGGCGTATCATCTGATTGATGAGATGACAGTTGAAGAGAATATAGAAGTTCCGCTTCATTACAAAAATATCAGTAGCTCAGAGAGGAAAAGCCGGGTAGCGGACTTGCTTGACCGTTTTCAGATGGTAGCCAAAAAAGATTTATTTCCGCATCAGCTTTCCGGTGGTCAGCAGCAGTTGGTGGGTATCGCCCGTGCGCTGGCACCGCAACCTTTACTCATCCTTGCAGATGAACCTACAGGTAATTTGCAGTCTGCACAAGCATTGCAGATTATGGATTTGTTTCGACAGCTGAATAAAGACGAAGGTATAACTATTGTACAGGTAACCCATTCTGAAGCTAATGCTTCCTATGGAAATAGGATTTTAAACCTCGTGGATGGCGTGGTTACCAATAATAGCTAACCTGCCTCCTAAGGACATATTCGTATATTTACCGTATGGGACTAAAGTTTACGGATCAGCTTGGTTATACGATTAACCTTCCATCTCCACCAAAAAAAATCATCTCTCTTGTCCCGTCGCAGACCGAGTTATTATTCGATCTGGGGCTGGATAAAGAGATTATAGGCATAACTAAGTTCTGTATCCATCCATTGGAGAAGTGCAAAACCAAAGTGAAAATCGGGGGGACCAAGACTCTTAATATTGAACAGATCAGGGCAATGCAGCCGGATCTGATAATCGGAAATAAGGAAGAGAATACAAAAGAAGACATCGAGCTTTTGCGTAAAGAATTTCCTGTATGGATTTCCGACGTTTCCACATTGGAAGATGCAATGAAGACTATCACTGAGATCGCAGAATTGGTAGACAGAGAGCCTGAAGGAGCTTATCTGAACCATCTGATCAACGCAGGGTTTACTGATCTGCAGACATTGGCACTGCAGTACAGATTAGAGCCCAGAACTATATACCTGATGTGGAAAGATCCTTATATGATGGCAGCGGCAGACACCTTTATAGGAGATATTCTGATGAAGGCAGGGTTAGTGAATATCGCAAAGGGAACCCGATATCCGGAAACTACACTAGAAGAACTTCAGCTCCTATCTCCGGAATTGATTTTACTGTCTTCCGAGCCCTATCCATTCCGCGATAAACATATTTCTGAATTAAAATCGGCTATTCCTGGAGCAGATGTCAGGTTGATTGACGGAGAAATGATCTCCTGGTACGGCAGCAGACTGGTTAAAACGGTGGGTTATTTGTTCGACTATCAAAAATCTTTAAAATAAATAATCTTATTATCAGCTGTTTAACTCCTTTGTTGCAGACAATTCAAATATTCTTTTTGATATATAAAATCAATGTCTATATTTGCAGTCCCTAATGCGGATGTGGCGTAATTGGTAGCCGCACCAGACTTAGGATCTGGCGCTTCACGGCGTGGGGGTTCGAGTCCCTTCATCCGCACATTAGTTTAAAAGCAGTCTTCACAGACTGCTTTTTTTGTTTTACGCGGTTTTCCAATTTAAATTTCTGGAATGTATTAACGGATCAACGGAATTGGGGATCAATGCCAAATGTGGGACAGTCAAATTTTTTGAATTTAAACATACAAACGACGCTTTGAGTTGAAGAGACAGCATCAATAAAAATGGAAATAATAATAAATATTTATTGATTATCAATAAATATTTATTATTATTGTTCAAATTTCATCAGATGAATCAATCAAGATCATTACTTAAAAGCCTGTCCATATTGGTAAATGTGATATGGTATGCAGAACTCGTTGCTTCGGTATTATTTATTGGAGCTGTAATTATTGGGGCTATAATTAGAAAGCAATTTCTGCTAATGATTCCGATTAACTTCAGTACTATTAATCTAAGACAATTTAAATCTTCTAATAATGTCTTCCCTGATGCTAGACTAGACAGTAATACAGGACACTTAGTCTTTCATATCAATACCACATGGTTAAATGTAGTTAGTGTTATAATGGTATATGCAATTCTAATTGGATTTATTATTGCGATTACATTCCAGATAAGAAAGATATTCTTGAATTTTAAAAATGGTAATTTATTTAACAAAATAAACATACATAGCATACGTATTATTTCCTTTCTTATTATTGTTTTTCCATTTACCAAATGGTTGATATGTTTGGCGATGAATCAATTATTAACTGAAAATCTAAGGTTTAAACATTTTGAATTGTTGAATGTCTTTAGCTTTGGTTATCTATTGACAGGACTAGTCCTATTTTCAATCGTGGAGATATTTAGACTAGGAACGGAATTAGAAGAGGAACAGAAACTAACAGTATAAAATGGGAATTATTATAAATTTAGATGTAGTAATGGCTAAAAGGAAGATGTCGTTAAATATGTTATCCGAACGAACCAATATTACATTATCGAACTTGTCTATATTAAAACAGGGAAAAATAAAGGCCATTCGTTTAAGCACTCTTGAAGCTGTTTGCAAGGCACTTGATTGTCAACCGGGAGATATATTTGAATATACGCTAGAAATAGATACGACTTAAACATTCAGATGGCATGGGTGTCGTCACTTCGAGACCGTATGTGCACTTATTGGGGTCACTATCTCGTGATAAACCTTGCCAGTTTGAAGATTCCGATAGCTAACCGCAAATAACCCGGAATGCATTTGCATTCCGGGTTATCTCATTATAACGTTTCAACAAGCGGGGCTTTGACAATCGATATTACAAAGTCGCCATATCAATCACAAAACGGTAACGGACATCTCCTTTGAGCATACGATCGTACGCAGACTGGATATCTTTGATGTCAATCATTTCAATTTCTGACACAATATCGTGTTCTGCACAGAAATCAAGCATTTCCTGAGTTTCGGCAATTCCTCCGATGCCAGAGCCAGCTATGCTTTTTCTGCCACCCAGAAGGCTGAATGCGGCGATCTCAGCTGGTTTTGATGGTACGCCCACACAAATCAATGTACCGTCAGTTTTAAGCAGGGACAGGTACATATTGAAGTCGTGTTCCGCAGATACTGTATCCAGAATAAAATCAAATGAATTTTGTGCTGCTTTAACCTGCGCCTCGTCTGTAGTAACTACAAAATGCTGTGCACCTAATTTTCTCGCATCAGCCTCTTTACTAGCTGAGGTACTTAGTACAGTCACTTCTGCGCCGAAAGCTACACCGAATTTAACAGCCATGTGTCCAAGGCCGCCTAAACCTAAAACGGCTAGTTTATGACCTTTTCCTACTTTCCAGTGTCTTAGTGGAGAATAAGTGGTAATACCTGCGCATAATAATGGCGCAACTGCTGCCAGGTTCAGTTTATCTGAGACATGTAAGACAAATTCCTCTCTTACGACAATAGTGTTTGAATAACCACCGTAAGTAGGTGATTTTCCATCTCTCTCATACGAGTTATAAGTTTGCGTATTTCCTTCCAGACAATACTGCTCCAGATCTTTTTTACAGTTTTCACATACCTGGCATGAATCTACCATACAACCAGTACCTGCCAGATCACCTACTTTAAATTTAGTAACGTGATCGCCTACTTTAATTACGCGTCCGACAATCTCGTGGCCAGGAACCATTGGGAAAATCCCAGGAAACCAGTCATTTTTAATCTGGTGAAGATCTGAGTGGCAGACACCACAGAATAAGATGTCAAATTGCACATCATGAGGACCTACCTCGCGACGTTCAAAATTCCATGGGGCTAAATCTGTTTCCGCGCTTTGCGCTGCATATCCTTTTGTTGCAATCATAATATCTAAAATTAAGTTTTAAATTTCTCCACAAAAGTACTTTGGTTCTCCTTCAAAAAAGCTGCAAGATTCAAACTGTTTACTGTAAAATTCAAACATTTTGAAGCTTTCGGAAAGCTCTTGGTGTCAAGTTTGCATTCTTTTTAAAGTAATTAATAAAATGGGGGAGTTCTTCGAATCCCAGGCACCAGGCGATCTGTGTTATTGTCCAGTCCGAATGCATTAATAAAGCTCTGGCCTCCTGAATTAGTCTTTCTTCGATCAGCTGGGAAGTAGTTTTTCCGGTTATCTCTTTTAGCGAGCGATTTAAATGATTCACATGGATAGAAAGCTGTTTTGCAAATTCTACCGGCGATCTGAATTTCATTTTCTGATTAGGAGATTCAATCGGGAACTGTCTTTCCAGTAATTCCGTAAAGACAGATGCTACTCTTACCGATGCTGTAGAACCGTTATAACGCGAGCTGGTAGCAGGCGTCATTTTCAGGGCACTGTAAATCAATTCCATCAGTAGATTTCGTAAAAGATCATATTTGTAGGTGAACTCAGAATTTATCTCCACCAGCATTTTCTGGTATATTTTGCTGATGTCTTCCAGCTGCTGATCTGAAAGTATAAATACAGGAGGATCACCAGGTTTAAAAACAGGATACTCCTTAATATGGGCCAGATTGTCTAAAAAGGACTCTGAAAAGATGCAAAAGAAGCCTGTAGCTTTTTCCGCTTTAGATTCCCAGGAGTAGGGAATCTGGGGATTAGCAAATATTAACGCGCTTTTTTCGAATTCGACTGACTTATCAGCGTAATAAAACTTTGTAGGTCCTGTAATCAGGCTTACTTTATAGAAATCACGTCTGCTGTAAGGTAGGCAATCTGTGTTGGGGACAAGGTGCTCTTCCAGTCGGAAAACATTAAAGTGACCCAACTCTTTTTTCAGATTGTCAGGCATCCAGTGTGAGGTTTTTTTATAGAAATCTTCCAGCTGCTCTGCTTTTTTCATTTTGCAAATATCAAATATTAAATATAATATTTACGCGGCGGTTTATCTTACAATTGTCATACAAAAGCAGGAGATTTCTGCTTAATTTTAAAGAGATGGAAAAAACACAGACGCTGGAAGAGTTTTATAAATCCAAATTAAACTGGATGCCAGATAATTTACAAAAGGAAATGGGACATTTTAATGTGTTTCGCCTGGATGAATTTTCAGGGCCGAAAGCTAAGATTTTGCCATACAGCCGGAAGAATTATTATAAGATCAGTCTGATTAATGGCCATACCCGTTTGTTTTATGCCGATAAGACAATTGAGTTTGATACCAGTGCCTTATTATTCGCTAATCCTCAGATTCCCTACTCGTGGGAATCTGATGCAGAGCAGCAGACAGGTTATTTCTGCATTTTTACAGAAGCATTTTTTAATCAGTTCGGCCATATCAAAGAATATCCGGTTTTTAAACCAGGTGATAATCCTTTATTTCATCTTTCTCCTTCAGAAGTAGATAAAATTAGTCAGATTTTTCTAAAAATGCTTCAGGAGATTGAATCTGATTTTACGTATAAATATGACGTCTTACGTACACTGGTTCTGGAGCTGATTCATCTTGCGCTTAAGATGCAGCCTGCAAAAGGTAGCCAGTATAATGAATCAAATGGTAATTTACGGGTTTCTTCTATGTTTACCGAACTGCTGGAAAGACAGTTTCCAGTAGAATCTCCCGGTCAACGTTTGAAAATGCGTTCTCCTGTCGAATTTGCCGGACAGCTTTCTGTGCATGTAAATCATTTGAACAGATCCCTGAAGGAAGTAACGGGAAAGACAACATCGGCTTTAATTGCAGAGCGGGTAATTCAGGAAGCGCGTACTTTGTTGAGGCATACGGATTGGAATGTATCCGAAATTGCCTGGTGTCTGGGCTTCGATGAGGCTCCTCATTTTGTCAATTTTTTCAAGAAAAATGTTCAGCTCACGCCTAAGCGTTTCCGTCAAAACCGGGATGTTTGATTTTTGTATTTGTTGGTTTGATTATCGCAATTGCCACGCTCTTCATTGAATTAATTTTGGTCTGTCAAATAAATGACGTCGATCAAATTAATTGAAAATGGAAAATATGAATTCTGGAATTAAGGGTAAAGTTGTCGCGATTACAGGGGCAAGCAGTGGTATTGGTGAAGCAATCGCGGTACATTTAGCGAGTAAAGGAGCCAGAGTGGTACTGGGAGCGAGAAGAACATCCAACCTAGTGAAAATTGTTTCTTCTATAATTGAAAATGGGGGTGAAGCCGTTTACTTTTCTGTAGATGTTACGCAACCTGGCCAGGTAAAAGATTTTGTTAGCTATGCTGTAGAAAATTTTGGGACCCTGGATGTTTTCGTTAATAACGCTGGTCTGATGCCACTTTCTATGATAAACAGTTACAAAGTTTCAGAATGGCATCAGATGATAGATGTTAATATCAAAGGGGTACTCCATGGTATTGCGGCTGCCTTACCTGTTTTCGAGGCTAAAGATAATGGGCAATTTGTAAATATTACTTCTGTCGGCGATCGTTGGGTAGGCCCCACATCTACGGTATATAGTGCGACTAAGTTTGCGGTACGGGCCATATCTGAAGGTTTACGCCAGGAAGTGAGTGCTAATATCCGGGTGACGCTAGTCGCTCCGGGGGCGACAGAATCTGAGCTGGCAGAAACGATCTCCGATCCTGAATTGAAAAAACTAGCGATAGAAAAATTCAGAGTCAATCTATTATCTGCTAATGCTATTGCAAAGGCAGTTGCGTATGCTGTAGAACAGCCTTCCGATGTAGATGTCAATGAACTGGTGGTACGCCCGACGGCACAAAAAAGTTTCTAATCTGTTAGAAAGCTAGTTGTAATTAGCTTTTCCTTGCGCCCGCATTTACTTTGTATTTGAGGCGGGTTGATATACCCTTGGTATACCGTTGCGATACCCTTGCGATACCCTTGGTATACCCTTTGGGTAAAGGAAGGGTATACCAAGGGTATCGCAAGGGTATCGCAACCCCGAAGAACAACAAAGGAAAATAAGGTTGCGGAACGGTTGGTTTCAAAACCAGATAACAGGATGATCCGACTCATTTTAATGTTTCATTAACGCAATAATGAGATTAGAATGTTCTAATGTGCAATGATTTAACTTTTCAGCCTTTTATCTTTGTGAAAAAATAAAGCATGAATATTTTATTGATTGAGGACGAACCTAAAGTTTCAGGATTTATTAAAAAAGGACTTGAAGAGCAGTTACATAATGTTTCGGTAGCTTACGATGGAAACATGGGCTCTAAAATGGCTCTTGAACACGAATATGACCTGATTATTCTGGATGTGGTATTGCCTTATATCAATGGGATGGAAATATGCAAGATGATCAGGCAGGTTAAAAAAGAAGTGCCTGTCTTAATGCTTTCAGCGCTTGATACGGTAAATGATAAGGTGCAGGGACTTGAAAACGGGGCAGATGATTATCTCACTAAACCTTTTCATTTTGCTGAACTGCTTGCCAGAATTAAAGCCTTAAGCAGACGAAAAGACATGGTGTTGCCTGGTACGCTTTATAAGATAGCAGATCTGGAGATGGACTGTTATAAGAAAACAGTGACCAGAAATGGTAAGTTGATTCTGTTATCGGCTAAAGAGTTTATTTTACTGGAAGTATTGCTAGCTAATAAGAACAGAGTATTGTCGAGAATATATATAGCAGAAGCAGTATGGGGAATTTCTTTTAACAGGGGAACTAATCTGATCGATGTTTATATCAATTATCTGCGCGCTAAAATCGACAAAGGCTTTTCTGCACCGTTAATCCATACTGTAATTGGGATGGGTTATGTAATTAAAGAATCTTAAATCCCAGGCATGAAGTTTAAAAATGCATTGTCCCTGCAGTTTACCTTTATGTTCGCTTTTTTACTCTTCATTGTACTGAGTGGTATTTACGTGATCGTAGAGCATAACCGGTCTAAGTCCTTTTTTAATAAACTGGATGAGCGGGCAATGATAGCTGGTCAATTCTATTTTGCAGAAGATAATCTGCCAATTAAGCTGTTCAGGAAAGTTTCTGAAAAGTTTCCGCAATCACTTTCTCAGGAGTCTATCAGCATTTATAATGATCAGCTGCAGTTTAAATTTATGCCCGAAGATTCCATTCATTGGAAAAGGAGCTTTCTTCAGGAGATTCTGAAAAAGAAGAATTTGCATTATAAATCCGGGGACAGGCAGGTCTCCGGATTATATTATGAGGATAACTCCGGAAACTTTGTTGTTGTAGTCTCAGCGATTGATGAACGTGGATTTGAGGATATGGATCAGTTGCGGATCATTATGTCTGCCTTTTATGTCGCTTCACTTTTTATTACTTTTTTTATCGGGCGGATATTTGCAAATATTTCTTTGCGGCCGATTGTTAAAATTACGGCTAATCTTAAACGGATCCGCTCTTCGAATCTTCACCGGCGTTTATCTATTAATACGGCAAAAACAGATGAAATAGATATGCTTTCACTCACTATAAATCAGATGCTGGAACATCTGGAACAGTCTTTCGATAGTCAGAAATCATTTGTAGCTAATGCCTCCCATGAATTGCGGACACCCATTACTTCTATTTTGGGTGAGGCAGAAATCACCTTAATGAAAGAAAGAGATCCGGAGACTTATAAATCTGCACTGAAAGAAATCGTATCCAGTGTAGAAAGGCTCAATCTGATTATTAACAGTCTGATGGAGCTGATGCAAACTAATCTTGACAACCGCGATTTTCAAAACGTGAAGGTAGATGAGCTGATGTGGGAAATTGCAGATGAGCTCGCCGGCAAATCAAATGGAGATCAGGTCAGGATGGGTTATCATCTGCCGGAAGATATTACCAAAAGTGTCATTTCTGGTAACCGGCGGCTACTGTTCATTGCGATTAGTAATATTCTGAAAAATGCAGTTAAGTTTTCAGAAGGGAAAACTGTAGACTGTGAAGTGCGCTATATAGATAAGGGAATTCAAATTACCATCCGGGATCAGGGGATAGGCATCGCGAAAGACGATCTGATTAAAATCTTTCAACCATTTTTCCGTGCTTCCAATGCGATGAATTTTCAGGGCTACGGTATAGGACTGTCACTGACAGATAATATCGTAAAGTTACATAACGGAACTATCTCCATAAATTCAGTTTTAGCGCAGGGTACTACAATCGTCGTGTTTTTTCCTACGGCCTGACATTAAGACTTTCTAATCATCTTCTAATGCGATACCAATAGTGTATTAAGGGGGTTTTAATAGTCCACCTATAGCTTTGCTTTTAAAATAATTAAAGCTATGAGTCTAAAAATTGTCCATGTCCTTTTGCTGCTCATTTTTACAGCAGGCCTGGGAAAGGAGAACAAAGCATTTGCACAAAATATTGCAGGAGATACCTTAAGAATCACCATTAAAGAGGCCGAAGGCCGGTTTTTAAAAAACAATCTTTCCCTGCTCGCTGCTCAGTATCAGATTGATCATGAAAAGGCAGAAATTATCACTGCAAGTTTATTTAACAATCCGGAAATAGGCTTTGAGAATATTCTTTACAATCCTGATACCCGTAAATTTTTTGACATGAGTTATGACGGCGGGCAGTATACCGGCCTGATCTCTCAGCTCTTCCAGACGGCGGGTAAAAGAAATAAAAATATTCAGCTGGCTAAAATAGGGGCCAGACAGGCAGGGTATGAGTTTTTCGATCTGCTGAGAACGCTGAAGTATACGCTCCGAACCAATTTCAATAAAATTTACTTTCAACAAGCTTCTTTGGACGTATACGATCAGGAAATCAGTTCTTTAACTACCACGCTTGCTGCTTTTAAAAAACAATACGCGGCCGGTAATATCGCGCAGCACGAGCTATTGCGGATTCAGTCACAGCTTTATGCGCTTCAAACTGAAAAGAACGAATTGCAGGAAGATATCGATGCAGCACAGTATGAGTTCAAATTGTTGATCAGGGTGGATCCTAAAATAAGGATTTTGCCAATGGTTGGAGTCTTGCAGCCTGTTAAAGAGAAACTTGCTCAGGTGCCTTATAAATTGTTGCTGGATTCTGCTTATAACAATCGTTACGATTTGAAGCTTGCCAAAGGTAATGTCGCTTACAGCGACCTTAATCTGCGGCTGCAGCAGGCAATGGCGGTGCCGGATATTACAGTTTCACTGACTTACGATAAATACGGAAGTACAGTTCGGGATTATACAGGATTAGGGATCAATATTCCGTTGCCGCTTTTTAACAGAAATCAAGGAGCTATTAAACAAGCCAAGATTGCCATTCAAAGCAGCAAAAATAATCTGGAAAGGCAGCAGGACGAGATGGAAAGTGAAATTGATCAGTCATTTCAAGCTGCTTTCAGACTGGAGAAACTCGAAGAAAGTTTTGATCCTGGTTTTAAGAACGATTTTAATCATCTCATTGAGGAGGTTACTAAAAATTATCAGAAAAGAAATCTCAGTCTGCTTGAATTTCTAGATTTCTATGATTCTTATAAAACGAATGTCGTGCAGTATAATGAGCTGCAAATGAATCGTATGAACTCACTGGAGCAATTAAATTTTGTGACAGGTACCCAATTTTTCAACAAATAATATTTCCTGATATGTATCATAAATTAAAACTCCCGGTTGCAGGGTTTACTTTAGCTGTTGCTGTATTTTGTCTGCAGGCCTGTACCCAAAAAGAAAAGACCGATGCTGTAAAAGACCCGCAGTTTCAGGTCAGTGAAAAATTACTGCAGGAACTTAAGGTCGATACGGTATTGGCAGGTAATGCAGTATCAAGGTTATCGCTTACCGGTATGGTTGCACCAGATGAAAACAAAATGGCCAGGATATTTCCCCTGGTTAGTGGTATTTCTCAGGATGTAAATGTTCAGCTTGGAGATCTGGTTAAAAAGGGACAGACGCTTGCAGTGATCCGGAGTACTGAAGTTGCGGGATATACCAAAGATATGGTCTCTGCGGAGGCAGATCTGAGAAGTGCTAAACGGGCCTTACAGTCTGCGAAAGACTTGTATCAAAGTGGTTTGGCTTCTGAGAAAGATCTGGAGCAGGCGCAGTCCGACCAGGAGAAAGCAGCAGCTGAGTACAAACGTGCCGGTGCCGTAATGGCAATTAACAGAACCGGCAGCCGGGGTTATGAGATTACTTCACCGATCAGCGGGTATATTATCGAAAAAAATCTGACTGATCATATGCAGATCAGAGAGGATAACGCCGAGCATCTTTTTACAGTGGCAGACCTCTCAACGGTTTATATACTCATTAATATTTATGAATCCGATATCTCTAAAGTTAAAAACGGGAGTGAGGTTAAAATTACGACTTTGTCTTATCCGGATAAGGTCTTTAAAGGGAAGATCGATAAAGTCTACAGCCTGATAGATCCGGAAAATAAGGTGATGCGTGCCAGGGTTAAAATTGACAATCCAGGAGATCTGCTCAAACCGCAGATGTTTGCCAAAGTTTCTGTAGCAGATCTGTCAGGGGATACTATGCCTTCGGTACCGGCTGCCTCTATTATTTTTGATCATGATGGTTCATTCGTTCTGGTCAAAGATGGGGTGTCTAAAGTTCATATTCAGCCGGTTAAGATTGCAAAAAGGGTAGAAGATACCGCCTACGTCAGTGAGGGCCTGAGAGCCGGAGATGTTGTGATCAGTTCCCGTCAGCTATTTCTGTATGAATCCCTGAAAAAATAATTCAATCGTATTTACTCCCATTAATTTATTCAAATGAATAAAGTCATTAAAAATGTCCTTGATTTTTCATTGAGGAACAAGTTTTTTATATTCTTCATGACATTCTTACTGTTGCTGGCCGGGTATATCAGTTTCAGAAAAATAAGTATAGATGCTTTCCCCGATGTAACGAATACTTCGGTAACCATGATTACGCAATGGCCTGGCAGAAGTGCAGAAGAAGTAGAGAAGTTCGTTACCCGTCCGCTGGAAATCGCAATGAATCCTACGGAAAAGAAAACCTCTATCCGTTCTTCTTCCTTATTCGGACTCTCTGTTGTTAAAGTTTCCTTTGATGACGAGGTCGATAATGCTTTCGCAAGAATGCAGATAAATAACCACGTCGGGGATGCTGAGCTCCCTGACGGTGTGAAGCCGGAGATTCAGCCGCCTTACGGACCTACAGGAGAAATATTCCGGTATACGCTTACCAGTAATACCAAATCTGTCCGGGAATTAAAAACCCTCGAAGAGTGGGTAGTGGAAAGGGAGATCAGATCGGTGCCAGGTGTAGCAGATGTGAATAGTTTCGGTGGTCAGACTAAGGCTTACCAGATTACGATAGATCCGCAAAAAGCTGTGCAGTATGGTGTTACGCCGCTGGAGGTTTATGAGGCAGTTTCTAAAAGTAATATCAATGTTGGCGGCGATGTCATTGAACAAGGTGGCCAGGCATACGTTGTGCGCGGAATTGGTTTGCTGAATGATATTCCGGAGATCAAAAACATTATCGTAGATAACATTAAAGGAACTCCCATTTTCGTTAAAGATATCGCAGAAGTTACCGAATCACATCTGCCTGCACTGGGTCAGGTGGGCCGTGATCTGGATCCCGATGTGGTGGAAGGTATTGTGGTCATGCGTAAAGGTGAGAACACCAGTGAGGTGATAGAAAATCTTAAAATAAAGATTCACGAACTGAATAGTACGATACTGCCCGATGATGTTAAAATAGACGCGTTCTACGACCGGGAAACACTCATAGATTTCGCAACCCATACGGTCATGAACAATATGGCGGAAGGGATCGTATTTGTAACGGTGATAGTTTTCCTTTTCATGGCAGACTGGCGTACTACAGTTATCGTTACTGTGGTTATTCCGCTGGCTTTGCTATTTGCATTTATTTGTCTGAAGATGAAAGGAATGTCCGCCAATCTACTTTCGATGGGGGCGATTGATTTCGGTATTATCATCGATGGGGCAGTAGTTATGATGGAAGGAATTTTTGTCGTGCTTGATCAGAAGGCCAAAAAGGTTGGAATGGACCGCTTTAACAAGATGAGCAAGCTAGGTATGATCAAACAGGCATGTCTGGTAAATGGGAAGGGAATCTTTTTTGCCAAACTGATTATTATTGCGGGTTTGCTTCCAATCTTTAGCTTCGAAAAGGTAGAAGGAAAGATGTTCTCGCCTTTAGCCTGGACTTTAGGTTTTGCTTTGTTGGGTGCATTGATTCTGACTTTCACCCTGGTGCCTGTTCTAGCCAGCGTTTTACTGAAAAAGAATGTCCGGGAAAAGCATAATTTCTTTGTTATCTGGTTAACCAGAAACTGTGTAAGAATCTTTAATATCTGCTTTAAACAGCGCAGAATTGCGTTTACGATCACCATTATTATTTTAATCGGCGGTCTGTTCAGCTTTAAATTTCTGGGGACTGAATTTCTTCCGCAATTGAACGAGGGGTCTATTTATGTACGGGCTACGGGGCCTTTGAGTACGTCATTGGAAGGGTCGGTTAAACTGGCCAACGACATGCGTAAGGTCTTCCTTAATTTCGAAGAAGTGAAACAGGTAATTTCCCAGACCGGCCGGCCGGATGATGGTACGGATGCCACGGGTTTTTATAATATTGAGTTTCATGTAGATCTGCTGCCTCAGAAAGAATGGAAGCGTAAGCAAAGTAAAGCAGAACTGATTAGCAGAATGCAGGAAAAGCTGAGTTATTTTCCGGGTATAGATCTGAATTTTTCACAGCCTATTTCGGACAATGTCGAAGAAGCGGTATCCGGTGTCAAAGGTTCAATTGTCCTTAAACTTTTCGGGGATGACTTTAAATTCATCGAGCAGCAGGAAGAGAAAATCTTTGCCGTGATGAAAGATATTGAGGGAATTGAAGATCTGGGGATCTTACGGAACCTCGGTCAACCTGAACTGCAGATTAACCTGGATCAAGAGAAAATGGCTTTTTATGGCGTAACTGCCGCAGATGCCAATGCAATTATTGAAACGGCAATTGGTGGTAAGGCTGCTACAGAAATTTATGAAGGCGAACGGAAATTTGAACTGAGAATCAGGTACCCCGAAAATTTCAGGAATAATGCCGATGCAATCGGCGATCTGCGCGTACCGACGCTTTCAGGAAATAAAGTTCCGATCAGGGAGATTGCCGGTATTCGTAAAATTATCGGTCCGAGTCTGATCTACCGCGATCAGCATAAAAGATACGGCGCAATCAAATTCTCTGTTCGCGGACGCGATATGGGCAGTACGATTAAAGAGGCACAACAAAAAGTAAATGCGAGCTTGAAATTACCGAAAGGCTATTCTATCCAATGGGCAGGAGATTTCGAAAATCAGGAAAGGGCAATTAAGCGGTTGACGGAAGTTGTGCCGGTTAGTATTCTGATTATCTTTTTTATTCTCTTTGTGCTGTTCGGAACACTTAAAGACTCTTTGTTAGTCTTGAATAACGTGCCATTTGCTATTATAGGCGGTATTTTTGCCCTGCTGCTTACCGGAATTAATTTTAGTATCTCTTCTGGTATCGGCTTTATTGCCCTGTTCGGTATCTGTGTGCAGAATGGTGTGATATTGATTACTAAATTCAAATCTAATATCAGCGAGATGCGAACGACGCATCCGGAATGGACACTGGTTGATGCCCTGAGGATTGGCGTAGAAAGCCGGGTCAGGCCGGTGATCATGACTGCTATGATGGCCGCGATAGGTTTATTACCTGCAGCGATGTCTACGGGAATTGGCTCCGAAACTTCGAAACCTTTAGCTACAGTGGTTATCGGTGGATTAATTACCGATACGGTATTTAATCTGTTTATATTTCCAATCGTATTCTATTGGGTATACCGTAAAAAGGTATCAAAAATTGCTGCTGCAGGTGCCTGAGTTTAAGACTGAAATTTTGCCCGGCTAAAATGATTAAAATGGCTGTAAAAAGGCGGCAGACTGAAATATTGTCAGTCCGGCCGCCTGATGAGCCCTAATTTGATATTTAACTAGGTCTATTTCAAGAAAATTAATACTTTTGGCACCTCTATTGAGGAACGGGAGGCAAAGGATGAACCTTTCCACCGGATAAAAAGATCTTCCGGAATATGGAGGGGTTTTTTTATAAAGACATTTTAAAACATTGATTCAGAAAGATGAATATTACACAGGAAAAAATTGACGACTTAAACGCAGTTGTAAAAATTAAAATTTCGCCTGAAGATTACACTGAAAAGGTCGACAAAACTATAAAAGAACAAGCTAAAAAATCTAATCTTCCTGGTTTCCGTAAAGGAATGGTGCCACCAGCACATATCAAGAAAATGTATGGTAAAAGCATTCTGATTGAAACAATCAATGGTCTGCTTAGCGAAAACCTGAATAAATACCTGACCGACAATAAAGTTGAAGTTCTGGGTCAGCCATTACCAGTAATGGACGATACTAAAGACTTCAAATGGGACGGTACAGACGAATTTGAATTTGATTATGAATTAGGACTTGCTCCTGAAGTTAAATTTGAGATTTCAGCTAAAGATAAATTCACCCAGTATATAGTTAAAGCTGACGAAGAAACACTGGCATCCCGCATTAAAAATATCCGTCGCAGCTATGGCAAAATGACAAATCCTGAAGTTTCGGCAGGTGATGACGTACTTTATGCCGAATTAGCACAGTTAAATGCCGATGGTTCAGTTTTTGAAGAAGGTGTAAAGCATACTGGTTCGATCCGTCTGGATTCAGTTAAAGATAAAGCAATTCTTAAATCTTTAACAGGCGTAAAGAAAGATGACGTATTAACAATTGATATTCAGAAAGCATTTGGTTCAGATGCTGCTGTAATCGCTAAATTGTTAGGCATCGAGGAAGAGCAGGCAACTGCTTTGACAGGCAAATTCCAGGTAACTGTTAAAAACGTAAACAGACTGGAAGAAGCAGATTTGAACCAGGAGTTCTTTGACAAAATATTTGGTGAAGGTGTTGTTACTGACGAAGCTGGTTTTACAGCTAAAATCACTGAAGAAATTGAAAGCATGTTTAAACAGGATGCTGATCGTAAACTTCAGAATGATATGTACACGCAATTAACTGAAAAAGTAACAATGGATCTTCCGGATACATTCTTACGTAAATGGTTAAAAGCAACCAATGAAAAACTATCTGATGCTGAATTGGAAGAAGGTTATGCAGATTTTGCAAAAAACCTGAAATGGACTTTAATTGAAAACAAAATCATTAAAGACAACAGCATTGAGATTAAATATGAAGATGTGTTCAAGACGGCAAAGCAACGTTTGGAAGCGCAGTTCAGAATGTACAGTCCGGCTCCAATGCCAGAAGATCAGTTAGCACAATACACAACTACCTTCCTGCAGGAAAAAGACAATGGTAACCGTATTTTTGAAGAAGTTAAAGCGCTCAAAGTTTTTGACTACATTCAATCGGTAGCTACTTTAAAACCGGAAGAAATAGCTTATACAAAATTCGCAGAGATGAACTAGTCTGTTCTGCAGACAGTGATTTCTTTAATTGATTATAAGGCGGCTTGTTTAAGGCCGCTTTATTTGTATCCGGCGTTGTTTTTGTCCGTGTGGCTGGTCTTAATTTTACAATTACCAAATAATTTGTCAAATTAGTTTGCTTACATTAAGCAACATAAACAAGAGATTTAAAATTTAATATACATATACTCATGAATATAGATAAAGACGAATTTAGAAAATACGCAGTTAAGCATCACCGTATTAACGGATTAAACGTTGACCGCTATATCGGCCGTACGAGTGCAACAGTAGAGAATATGACACCTTATATTATTGAGGAGCGTCAACTGAATGTGGCACAAATGGATGTCTTTTCCAGACTGATGATGGACAGGATTATTTTCCTGGGCGATGCCATACATGACGGGAATGCCAATATCATCCAGGCACAATTGCTTTTCCTGCAGTCTACAGATAATAACAGAGATATTCAGATTTATATCAACTCACCAGGCGGTTCTGTTTATGCAGGTCTGGGTATTTATGATACAATGCAGTATATCACACCTGATGTAGCTACAATCTGTACAGGCATGGCCGCGTCTATGGGTGCTGTTTTACTTGTTGCCGGTGCAAAAGGTAAACGTGCAGCACTAACACACAGCAGGGTGATGATTCACCAACCTTCAGGCGGCGCGCAGGGTGTTGCTTCAGATATGGAGATCAATCTGAGAGAAATGCTGAAATTGAAAAAAGAATTATACGATATCATCTCCGTACATTCCGGCCAGAGCTATGAATGGGTAGAGAAAGCATCTGACCGTGATTACTGGATGAAAGCCGATGAGGCTAAGAGTTTCGGAATGATAGATGAGGTATTAGGTGCGAATAAAAAATAAATAATGGCTAAACAAAATAAAGATTCCCGTTGCTCGTTTTGCGGTTCCGGTAAGCAGGATACATTAATGCTTATCGAGGGTCTGGATGCTTATATCTGTGATAAATGCGTCGGCCAGGCACAGCTGCTGGTTCAACAGGAATTGGGTAACAAGGCAGCTAAATCACTGGATGCGTCTGCAACCCTGCTTAAACCCGCGGAAATTAAGGCTCATATTGACCAATATGTAATTGGTCAGGACGATGCAAAGAAAGTTCTTTCGGTTGCAGTGTATAACCACTATAAACGACTGGGGCAGAAAATTAATCAGGAAGATGAAGTAGAGATTGAAAAATCCAACATCATGCTGGTTGGCGAAACAGGTACTGGAAAGACCCTGCTTGCAAAAACTATTGCTAAGATATTGCATGTGCCTTTTTGTATCTGTGATGCTACGGTACTGACAGAAGCGGGTTATGTTGGCGAAGATGTGGAGAGTATTCTTACACGTCTGCTGCAGGCTGCTGATTATGACGTAGCTTCTGCAGAAAGAGGTATTGTCTATATCGATGAGGTGGATAAGGTAGCCCGCAAAAGTGATAATCCTTCGATTACCCGGGATGTTTCCGGTGAAGGTGTTCAGCAGGCATTGCTTAAAATTCTGGAAGGTACAGTTGTAAACGTTCCGCCTCAGGGTGGTCGTAAGCACCCTGATCAGAAAATGATCCCGGTAAACACGAACAATATCCTGTTCATCTGCGGTGGCGCTTTTGATGGAATTGAGCGTAAAATTGCAAACAGACTGCGTACGCAGGCTGTTGGTTATAAAGTGAAAAAAGATGATGATGAAGAACTGGACCTGGACAATCTGTACAAGTATATCACTCCGCAGGATTTAAAATCTTTCGGTCTGATTCCTGAACTGATTGGACGCGTACCTGTTTTGACGCACCTGAACCCACTGGATAAAGCTGCACTCAGAAATATATTAACTGAACCTAAGAACTCGTTGTTCCGTCAGTACGTCAAACTATTTGACTTCGAAGGCGTGGAGCTCGTGTTTGAAGATGAGGTGCTTGACTTTATTGTAGATAAGGCCATGGAATATAAACTTGGTGCAAGGGGACTCAGGTCCATTTGTGAAGCGATCATGCTGGATGCCATGTATGACATCCCATCTGACCCAAGCATTAAAAAACTGGTGATTTCGCTGGAATATGCGAAAGAGAAATTCGAGAAAGCAGACTTTAAGAAATTGAAAGCTGCCTAATCAGAAATCCCCGTTTTTTAACGGGGATTTTTTTTTATCTTGTTTTTCCGCTATGTATTTAAAAGTAGTGAAATAGAATATTTATATATAATCAGAAGCGTTATGAACGAAGAGAAAGATGTGAAAAAAGGAGATGCTCTCAAAAAAGCAAAAAAAGTAAAAGAGGTAGAAACGCCGGTTAAATCGGGTTTGAAATCTAAAGAGGATATTGTTAGAAACTGGTTGCCGAGATATACCGGCAGACCGCTGGAAGAATTCGGACAATATATTCTGTTAACCAACTTCAGCAGATATGTCCAGATGTTCTCAGAATGGAACGACAACGCGCCAATTATGGGACTGGATAAACCGATGCAAAGTGTGACAGCTAATGGTATTACGATTATCAACTTCGGTATGGGAAGTCCACTGGCAGCAACTATGATGGATCTGTTGACAGCAATAAGTCCTAAAGCTGTCTTGTTTTTAGGTAAATGCGGCGGTTTAAAGAAGAAAAATCAGTTAGGTGATCTCATCCTTCCGATCGCAGCGATAAGGGGAGAGGGGACTTCCAATGATTATTTACCTGCAGAAGTTCCGGCATTACCTGCCTTCGCCTTACAGAAAGCTATTTCTACCACAATTCGTGACCATTCCCGTGATTATTGGACAGGTACCTGTTATACGACCAACAGAAGGGTTTGGGAACATGATAAAGAATTTAAAAAATACCTGAAAACGTTGAGAGCAATGGCTGTAGATATGGAAACAGCAACTATTTTTACCACCGGATTTGCGAATAAAATTCCTACAGGTGCTTTATTGCTGGTATCTGATCAGCCGATGATACCTGAAGGTGTTAAAACTGCAGAAAGCGATAGCAATGTAACCAACAATTATGTGGAAACGCATTTACGCATTGGAATTGACTCGCTGAAACAATTGATTAATAATGGTTTAACTGTAAAGCATCTTCACTTTTAGATCTTATCCCCACTTTTTGGGAAATCAAATAGGAACAAATCTCCTGTATGCTGGCTAACCATTGCCCAGTCATCCAGTTGAAAGTCAATGACAACAACGCCTGCAGTGGGAATATTATAAATATGAGCATCTGAGAGGTAGTTAACCAGATCTGTTAATCCCGGATTGTGTCCGAACAGGGCAATCCGGTGATAATCATTGTTCATCTGATTAATAATCCGCAGCAGTGCAGCTGGATTGGCTTCATAAATACTTTCCTGTTTTTGAATTTCAGATTTCTTCTGACCCCAGCTTTCTGCAAAATGCTGTGCTGTACTCAGCGCCCTTTTTGCAGGGCTGCTAATGAGCTGTTGGGGTAGAAGTCTCCGCTTAAGAAGTCTTTCAGCCATTTCAGGAGCATTTTTATGGCCTCTGTGATTTAAAGGGCGATCAAAGTCTGCCATACCATTTACTGCCCAGTCAGATTTGCCGTGACGTACAAGTATTAATTGTTTACTCATTGTTCAGTTTATTGATTACGGTTTGAATAACAACGGATTCGGGTAAATTGTTCATACAGGCAAAATCGCCTCTGTAACAAGGTTTATTTCCGTAAACCGAGCAGGGCCGGCAATACAGATCAAGCTGTATTACATCCTGCAAAGACTGGCCGTAACCCAGAAAACCTGTGAAAGGGTGTGTAGCTCCCCAGATGGACACCACTGGAATACCTTTCAATGAGGCCAGGTGCATACCTGATGAATCCATACTAATCATCAGATCCAGGTTGGAAATCAACGCGAGTTCCTGCTCCAGATTAGCTTTTCCAATTATTGATTTAATTCGCGGATGTCCGGCTGCCCATTCTGCGCCTATGATTTGTTCTGCAGGACCACCGCCAAAAATAAAAATCTGGTATCCTCTTTCGGCCAGCTGCAGAATTACCTGCTGCATCTTTTCGGCCGGATAAACTTTCTGCGGATGTTGTGCAAAGGGACTTACACCAATCCACTTGGTATTCATTTTATCGCCACAGATTTCCGCTAATGAATCTGGGATGACCTGCGGATTTTTTGGCGGAAGCTGATGACTTAGTTTGACTGGAAAACCTAGTTTATGAAAGACACTGGCATACCTTTCTGTCATCGCCAGCAGCGGACGTAATACCTTATTGTTTTTACGTGTAAGTTGTTTTTTTTCTTCACGTGCTTTTTCAACACGGATTACCGGTACGCCGCAAAAAAAGAAAAACAAACCAAGAATCCGGCTCCGCAGATTATTGTGCAGGTCGGCGATGGCTTTTGGGCGGGTTGCATTAAGTTCCAGGAATAATTTAAATAAGCCTGTCAGTCCTTTATGTCTGCCTTTTGGTTCTAATGAATGGAAACTGAGTCGTGGTATGTCTGCAAAAAAGGGGGTAAACGCATTTCTGCTAACCACCCCTAAAGGGATATCCGGGTACTGCTCACGAAATGCTGCAAGCACGGGAGCTGTCATCGCCACATCGCCCATGGCAGAAAAACGGAATACCAGGATCCCTGATCTTACTGGTTTCATTATGATTTCTGGTAGAGTACAGGATTTAATGCAGGGTCATTATACATTTTCATCTGTTTATAGACTTTCATGTATTTCCTTCCAGCACCAATATCTTCCAGCAAATCATCCAGGCTACCCGAAAGATCAGTACGCTGATCCAGCAGGATATTTAATTTTGCTTCACAGCTGGCAATATGTAAGGGATCGGCAGTACTGCGTTTGGTTTCTTCCTGCATATGATAAACTTTCAATGCCAGAATCGATAACCTGTCAATAACCCATGCCGGGCTTTCCGAATTTATTTTTGCATTTTCAACTGCCTGCACCTCTGCGAATTTGTTCAGGAAATAGCTGTCAATAAATTCAACTACATCTGTTCTTTCCTGATTAGACGCATCAATTCTTCTCTTCCAGCTTAATCCTTCTACAGGATCGATGGAAGGATTACGGATGACATCTTCCATATGCCATTGCACAGTGTCGATCCAGCATTTCAGGTACAGTAAATGTTCTATACTTTCTTTAGCATAAGGATTGGCAATGGGCTGGTCGATATGATCATGGATATGGTAATCTCTGATTACCTCTTCAAATATGCGGTTGCAAAGTGTGCTCATCATAGCTTCAAAGGTAAGGTATATTATTTACGGCTCTTAAAATACGCTGAAATTTCTGCCAGTGTGAAGCTATTCAGGCACGATTTGGCTTCCAATCCGCCTTTTCTTCCAACATAAACGCCGTAATGCATGTCACTGAATCCTTCCATTCGGTGTGCATCAGGATTGATCGAAAGTAATACACCTTTTTCCAGCGCATAATTATGCCAGCGCCAGTCCAGATCTAAACGGAGTGGATTTGCATTAATTTCAATAACCACCCCATTGGCGGCACAGGCGTCTATGACACGGGTATAGTTAATTGGATATCCTTTACGACTTAACAACAGTCTGCCGGTTGGATGCCCTAGAATGGTTGTATATGGATTCTCTATGGCTTTGATTAGACGGGCAGTAGCTTTTTCTTCATCCATTCTAAGGTTACTGTGAACAGAGGCAACTACAAAATCAAACTGTTTCAGTATGTCATCGGCATAGTCCAGTGAGCCATCATTCAGAATATCGCTTTCTATGCCTTTGAAAATTTTAAAAGGGGCAAGTTTTACATTTAATGCTTCAATTTCCTGATGCTGTGCATATACGCGCTGCTCATTTAAGCCGTTTGCATAAAAGGCAGACTTTGAGTGATCGCAGATACCGAAATATTCCAGACCCAGCTGATCTTTGCAGAATACAGCCATCTGTTCAAGCGTGTGTACCCCGTCGCTCCAGGTGGAGTGATTATGCAAGCTACCTTTAAGATCGTTATGTGTAATTAGAACGGGCAGCTGATGTTGCGCTGCAAGCGCGATCTCTTTTCCTCCTTCACGTAATTCGGGTTCTATATAATCCATTCCCGCAGCAGCATAAATTGCTTGCTCAGTAGGGAAGGGGCGTTCACCTGCTTTTTCCAAAACAGTTGTCACATGTGTTTCATTACCTGTCAGACGGAACAATGTAATTGCGTACTGGTCAGGTGTTGTATAATGTAGTCTTATTTTTAGTCCGAATGGGCTCTGCGCTTCAAAATAGCCTTCTGGTTTTAATTCAAATTCCAGTGCGCTAAAAGTACCAATCTGATTTTCCAGATCCTCGGGATTATCGATACCGGCAACGAAGTCAATTTCTTCAATAATTTCGCAATATCTTCTGAATTCTCCGGCAACTTCGAGTTTTGCAGTATTGCTGATGGTCTGAAACCAGATAATCATTTCAGCTTGCAGTGTATGAACCAGGTTCTCGGCCTGCGCAAACAGGAATTTACCGGCAGCAGCCATTTTGAACTCAATAACCTTCCGGATTTCATCCTGGGTTTTCAGTCCAAACCCTTTGGCTTCGATTAACCGGTTTTCATTACAGGCATAATAAAGTTCACCTATATTTTCTATCCCCAGATCCTTCCAGATAATCATGATCTTTTTAGGGCCGATACCTTTGATACTGAGCATTTCCACAATGCCTTCTGGTGTGGCAGCCAGGATATCCTGCATTTCAGTTATTATCCCTGTTTGTAATAATTCCCAGATTTTAGCGGCGGTGCTTTTACCCAGACCATCAATCTGAGCAATTTCGTCCTGCGTTTTACTGCTAATGGCATAAGGTAATTTATCTACCTTAAAGGCAGCATTGGCGATTGTTTTAATCTTAAAACTATTTTCGTTATGCAGCTCCATCAACTGGGAAAGGAGCCTTAAACTACGGGCGATGGTCTTGTTTTCCATTGCCGCTAAATTAAATAAAAAGATACGTTTATCCGGCTTATTTGATTTATGGCATTTTATTGGCTTAACAAGGGTATGAAGAAATTACTATTCATGATCGGAACAGCACTGGTAGTTCTTTCCGCATGCGGCCCTGGCGACAAGCAAAAAGACCAGGGACTAAAAAAAGATACACTTGATTTGCAAAATATCGCAATTAAAGCGCCGGATAACGTTGCTGATACGCTGTTACTGATACCCGGAAAACAGGCCGGCAAGGTTCATCTGGGGCAGGATATGCAAAAGATATTTGAAATATTGGGGAAACCGGCCGATGGCGATGCCGCTATGGGCAGTGCAATGGGGGTCTGGTATAATCCAAAGGCTACTGGTAATATTGATACCGTCACAGTGTTTTCTTCCTATAGGGACAGTACCATGTCTGTAAGGGAAGTAAAGCAGGTTTCAGTTACTTCCATGTTCAATCAAACTGAGGGCGGTGTGCACACGGGTATGAAACTGGATCAGTTGGTGGAAATTTATCCGGATCTGAAGCTTGTTCAGCGGTTTAAGAAGGAAAAAGGTAACGGTGAACTGCTGATCTACGATCATCCGGGAGATGGAATCGCTTTTGATATAGTTAACGGAATATGTACGGCGATCACGATATACCCTGCTGGTAAAAGTGTGAATCAGATTTATTTACCAGCCCGTCCTGGTTGGAAAACATCACCCTGATCTATTCAGGGTGATGTTCACTCTAATTTTAATTTACTTTAATTTCGAAGGGCATTCTGGCTTGTATTCCAGAGTTGACTACCGCCTTTTTCAATTGCTGAAATAACAGGAAATTATCACCGAATTCTTTCTTGGCATAATAGATACGAATGTTCTCCGTACCGTCTTCCAGAAACGATTTAATAGGGTCTGTTTTCTGTGGATATTCTACCAGCTTATATTCTTTAAGCTTTGCTTTTTTAGCTGCAGCAGTAATGGCATCCTGGAAATTTCCTAAACGGTCTGCCAGTCCTATTTTTACAGCGTCTGTACCTACCCATACATGGCCGCCACCGATGGAATCAATGTACGACTGGGATTTCTTCCGGCCTTCTGCCACACGGCTCGTAAAAGTAGCGTATACATGATTTACGTCGTTCTGGATAATTAATCTTTCTCCTGCAGTTAACGGTCTGTTCACGCTCATGATATCTGCATACTGGCCCGTTTTAACCCCGTCGAATGTAATACCAAGCTTATTGTTTAACAGGTTTTGAAAGTTAGGAATGATACCAAATACGCCTATTGAGCCGGTTATAGTATTAGGCTGCACAAAAATTGAATCGGCTGCACAGGCAATATAATATCCACCTGAGGCTGCCACGTCACCGAAAGAAGCAATGACTGGTTTAACTTTTTTACTAAGTACAATTTCTCTCCAAATTACGTCTGACGCCAGTGCGCTACCTCCGCCGGAGTTGACACGCAGTACGATAGCTTTTACTTTATCATCTTCTCTGGCTTTACGAATGGCACGGGAGATCCGTTCTGATCCAATCGAATCATCGTTGCCTTCTCCGCTGGTGATATCTCCATTTGCATAGATCACAGCAACTCTGTCTCTACTGCTACTGTTCTCCGGCTCCAGGTTTGCCGCATATTCATTGATAGTTAGGCTGACGATCTTCTGACGCGGGCTCAGACCACTCAATTTCTTTAATTCAGCAAGAACTTCGTCTTTATATTTTAAGCCGTCTATCATTTTGGCATTTAAGGCATCCTGCGGTTGTTTGATCCTGTAAGTATCTGCGATAACGTAAAGACTATCTGCTGGTATTTTACGGGTTTCTGCGATTCCATTCAGAAATGTATCATATAAGCCTCCCAGATAGGCGCTAACCTGGGTACGGTTATAATCACTCATTTTATCATTTATAAATGGCTCAACTGCACTTTTGTAATTTCCTACGCGGATGATCTGCGCTTCGACACCAATCTTCTCCATTGCACCTTTAAAAAAGGTCAACTGAGAGCTAAAGCCTTTAAATTCTAAGACTCCCTGTGGGTTCAAATAGACTTTGTCTGCTGCAGAAGCTAGGTAATAGGCATCTTGTGTATAAACTTCACTATAGGCTATAACTTGTTTTTTACTTTTCCTGAAATCAATGATCGCATCCCTCACTTCTTTCAATGTTGCTTTTCCTGCATTGGGAGAGCTGACATTGAGAAAAATACATTTGATGTTATCATCTGTCTTCGCTTTTTTAAGAGCCATGATCAGGTCATTAAATCCTATACTTTTACCCGAACCGGAACCTATAACGGGTAAGTTATCAAATGTTTTGTTTGGTGTTCTTTCTTTGATGGTCTGGTCCAGATTTAAATACAAGACACTGTTTGCAGCAACTGTTGTACTGGACGTCGTGTCAAGTGAGGAGATCACTGAGAAAACAATAACGATAAAAAACAGGAAAATCAGGAATGTTGAAATGATAATTCCGACAACTGTAGCAAAAACATATTTGAAAAATTCTCTCATGTGAATGTTTAATATTTAATTTGTAAATATATTAAATGATCAGGCTTACGTATGCAGTTAGAGCACAAAATAGTTTATTTGTTACTGGGTAGCAATCTGGGGGACAGACAAGCTAAACTGGAACAGGCGACCGAATTGATTACAGCAAAATTAGGGCCGGTAATTGCCAGTTCGGCCTGGTATGAAACTGCCGCCTGGGGACTTCAGGAACAGCCGGATTTTTTAAACCGGGCAATAGCCGTGAAGACAGGTCTTACTGCGCATGAAGTTTTGGATACTGTGCTGGGTATTGAAGAAATTCTGGGGCGGGTGAGAGCAGAAAAATGGGGTGCAAGGATAATTGATATAGACATTATTCTTTACGGTAATGATGTGATCAGTGACGGGGCCAGGCTGCAGGTCCCGCATCCGCTCATGCTGGAGAGGAAATTCGTGATGGAGCCGCTGGCTGAAATTGCAGGGGATCTGATCCATCCGGTCGCCGGAAAGGACATTTCAACTCTATTATCCTTGTTACAGGATAATTCAGATGTATCTAAAATTATTTAATTTTATTATAATTGTCTTATAATGATAGATCAACAGAAAAATACAGTTCCCTTAGATTTGTCGTACCTGAAAGATATGTCGGGTGACAGCGCCGAATTTATGATTGAGATGATCGATATGTTTAAACTGCAGACGCCATTATATGTCGCAGATCTTGAGCAGGCAGTGAATGCTTCAGATTGGGAAAAGGCAGCGGGATTTGCCCATAAAATTAAACCTACTTTTTCTTATGTGGGTAGGGAAGATGCGCGTGAACATCTGCAGGAAATGGAGAATAATCTAAGGAACGGGAGTAATACAGGTCAGATCCCTGAAGCGATGAAAGAGTTGCTTGCTTTTATTCAGGTTTTATATCGTCAGCTGGACGAAGCCAGGGCTGATCTTGAAGCACGTGGGTAAACGGATATTATTACATAAAAAAAGCCGCTGCATATCATATGCAGCGGCTTTTTAAATATATTTCTTTAGTTATTTGGTGATTACACTGATCTGTTTGAAATGTAAAGGCGATAAGCCGATGTATAAAACCAGGATCAGTGGAATAGCTGCGAATTGTAAAAATGCAAGCAATACTGCTGAAATGAGCAGAAAGATAAATTTTATTTTATTTGGTCCCCATGCCAGTGAACTGAACTTAAGCGAGAAAATACGGATCTCGCTCACCAGTAGTAAACTCATTACAATAGTTAAGATGATTAACAAAGGTACGGAGTAAACCAAGTTTGGAAACTGATCAGCAATGAAAGGTAGTGACACGATGAAAAGTGTATTCATTGGTGTATTTAGCCCGATGAAATCTTCCGTCTGGCGGGTATCGATATTAAACTTAGCTAATCTCAATGCCGAAAATATAGTGACCATAAAACCCAGGTAAGGCAGATATTTAACATCCGGAGCTGCAATACCCAGTAACTGGAAGAGCACCACACCCGGAAGAAAGCCAAAGCTGACCATATCTGCCAGTGAGTCGAGTTCTTTACCGATATCAGATTTAACATGGAGTGCACGCGCGGCCATTCCATCGAAAAAATCAAAAATACCGGATATTAAAACCGCCCATGCGCAGGCTTTGAGATCTCCCTGAAATGCGTAAACCACACCAATACATCCGGAGAGGAGATTGGCACAGGTCAACGCATTTGGAATATGTTTTTTTATCATCAGTTTCTAGCTGTTCATGGAGATTAAGAACTCTTCATTAGTTTTAGTGTTTCTGATCTGAGCCTGTACAAACTCCATGGCTTCCTGTGCATTCATATCTGCAAGGTGATTACGTAAGATCCATACGCGTTGTAAGGTGTCTCTGTCATGTAACAGATCGTCTCTTCTTGTGCTTGATGCAGTGATATCGATAGCAGGGAAGATACGTTTGTTGGACAGTTTACGATCCAGTTGCAGTTCCATATTACCGGTACCTTTAAATTCTTCAAAGATAACTTCGTCCATTTTAGAGCCTGTATCAGTAAGGGCAGTAGCCAAAATAGTTAATGAACCACCTTTTTCAATATTACGGGCCGCACCGAAGAAACGTTTAGGTTTATGTAAAGCATTTGCGTCTACACCACCGGAAAGTATTTTACCGGAAGCTGGTGCTGTTGTGTTGTAAGCACGCGCAAGACGTGTAATAGAATCCAGCAGGATCACTACATCGTGACCGCATTCTACCAGTCTTTTCGCTTTCTCTAATACAATATTGGCAATCTTTACATGACGTTCTGCAGGCTCATCAAATGTGGAGGCAATTACTTCTGCTCTTACACTTCTCGCCATATCTGTCACCTCTTCCGGACGCTCGTCGATCAACAGGATAATCAGATATACTTCGGGGTGATTTTTAGCAATCGCATTCGCAACTTCTTTCAGTAAATTAGTTTTACCTGTTTTAGGTTGTGCTACGATCAAACCACGCTGTCCTTTACCAATTGGGGTAAAAAGGTCAATAATACGGGTTGAATAATTATTGGTTTCTGTAAACAGATTTAATCTTTCTGTCGGGAATAAAGGGGTCAGGTAGTCGAATGGAACGCGATCTCTGACATCGGCCGGAAGTCTTCCATTAATGGTTTCCACACGAACCAGCGGAAAATACTTCTCTCCTTCTTTTGGTGGTCTGATGCTTCCTTTTACAGTGTCACCGGTCTTCAGGCCGAATAATTTAATCTGTGACTGGGAAACGTAAATATCATCGGGCGAGGACAGGTAATTGTAATCTGCTGATCTTAGGAAACCATAACCGTCCGGCATAATTTCCAATACACCTTCATTCGTAATTGTATTATCGAAATCCAGATTCGAGTAGCTGTTCTCGTTTTGTTTTTGATTATTGTTGTTTTTCTGACGGTTGTTATCTTCTCTTGGAGTTTTAACTTTTTTATTGTCCGCCTGATTACCGTTATTTTGAGTTGAAGGCTGCGTCTCTTGTTTTCTTTGTACAGGAGCCTGTTGTACTGGAGTGTTCGTCTCTTCTGCTACCGGCTGCACTGGTGCAGGTATAGTTTCCTGGACATTTACAACTTGTTCTTCTACCGCAGGTGCATCAAATAACGCAGCCCTGTTAAAAGTACCGTTAGACGGTTGTGGCGCTTCAGCCTCTTCTTTTGGTATCCTTGTTCTTTTTCTGACAGTTTTTTCTGCCGGAGCAGCTTTAACTATTTTATTTTTTGCTGGTTTTTCCTTCGGCTGTTTTTCTTCTGCGGGTGCAGTTACTCCGGCTTCAGCAGCAATTTCAGCTGGTTGCCCGGACTGATTGGTCTGTTCGCTCAATTGATGAATAACTTCTATCAATTCTGGTTTGCGCAGTTCATCAGCATTTAGAATACCCTGTGATTTTGCTAACTCCCGCAGTTCTGCAGTGAGTTTTTCATTTAATTCTGTTTTACTAAACATTATGTGGGTGTGGAGAAAATTTTATAAACGTATTTATCTGTAGATCACAGCAAAAAAATGCAATAACGATTTGGATTGACAACAAATTTTAATGAGATTTTCTGGAATGATCAGATAGAACTTGAGAATTATGTTGCAATTGTATGTATTTGAAACCTAATCTCCAAGTATTTTTTAAAATTAATGGTAATAATTTACCTGCTAATGAACATTCGGGGGTTGGTATCCTTTGAAAAAAAATGGCATATTTGCGCATAATCTAAGCCCAAATGAATAAGAAGCAGTTATTTGAACAAATCAGAGTTAAAAAATCATTTTTGTGTGTAGGTCTGGATCCGGTACTGGAAAACCTCCCTGAACACTTGCTGGATCTGGAAGATCCGGTATTTGAATTTAACAAACAACTTATTGATGCAACACAGGATCTTTGTGTTGCCTATAAACCAAATACTGCTTTTTATGAATCAAGAGGTTTAAAAGGCTGGAAAAGTCTTGAGCAAACCTGGGCTTATATTCCTAAAAATATTTTTACGATCGCAGATGCGAAAAGAGGAGATATCGGCAATACTTCTGCTATGTACGCTGATGCATTTTTTAAGGAGGAGCAAAGCGGATTAGGTTTCGATGCGGTAACAGTTGCACCTTATATGGGCAAAGATTCTGTCAGTCCTTTTCTGAATTATGCAGATAAATGGGTAATTCTGCTTGCCCTGACCTCTAATGCTGGACACAGTGATTTTCAGCTGACCGAATCTGAAAATGGTAAATTGTATGAAGAAGTAATCCGTATTTCATCTGGTTGGGCTGATAGCGAACAGCTGATGTATGTTGTTGGTGCAACCAGGGGCTCGGAATTTGCCAATATCAGAAGGCTTGCTCCTGATCATTTTCTTTTGGTTCCTGGAGTCGGTGCGCAAGGTGGAAGTCTTAAAGATGTGTGTGAATTTGGCTTGAATGACCATTGTGGACTCCTTGTGAACTCTTCTCGAGGAATAATCTACGCTGGTAAAGGAAAGGATTTTGCAGAGAAAGCACGGGCCGAAGCTCTAAAGTTACAGCAGGAAATGGAATCAATTCTAACAGAAGCCGGACTGCTGTAAAATATGTAAGCTTGTATTTCGTTTTTTAATGGGGAATGATTTTTGCATTCCGTAATTATTCGTTAAATTTAGTCTCCCGGTTGGGAAATAGATACGGATTTACATTTTAATCAGCATTATGTTCCAGAGTATCGTTACTTATTTTGAAAAACAAAGTTTTGGTGTCTGCACTTATCTGGCAGATAAGCTGAATATGTCCATCAGCAAGATCAGGCTTTTCTTCATTTATTCTTCTTTTCTGGCTGTAGGCTTTCCTATTATCTTTTATATGATGGCTGTTGTTGTACTAGATGTACGCCATTATGTTAAACGGATCAGAATGCGGATCTGGGATCGGTAGACTATAATATCATAGGGTGGTCAGATATAAATATTTTATATTTGCTGCTTATTAAATTCAGTAAACGCAACATGTCGGTAAGGGGAAACCAATTTAAATCTAATTCATTCAAAAACGATAGCAGGGACAAACAGGGTGCCAGGGCCAGTTCCAGGGATACCCGGTCGACATTTGAGCGGATGCCCTCACTGAATTTTCAGGATGAAAGAATACTGAAAATAGCCGGGCTTTTCTTTTTGATTCTTTCTATATATTTTCTGGTTGCATTTACTTCCTACGTGTTTACATGGCAGGAGGATTACAGCTATGTTATAGACGCCAACGGTGGCTGGAGCAACCTTTTCAAAACGGTTGAAGAACTGCAGCAAAATAATATTCCAATAATGGTCCAGAACTGGCTGGGCAAATTCGGTGCTTTACTTTCCCACCAGTTTATTTATGAGTGGTTTGGTGTCGCCTCTTTTCTTTTCGTATTTGTCTTCTTTGTAATCGGCTATCGTCTGCTGTTTAAAGTGAAGATATTTTCTATGGAAAAAACGCTGGGCTACAGTTTGTTCTTTTTACTTTTTCTGAGTCTGACCTTTGGGTTTTTTCATTCCTTTTTTCTGGATGCGCCGCATTATCTCGAAGGTGAAATTGGCTACTGGTCCAATAAAGTACTGGTCGCCCAGATCGGTGTAACTGGTGTAGGAGTATTACTTGCATTTTTAGCACTGACGATTTTAGTAATCGCTTACAATATTGATTTTAAACTTCCTGAACGTAAAAAGGTGCTTGTCGAAGAGGATACAGACCTGGAGCCAGAATATAGTAACGGAAATGCCTTTACACCAAAAACCGCAGAAAGTAGCGCTCTAACGGAAAAATCTGCCGCGAGACCAGTACAGGAAAACGATAAAAAATCGGGAGAGGTTGAGTTTACACTCAATGAACGTTTGGGAGGTCAGCGTAAGCAAAGTCAGGGTGCTATTGTTCCGTCCAGCAGATTTGAAGTGCAGGAGCCGATAGAAGAGGAGGTTGTAACGCCTTCAAGGCCTGCAGTTAATGTGATGAATGAAGCTATTATTCTCAGTCCTGCAGTTGCGCCGCCAGCCCCGGTTCGGGTTGCCTCTATTGCATTGGAAGAAGTGATCGTTCCTCAATCTGAACCAATATCAGTTAAGGCGGAGCCAGTTCTGACTGTAGCAAAATCTGAGGAAGAAAAGAAATCTGAACAGCTTGTTGAGCAGTTTGGAAATTATGATCCTAAATTGGATCTGTCCAGCTATCAATATCCACATCTGGATCTATTGGAAGATTATGGTTCGAATAAAATTTCAGTAAATGCTGATGAGCTCGAAGCCAACAAGAATAAGATTGTAGAAACGCTGAATCACTATAATATCGAAATTGATAAGATTAAAGCAACCATCGGTCCGACGGTTACGCTTTATGAAATTATACCTGCCCCAGGTATCCGGATTTCCAAAATCAAGAATCTGGAAGACGACATCGCTTTAAGTCTTGCTGCTCTGGGAATCCGTATTATTGCGCCAATGCCCGGTAAAGGAACTATTGGTATTGAGGTACCTAATATGCATCCGGAGATGGTTTCTATGCGGAGTATACTGGCTACTGAAAAGTTCCAGAAAACGGATATGGAGCTTCCTATTGCTTTGGGTAAGACGATTTCCAACGAAGTTTATATTGCTGATCTGGCGAAAATGCCCCATTTACTTGTTGCAGGTGCGACAGGGCAAGGTAAATCTGTTGGTATTAATGCTCTTCTGGTATCGCTGCTCTATAAAAAGCATCCATCTCAATTGAAGTTCGTATTGGTCGATCCTAAAAAGGTTGAGCTGACTTTATTCAATAAAATTGAACGGCATTTCCTGGCTAAGCTTCCTGGTGAAGCAGACGCAATTATTACGGATACAAAAAAGGTAATTCATACACTGAATTCACTATGTATCGAAATGGATCAGCGTTATGATTTGTTAAAGGACGCACAGGTCAGAAATTTGAAAGAATACAATGATAAGTTTATCAAAAGGAAGCTTAATCCTGAGAATTCGCATCGTTTTCTTCCATATATTGTACTGATTGTGGATGAGTTTGCAGATTTGATGATGACCGCTGGTAAAGAGGTTGAAACCCCGATTGCGCGTCTTGCACAGCTGGCGCGTGCGGTAGGTATTCACCTGGTACTGGCTACGCAGCGTCCATCGGTAAATATTATTACGGGTACGATTAAAGCGAACTTCCCGGCAAGGCTTGCGTTCAGGGTATTATCAAAAATTGACTCGAGAACTATTCTGGATAGTGGTGGTGCCGATCAGCTGATCGGGCGGGGAGATATGCTTTTATCTACAGGAAATGACCTGATTCGTTTACAGTGTGCTTTTGTAGATACACCTGAAGTTGATCGTATTTCTGAATTCATTGGTAATCAGCGTGGTTATCCTGAGGCATATCAGTTGCCTGAATATCTGGATGAGGCTGCGGAATCGGCCAAGGCAGATTTTAATCTGGATGACCGGGATTCTATGTTCGAAGAAGCAGCAAGACTGATTGTTATGCACCAGCAGGGTTCAACTTCACTGATTCAGCGTAAGCTTAAACTTGGATATAACCGGGCAGGTAGAATTATTGATCAGCTGGAAGCTACGGGTGTGGTCGGGCCTTTTGAGGGGAGTAAAGCCAGAGAGGTTTTATTGCCTGATGAATATGCTTTGGAACAGTTCTTGGACAATCTGAAGAAACCATAAATAACACACACACCGATGAAACAACTTTTTTTGGCGTTCCTTCTACTTACAGGAACTGGATATACCGGCTTTGCCCAGCAACAGGCACAGGCTACAACAATACTTGCTGGAGTCAGCAAAAAATATAAGTCTTACGATGCTGTAAAGGCAGATTTTATCTTCACACTGGAAAGCCCGCAAAACAAGGCTAAAGAAACCCAGCAGGGGACTCTCACCGTTCAGGCGAAGGCTAACAGGTACCGGGTAGTCATGACCGATCAGGATATGATTAGTGATGGTAAAACGCTTTGGACCTACCTGAAGAAAGATAAGGAGGTACAGGTTGCAAATGTAAACAATGAAGACGGAGATATTAACCCCGCCAAAATCTTTACCTTGTATGAAAAGGGATTTAAATATGCTTATACCGGCGAACGTAAAGTGGGCGGCAAAGTACAGCAGTTTGTTGATTTAACACCTACCGATTCCAAGAAATCTTATGCTAAGATTACACTGGGGATTGATAAAGTGGCAAAGCAGATTGCCAGTGTGCTGATCTTTGATAAAAATGGGAATAAATACACATATACAGTCAAATCTTTCGCACCGAACGTAAAAGTTCCGGAGAGCACCTATAGTTTTGATGCTAAAAAATATCCTGGTGTAGAAGTAGTGGATTTGAGATAATATAATTTAAATTTTGCCATTGAAGATAACATTTCTGGGTACGGGCACTTCACAAGGTATTCCTGTGATTTGCTGCAATTGTGAAGTATGCCGCTCTGAGGACGACAGAGATAAACGCCTGCGTGTTTCTGTTCTCGTAGAAACGGCAGACAGGACCATCGTAATTGATAGTGGCCCGGATTTCAGGTATCAGATGCTTCGTGCGGGTGTGAAAGATCTGGATGCTATCATTTATACGCATGAACATAAAGATCATATTGCCGGCCTGGATGATATCCGCCCATTTAATTATCTACTGCAAAAGAACATAGATATCTATGCAACTCCACGTGTTCAGGATGCTCTAAAAAGAGAATTCTCTTATATTTTTACTGAACATTTCTATCCGGGACTGCCGCAGATAGATATGCATACTGTAATTGACGAATCTTTTTTGATCGGACAAACGGAAATCATTCCACTGCCTGTGATGCATTATAAACTGCCGATTCTGGGCTACCGTATTGGAGATTTTAGTTATATCACGGATGCCAAAACTATCTCAGCCGAGACCAGGGAAAAGGTAAAAGGAACAAAAGTATTGGTAATCAACGCCCTCCAAAAGGAGCCTCATATTTCTCATTTTACGTTAGATGAAGCCCTGGATTTTGCTGCCGAAATAGGAGCGGAGACTACTTATCTAACCCACGTAAGTCATAATTTGGGTAAACATGCAGATATTTCATCTGAATTACCCGCTGGTGTTCAGCTTGCTTACGACGGGCTGCAGATTATTGTCTAGTTTTTTAAAATATCTCTTTAAACTATTGGTAATAAATATATCTTTGCAGCACAGTACAAACCCGGGTGGCGAAATTGGTAGACGCGCCAGCTTGAGGGGCTGGTGCTGGCAACGGCGTGGCAGTTCGAATCTGCTCTCGGGTACAACCGGAATTGAGAAATCAATTCCGGTTTTTTAATTTCAAATGGGCTTGCTATGCCAATACCACTCACTAGACCCTGTTCACAAATTTGTTGAGCTCAACGCAGGTTTTAAGCCGCTTGATTATACCATCAAAATTGTCTTCCTTAAGGAAGAAGGAATCGGCATAATATTGTCTTACAAAGAAGCTCTTCATCTTAAGAAACGCAGCTGCCGGGCTAGAAGCATCAAAACCGTTTGGGACTTTTTGTAAACTTTCTTGCGCAATGATGCCGTCAGGGAAAGCTGTCTTAAGTGTAGAATTCTCTGCTATTTTTATCCATTCCTCAAAATTGTAATCTATTTCCTGACGCAATTTTTTAAGTTTATCTGGATCTGGCTGGAAACTGCCTGCACCAAAGCAGCATTTATCTGGATCCAACATAACGTAATATACTGCATTTCCACTTTTTCGACCTCCACTGCTGATGACAGCATATAGATAGGTTTTATAAGGGGATTTATCTTTAGAAAACCTGAGGTCTCTATTTAAACGTGGGATACAGTCTTTGGCTAGCAAATGAGAAGATGCGATTGAGGGGTCAAACTTGCTGATAGAATCAATAAGATCTTGTGTGAACCCCTCGAAATTTTCATAGACTTCTCTGTAATCATCGCGGTTTTTATCGAACCATTCTTTGCTATTATTTTTCTTCAGTCCTTTAAGAAAGTCGAAGGTCATTTTTTTTAGCATATTTATCTCAAATTAATGTCTACCGCCCGGTTTTGCTGCTAAGTTTTTTATCTCTAAGAGTATCTTTTTTTCCTGACTGTTCTCGTCAGCTTGTGAGAGGATATCTTTGATGATGATAGTTCTTTCCTCTTCATTTAGGGCTCTGAATTCTGTAAGGATATCAGCATCCCTAAAACACGCCAAGATATCATCTTCATCCGTAAGCTTATTATCAGAATCCTTGTACATGTTAACAATAACTGAATCACCACCTTTTTTATTGATTGCTTTCCTGATACCAGCATTGACTGACATATACATATCCAGCCCCTTGCGTGGTGCTAAATTCATATTCTTAAATTCGTAACCGTCGATTGTGCCGGATACCTTAATATATCCCCATTTGCCTTTAATATCCTTAGAATCTGGGATAATAATATTATAGGTTCATGCCCCGTGATCAGGGACATAGTTTAGCGTCAATTTTTTGTCTTTTAATAATTCTTTCATATACATTTATGGTATAATAACTAATCAGTTAAAGGAATTCTCTAGTTTTATTCTTTATATCTATATAAAGAGCCTCTATAAGAATCAGGTCGTGAATGTACTACAAAATGACATTTATTATGTTTCGTCATCAGGCCATAATAATATAGACTGATGGTCGCAAAAACCAATTATAATCTGGTGAAGGTGATCCATTTAAAGAACTCGAATCTTATAACAGCTCAATCTTTTTGTGCTTTATAAAAGCATCTTTATCTTTTTTTACTTCTTTCAACATTGATTTTATTTCTATTGGCAATGTGAAATATTTATCAGCCCATAAGTTTATTTCGATCATTAAGGGAAGCAAATCAACCCCTTTTTGGGTTAGTTTATATAAAACTTTGGCTTTGCTTTCCGGATGGTCTAGTTTGATAATTACCCCATTTGTTTCCAGCATTTGTAACCGGGAAGCGAGGATATTAGTTGCTATTTTTTCATCCGATTTCAGGAAGTCTCCATACGTGCATTGTTTCTTGAACATAAGATCCCTGACAATAAGTAATGACCATTTGTCTCCCCATATATCCAAGGAGCTGCTAATAGGGCAATCAGACCTCTTTTTTATTTCCATCATAAAATATTTATAAAATCACTTGCAAATTAAAAGTTGTTTCTATATTTGCACTTGCAAAACGCAAGCGAATTTACGTAATTAAATTATAGATACAATGGAAACAGGATTAATTTTTGAACCTTATAGCCTAAATGGACTGGCCTTAAACAACCGAATAGTGATGGCACCAATGACCAGAAGCCGCTCTGCAAACCCTGGGAATGTCGCTACGACCCTTACTGCGCTATATTATAAACAACGTGCCACTGCTGGACTGATCATTACCGAAGGAACATTTATCAGTGAAGATGCGGTTGGCGTAGTGAACGTACCTGGTATTTATAGCAAAGAACAGATACAGGGCTGGAAATTAACTACTGATGCAGTACATGGCGAAGGCGGAAAAATATTTGCGCAGCTTTGGCATACCGGAGCATATTCTCATCCGGATCTGCATGCTGGTAGAAAGCCATTGGCCCCCTCGGCTGTAAATCCTGAGCAGCAAATATTTACAGCAAAGGGATTTCAGCCGTCTCAAGCACCAGAACCAATGAATACCGAAGATATTAAAAGAACAGTTAATGATTTCAAGCAAGCCGCCATCAATGCATTCGAAGCTGGTTTTGATGGTGTGGAACTACATGGGGCAAATGGCTATCTGCTGCAACAGTTCTTTAGCAAAAACAGCAATCACCGGACAGACGAATATGGTGGCTCTGTAGAAAACCGTGCAAGAATTTTATTCGACATTTTAGATGAATTGGAGCAGGTAGTTGATATTAAAAAAGTTGCTGTTCGTTTAAATCCCTCTTTAAATGGGATAATGGGCATTCTTGTAGATGATGAAACCAAGTCTTTATATAATTATGTTGTAAACAAGCTGAATGATTATGGCCTTGCTTACATCCATCTGATTGAGCCGTTTACCGATGTTTCTGCAATTCCTGATGCGATCCAGGAAGTAGCCAAACATTTCCGGAAGATTTACAAAGGCACCATTATTATTAACAGGGCTTTTACCCGGGAAACCGCTAATCAAGTATTAAATGATGGAGATGCTAATCTGGTGTCCTTTGGTGTTCCATTTATTGCTAATCCCGATCTAGTAGCGCGTTTCAGAACGCAGGCAATTCTTAATCAACCAGATCAAACTACTTTTTACACGCCTGGTGAAAAAGGATATACAGATTATCCTACACTGGATACCAGCAAATAGGTTTTAAAATTAAATATAGAATAATGAAAACGACAGGAAATACAATATTCATAAGTGGTGGAAGTGCCGGAATAGGTCTAGCGATCGCCAAAAAATTAAGTGAGGCAGGAAACAAGATTATCATCAACGGCCGCAGTGAAGAACGTCTTCAAAGCGCATTGAAAGAGCTTGATAATGCAGTTGCCATTCAGGGAGATTTATCGATAGCTGCTGATAGAACTCGCATTGCAGGAGAGCTCAAAGCGAATTATCCAAATGTGAATATTATCATTAATAATGCTGGAGCGGCATTTATGAATGATTTAAGCGATATTAAAAATAATGCTGCAGAAAAAGCTTATCAGGAAATCAATACTAATTATATCAGTGTGATTGATTTTACCGCACTGACTTTACCATTACTTTTGAAACAGGAAGAGGCGGCAATCGTAAACGTTTCTTCAATAGCTGTATTTAGGTCCAACAAATATTTGCCTACTTATTCCGCTAGCAAGGCTGCACTCCACAGTTACACGCAAGGTCTGAGAGATACATTTGCCACTAACGAAAAGTTGAATGTTTATGAAATATATCCGCCTTTGGTAAATACCGAGTTTTCAGCAGAGATTGGCGGGGTAAACGGTATTGCGCCATCAGAGGTAGCCGATGAACTGTTTGCTGCTTTGGAGAAAAACCAGTTTGAAATTCCTGTCGGGGATGCAAAAAAAATACACGCTTTGGTTGATGCCATCACCGAGCAGGTTAATAATTGATAAATCTGTATAATTTCAAAGAACAATGAATGTAAAAGGTAAAACAATCCTGATAACGGGTGGAGCATCAGGAATAGGGCTGGAAGCAGCAAAGCAATTTTTGGAAATCGGCGCTAAAGTGATCATTACCGGTAGAAATCAAAACAAGCTAGATGCGGTGAAACAAGACATACCTGCGGTAACCGTTATCAGGAGTGATGTTGAAAAGGAAGACGATGCGCTTTCCCTCTTTAGGCAGATTAGTACATTGGGCGGTATAGATATCTTGTATCATAATGCAGGCGTTGGAAGTCCGGCGCTTAATCTGGGCACAGGAAATGAACAGATCCTGAAGAATGCAGAGTACGAGATGAACGTAAACTATTTCGGAGTCATAAGATTGAATAACTTGTTTATGCACATGTTGAAATCTAGAGCTGACAGTGCAATTATCATTACTACTTCGCTACTTAGTCTCGTTCCCGGGTTAGAAGAGCCAACTTATTCTGCAACTAAAGTTGCTTTGGGCTTTTATACAAAGTTGTTGAGAAAAGATCTGGAAATACTCGGGAGTGATCTGAAAATATTTGAGTTGCTGCCACCGCTAGTATCAACAGAGATGACCGCCAAAAGAAAAGATAAGAAGATGACTACATATGATTTGGTAAAAGCGCTTATCTCAGGGATTAAAAGAGATCAGTTCACCATTCGTGTCGGAGATACAAAATTATTATATTTAATAAGCAGATTTTCCCCCAAGATGGCATTTAACCTGGTAAACCCTAAAAAAATATACAACAGCCTCCGGTAACAGATAAAGATATGAAAGCATTTATAGTAGAAAAATATGGTAAAAAGGAGGCGCTTAAGTTAGCCGAGATGCCGCTTCCAGTCTTAGAGGAAAATGAAGTGATGGTGGAAGTTTATGCTGCCGGCCTCAATCTGCTGGATTCTAAAATCAAGTCTGGTGAATTCAAATTGATCCTACCCTACAAATTGCCACTTATTTTAGGACATGATGTCGCAGGCGTAATTACCCAGGTTGGAAAAAATGTAAAACAGTTTAAGCAGGGGGATGAGGTTTATGCGCGCCCTTCAGATTTTCATATCGGTACATTTGCAGAGTTCATTGCAATTAGTGAAAAAGATGTAGCCTTAAAGCCAAAGAGTCTTTCTATGGAAGAAGCTGCGTCTATTCCGTTGGTTGCCCTTACTGCATGGCAAGCCCTGGTAGAAAACGCGCGTCTCAAAAAAGGGCAGAAAGTGTTTATTCAGGCCGGTTCCGGTGGAGTAGGAACTATTGCAATACAACTGGCGAAATATTTAGGTGCAACCGTTGCCACAACTGCAAGTGAAAAGAGCTTTCCAATGTTAAAAGACCTTGGAGCTGATGTGCTGATTGATTACAAAAAGGAAGATTTTGAACTTGTACTGAAAGATTATGATGTTGTGCTAAATAGCCAGGATGCAAAGACTTTAGACAAATCATTAAGGATTTTAAAACCGGGAGGAAAGGCGATTTCAATCTCCGGGCCGCCTACGCCAGATTTTGCCAAATCAATCGGCGCCCCTTGGTTCGTAAAGATTGTATTGTCACTGATAAGCTCCGGCATCCGAAGAAAAGCCAGGAAACTGGGTGTTGACTATTCATTCCTTTTCATGAGAGCCGATGGGCAGCAATTACAGCAAATTTCCAAACTTATCGAAGAGGGTGCGATTCGACCTGTGGTAGATAAGGCGTTTCCGTTTGAGCAGACTGCTGAGGCTCTGGAATATGTGGAGAGCGGGCGAGCAAAAGGAAAAGTAGTCGTCAAATTGAAATAATGCTACTGTCATTCATCAAGTATTTTATTCTACCGTAGAACTGCCTTTCGTCACATTTTCCCACTGTTCTATCACATTTATTAAATTCAGGATTCCGGGCTGCCTATTATTGTTTTATGTTATAATCTAATAACCGGGGGTATTAGACCCCTTTAAACTTAAAACAATGAAATCGTATTTACTTCTTCTTCTCTGCTGCCTTAGTTTTAGTTCATTTGGACAAACGATACCTGACCCCGGTCACCGGACGGACTTCATTACCGATGATGTTGAGTTCAATAGTGCCGGTATCACTCTGGCTGGTACTATATTTAAACCTAAACATCCATATGGGGCGGTAATTCTTATCCATGGCTCTGGTCAGGAAACAAGGATGCTGAAAATGGCGTCTCTTCTGGCAGAAAATGGTATCGCGGTATTAACATATGACAAACGCGGAGTGGGAAAATCGGGGGGAGTATACGTTGGACCGGAAGCCGGAACTAATAACATTGATGTTTCAAATCTCAATTTATTGGCACTAGATGCAAGTGCCGCCACTAACGCTTTGATTGCGCATTTACCTGCAAATCATGGGCCGTTGGGCTTCATAGGGTTTAGCCAGGCCGGCTGGATCATCCCTTTGGCTGCGAAAGAAAATCGTAATGTGAATTTTATGATATTATTTAGCGGACCAGTTGTCACAACGCTCGAACAGCTGCGATTTCAATTTTATACAGAAGGAAAACCTGGCTTTTGGGAAACGCACACAGAAGCTGAGGTACGCGAACATATACGCAGTGATGCAGATCGCTATCAGTTTGCTGCCACAGATCCACGCGATGCACTCGCTGCACTCCCGATTCGGGGGCTTTGGCTTTTTGGAGGCAAAGATGTGCAAATTCCGGTTAATTTGTCCATTGAACACCTCGACGCGCTTAAAGCGAAAGGTAAGCCTTATGAATACCGGTTATTTCCAGAATTAGGGCATAACACCTCATTCTCGAAATCGCCGGATCCGTTTAATGTTGCTATTCAATGGATTAAATCCGGTGATGGTAATATGAACCGGAAATAATCAAATACTATCAACATCTGGTTATTGTCATTTACCAGATGTTGTATTGCCGTTTGTTCCACTGTTCTTGCCGAAATTTAGTAAATCAATAGGAATGACCAATTTAAGTCCTATTGCTGCTACGCCACGATTTTTAAATAAGGTATCATCGGACGTGGATATTTCCGATTGAATATTTCCATTCACTATGAGCGGTAGGTTTTTACCCTCAAACTGGGCGAGGAAGTAATCCCGAGGTTGCCTTACATTTAGAAATTCAATTGTAGCAAGCAATGAGACGGCTCTGAACCGCCAACCTGCTCCCACTCCCCAATCAAAAGGTTTATTAGTTTCACTAATTGTTGACAAACTTACCGGATTGACAAATACCGCAAAAGTTGGCCCTTTAGTAACCAAATCATGCGAAACTACTTCTCCAGCTGCATCCATCTTATCTACCCAGTATTTATATGGAGTCCATGAAAAGCCAAGGGTTGCATTATATCGCATCTTATCAGATCGTTCTATAATGACTACGTTATTTAATTTACTGATCTTGGGATCTAAGTAGGTATTATTAATCATTGTCCCGGCGCCAAGGCCAATTATGGCAGAAAATACCGGTTCAGAGACCTGCGCTATCGCAGAATATGTACTTATAAAAGTACATAGGCAAAAAACACTTGTTGTAATTTTCATGAGAGAGTTAGTTTATTTAATCTAATATACTAATTATCAGCAGTATGGCGGTATTATTTCGCTTGTGTGATATCGCTTTAAAAGCTGATTTCATTAGAGTTCTTTAATAGATTAATAAACCTAATTTGCGGTGCGATCAGCCGCTGAGTTTCTTTAATAAAATTCGCAGAAATCACTTATTAAGGAAAAAGATCCTCCTTTTCTAAAAACTATCCCATGTAAGGGGCGTTATTAACGTAGATTCTTTAGTTTAATTGTATTTACGTTTTTTATTATGGCAGACCATCAAAATCAAAGAAACCCTGAGTTATTCAGAGATACAGTAGATTTTGAGTATCAATTGTCTCAGTATCGAAAGAGAATTTCCAATATTCTAGAAAGTTTTACAGATGCATTTTTCGAAGTGGATAGAGAATGGAAAGTAACTTACTGGAATAAAGAGGCAGAGCGGCTAATGCTCATGCCCCGGTCAGAAGTCATAGGAAAAAATTTATGGGATGTTTATGCTGACGCTGTACCATTGAAGTTCTTTACCGAATATCATAAAGCAGTGGATGAGAATGTTTCCGTGAGGTTTGAGGAGTATTTTCCGCCCCGGGGAATTTGGGTGGAAGTTGCTGCTTTCCCATCAGGAAATGGACTGTCAGTTTATTTCAAAGATATCACAGCGAATAAAAAGTCTTTGGAAACGCTTCAGGATGAACGGAGGAAATATCGTGATTTATTTAACCTCAGCCCGGTGCCGCAATGGGTATATGATTTCGATAATTTGCAGTTCCTGGACGTGAATGAGGCTGCAATCAGTCATTACGGGTATACCCGAGGCGAATTTTTATCCATGACAATCAAAGATATCCGCCTTAAAAGTGACATACCAGCGCTTGAGGAAATGTTATGTACAAAAGTTGCTGTGGGCTATTTTAGTAAAAACAGCGTAAAGCACCAGAAAAAGAATGGAGAAATTATCTCGGTAAATGTGGAGGGCAATACGGTCTACTTTGAAGGCAAAAATGCAAGGCTTGTAATGGCAATAGATCGTACTGCCGAGATCCAGGCGAAGCAAGCACAGGAAAATAGTCTTAAAAGATTTGATATTGTTTCCAAGGCAACAAGCGATGCAATTTGGGATCTGGATATGGTTACCGGAGAAATGTTATGGAATCAGGGCATCAGAGGAATCTTTGGTCACGAAAAAACTTCATATACTGAAAAATGGTGGCAGGAGCATGTCCACCCCGAAGATCTGGACAAAATACTTTGGAAGACAAAATCACTGATCGAAAATCATAAAACTAGATTGAATGCCGAATACCGTTTTAGATGTGCAGATGGTTCGTACAGGTTTGTACTCGACAGAGCCTTTATTCTCTTTAACGTGGACGGCTTGCCGGTAAGAATAATTGGTTCCATGCAAGATGTAACCGAGCGGGTGAGTGATCTGAATGCAATTAAGGATCAAAATAGGCGTTTACAGGAAATATCGTGGATACAATCCCACAAGGTTCGTAGTCCACTTGCGAAGATATTGGGCCTTGTTTCTCTAATGAAGCTTAGCAAAAATGATCTATCTGCCCTGAATGAATTAATTCCTATGGTGGCGTCTTCGGCCGAAGAACTGGATGCGGTACTAAAGGAAATTGTTGAAAAAACAGAGCGTAAGTAATGGAATCAGATTAAACTAATGAAATACGTATAAACCCCCGTTATAGGTGTTTTTATTATTTAATATATTTGGCGAAATCTTAAACAGATGCTCTGGTTTTATGAATAAACGAATCCTCCTTATAGACAAAGATCCTGCGGTAATTGACGTTATAACTTTGTTACTTGAATCTGAAGGATATCAAATATATGTCTCCAAGAAGCCATTTGAGCATTCGGAGATATACGACATTAAGCCAGACCTGATCTTAATTCATAACGGACTGGCTAATGAAGGCAGTGAAATATCTAAAAGGATTAAATCTGAACCGGGAACGTCTTCAATTCCGGTAATTTTAACCTCAACTAATCCCAATATAGCACAGATAGCCCGTGAGAACGGTGCGGATAACTATTTGCTGAAGCCTTTTGATATTGATGAGTTATGTCTTCTGATTGGTAAAACGATCCAAGCTAAGCTCTGCTAATAAGGGAGCTATTATTATTCATTTTATATATAATAAGTATTAGCGATTATATACTTATATTAATTCGATGAAAAAGCTGATCTTCTCTGTTCTTTTCGGATTGAGTTTGCTTGCTGTTCCCGGATTTGGTGCTGAATATTTACATACGCACATCTCAGACAGGAAAGAGATAATCGTATACATTACTCGTACTGGTGAAAAATATCATCAATCAAACTGCAGGTATCTTAGGCAAAGTAAGATACAAACTACTAAAAAGGAAGCGGTGAAAAACGGATATTCCGCCTGTAAAGTTTGCAAGCCTTAGCAATTAGCTTCTACTGTCAATTTTTTTGAAAATTTCATGTACGTTACCGGACACCGGTGAACGCTAACGTACATGCAAATCTATAAAGATTAAGCAGGAAGCTTATCCTCGACCTTTTGTCTAATAATTTATTGTGGCATATGATTGGTTCTTGCACCTCATTTATCATAGTCAAAAAAACATTTCATGTTCAAGAACTACTTAAAATTAGGTTTCAGGAATCTCAAAAAATATAAACTGTCATCGTTTATAAATATTTCAGGTCTTGCCCTGGCAGTAGGTTGCTGCATTATGGTTTCTGAATATACTTACTGGGCTTTACATCAGGATAGTTTTAATTCCAGAATTGACCGGCTATTTGTGATTGAAAAAATAGTAGATAAGAAAGGGGTACAGCAGATTTATGGAGATGTTCCTGCAGCTCTGGCACCATCGCTGAAGAATGATTACCCTCAGGTATCAAATGCGGCAAGGCTTAATTACCGGTCTGTAGTTATCAAGCAAGGGGAAAATGTGTTCCGGGATAGACTCACTTTTGTAGACGATGATTTTTATGAAATGTTTGATTACCCTGTAAAATGGGGAGAAAGGCAGAAATTCACTGATCAAGATGGAATTGTTCTGACGCAGGAGTTATCTGGCAAGTTATTTGGAACTAGTAATCCGGTAGGTAAAGCGCTGACAATAAGAATCAACCGCGGGAAGAGCGTCATTTCAGAAAACTTTATAGTAAAAGGGGTTCTTAAGAAGTATCCTGTAGAAGCTTCGTTTAATTTCTCCGCGCTTGTTCCATATTCCAGAATGACCGCGCTGGGGCTGGATAAGCCCGGAAGCTGGGTTGAGAGTACCAGCATCACTTTTATTGAAATGAAAGACGCGAAAGACATTGCTTTACTTAGGAGCCAGGGGAAGCGATATTCAGATCTTTACAATGCTGCTAATCAGAATAGCCAGATTTCATCTTTCCACTATCAGCACCTAAATACGATGAACTTTCATTCGTATAAGGTGTATGGGAGTTATTTTAATACCATGCAACCAATCGGGTTAATTATGCTGATTGTTATTGCAGTATCCATTTTGCTGCTGGTATATTTTAATTATATTAATATCACTATTGCATCTGTTTCCGGCAGACTGAAAGAAATCAGCGTCCGAAAAGTAATGGGTAGCAGTAAGGGCCAGATCATTCTTCAGTTTATAACTGAGAATTTAATAATTTGCTCAATAGCCGTTTTTTTCGGTTTGCTGTTGGCAGAAGTCTTCTTTTTTCCATGGTTTAGTTCGATATCAGGATTTCAGTTGGGGAACGAATTTTTCTTGCATCAAAGAACCTGGGTCATGGCATTCATACTTATTTTTGTTTCCGCTTTGAGTGGAGCCACTTATCCGGCATACTATATCTATTCCTTAAGTACCGTTGGAATGATGAAAGGAAATGTACAGATGGGAAGTAAGAATCGTTTCAGGAAGGTTCTGCTGGCTTTTCAATTCTTTCTTACTTTTATGGCTATTTCAACAGCTATCGCATTCGTAAAAGAAACAAAAACTATCAAATCTAAGCCCTGGGGTTATCACCCTGATAATAATGTGGTAGTAAGTATAGATAACTCAAATAGTTATAATTCTATACAGGAACAACTTAAAAAAAATAATAAAATTGAGTCAGTTGCGGGTTCAGTTGAATCGCTTGGCAATTTTACCAGAGAGATCAGCGTAAAGGCTGATACGGAGGCCGAGACAGTCAAGAGTTTGAATGTTCTGCCTGGATTTACCGACCATCTGGGAATTAAAATAACATCCGGACGAGGGTTCAGTGAGAAGTTTCCAGCGGACCGTCAGAATTCGGTTATTGTAAATCAGGCATTTTTGAAAATGATGAACTGGTCATCGGGAATTGGGAAAAAGATCATCTATAACAGCCATAACTATGTGATAGTAGGTGAAGTTAATGATTTCCGTTACGAAAGTTTTGAACACGAAATAGCGCCCTTAGTCCTGATGAATTGTAAACCAGAAGATGTGAGGTTTATATACATCAAATATGCGCCTGAGCTGTTTTCTAACGCACAGCAGGACATCAAAGGAATTCTGCAGAAGATTTATCCTTATCATCCCTTTGAATATTATTATCAGGACGAAGTTTTTGATGGCTATTTCACAGGGTTTTCGAAAATATCAAAACTTCTAGGCGTAACATCGTTATTCATGACGCTGATATCAGTTTCGGGTGTATTTGGACTGGCATTGATTATTCTAGGCAAAAAGATGAAGGAAATAAGTGTCCGAAAAGTATTGGGTGCAGATATGAGCCATATTATATATTTGATTGTCAAAGAGTTTTTCTTTGCATTGGTTTTTGCCATATCAATTGGATTGCCGCTTTCCTATGTTATGATGACCGCTATGTTCAGTCAGCTATCTGTTAATAGTCAGTTTTCATTATTGCCGGTTTTAATGGCTGTGGTCGCCCTGTTATTTACTACAGCAGTAAGTGTGTCATGGCATATTTTAAAAGCTTATAGGGCAAGTATTTCCCCTTATCTAAAAGACGAATAGCTTTATAAAGCTGTCTCAATTTACCCATTTTATGTCTTTTATGCACCGGTTTTGGACGCTGGATAACAGTTAACTTTATCATAATCAAAAATAGATCTTATGAAAAAACTTGAATACAGCATTACTATTAATGCTTCACCTGAGCGTGTTTGGGAAATAATTACCGGCAAAGAAACCTACGGACAATGGACGTCGGTATTTGCTGAAGGCTCCAGTGCAGAGACAGACTGGAAAAAAGGAAGTAAGGCGATCTTTCTCAATGGAGAGGGTCAGGGAATGGTCTCTGAAATTGTCGATAGTATTCCGGGTAAATTTCTTTCGATCCGTCACCTTGGAGAAGTAAAAGACGGTGTAGAAGATGCAACGACCTATCAGGGAGAGGAGTGGGGAGACGCACTGGAAAATTATGAACTAGAGCAGGTTAATGGAAAAACGGTATGGGTTGTTACGCTAGATATGAACGATGATTACGTCGATTTCATGAATAATACCTGGCCTGCCGCACTGGAAAAGGTAAAAGACCTGTCTGAACAGGCAAAATAATAGCAAGATTATACAATCGTTGGAGGCATATCTATCTTAAATTTGGAGCAAAAATATTACCATGAATAAGATGTTTATTGTTTTCTTGTTATCCTTAATTTCTTCCGTGCTTTTTGCCCAGCACCAGCTGCCTTTGTCCACAAAAGGTTCAGTTGGTGTTAGTACAAATATCGAAACCTACTTCTTTGCTGAAAAGCTTGCAGTCGAACATATCGGTAACTATGTTTTTGATATTAAGGGGGTAGATTATTCTCATCAACCCATTGTGTATTTTGGTTTTAAACATTTTAGTAACTACCAGAATGATCCCGTTATAATCCGTGCAGCGGAAATACTAAAGGAGATTCGTGATACATTGCACGATAATGGTCCGATTTTTAACTATTTATTGAATCAGAAGGAGTTCCCCGGGGCGGGGCCGAGGTTTGCGTTGAAAACAGATAATAATCCTTCTGGCTCTTCCATGAATAAAAATGTGGATGCTCTGTTGGCAGAGCTCACTGATAGTCTGAGGAGTTTCTATGTCAAAGCAGATGTGGGGAGATTTCTGGCTGAAAATTCGTCCTTTTACAAACAAGCACTGCAGGAAATAGGAAAAGATATCAATAAGGATATTTTTCTTCATATGGAGAAGTGGTACGGCCAAAAATTTCCTTTTTATGAATTATACATTTCCCCAGCTATGCCTATTACTCCTGGCGATGACAATTATCGTGGTGTTGGACCACAAATAGACTCTCCAAAGGGTAAGATTCCTTCTATGGTTGTCAGCTCCAGTAAAATGCTCAAACTTCAAAATAGCCTTGCCGACTATCATGAATTTGGATTTGATAACGAACCTGTAACTTCATTTATTTCTTCGCATGAAATAGGACATTCTTTTGTGAATCCTTTGCTTGATCAATATACGACAAGCATTAAGGCAGATTCCGCACTTTATACAAAAAAATTAGAAGCGATATTGAGTACAAGCAATATCCGTGGCTGGCATGTGACTGTTATTGAACATCTGGTAAGGTTGGGAGAAATTCGAATTGCAGTTTCAGTGAAGAATGATAAAGAAGCAGAACGATTACGGAAATTGCATATCGGGGAATACAATTGCGTGCTGATCCCTTTATTAGAGGCGAAAATCATAGAGTATGAACGTAACCATAAAAAATACCCTGATTTTAAAAGTTATGTACCTGTCCTGATGGCGTATTTTCAGGGGCTCACGCCGGAGATTATTGATGAGCAGGTAAGATTGTATGTAAATTACTGATAGATTACCCAGTCTTCCGGGGGCAGAATAATTGAATTGGTTGTTCCCCCTGGGTAAAAAGACATACGTTAAGCCTTTATACGATGTGCATTTTTCTTTTTACCCTTTTTTAGCCAGATAATAAACCCAGTTACAGGTAAACTGGCAGAAATAAGACTAATTATAGTGGCTACTATTTTCCCGAACAGGCCAAATATCTGCCCGGTATGAAGGTCATAATTTGCAGCCTCGATGACATCAGCTCTTGTATAGTCTTTGTATAATTTGGAACTGATTAATTGCCCATTATTTGCATTGTAGAAAAAAGTGTTCCGCTTTCTTTCCCAGCTTGACGCATAGTTTAAACGAAGACGGATATTTCCGTCTTTACGGATAGTCAACGTTGTTAATTCAGCACCAGGGTATAGACTGACCGCATCTGCATACATTTTTCCGTAACGTTCCGGGATAGCTTCAATGATTTCAGGTTTAATCGCCGGCTCAGCTTTTTTACCTTCGGTGAGTTTAGACCCACTTAAAAAACTAACCGCTGTGCGTACTTCTTTGAATCCAAAATATAGTCCGGAAAGAGAAATTACCAGCAAGATACCTGAAGCATAAAATCCCACTACATTGTGCAAATCATAATTGACTCGCTTAAAAGAGCCTTCCCATTTAATCGTAAGGGCTTGTCTGATAAGCCGGACCTGGCCAGGAAACCATAAAATCAAACCGGAAATTAACATAATCACAAATATGACTACAGACCAGCGGATAATAAACTTTCCTGTCTCACCCATTAATAATGAGGTATGTATTTCGCGGATGGTAAGTAGATAATCTTTCCCAGCTTTTTTGACCAGACGCCCATTATACGGATCAAGGTAATAAACATTACCTTTTCCGGCACTGAAAGCAACGGTTGCATTAGGCGCTGTATGGTTAATCTCAATCCCTGTTATTTTCTTTCCAGGGGCAATTTTGGACATGTCATGCAATAATGCAGCAAGGCTTGCAGGTGTTTGGTTGCTTACAGGTACATAAGCGTATTCTTTCTGCAGATAGGTCCGGATATCAGACTCAAAGACATACATACAGGCGGTAAGGCTGATGATCATAACTATGACCCCACTAAACAGACCCAGCCATAAATGGATTAACCTCACGCCATTTTTAATTTTCTTACTTGTTTTCATTAGAAAGAATATCCTGCAGCAAGGTTAAATCTTCGTCCGTTTCCTCTGGTATAGATTGTGTTATTTCCATAGAACTGAGAGATGCTTGGGTAATAAGCTTTATTAAATAGGTTCTCTAGTCCAAGATTCAGTTTCAAAGCCTTTGTTGCCTGATAACCCATGGCAAGGTTGAAAAGGTTATACGCCTTCACAGGGCCTTCTCCGATTAGGTATTTGCCTGTCTTTGGACTTGGCTCGAAATGATCCCTGTTGCCAACTCTCATCCAGTTTAAATCGAAGGTGAAATCTTTAATACCCGAAAACTTAAGATAAACTGTCGCTTTAGAAGGGGGAATGCGGGTTGTATTAAGATATACGTCATTTGGTCCATCATAATTTCCGTCGTTATCGACGTCGCCTTTTCCATCTACAAAAGCATAGTTACCGCCAATTGACAGATCTTTTGTAAACGTGTAGTCGGCTTGGATCTCGTAGCCGGAAACCCGTTCAGGTATTCTTTGGGAAATATACTTACCATCTACTTCTAAAAGATTCGCACCTAGTTTAGAAGTACTGATATAATAAGCTGCACTCACATTCAGACTTCCGATTGAACTACTAAATCCCGCCTCATAATTATTGACAATAATAGGCTTTGTTTGCAATTGTGAAAGCGTATTGCTTTGCGCTGCACGCAGCACACGGCCTAATTCGAAAACAGAAAAAGATTGTGCATAACTGATAAATGGATTAAATAATTTAGAAGCTGAATATCTGGCGCCTAAGTTAAATACAAGGGCATTATAATTTAACTTTCCACCTTGAACAGCGATACTTCCTTCATTATTGGGGCCAGTAGCAAGCGTATTAAAATCGTCAACTTTGATATTGATATTTTCTACTCTTAAACCTCCTTTAATGGTAAGGTTTCTTAAAATATTTGTAGTAGTCTGCAGATAAGGTGCGAAGTTAACCATATTCATATCCGGTACCCATACTCTTCCGTCAGTCAGACTTTGAGAGGTATTATCATTCATCAGATCGAGTCCATAGTTAATCTGTGTGGAAACTTGTTCCGAAAAAGTAACCGGAGTATTCAAATTAACTCTTGCCCCTTTTTTTTGTGATTTAATGGCCGACTGCCCACCTTCATAAAAAGACGCTACATTTGAATAGATAGTATAAAAATCCTGTAGATAAACGTTAGCCTGTAGATTAGTTTGTCCAAAGATCTGGTTATTGGTATACTGCAGGTTTGCGTTGTGATTGTGGCGCGTTCCTTCGTGTTCTCCTTTACGTATACCTTTAACTCCAATTGCAGGTTTCTCACCATATATTCCGTTTTTCAATACATATTCAGAATGCTGCCTTGAGCTAAAATAGTTGTACATCAGTTCGAGTCTTTGTTTGGCAGAAATATCGTAGCCAATTTTAGCGAAGGCATTATAAGTTTTAGTTTCTCCTAATCCGTAATCTGGGGAAATAACTTCTCCTTTAGCATCACGGTAAACACCCGTTTTCTCATAAGAACCGCTTACAACGTAATCTATTTTCCCATCTTTTCCATAAAACTGCTGTACTGCGCGAAAACCGAGAGTGCTGTCTCCCTTAGTATTACCTGTCATTCCAAGTTGAGAATACCCACCGAATTTTTTACCTGCAACAGGTTTTTTAGTGATATAATTGATCAATCCGCCTTCGGCACCATTACCGTATATGGCAGTAGCGCCTTTAATAACCTCAACTCTTTCAATTACAGATGGATCTATACTTCGGATATCCCTTCCTCCAGCACGTAGCGGGGTAGATTGAGGTATACCGTCGACCAATACTAAGACATTACGTCCGCGAAGTGTCTGACCTGAATTGCCCGTTTGATTTGTAGATGTACCCAGTCCAGGAACACTGTAAGCAAGAATATTGGCGAGATTAGGACTGATAGTTGACTGTGTCGCAATGTCCTTGGCTGTTAATATCGTTACTGATGACGGGGTCTGAGAAAGTGATTCTGCCTTTCTGCTTGCGGAAACAATTACTTCATTTAGGTCTGCATTGTCATTCTGCAGGGTGAAATCAAGGTTTATTACCTGATCAGAATTGATGGATATTACAGATTCATGATTAAGAAACCCTGTAACGGAAATACGGATTGTATATGTTCCAGAAGGGATCCCTTTGAACTGAAACCGTCCATTTTGATCGGTGACAGTCTTCAGACTAGTTTTCTTTAACTGTACATTTGCATTTGCGATTTTCTGATGATCGCTGTCAGTTACCGTACCCGTCAGTATGTTTTGTGTGCCTTGGGAAAAAGTAAAAAGAGGAATAAATATTAAGAACGTAATGTATAGTAGTAAAGATCCAGGCTTCATATAGAATAATTTCCGCAAATATATACTTATTAAGACTTGTTACAAATAGACTTAAGTTAAATCCGTAATTTTAATTATTTGACTTACAGTTGAGCTGCATAAATAATTATTGAAAATTCGCAAAATATACATCGTTTCATATGGCACCTGTTAGAAAACTTATTCAGCAAATTCTATGTGGAGATTAGAAGGTGGGTTGCTTTAAGCATTACCTCGTGGTTTAAAATAGATTTTCATAGAAAAATGATTAAAGTAATTGCTGTGTTTCTTTAATGGTATCCATTACAAAAATGCTTTCTGTTTTAGCAATTCCGGAAACTTCACCGAGCTTATGTATAGAGAAATGATGATAAGCTTCCATACTGCCAGTTACGATTTTGAGCATGAAGTCGAATTCTCCAGAGATATTATAACACTCTATCACTTCTTTAAACTGTAATATTTTTTGAATAAAAGCACCCGCTATTTCTTTGTTATGCTCTTTCAGAGATACTTTACAAATTACAATAATGCCCTTATTTAGTTTTCTTTTATCCAGCACAGCGACATACTCTTTGATAATTCCTTCTCTCTCCAGGCGTTTTATTCTTTCATGAGTGGGGGTAGGACTGAGGTGTACCGTATTCGCAATTTCTCTTATTGTGAGTTTTGCATTTTCCTGTAATAGTTTCAATATGTCGAGGTCTTTCTCGTCCAGTACTAGATTGTTCCCTTTAGTTTGTTCTGTTTGAGGTTTGGTGTTCATTTGAAATAAGGCAAATGTTCTATGGATATAGTTTGATAGTTATGTTTGTTCTAAATATCTGTATTATTTTTATAAACTATGGCTTAAATCTACCTTTGCGTAGAATTTTATTCGTATATAATTATGATTCAAAGAAAGAACCTGATTCTCGCCATCGCGTCCGTAGGCATTTTTGTCGAAGCACTTGATATTGCAATTGTGAATCTGGCTATACCCTCAATACAGTCTCAATATGGACTGACAAGCGACCAGGTACAATGGGTGCAAACCTTGTACGTACTGTTATACGGCGGATTCCTGATTATAGGCGGAAAATTAACCGACCTGATTGGAAAGAAAAAGATTTTTATGACAGGTTGCCTGCTTTTTCTGCTCACCTCTCTGGGGGCAGGCTTTTCTCCCGGGTTGGAATATCTCGTTTTTTTTCGCGCATTGCAGGGCATTGGTGCTGCCCTGATCATGCCTTCAGCTTTCGCCATAGTCACCCATACCTTTACAGATAGTAGCGAGAGAAGCAGAGCTATCGCTGTTTTTAGTTCATTCGCTGCGATCGGATCGGGGAGCGGTCTGGCTTTAGGCGGTATTATAACAACACATATGGGCTGGCACTGGATTTTCTTTCTAAATGTACCTGTGTTGTTAATAGTTATCCTTTTAGCTTGGTATCTGCTCAGGGCTGATGAACCGGCAAAAGATACTTCTAAAACTGATTTTCTATCTGGGTTTTTGCTGGTACTGGTATTGCTAATGTTAAGTTATGGTGTGCATGAACTTGGTCATATCAGAGAAAAGGCTTGGCTGATCGCCGGTCTGGGAATAGTTGTACTCCTGATGTCCAGGGCAATTTTAAAAAGGCTAAAAGAAAAATCATTGCCCCTGATTGATTTGTCATTATTTCGCTCTAGGGAGACAGTTACCGGCTTCGGGGTATTCATTTTACTGGGGGCCTTTTTTACCGGATATATGTTTGTTTTATCACTACTGCTTCAGCAGGATATGCACTTTAGTGCAGCAAAGGCTGGTTTGTACCTGGTGCCATTCAGCCTGCTTTCAGCGGCGTTTGCTAAATTTGCTTTGCCCCTGGTTATCCGAAAATTCACAATATGGCAAACTGCAATAATGGGCATGACTTTAATGGTGATGGGAGCAGGCTTTTTAATGGCTTCTGTCTTTTTCGGGCATAATTTACCGTTATTACTTTGCTCTGCAGCCTGTGTATCTGGCTTAGGCATGACTATATGCTACACAAGTTTATCTGTTATTTCAATCATGGGTATCCCCGTTCGACACCATGGATTAGCTTCAAGTCTGGCTAGCACAGCTTATTTTCTGGGTGGAGGAATAGGTCTTTCCTTACTTACACTTTTTATAAATCATGACGTGACCGGGCATTCTGTGAGTTATGCCGCTATTACCGTCCTCTGTATTTATACGCTATCTGGACTAGGTTGGTTACTAAAATATGTCACAACCGTCAGATCCCAGGTCATCACTGCTTCTGTTTAAAGAAAAATGATAACGTATTAAGATACGTATTTGTACTTATGTGAACGTATTAATACCTGCTAAGCAGTATAACTACGTAAAATGAGTGTGGTTTTTGCGTATTGTGGGTGTTGATGCTTATTTTCGAGTACTAAATGAAGCGTAATTAATGCTCAGATTATGATGTGTACACGGACTTTTGATATTCAAAAAAGGAATCTTAAGACGCCATGACACTTCATCCATGCAATACTATAGTCCATTGAATCCCGAGTTAGTTTACTGTTTGGGTTTAATTCGTTTAAAATCATTTAGTGATTTTTTTGACAAAACAACGCATCTCGATATGGAAAAGCCTTTGGTGAGTTCTATAGATCAATATATAATTGATAAAGTTCAGAAACTTAGATTATCCCATAATTTGACCATGAAAGAATTTGGATATATTTTAAACGTCAGCCCGTCCTTTATCTGGAACGTTGAAAATCCTCAGAATATCGCGAAGTATAATATCAAGCATTTGAATATCCTGGCTTTTTACTTCGAACTTTCTCCGAAATATTTTTTACCAAACAAAGCCGTTGTGCCTTTATAGATACCGGAGAATTACGAATTGAACGCATTTGCATCAGTATCGGACTCAGTTTCGATGATTTGGTAAACACAGCGTCTGTCTCCTTTGATCATGTGGTTCATGCGACTAATTTCCACTTTGTCGCCCAGCACATATTTGAATGTATTTAATTCCGATGAACAGAATCCCTGGCAGGTTTTAGCAACTGCGCAAATAGGGCAGTGATTTTCTATGAAAAAATATCCGTTATCTTCCTTCGTGTATTCTGCCATATAACCTTCTCTGGTTCTGATTTCAGCCAGTTTTGCAATTTTTTCTTCTAAAGCAGTGTGTTCCGTCAATTCATTTAGATATCGGGTTTTCCCCTGTTCTTCGTAAATATCTATAACCGTCTGTAGCGCATTTTCGCCTAAAGATGTTTTAATAATATCAACTAGTTTTACAGTAAGTTCAGCATGTGTGTCTGGAAATTTACCATTTCCAAGATCGGTAAGACTATAATATTGTTTAGGACGGCCAACTCCCGTAACATCAGTCTCAACTTTCACGAAACCGTCTTCCATGTTCTTAACCAGTTGAAGTCTAGCTCCTTCACTGGTTATTTGAAGGTGTGAAGCCAGATCTTTTGCAGTTAAAGGGCCTCTTGTCTTGAGGAGCATCAGTATTCGATTTGTCGTCATAATTCAATAAAACAAGTAAATGGTTGTTTTATTCACAAAAGTACTAACTTTGCCGTACTTATTCATATTTAGGTTCAGTTTTCTATTCAGAATGGAAAAAGTATCTAATGATTTACTTTATGATTTAACTTATGCCTATTGTATTATTTGACCCCACCCCAACGGCGACTTTAAGCAGGAATGAAAAAATACCTGTATTCCTTGTTCCTTATTGGAATGTATTAAAGAAGCGGTAAACATGTAATTTCTGTTGAATTCTTCAGCAGAAACCTATTAAACTTTTAACTGGAAATAAACCTTAGGAACGGCATTATTCTGCTGTACAGGATAACTATGCGTATTTTTTTTTATTCGTCGCTGGTTAATTCGCTCCTTCAGGAAGTATTTCTTCTTTTTTATCTTTTAAAAAACAGCTTTGACGAAAAATGAAAAAAAATAATATGCTGACTTTTATAGTCGCTGGTTCGATCCTAAGTTCCTGTGGAAATGCGGTGAAAAATAATGTTGCACCAATACCCGAAAAGTTTCAGACGCAGGTTATCGAGCCTCGCGAGACGGAATTACACGTTACTTATCCTGCAACGCTCGAGGGTGAGCAAACCGTTGAGATACGTCCAAAAGTTGACGGGTATATTGAACAGGTATTGGTTCAGGAGGGCACCTATGTTAAAAGAGGTCAGCCGATTTTCGATATTGATGCCAATACCTACAAACAAGATGTCAATATTAGCCTAGCAGCCATTGCAGCTGCCGAAGCAGAACTAGAAACTGCGGGGATCCAGGTGCAAAGAACAAAAGCGCTGGTAGAACGGAAAATCGTAAACACATTCGAATTAAAAACTGCTGTTAATCTGGAGCGGGTGAAAAAAGCACAACTCCTTCAGGCAAAAGCAGATCTTTCCGCAGCAAGAACAAAACTCTCCTATACCCGTATTCTGAGCCCTATAGACGGATATATAGGGACACTTCCTTATAAAACGGGAAGTTTAGTTAGCAGTACAGCAGAAATACCGCTTACCAGTGTTGCAGACACCAGAAAAGTCTATGCTTATTTTTCACTAAGTCAGCAGCAATTGCAGGTGTTTCTTAATAAATATAAAGGAAATCAGCAGCATAATAGATTGAAAAACATGCCCGAAGTAAACCTGATTCTTTCGCAGGGAGAGACATACCCTTTAAAAGGTAAAATAGAAACGTTAAGCGGTGTGCTCAATAAAAATACCGGTTCAGCCAATTTTAAAGCGGTATTTGCTAATCCGGACGGCCGACTCTGGAGTGGTTCCAGTGCGTCAGTTTCTGTCCCTTTGCTGTTAAAGGATGCATTGCTGATTCCTAAAAATGCGACTTATGAAATCCAGGGTAAACGTTTTGTTTTTACAGTGGATAATAAGAATAAAGTACAGCAAATGCCAATTGAGATTATGGACTCCGCTAACGAGAAGACCTATGTTGTGACCGGCGGATTAAAATCAGGAGACCGGATAGTCTGCGAAGGACTTCAGTATTTAAGTAATGGAATGCAAATAGTTCCTGATGGTTCAGCTGCTAAATAAATGATAAAATGTTAAGAAAATTTATAGAGAACCCTGTATTATCAACGGTAATATCGGTAATAATCGTAATTCTGGGACTATTGGGACTATTTTCCCTTCCCATCTCCCAATATCCTGAAATAGCGCCGCCAACCGTCGAGGTTTCTGCTGCATATCAGGGGGCAAGTGCAGAAGTGGTGATGAAAAGTGTTATCACGCCTCTGGAAGAACAAATTAATGGTGTGGAAGACATGACCTACATGACTTCCAAATCAAGTAATAACGGAAGCGCTGTTATTACTATCTTTTTTAAGCAGGGAACTAATCCTGATCTTGCTGCAGTCAATGTTCAAAACCGTGTCAATAAGGCGACCAGCCAGTTGCCGGCAGATGTGATCAAAGCTGGTATCACGACCAGTAAAAAGCTGAGCAGTACTGCATTTAGTTTCTTATTTTACGATGAAAGTGGTAAATATGATCAAAAATTTCTAGACAATTACCTGAGGATTAATATCATGCCTCAAATGAAAAGAGTTGAGGGAGTCGGTGGTGCTGAAATCTATGGAATGCGAGAATATTCTATGCGGATCTGGCTTAAGCCAGATGCAATGGCTAACCATGGCCTGGTACCAGATGATATCGTTGATGCCTTAAAAGAACAGAATATAGAGGCAGCTCCGGGTAAAATCGGTGAGAATAGCAAACAATCTGTTCAATACACTTTAAAATATACAGGCAGGTTAGATGAAGTCACAGAATTCGAGCAGATTATTCTGCGAAGTGACAGAAAAGGTAGTTTACTTAGATTAAAAGACGTTGCAGATATCGAATTTGGGGCGTTGGATTATACGACATCACTGGTAACGAATGGTAAAGTTTCCTCAGGCGGTGAAATCAGTCAGACATCAGGATCAAATGCGAGAGAGTTGATTATTTCCTGCGAAAAAATACTTAAAGATGCGTCTAAAGACTTCCCTCCAGGGATTAAATATAGTACGTTTTTAAATGCGAATGACTTTTTAGATGCTTCCATAGAAAAAGTTGTCCACACGATTATCGAGGCGTTTATACTAGTTTTTATAGTAGTCTTTATTTTTCTGCAGGATTTCAGATCTACTTTAATTCCCGCAATTGCGGTTCCGGTCTCTATTATTGGTACATTCTTTTTTCTGAAATTATTTGGCTTTACAATCAATCTACTCACGCTTTTTGCATTGGTTCTAGCCATAGGCATTGTTGTCGATGATGCGATTGTTGTGGTCGAAGCGGTTCATGCTAAACTTGACCAGGGGGCGAAGTCAGCTAAGAAAGCTACTATACATGCGATGAGTGAGATCAGCGGTGCTATTATTTCGATTACATTGATTATGTCGGCTGTGTTTTTGCCCGTTACTTTTATTACCGGATCGGCCGGAGTCTTTTACAAGCAATTTGGTTTGACGCTGGCCGTAGCAATTGTAATTTCTGCTATCAATGCTTTAACGCTCAGTCCGGCACTTTGTGCGATTCTGCTTAAGCCGCATCAACCTGGAGAGAATCATCAGCCGAAAGGCTTTCTGCCTAGATTTTTTACAGGCTTTAATACTGCTTTTGAGGTTGTCACTTTCAAATATATTCATGCAGTTAAATTTCTGGTCCGCAGAAAATGGATTTCAGCGGCAGGTATTTTGGCCTTTTCACTGATATTCTATGGTCTGATGAAAAGTACGCCCACAGGTTTTGTACCTAATGAAGACGGTGGTGGTATTTATGGCAACATTGTACTTCCACCTGCTGCTACACTGGAACGTACCGTCGAGATTTCCAAAGAAGTTGACAGTATTGTCCGGAGTATTCCAGAAGTTGAACTTTCTTCCAATTTATCAGGTATGGATCTCTTCAATGGTTTTGGTGGATCATACGGTGCACTTTTTATCAGATTAAAACCGTGGAATGAAAGAATGGATAAAGGACAGGATATCAATTCTGTAGTCGGTCAGCTGTTCGCTAAAACAGCGCATATAAAAGGGGCTAAACTTATATTTTTTGCTGCTCCGACACTGCAAGGATTTGGGAATAGTAATGGATTTGAAATGCAGCTGCAAGATCGTACAGGCGGCGATTACCAGGCCTTCTCCAGTTCGATAGATAAATTCATGACAGCCGTGAATCAGCGGCCGGAAATTATGTATGCCACTAATCCCTTCAACATAGGATTTCCTGAATACCAGGTGAACGTGAATGTCGCTAAATGTAAAGATGCTGGAGTGAGTGTTAATATGGTATTAAATACACTTCAGGGATATTTTGGGGGTATTTATGCTTCTGATTTTAATAAGTTCGGAAAACAATACCGGGTGATGGTCCAAAGTCAACCTGATTTAATCGGTGATGAGCAGACGCTGAATAAAATCTTCGTCAGATCTGCAGACGGAATGATGCCGGTTTCCGAATTAGTGACGCTAACTAAAACTTACGGCCCGGAATTTATAACTAGATTCAACCTGTTTAATTCAACTACGGTAACTGGTAGCCCCAATGAAGGATATAGCTCCGGAGATGCAATCAGAGCGCTGGAAGAAGTAGCTGCTGAGACTCTGGACCGGGGTTACACTTATGAATTTTCCGGTTTAACGAGGGAGGAGCTCTCCAGCGGGAGTCAGACGGTATTGATTTTTGCACTCTGTCTACTATTCATTTATTTCCTGTTAAGTGCACAATACAAAAGTTATATTTTACCCTTTTCAGTGTTATTGTCGCTACCTGTAGGTTTGGCTGGTGCCTTTATTTTCGCTAAAATATTTGGTGTCGATAATAATATTTTTCTACAGATAAGCCTCATCATGTTAATTGGACTACTCGCCAAAAATGCAATTCTGATTGTAGAATTCTCATTAATGCATCGTTTGAGCGGGCGGAGTCTGGTACAGTCTGCAATTCTGGGTGCAAGGGCCAGGTTAAGACCTATCCTGATGACTTCTTTCGCTTTCATATTCGGGCTCTTGCCGCTCATGCTTAGTACAGGAGCCGGTGCTTTAAGTAATAAGTCAATTGGAACTGCTGCAATCGGCGGAATGCTGATAGGTACACTTTTCGGTGTGTTTGTGATCCCGGTTTTGTTCATCGTATTCCAGTCGATTCAAGAGAAACTGTTTGGTGTCGACAAACCGGCACATGAACCCCGGGTTCTTCAGGAACCGCTTCTTTAACTCATTTGTTTCCCGGTCTTATTGTAATTCAGCCTGTTAAAGCTGTTGCAGGCCGGGGAGCATCTCTAAAAACAAAATCAAAATGAAATTATATATTATAAAAATTCCTTTGTTATTTCTTTGTTCTTCCATTTTGTGGAGTTCCTGCAAAATAACCAAACCCTATAAAAAGCCAGACCTAGTTTTAACGGGACAGTATCACTCACCTGGAGGAAATGATACATTGAATATGGTTCAGCTTAATTGGAGTGAGGTTTTCGCAGATACTTTATTGAAAGATTTAATTCATGCAGGTTTAAACGCAAATCTGAATCTGAAGATCGCGCTGGAAAGAATTGAAGAATCCAGAGCCGGTCTGAAAATGAGTAAGGCAGCTTTTTTGCCCGAAATCACTGGAAACCTGAGTGTAAGGCAGTCCCGTCTGTCTTTTCCTCAAGGATTTGGGCTTTTTAGAAATTCCACACAATATGACCTTGGAATTTCCTCCATATGGGAAATGGATATCTGGGGTAAATTAAGTAGTGCAAAACGCTCCGCAGTAGCTGGTTTACTAGCGAGCGAAGCTGGAAAGAGAGCTGTTCAGACACAACTGATCGCAGATATAGCAAACCATTATTTTGACTTACTAGCCTTGGATGAACAATTGACTGTAACCAGAAAAACTGCTGTAAACAGGGCTGCTGATGCAGAAGCGATCCGGGTTCTATTTGAAAATTCCATTCAGAATGGCGTTGCTGTCGTACAAAGTGAAGCAAATTATTATGAGGCGGAATTAGCCATCCCTGATATTGAACAAAAGATTCGCGTAACAGAACATGCGCTAAGTATACTACTCGCACGTATGCCGGGAAAAATCAAAAGATCTGCCCTGGCAGACCAACGATTGAATTACGACCTTAATCCAGGGGTACCAGCACAGTTACTGGCCAACAGGCCCGATGTTCTGCAAGCTGAATATCAATTCAGGGAGGCATTTGAAAATACAAATATCTCCAGAGCAAATTTTTATCCGGCATTGAGAATTACAGCTGGTGGAGGGTTCTCCAGTTTTGGTCTGAGTAACTGGTTTACCAATGCTGGTTTATTTGGTAATATCGCCGGCGGGCTGGCGCAGCCAATTCTTAATCGCGGAATTAATAAAGCGGAACTGACAAAGGCTCAGTCCAGACAACAACAGACAGTATATAATTTTCAGCTTATCTGTTTGCGTGCGAGCCAGGAAGTGTCAGATGCACTGGGAGCCTACCATGCTGCCTCACAAAAAGAAATTGGGCGTACAAAGCAGCTAAAAGCGTTAGAAACAGCAGTTGAGTTCAATAAAGAGTTGTTAAATAACAGCCCGCAGACGAACTATACTGATGTGCTGGCGGCAGAACAAAACCTGCTTAGTGCCGAAATGAAAAGCATTGACGATAAAAGTCAGAAACTGCATGCAGTCGTCAATTTATATCGTGCTTTAGGCGGAGGATGGAGATAGAACAATCAGTCCCGGTATTACCGGGACTGATCTGCTGCATTTTTTTGTTCAATCCATAAAGACATATATTTTGTACTGTTCATAGTTTGGAATCTCAAAATTCGGCCTGTGAAATTATGCTTTCTATGCTGCTCTAGATTCGTTAAGATATTGTGAAGCATGGAAATAAAAGCTTTGCTGGATTTTGTCTTTTCAAACCGCTCATTTATTATGGCAATTCCATTATTACGGTATTGGGTCCATAACTCCTTATTGGTATATAATTGGGCGGCAAATTGGGGAAACTCTTCTAAATCATCGGTTACTAAACCATTCCATTCCAGTTCTCCCTGCATGCCCTCTGCACCGATAGTGGTCGTTACCGAAGGTGTGCCAGTTCGCATCGCGTGTATGAGTTTTCCTTTCAGGCCGGCACCAAAAAGAATAGGGGCAAGTAAAATGCGGTGCATGGAGATAGCTTCGAGCGAATCATCTGCACGTCCGTGCACGTAAAACCGTTCCTTTACATTGTGTAGCTGGGTTATTTTCTGACTGCAGTAAGCACCATAAATATGCATGCCGACCCCCGGAAGTATTTTACTCAATACTGGCCAGATTCTCGTTTTTAGAACCTGAACCGTATTCCAGTTCGGCTCATGTAGAAAGTTACCTATAAACATAAAACCTTCCCGGTCCTGATATTTTTTCCATTGTAGTATATCTGCTGGCTTAATAGGTTCTTCCAGAAAAGGTAAATAACAAAGCAGACTAGGGTCTATACGGAATTTTTCCAGTAGAAGCAGCATTTCGGCTTCTGAAATAATAAGTGAAAGATCACATCGCATGATTGCAGATATCTCTCTTATGGTCACCGGATCTGAGAATACAGCGTCTGGATTAAAATCTTTTTGGTGTTTATGTGCCTGTTGCCTGGCTTTACGCAAACCATGGAGATCTTCAGTATCTAAAATGGTAATAGCGTCCGGGCAATGTTCAGCTATTCGCCATCCGTACTGCTCTTCCGTTACGAAACGGTCGTAAATCACTATTTCCGGATTAATTTCCTGGAGGAATGCATCAAAGCTACTATGGTTAAGGCTTATTGTCTGTTCAGCAACTCCCAGGCCAGACAGATCGAAGCTATATGGACCTTTTCCGGCTGCACAGGCGAAGATCAACTGGTGGGTTTCAGCAAGCAATAATTTGATCAGCTGGATTATTCTTGTACCTGCCGCAGAAGAATCCGGTTCTGGCCAGACCAGGCCAATGATCAATATTTTCTTACTTTTCATCTTATAAATTTGTGCAAAGAAGGTGTTTTTAATTACAATTTTAAAACCCTGCGATTATTCCTAATTTTGCGGGCAAAGAATTACCCCTGTAAGATGCTTGGATTAAAATTACTGACAGAGCCGCGATGGGCAAATATAGCTGAGTCAAATTTAGAAGAAATTCTAACTGATCATGCCTGGTGCGAACAGAAAGCTGCGACTAATGCCATTACCCTGATTACTAATAATTCAGAGCACATGGATCTGGTAGAAGAGCTAACTGCGATTGCTATCGAAGAAATGCAGCATTTTCAAATGGTTATTGATATTATCCAAAAACGGGGATATACGCTTGGCAGAGAACGTAAAGACGATTATGTTGGTCGACTGGTTAAATTTAGCCGTAAAGACGGTAGCAGAAATGCCGCGTTTATCGACAGGTTATTATTTGCTGCTATGATTGAGGCAAGAAGTTGCGAGCGCTTCCGTGTGTTGTCACTTAATATTAAAGACCAGGAGCTTGCTAAATTTTATCATGATCTTATGATTTCCGAAGCAGGCCATTACACGACTTTTCTAAAATTTGCACGGAAGTATACTATTGATATAGATGTCGATAAAAGATGGAAAGAATGGCTTGAATTCGAGGGGGAATTAATTCAGAGCTTTGGAAAAAAAGAGGCTATACATGGTTAAACAGAAATTCTAACAGACGTTAAAAAAGTAAGTTGCGCTCCGACTTCCAGTTTATGCACCATTCCGCATTTTAGCGCGAAATTGTTTTTCTGATGCCCAACAGGGAAATCATAACATACCGGATAGTTGAAATCTTTCACCTGACTATTCACAATTTCATAAAGATCCCGGCCAAATTCCTCACCAGGCTCATCTGGTTTTAATTTGAAACCTCCGACAACCAAACCGGCCAGATTGTCCAGTTTACCGGTCCTTTTCAGGTTCCAGAGCATCCGGTCAATCCTGTAAAGAGATTCGTCTACATCTTCGATAAATAAGATTCTGCCTTTTGTCTTCAGATCGGATGCTGTACCAGCAAGTGTTTCTATAATACTAAGGTTACCGCCGACAAGTTCGGCGGTAACCACTCCTAAGCGGTTAAACGGATTGAAGGGCGCGCTAAAGACAGATTCTTCACCTGCGAGTGCCTGCCTTATCGAAAGGATGGTTTCAATCTGAACAGGCTCTGCCTTCGTCCAGTCTTTAGGGAAACTATTACACATTTTAGAGTGAAGGGTGGCGATGTTAAAATTGCGGCTGATATGGCAGTGCAATACGGTGATATCACTAAAACCGATAATCCATTTCGGCTTCTTTTTAAAACCACTGAAATCAAGCTGGTCTATAATCCTGACAACTCCGTAACCACCTCTTGCACACATAATAGCTTTGACCTCCGGATCATCCAGCATTTGTTGCAGGTCTTTAGCTCTTTGTAAATCCGTACCACCGTAAATAAAATCCTGTTGTCCGGGGCTGGATCCTATAAGAACACGATAACCCCAGCTCTCCATTAACTGAACTGCCGGAGCAATATCTGCTAAACTGATAAACCCCGAAGGACTGCAAATACCGATTGTGTCGCCAGGTTTTAGAAATGGCGGCACTTTAAGCGAGCTGTTTATAGTCGGCGAAACTGGAGTCGCCCAGCTTCCCATACTGGTTAATGCAGCACCTGCAGTGAGTAAAGAAGAGAGGAAGTATTTACGGTTCATGTATGTAGCTGTTTAGCTACGACAATATAGAAATTTGCAAGGCTTATTTGATAGCTTTTAGGCCTTTTAAAACAGCAGAATCCTTAACTTCCATTACACTTATCGCATAACCACCACCTGGCGCGCAATATTGGCTGAGTTTGGTTTTGCTCGTCACCAAACCTTTTCTGATTTGATAAGCTTGGGGGTTAGTTTCATAATGTGCATCTTTTGCATCACTGTAAATCGTTGCTATATATTTTTTAGCAGGATCGAGGTAATTAAAATTAATTTTAGAAACCCTTCCGTTCTCATCACAGCTACTGCCGATAAACCAGTTTTCAGTTCCCTTCGCCTTTCTGGCAATTGTAATATAGTCACCTGGTTCGGCTTCCAGAATCTTAGTATCATCCCAGTCTACTGCTACATCTTTAATGAACTGGAATGCATCCAGGAACTTGTTATAGGTTTCTGGAAGATCTCCAGCCATTTGTAACGGGCTGTACATAGTTACATACAAAGCCAGTTGTCTTGCAAGCGTACTATGAACAAAAGAATTGTTTTCTGGATTGTATGCGGAGATCTTAGTTTCAAAAATACCTGGTGTATAATCCATTGGACCACCTATTAGACGTGTAAAAGGAAGAATAGTAGTGTGATCAGCATTATTTCCGCCAAAAGCTTCGTACTCCGTACCTCTTGCCGACTCATTACCAATCAGGTTAGGATAGGTGCGGCTCATACCAGTTGGTCTTACAGCCTCATGTGCGTTAACCATTATTTTGTAGTCAGCCGCTTTTTCAATAGCATACAGATAATGGTTATTCATCCACTGCCCGTAATGATGTTCACCCCTTGGAATCATATTCCCTACATAACCACTTTTTACAGAGTTGTAGCCATTTTCAACCATGAATTTATACGCTGTATCCAGATGGCGTTCGTAGTTTCTTACAGAAGATGAAGTTTCATGGTGCATCATCATTTTTACACCTTTACTTTTTGCATAGTTGTGTAATTCTTTTACGTCGAAATCAGGGTAGGGAGTGACGAAGTCGAAAACGTAATCTTTTGTTTTGCCAAACCAATCTTCCCAGCCGACATTCCAGCCTTCCACCAATACCGCATCAAAGCCATGTTTAGAAGCGAAATCTATATATTCTTTTACGTGTGCTGTATTTGCAGCATGTTTTCCTGAAGGAGTTACTTTAGAAAAATCAGTTACACCCAATTGAACACTGCTCAGGTCTGAATACGCCCAGTTACTCTTACCGGTAATCATTTCCCACCATACACCGATATATTTAACCGGTTTGATCCAGGACGTATCCTTAAATTTAGTGGGCTCATTTAGGTTCAGAACCAGCTTTGATTCCAGAATTCCAGCGGCCTTGTCACTTACTATAATTGTTCTCCATGGCGTTTTTGTAGGCGCCTGCATATACCCTTTATTACCAATTGCATCAGGTGTGAGTACAGATTCCAGGATGAAGTTCTTGTCGTCTAGTTCGAGTGAAAGGCAGGAATAGTCTATCAGTGCTGCCTCATGGATATTGATATACAATCCATCTTTACTTTTCATCATTAGTGGTGTTTGAACACCGGTATCTGAAAAGGTAGTTTGAGATGAATTTGGTGTCACAGCAGCTTTCATTTTACCCCTGATTTCGGAGAGGTCAGAAGTGACGGTACTATATTCCTGTGTATCATAATCTCCTGGAAGCCAAAATGTTTTATGGTCTCCTGCCAAGGCGAACTGTGTTTTTTCTTCTTTAATGATAAAGTAATTAAGGTTCTTTTGCTCGGGAAATTCATATCTGAAACCCAGACCGTCATTAAATAATCTGAAACGAATAATTATCGTTCTTTGCGTTGATTTCTGATCCAGGGTCACGGCCAGTTCATTATAATGATTTCTGATCTGACTCACTTCACCCCATACCGGCTTCCATGTTTCATCGAAAGTACTTGTTTTAGTATCAGCTATAGCAAATCCTTCCTGAAATGAAATGGAGTCCTTTAACTCCAGACCCATTTTACTTGTTTTGATTACCGATTTTCCTTTGTATTTCAGTTGATAGGTGGGGGTACCTTTGTCATTCACGCTAAATTGTAAACTGAAGCTTGAATCCGGTGACCGCAGTTCCTGTGCAAATGTCAGGCTGCCGATCAGACAGAAGCACATGGTGATAAATGTTTTACGCATATATATAAATTTAATGGGGATTAAAATCACTACCCGCATATTTCGATCTTTACGGGAACGTTCCCGTAAAGATGCCTAATTTTATAGACGCAGGCAAATATGATGAATTATTTCTAAAAATGACTCATTATATTCGCCTGGATTTGGAGCATATTCCAGTAGTATTATTTGCTTTTTTTATGCCGTTAAGGCTTGTTTTTTCTACAGAATGATTATAAAATTGCGATGATGTCGCTTGCCTTTAAAGCAGAATAATCTTTGATATAAAGCTGGCAGGGAGGTAGTTCTTCCCGTGTATGCGAAGTCAATACACCAACAACTTTCATACCCGCATTCAGTGCAGCCGAAACACCAGAAAATGAATCTTCAAAAACAATACAGTTTTCAGGGTCTACATTCAGGTTTTTTGCTGAAAGCAAGTATACTTCCGGATCAGGCTTATGTTTTTTCACATCCTCGCTTGAAAGTATAGATCCCATTTTAGCTCTGATTTCGACTTTTGACAGGATCAGTTCCAGGTTTGCGTAAGGAGCAGAGGTCGCAACACCTAATTTGAAATTATGGGCCGCAAGGTCATCCATAAATGAAACAATCCCGGCAATCGGATCAATATGTGGCTCGTAAATTTTGCGGAAAAGACTTTCTTTCTCATCTTCCAGTTCCAGAAGTTCTTGACCCGTTACAGGTCTTTGTAAAAAATGGCTGAGAATATAGCTATTGCTCTTTCCAAACATGTGTTGTGCAAAATCTTCATCAGTAGGCTGAAGTTCGCGTTTCAGGAAAAACTCTCTGAACGCCAGAGAATGGTAAGGATTGGTATGGCAGATTACGCCATCCATGTCAAAAATGACGGCCGAATTTTGATTCATAGATCGCAAATGTAGCCTAATTTGTTTTTTTTGCAATTTTCATTCGTCCTGAATTGTTAAAATGACGGAGGTATTAGAATAAGATATCTGTCAGATAATCAAAATGTAAACAGTAGAAATCCCACTGTATACACATCCAGACGCATTTTTTTTATAATTTTTTATCGGTGTTTAAGAATTAATGCTACATTTGTGGCCACAGAAAGCAAATGCTTTTTGTGACAATGCCCGGATGGCGAAATTGGTAAACGTTGCGGTCTCAGAAGCCGTTGGAGTAAGATCCTTGAGAGTTCGAGTCTCTCTTCGGGCACCCAGGCAAAGTGCAAGATTTAATAATCTTGCACTTTTTTTTTGCTTAAAAAATGGCCAGTCGGCGCCTTAAAACGAATTGACCAGCTTATCGGGTCCAGGAATTATTAGTGACGGGATTATTAAAATATAACATCAGCGTCAAATTTGTTGAATCCTGCGTTTTGCTTTTTATATCAACTAATTTTATAAAATCTTTTGTAACCCTAACTGACAATTTATCTGAAAAGAGATAAAAACAATTATTGTTTGACAATAGATATAACTTAATTTTTTGATATGAATAGAACTAATCATATTGCCTATTCGGTACTGGAGCTTGCTGCAGTAACGCAAGGACATACACCTGCTGATTCATTCCATAATGCTCTTGATCTGGCTATAAATGCGGAGACTTTGGGCTATAAAAGATTTTGGCTGGCCGAACATCACAATATGTCGAATGTTGGGAGTTCAGCTACTGCAGTTCTGATTGGATATATTGCCGGAGGGACCTCTAAAATTAGAGTTGGTTCCGGCGGAATTATGCTGCCGAATCATGCCCCTCTTATAGTGGCAGAGCAATTTGGAACATTAGAATCACTTTATCCCGGGAGGATTGATCTGGGGCTGGGACGTGCGCCTGGAACCGATCAGGTAACTGCAATGGCAATTCGAGGGAATAATATCCAGTCAGCACATGATTTCCCTCAGGATATTATTAAGCTTCAAACTTATTTTTCTGCGTCCAATGCACACGCAAAGGTAAGAGCTGTACCTGGTGAAGGCCTGGATCTTCCAATTTATATTTTAGGATCAAGTACCGAGAGTGCTCGTCTGGCGGCCGCATTGGGTTTGCCTTACGCATTTGCAAGCCATTTTGCGCCAGCTCAGTTTATGGCTGCAATTCAAATATACAGGCAGAATTTTAAACCTTCCGCGGTATTAAAAGAGCCTTATATTATTGCTTGCGTTAATGTGGTTGCAGCAGATACAGATGAACAGGCAACTTACTTATTTAGTTCAGTGCAGCAGTTTTTCCGTGGAGTCGTTACCGGACAGCGTCAGTTGTTGCAGCCACCTGTGGAAGATATCAATAAAGTCTGGACACCTTATGAAGAAGAAGCTGTCAGTCAAATGATTTCCTGTACTTTTGTGGGTAGCCGTGCCACAATCACTGCAGATTTGAAAGATTTCCTTCAGGAAACAGGGGTGGATGAAATTATGGTAACCTCTGCTATTTATGACCACCATGCCAGATTGCATTCTTATAAAATACTTGCCGATGTTTTTAATCAGGAAATTAATTCCTGATCATAATTCTAATTGATCTTAAATCCCTCATTGCATAATGAGGGATTTTTTTGTGTCTTTTTTTTATTAATGTTTATTTATTCTGATTCTAAATGATATTTTTGAACGAAAGCCTTTGTATACCGTTAATTCTCAGTTCAAGTTGCTGTAAAAAAGGATATTTTAATCTTATAATCTATATACATTAAATAAAGAATGAAAAAAGAAACAACCTGGGCGAGAATCCGGAAATTTTTAACAGATGTCCATTTATGGTTGGGTTTAGGAAGTGGTATCATCGTCTTGGTTGTCTGCCTAACTGGAACTATATATGTCTTTAACACAGAAATTCGTGAGGCGGCGACTCCAGAGCTTTTTAAGATTAACCCGAATGGGTTAAAAATAAGGACTCACGAAGAACTGATTGCTGTTGTAGAGAGATCAAGCGAAGGTAAAGTCGTAGGGATGAGAATGCCGGCAGATCAGCACCGTAGCTGGCAGTTCAGCGTCCGTAAGAAGGAGGAGAAGAAGGGGAAATCTATAGAAACAATAGTTCCGGTTGAAAAAGAAATTAAGACACCCACGAAGGGTGTAAAGGAAGGTGGATCTGCAAAAGCTAAAGGACCTGGAAAAAACAGCAGACCTGTTACTTATTATGTAAATCCCTATACTGCTGAAGTCTTGGGCAATTCGGCTGCGATAAAGTCTACTACGGTAGACTTTATGGGATATATGTTCAGTCTTCACCGGTGGTTGTTACTGGACAAAATCGAAGAACCAATATTTGAAGGTTTGGAGAACCGGAAACTTGGAAGTTACATTACGGGGATCGCCACGATTTTGTTTACGGTAGGTGTACTTACTGGAATGGCAATATGGTTCCCGAAAAAAATAAAATCATGGAAACAAGGATTAAAGATTAAGTGGTCAGGCAGCTGGAAAAGAACCAATCATGATCTACATAATACATTAGGATTTTACTCTTGTATCTTTTTGTTTTTGATGGGCGTAACTGGTCCGTTATTTTCGTTTGACTGGTATCGTGATGGTTTAAGAAAAACACTTGGTACATATCAGTCACCTGACGCACCACCAGTAAAAGCACCATCATCAAATCCAGAACTGGCTATTAGTAAGAAGTTGAGTGTCGCCGATTATAGCGCCGCTGCATCGCAGGTATTAAATTATCACGGGGATCTTCACCTGAGTTTTCCTGCAGATTCTGTAGCCACTGTAGTGGTAACCAAATATAAAAACGGATTTTTTGCACCTGCTGCGGGAGATAAAGTAGCATTGGACCAATACTCTGGAGAAGTACTCGAATTATCGAAATTTTCCGAAATGCCATTTAATGAAAGAGTCTCTGGCTCTTTAAAAGCATTGCATCTGGGAGACGTTTATGGAACCTTTACCAAATTAATCTATTTTCTGGCCTGTCTAATCGCAACAAGTTTGCCGGTATCGGGTACACTGATCTGGTTAAATAAGATGAAGAAAAAGAAGAAGAAATCTGGAGTTAATTTGTCCGTTCAGTCCGCTGTCTGAGCAAATATTCTGATTTACTTCTATTTAGCGCCGTCAATGTGTAAATTAGCTTTACACTAAATATGGACTATATGAAATATCTATCATTATTTTTATTGCTGACAGTTGCTTCTTTTACTGTGTCGGCACAACAAGCAGATGCTATTCTTGGAAAGTGGGTAAATTCTTCAGGTGAGGCACACATTGAGATTTACAAAAAAGATGCAAAGTTTTTCGGCAAAATTGTTTGGGTTAAAGCTCCTAATGACGAGAAAGGGAACCCTAAGAAAGACGTGAAGAATCCTGATGCTAAATTAAGAACCAGGCCTATACTAGGTATGGAATTGTTGAAAGACTTCGTTTTCTCCGATGGAAAGTGGACTGATGGTAAAATTTATGATCCTAAATCGGGAAAAACGTACAGTTGTAACATGAATTTAAAATCCAATGGTGACCTTAGCATGAGAGGATATATTGGTATATCTTTGATTGGAAGAACCGAAGTGTGGAAAAAAGTTTAATAATGCGAATAACCCTGATTTTAATCTGTCTGTTTCCTTTAGCAGCCATAGCCCAGACCTACGAATTAAGTACCAGTAATGCGAGTGCCAATACCAGTTTAAGAGGACTTTCTGTTGTTTCGGACAGTGTTGCCTGGGTAAGTGGCAGCAATGGGCTGATTGGAAAAACGACAGATGGAGGCAAGCAATGGAAGTGGCAGAAACCGGCAGGGTTTGAGAATTCAGATTTCAGAGACATTGAAGCATTTGATGAACAAAAAGCAGTCGTAATGAGTTCAGGCTCGCCCGCCGTCGTACTGAGAACAGAAGATGGTGGTAAAAACTGGTCAACCTCTTATAAAAATGCGGATACTGCCATTTTTTTGGATGGTATGGCTTTTTGGAGTGAATCCAGGGGACTGATATTCGGCGATCCTGTAAAAAATAAGATGCAGTTGCTGGAAACAGCAGATGGAGGTATCACCTGGAAAGATGTTTCGGAAAATATGAAAATCGAAATGGCTGAGGGAGAAGCTGGTTTTGCGGCCAGCGGAAGTAGTATCAAGGCGTTGCCGGGAGGAAAAGCCTGGATTGCAACCGGAGGTAGTAAATCTGGTATTTATGCGACTGAAGATTATGGGATAGAGTGGAAACGGTATGATTGTCCCATTTTGCATGGGAATAATAGTTCAGGTGCATTCTCTTTAGATTTTTATACCGGTACACACGGAATTGTTGTTGGCGGAGATTACAAGCGTGATCAGGAGAATTCCAATAATATACTCCTCACAAAAGACGGCGGTAAGTCATGGAACAAACCATCCAGACCAGTTTTTGGATTTAGGAGCGGTGTAATCTGGTTTAACGACGAAGTTTGTTTTGCAACTGGTACAAGCGGAACAGATGTATCAAGAGACGGAGGAATGAACTGGTATCACATTTCAGATGAAAGCTTTAATGCCATACAGAGAGCGAAAAATGGGAAGCTAATTATTCTGGCTGGTAATAAAGGATTAATCTATACGCTTAAAATAAAGTAAAACGCTATACCTGATTTACAGGCTGCCGGGAACCGGCAGCCTTTTTTATTTAATCGTTTATTTTCAGAATAGTTTTTCCTAAATGGATCATTTTCGGAGAACCTGTATGTTTCCCTGGCTCGTCAGATAATTTGATAACCTCTGTCCAATCTTCGTCCTGAGGCTGAGCCTCTGTCATTTTAATCACTATATTGGTAGGAGCCGGACCGGCGTCGTTAGTGAAATTAGTTCCAATTCCAAAAGAAAGACCAACCTTTCCCTTACAGTACTCCAGGATCCTGTTCACCTTTTCAAAATTAAGAGCATCAGAAAAGATAATAGTTTTTGTTAATGGGTCTATTCCCATCGCCTGATAGTGTGCTATTACTTTGTCGGCAAATAACAGTGGATCGCCACTGTCATGCCGGACGCCATCAAAAAGTTTAGAAAACATCTTATCAAATTGTCTGAAAAACACATCAGTAGTATAGGTATCTGAAAGCGCTATACCGAGATCACCCCGGTAAACCTGTACCCAGTGCTCCAGACCGACGGCATTAGCCATTTTAAACCCGTATCTCGCTGCATGAAACATAAACCATTCATGGGCATGTGTACCGATAGGTTTGGTTTTGTAAACCATAGCCATATGGACATTGCTGGTACCTATAAAGGATCCGCCGCCAAATTTCTTCAGCGTTTCAAGAACCAGCTGGTGGACATGATAACTATATCTTCTGCGGGTTCCAAATTCAGCTATTGTAACCCCCAGTTTCTTATATCCTTCAATTTTAGCTTTTGTTCTGCTGATAATTTCATCATCGCTCACCCTTTCTGCGCCGGTAGTAAGATAGAATAGTTCTGAAATCAATGACATCAATGGGACTTCCCATAAAATGGTCCTGTACCATAATCCCTCAATATGAACCTCAAGTTGACCATCTTTCTGAGTAATTTGTACTTCATGTGGCTGGAAACGATATCCTTCCAGGAAATCAAGATAGACTGGATCCAGGTAAGGACAGGTGTTCTGCAGGAATGCTTTCTCTTCCCTTGTTAATTGTAGTCCGGCCATGTGATCGACTGCTTTTTTAAGAGTCAGGCCAAAACCTTCAGGGAAGGTATGTTTTCCACGGTTAATAAACTGGTAACGGACAACAGCACGTGGGAAAAGCCGGATGACTCCCTGCTGCATGGTGAATTTGTAAAAATCGTTGTCCAGGATAGAGGAGAGTCGAATCTGATGCAATTGTTCGGGCATAAAATAAAGCTGATGCGGGAATTTAACATATATCATACCGCAAATAGCAATACTTAAGATCTAAGGTAATTATTCCCTGGCGCTTAATTTTCGAAACTGTTTAAAAAGGTGATTCTGTACGGTCTGTTTTTTTTGTTTTTTGTATATTAACAGCTCCAATTCTAAACAAATCAACCATAACCGATCAATAATTAACGCATCATGAAAATAAAGGCTATCAAAGCAATTATCACCGGGAGTACAGGAATGGTGGGCGAGGGGGTATTAAGGGTATGCCTGAATAGTGACGCCGTCAAAAATGTTCTTGTTATTAACCGCAAACCGTGTCATGTCATTCATCCTAAGCTCAAAGAAATTATAAAGGAAGACTTTATGGACTGGACAGGATTAGAAGACGAACTGGAGGGTTATAATGCCTGCTTCTTTTGTCTGGGTGTTTCCGCTATAAGGATGCCGGCAGAACGCTATTATGAACTAACCTACACCTTAACGCTCAAACTGGCAACTGTATTGAGTGAAAGAAATCCTGAGATGACATTTTGTTATATTTCCGGTGCGGGTACAGATAGTACTGAAAAAGGTTCCAGCAAGTGGGCAAAAGTGAAAGGGAAGACAGAGAACGACCTGATGAAACTTCCTTTTAGAGAAGTATACGCCTTTCGTCCCGGCTTTATTAAACCTATCGGAGGGCTGGTGCATACACAGCCTTTTTATAAATATATAGGCTGGTTATTCCCGGTGGGGAGAGCAATTTATCCAAATGGGTTCTGTACCTTACAGGAAGTGGGTGAATCGATGATTAATGCAGCCACTTGGGGATACACTAAAAAAATCCTGGAAGGCAAGGATATCATTCAATTGGCAAGGCTGAACGCTGGATAGAATTTCCAATAATTGCAGTGAGGGAAAAGTATTCCTGAAAGCTCATCAAATAACGAATTTCGAAATTCCGAAGACCCGCTAGGGTCTTTTTTTTTATACTAAAACCCAGAAATTGGATATGTTTCGGCTGAATGTTGAATAATAACTTGCTGGATTGTATCATTATAATTACAAATCACGTAAATTATGGATAATTATTGATTGTACCGGGTTAATGCCTGATTTAAGCGGCCAATTTTTGATTAAGTCATGACAATTACGGTTAGGACTTGCTATTAGGACAATAATTAGACATCATTTCCTGAAAAAAATCAAATATTGGAGAAAATCGCTTGTTTTATGTCTTTTTGTTGACAATTTTTGATTAGCACAGGACAATAATTGTCCGGTAATAAATCAACGACCCCGCTATTTTTGAGTTAACCAAGAATAAATCAGTAATTGCCCAACGAACAAAAACATCAAACGAAAGGCTGACCACCTTTTTAAAAACCTTATTAACCTAACCTAACCCAAACAATTATGAAAAGAGTATTACTCGTTTTTATGGTTCTGTTTACCTGCTATTCCGTAGCAGATGCGCAAACCAAGAAAATTACCGGGACTGTTATCGGCCAGGATGACAACCAACCTATTCCCGGAGCATCAATTAAAGTGGAGGGATCCACTGCTGGTACAGTTACTGATGGCAAGGGTAACTTTAGCTTGCAGGTCCCTCAGAATTCCACCTTAGTAATTAGCTTTATTGGATATTCCAATAAAACGATTAAGGTAACCGGAGATTCAAATTATAAGATCCTTCTGGGTGAAGACTCAAAAAAACTGGAAGAAGTAGTCGTTACTTCATTCGGTATTGCCAGGGACAAGAAAACACTTGGTTATGGTGTTAGTAAAGTTAGTGGTGAGAGCTTAACTAAATCTCCAACTCCGGATATCACGAATGCGCTTGCGGGTAAAGTTGCCGGTGTGCAGATTTCTGGTTCAGGAGGTGGTTTCACCAGTTCTAACGTCACCATCCGTGGTTTTTCGAGTATTACAAGAAGTAATCAGCCACTATATGTAATAGATGGTGTACCAATCGATAATGGTGGCGGTGCAAATACGGTGAATGCCGGTGTGGCCAGCTCAAGCAGAGCTTCAGATGTGAACCCTGAAGACATCGAAAGTATTAACGTATTAAAAGGTGCAGCAGCAACGGTACTTTATGGATCAAGAGCAGCTTCTGGTGTTATCTTAATTACGACTAAAAAAGGAAAAAAAGGTGGACGTAGCCAGGTGTCCTTTACTTCTAATACAACAATAGGGGTAATCAATAGATTCCCTGAGTATCAAAATGAATATGCACAGGGTAGCCAGGGCATTTATGGCAGTGCAGATAAACCGAATGACTGGGTAGCAAGAGCAACTTCATGGGGACCTCGAATTGCAGGACAGAAAGTCAAAAATATTTTAGGTGAAGAGGTTGCTTTGCAGGCTTATCCGAATAATGTGCGTGACATTCTGCAAAGCTCAGCTGCATTTGATAATAATATCAATTTCTCAGGAGCTGATGAGAAGTATGACTACAGGGTTTCTTATGGTAATAATACCCAAGACGCACTGGTACCGGGAAATAAGCTTTACAAAAATACATTTAGCGTAAACCTGGGCGGTAAAATCACAGAGAAATTCAAAATTAATACTTCCTTCTCCTATATTAACAACAGATCTAACCGTACACAAGCTGGTAATCAAGGAGCGAACCCATTGTGGAGAGCTATTTATGCACCAAGATCTTATGATGTGACAGGACTTCCTGTCACTGATGCTGCTGGTAATCAGGTCTGGTATTCAAGTTCAGAAGAAAATCCTTATTGGGCCATTGATCACGTTACTACGAAACAAGAGCTAAATAGATTTTACGGAAACTTGAATCTGAAATATGACTTTACAAGCTGGTTAGCTGCAGATTTAAAAGTCGGAGCTGATGTTTACACAAATTCATTTGTTGGATTTGATGATAAAGGCGTTAGAAGTAATGGAAATACGTCTTCAGCAGGTGCAGGTGGTGTTATCGAAACTAATGATCTAACCAGGAATTTAAGCAGTTATTTCACTTTAACTGCGAATAAAACCTATGGAGATTTCAATTTATCTGCAACTGTAGGTAATGAAGTTCTTTCAAACTATTACAAATATAGTGCGGCAACCGGCCGTTCAATTACACTTCCAGGGTTTTCTAACTTAAAAAACTTTACCACTTTTAATGCGGAAGGTAGATATGAGCAGATCAGATCAATGGGTGTATTCGGAGACGTTTCGGTAGGTTACAAAAGTTATCTGAACTTAAACTTAAAAGCACGTAATGATTTTTCTTCAACTTTGGTTAAAGAATACAGATCGATCTTCTATCCGGCTATAGCTTTAAGTTTTGTACCGACTGAAGCTTTCCCTGAATTGAAAAGCAACTTCCTGACTTCTGCGAAAATCAGAGCCAATGTGGGCGAGGTTGGTAAATCGGCAGGTGTTTACCAAACAGGCACTTATTATGTGACTGCAGGTGCCTCTGACGGATTCAGTTCAACAGCAGTTAACTTTCCTTATAACGGATTAGCAGGCTATACCTATAGTAATGCTGCTGGTAATGCTGCGATCAACCCTGAATTTACCAGAGAGATTGAATTAGGTACAGAATTGGCCTTTTTTAATAACCGGTTATCCCTGGACTTCTCCGTTTACAAACGTGATTCAAGAAACCTGATTTTCGGTGTTCCGGTTCCACCTAGTTCCGGATTCACGAGCCAGGTTAAAAATGCAGGTAAATTATCTACAAAAGGTCTGGAGTTCCTGTTAGCGGGTACGGCTGTTAAAACGAATAACTTCACTTGGGATGCGTCCTTAAACTTCACGACTTTCAGATCAGTTGTTAAAGAATTGGCTCCCGGTGTAACAATGATTTCCCTCGGTGGTTTTACCTCACCTAACGTACAGGCCGTTGCTGGTCAGCAATATGGTTTGATCTACTCAAATATGTATTTGAGAGATGATCAGGGAAGAATGGTTATTAAGGCTAATGGCTTACCTCAAGCAACAGCAGCTGTTGGACAAGTTGGAAATCCCAATCCAAAATTCACTGCTGGTTTATCTAACTCCTTTACATACAAAGATTTCAACTTCTCATTCCTGTTGGATTTCAAATACAAAGGAGACATTTTATCCAGGACAGTTGGAGATCTTCGTATCAACGGTGTAGCTAAAGAAACAGCTGAATTTGATAGATTTAATGCAGATGGTACAGTTTCTAAACCTTACCTGTTCGAGGGCGTTCACGCAGATGGCACGCCAAATACTACGAATGTAAGTGCTCAGGATTACTGGGGTCTTTCTGGTAAATATGTAGCCTGGGAAGGTTATGTGCTTGACGCGACCTACCTGAAACTTAGAGAAGCAACTTTCAGCTATAACCTGCCGTCAAAATTATTGGAAAGAACTAAATTCATCAGCCGCCTTCAGATTTCTATCTATGGACGTAACCTGCTGACTTACGCACCTCATTTCCCACATCTTGATCCTGAACAAAATGTACTGGGTGTAAGTAATGCTAGAGGTTTAGAGTTTGGTATTCAGCCTGTAGCAAGAACTTTTGGTGCAACCATCAGAGCTACATTTTAATTCACTGATTTAAGAAATTTTCAATTAAGATTATGAAACTCAACAAAACCATTATATGTACAGGCCTCGTATTGTTCGGCTGCCTGTTCGATTCCTGCAAAAAATTCTATGATGTAAATGAAGACCCTAATAATGTTCAGGATGTACCGGTTGCACAGTTGCTACCGTCTATTACAGTGAACGTTGGTTATCTAGGTGGAAGTGACCTTTTCAGGTATTCAGGTTTGATGATCCAGCAGTTTTCCGGTCAGACGACAAATACTTCACAAACTTTTAAAGAGTACGAACGCTATAATATTAATAACTCTGATGTAAATAATCAGTGGAGCTCTATTTTTGCCACACTATTAGCCGATATAGGGAAAATTATACCGAAAGCAGAAGCTTCAGCAAGCCCGCATTATGCAGGAGTAGCCAAGATATTGAAAGCTTATGTTTATCAGGTTACTGTAGATGGATGGGGCGATGTGCCTTATTCTGAAGCAGCTAAATTCGCAGAGAATTTGTATCCTAAATTTGATAATGACGAGGATATCTATGCAGATCTGATTAAGGTAATTGATGCCGGTATTGCAGACATTAATGCACCGACGTCAGTTTTTGAACCGAACCAGAACACAACGATCTACGCTGGTTCATGGGCGGATATGAAACCTAAATGGATTAAGTTTGCGAATACACTAAAATTAAGGATCTATTTACACTACAGTCAGAAAGATCCGGCTTTCGCAAGCAGTCAGATTGCTGCATTAGTGAATAGCGGAGCGACTTTTATGACGTCTAACGGAGATAGTTTTAAAATGAACTATTTAGCGGAAGCCGGTAGACAGAATCCAATAAACAGTATTGAAGGCGGCCAATTCAGGAATGCATTTTTCCCTAATAAAACGCTTGTAGATATGATGAATACGAAATCAGATCCACGTCGTCCTTCTTACTTTGTCAGATTTCCATACAATACATCACCGGCTACTTATAAAGGCGCCACGGTTTTAGATAATTCTTCGGTTGCTTACTCAAGGCTAAATACCTTCCTGAAAGGTGATGCAACGATTAACACAATCGTTCAGAATTCTGATGGGTCGATCACAGATGGATCTATTACCTGGTCAGGGAATGCACCGGCCAGATTGCTAACTTTTGCAGAATATAATTTTATCCGTGCGGAAGCTGCTTTGACACTGAATGCGCCTGGTGATGCACAGACGTTTTTTGCTGCAGGTATCAGATCTTCAATGGAAGAGTCTGGAGTTTCAGCTGCTGATATCACAGCCTATTTATCTGTTTATGGTACTTTAACAGGTAGTACTGCACAGAAGCTCGAGCAATTAATTACTGAAAAATTCGTAGCGAACTTTGGTGTATTGATGGAGCCTTGGAATGACTGGAGGAGAACAGGTTATCCAAACCTTAAAGCTTTACCCATCTCGGTAGCAGTTTACGATCAGATCCCAAGAATATTACCTTATCCGTTATCGGAAGAAAGCAGTAATCCAAACATTCCGGCAAGGAAAAATATGTTGGATCGCGTGTTCTGGGACACACGTCAATAAGCAAAACTAAATTTCCTAAAAAATGAACGATCATGAGCTAAAGCAGAGGATGCAATAGCTCATGATTGCTTTCATCAACTTAAAAACTAATTACATGCTGATTAAAAAAGTATTTTTAGTAGTCCTTGCATTGGGCATTCAGTTGTCATATGCACAGACCAAATCTACTACAGAAAGCCCTGCCGCTACGCCAATATTTGGTACCAGGCCTGAAGTAGAAGAAACTGTAAAAACAAAAGGATCTGTAACGATTAAAGGTAAAGTAATCAACTATACCGCGACCACTGGATATATGCTGCTAAGAACCGAAGAGGGCAAACTTCGGGGCAGGATATTCTATGTGGCTTACACGAAAGATAATGAGAACGATCTGACTAAAAGACCAGTAACCTACACCTTTAATGGTGGTCCGGGTTCTGCATCCCTTTGGTTACATATGGGGGTAATTGGTCCAAAAAGAATTGTAATGTCCGATAAAGGAGACGCACTTACACCACCTTATTCCTATACCAATAATGAATATTCCTGGTTAGATCACAGTGATCTGGTATTCATTGATCCAATAGGTACTGGTTACAGCCGTGCTGCTCCTGGAGTCGATAAGAAAGAATTTCAGGGTTATCAGGAAGACATAGAATCTGTAGGCGAATTTATCAAGTTATATACCTCACAGAACAAACGCTGGGGATCGCCGAAGTTTCTGGCCGGTGAAAGCTATGGTACAACTCGTGCATCTGGGTTGTCCAATTACCTGCAGAGTGCCTATAAAATGTACGTGAACGGTATTGTATTGATCTCCGCAGTTTTAAATTTTCAAACTATCAATTTCGGAATTGGTAATGACTTACCTTACCCATTATACCTCCCTAGTTATGCGGCTACTTCATGGTATTACAAAAAACTGAGCCCAGAATTGCAGGCTAAGGATTTGAAAACACTAACCGCTGAAGCAGAGGAATTTGCAATTAATGAATATGCAACAGCATTGGTTAAAGGCGATAAATTAACAACAGCAGAATATAACTCAGTAGTTAAAAAACTAAGCTTTTATACGGGACTGTCAGAAGTTTTTATCAGACAGACCAATCTTCGTATTGACCTGCCTCAGTATAATAAAGAACTTTTGCGTAAAGAGGGTAAAACTGTGGGCCGTTTAGATTCGCGCTTTACCGGCACAGACTTTAATGATACCGGTTCGTCTACTTCTTACGATCCAAGTAATACAGGTACAATCTCCGGCCCGTATACAGCAGGTATGTTAAGCTATATGGGTAAGGAACTTAATTTTACCAGTGACCTGACCTATTATACTTTAGGCGGAGGAGTCGGCCGATGGAATTACAGTAATGTGCAGAATAAATACCTGAACGTTGCAGAATACCTGAGACAGGCAATGTCTACAAATCCTTCCATGAAAGTTTGGGTATTAGGTGGTTATTATGATTTTGCAACGCCATATTTTGCTTCCAGGTATGTTATGAACCATATGGGTTTAAGACCGGAGCAGGCTAAGAATGTGACTTTCACCTATTACGAAGCCGGCCATATGCTATATATCCACATGCCGTCACTTCAGCAGATGAAGACCGATGCCGACCTGTATTATAAGAATACATTGGCAGAAATTAAATAATCACAATTGAAAAATGTATACACATGGAGTTATTTCATAAAAAATATATACAACGCAGCATTTTAACAGGCCTGCTGGCCGCTTTTGTCCTTTCTGTACAGGCACAGCCGGGACAGGGAAGGCAGGCCGCACCGGCCGCAGTAAATCCACTGGCTGCAGACAGTAAAGCAGCAGGCGTTTCGCTGCCACTAGATCCGGGTGGATATGTTATTTCCAATTCGGCAAATATTCCCGAACCGATTAGTACTAAACACAGTGTGACCATTAATGGTCAGGTAATTAACTATACGGCTACAACGGGTTATCTGCAGTTGAAAACTGAAGATGGCAAGCCTAAAGCAAATATCTTTTTTGTAGCCTATACCAAAGATGGCGTGACAGACCGCAAGGTAAGGCCAATGACCTACACCTTTAACGGCGGCCCTGGATCTTCATCTGTTTGGTTGCATATGGGGATCATCGGACCTAAAAGAGTACTTATGTCCGATAAGGGTGACGTACTTTCTCCGCCCTATAGCTATGTCGATAATGAATATTCATGGCTGGATAAAACCGATATGGTGTTCCTTGATCCGGTAACTACCGGATACAGCAGAGCAGTAACTGGTGAAAATGATAAACAGTTTCATGGTTATGATGAGGATATTCAAAGTATGGGTGAAGCTATTCGTCTGTACGCCACACGTTATGACCGCTGGCACTCTCCAAAATTCCTGGCTGGTGAAAGTTATGGTACTACACGTGCTGCAGGCTTATCAGAATACCTGCAGAGCAAATATAAGTTTTATCTGAACGGTGTCGTATTGATCAGTTCTATCCTGAATATGCAGACTGCAAGGTTTGATATCGGCAATGATCTGCCTTTCCCTTTATTTTTGCCAACTTATGCTGCGACTGCCTGGTACCATAAAAAACTGGATGCCGATTTACAGCGTGATCTTAAAACTACCCTTAAAGAAGTCGAGGCATTTGCGCTGGGTGAATATCATACTGCATTAATGAAAGGTTCAGATCTTACGGCTGCGGAGTATGAAAATATAGTGAATAAACTGAGCCGTTATACTGGTCTTTCCAAAGACTATATCCGCCAGACTAACCTGCGTATAGACATTCATAAATTCGATAAAGAACTGCGCAGGGAAGAAGGACTGACAGTAGGACGTCTGGACAGCAGATTTACCGGACGTGATTATAATGATGTAGGAGTAACCCCGGAGTTCGATCCAAGTAATGACGGAACGATTTCAGGACCATACAGTGCAGCGTTAAATCATTATGTACGTGCAGAACTGAAATTTAAAAATGATCTGCCCTATGAGATCCTTGGCGGACGTGTGCAGCCCTGGAACTATAATAACGTACAGAATCGCTATTTGAACGTGGCAGAGTCACTGCGAAAAGCGATGGCTGTAAATCCTTACCTGAAGGTGTGGGTACTCTGCGGTTATTATGATCTGGCTACACCTTATTTCGCAGCTGAGTATACTTTCAGTACGATGGGATTAAGACCTGAGCAGAAAAAAAATGTAAATTTCACCTATTACGAAGCGGGGCACATGCTATATGTACATAAACCTTCTTTGATTCAAGTGAAAAAAGATGCAGATAAGTTATACAACGATGTTATGAAGGAGATTAATTCAGCTCCCGTAAAATAAAATAAGACCAGCGCAACAGCTTTATCCCGTAAAGCTGTTGCGCTGTATATTCATCTCTCAACCCTAAATGATGAAAAGGAACCACTTCTACCTGACCTGTCTGTTCGCCTTACAGGCTGCAGGCCTTTCGGCGCAAACATTAAGTCCTGACAGTGCAGGCCTGGCGTTAAAACAACTCAGCGGGCTTCAGCAGGAAGTCTTAAAAAAAGCCACACAACCCGGTAAAGATCAGGTTGAGAGCCTATCCAGGCTATTACAGCTTGGCATGTGGGACCAGGTACTAGCAACCATTAACGGTAAAGGCAACCAGACACCAGATTTTCAGTTACTGAAAGCCGATTATCTGATCCTGACCAATGAACTGAAACAAGCTGAGAAGCTGGTTTATGAGGTGTTGAAAAAACAACCTTCCAATGAGAAAGCTATTCTTTTGAAGGCTTTCCTCGAAATTCAGGCCTGGCGTTTACCAGAAGCAGCTCAGATCTGCGAAGCTGCCCTGAAAAAACAACCATCCGAGAAACTATCCCTAATGCTTGGCCGGACCCGGCTCTTGCAGAAAAATTATAAAGAAGCATTAAAAATTGCTAAAGATGTCCTGCAAAAGAACCCCAAAAGTGCGGGAGCGTATTTACTGGAGGCAGACGTTTATTTCTGGGATCAACAACCTGATCTGGCAGAAGCACCTTTGAAACGTTCTCTTGAAATTGATCCTTACAACGCTGATGCCCGTTTTAGTTATGGCTATGCGATCTGGCGGAGAATTGATGCTACGCAGCTGAACGCAATGGCAGCACAGTGGGAGCTTGCACTGGCTGTAAATCCGCTGCATTTTCAAACCAACTGGCATTGGGGTAACGGGCATACCAACCTTACTTATGCCGATTATGCCGAAAAAGACGACGACGAAGTGAGAAAAGCGCTCGATAAATCTGACGATGCTGTAAGGCAAAACCAGGTGGATAAAGCCATTGCGATTACCAGGGAAGTAGAGAAACAATATCCCGCTTCAGTGCTTCCCGGAATGCGCAGAGCCTCTATTTATTATATTGCTTTTGATATGGACCGTAAATCTCGTCTGGATTCAGCACAAAAGATCTTCAGCAATATCTTAATGCGTAAGAAACATTATGGTCCGGCTCATAACGGACTTTCGGCTGTAATTAAATCTAAAAGGATTCCCTACCTGGCAGTTTATGACTCGATCAGTAATCAGTTGCAGACTACTAAGATTACAGACATGGAGAATTTCATTAAGGTATTTCCTGACGTCAGCTATTATCCAGGTGAAACGGTTAAGGCTATGGCCTGGAACCAGTTGTTTACCGCTGTGGTTTATTTCCCTTTCCTGTCTAAACAGGATAATGCGTTCCGGATTCCACCGTTACACAACGATTTGGCAATCACGATGAATTCTCCTTATTTCCGCTTTATGACAACCTTTGATAACAGGCAGTGGATGGATATCAGGGGAGTAGGAAGTGGTGCTGCCGCAATTGAATATGTAGAACGTGGTGCTTTTCTGGAAAGAAATGTGATTCTGCATGAATATGTTCACCTGTTTCATGGAAGAGTGCTTACAGATGCCGAAAACCGTCAGATTAAGGCCCTGTATTATCAGGCGATGAAAGAGAAACGTACACTCGATTATTATTCTCAGAATAATGAAAGCGAGTACCTGGCACAAACTTATCCGGCCTATTTTGAACCGGTTAAAGTACATCCGCTGGATTTTAAGTCTATGAATACCACTTCCGATCTGAAAACAAAAGATCCGGATATGTATGCATTTCTGGATAAACTAGTTAAAAAGGAAAAAGCTTACCTCGCTGGTGACAAACAGGCAATGGCTAGTAACTGGTCACAGGTTTATTTGAATCTGAGTGAGAAAGCTAAACAAAAAGACGGAGAACTTGCTGCACGCTATCTGGATACAGCATTGGTTTATGATCAGAAATACCTCCCTGCATATTTGAGTTATGCGGCATTATATAATACGCGGAAGGATTTTAAATCGGCAGAAAACTGGTTGAAAAAAGCTGAAGCAGTTGATGCGAAATACGCACCTGTTTATGCAGCGTATGCCGAGTGGTATGCTGCGCGCTTTGTCGCTAAAGAAATCGATTTGCAGACCGCTGTGAGTGAACAGGCAAAGTATCTGAAAAAATCATTTGAACTAGAACAGGATTATCAGGAGCTGGCTAAAGTAAATATGCAACTACGTGAAATGTACCGTAGAAATGGGATGATCGCAGAAGCTATCGATGCTGCGGGTGCCTATGGCAAAAGCGGTGCGACCGTCTCTACTTATCTGCGTGATAGAAGGGATGATGCGGTTGCTTTTGCTGCTGCATTGAAATCTGGATTAGGCTATTCCGACCAGGTTCAGGTATTACAGAAACTGGTTCTGCAGAAACCGCAGAATTATGAATACCGTAATTTGTATGCCGACGCTTTGGCGGCTAACGGAAACTATGCTGAGGCCGTTAAGACCCTGGAGCAGGCACAGCGTATACTTGCGGCTTCGGGAAATGGAAGATCGGACTATACCCTTCGCATTGCAGCTTTCCAGGTTGCTCAGGGTAATAAAGCTGCCGCAGACGAATTGATCCAGGCATTTCTGAGCGGTAAAACGCCGGTGCGTGAGAATGACAAACTTCGCTATGCCAGGCTGTTAATTGAAACAGGGCATCAGGAAGAAGCCTTCAAACAATTAAACACTGTAAAACCTGCGATAGATCTCTATAATCAGGCAGATTATAATTATACTGCGGGCCAGATATTGCTGTCACAAGGGAAAAAAGCCGAAGCCGTAGCAGCGTGGGAAAATGCCTTAGGTGCAAATCCATATCTACTGGAAGCTTATGGTCCGTTAAAAGCCCAATATTTGGCTGCTAACCAAAAATCTAAAGCAGATGCATTGCAGGCGAAGCTCGCGCAGTTACCAGTTCAGCCAGGACCGGGTTTCAAAAGATAAATTAACACTATTACCATAAAAAAAACATGTCTAAAATCGAAAACGAAACAGAAAACCATGAAATGAAGCGGGAGCTGGGCTTACTGGACGCCACGATGCTGGTTGTCGGATCTATGATTGGTTCCGGTATTTTTATCGTCAGTGCCGATATCACCCGTAGTGTGGGGAGTGCAGGCTGGCTGATTATTATCTGGCTGCTCACCGGTATGGTTACTTTAATGGCCGCTTTAAGTTACGGAGAGCTTTCTGCGATGTACCCGAAAGCAGGAGGACAATATGTATATCTGAAAGAATCATATAACAAGCTTATTGCATTTTTATATGGCTGGTCTACCTTTATGGTAATTCAGACCGGTACAATTGCCGCTGTTGGTGTAGCTTTTGCGAAATTTGCAGCTTATTTATACGCGCCACTGGGAGATGATAATATTCTGTTTTCTATAGGCGGTGTAAATATTAATGCTGCTCAGATATTGGCCATCAGTACGATTATTTTACTCACCTGGATCAATAGCCGCGGTGTTAAAAATGGTAAGATCATCCAGACGATATTAACGATCGTTAAAATTCTGTCCTTATTCGGATTGATCATTGCAGGTCTGGCATTTTCGTTTCGTACCGAAGTATGGCAGGCAAACTGGACAGATATGTTCACACCATTCAGGTGGGATGCCAGTACACAGACTAAAGTAACTATTGGTGGTGCTACTTTATTTGCCGGTGTAGTTTCGGCTATGGTGGGTTCGCTATTTTCCAGTGATGCCTGGAATAACGTCACCTTTATTGCCGGAGAAATTAGAAATCCGCGTAAAAATATTGGATTGAGCCTGTTTCTCGGAACGATGATCGTCACCGTAATTTACGTTTCGACCAACATCATGTACACTGCTGTTCTCTCTATGGAGGAGATTGCCAATGCACCTGCTGACCGCGTAGCCGTAGCAGCCTCGCAGTATATTTTTGGTACAGCCGGAACATTGGTTATCGCTATCATGATCATGATCTCAACTTTTGGGTGTAATAATGGCCTGATCCTTTCTGGTGCAAGAGTTTATTACACAATGGCACAGGATGGCGTATTCTTTAAACAAGCTGCGGTTCTGAATAAATTTGAAGTTCCGGGATGGGGTTTATGGGCTCAATGTCTATGGGCATCGGCTTTATGCCTGACTGGACGTTACGGAGATTTACTCGATTACGTAATCTTCGTGGTTCTGATCTTCTATATTCTGACTATCGGTGGTATTTTTATTTTGAGACGTAAATATCCGGATGCAGACAGACCATACAAAGCTTTTGGTTATCCATTTATCCCAGCACTGTATATTGTGTGTGCGGCGGTTATCTGTGGTGGATTATTGTATTATAAAACCAGTACATGTGGATGGGGATTGGTTATCGTGTTATTAGGAATTCCAGTGTATTACATTTCTGAACGTTACCGTAAATCTTAATTGAACAGATCTATATGAAACATCTCAAATTAACCAGCCTTTTGTTTACTGCGCTGTTGTTTTCCGGCCTGAGCAGTTTTGCCCAGGCACAGAAAGCGTCACCCAGAAATGATGGCGAAGGCCCCTGGCCACAACTTATTATCCGCGGTGTAACGCTCATTAACAGTACTGGTGCTCCTGCGATGGGACCTGTCGATATTGTTGTAGAAGGAAACCGGATCACAAACGTACAGGCAGTGGGTTCTCCGGGAGTTAAGATTAATCCAGCAAGAAGACCGGTACTTAAAGCAGGAGGGAAAGAATTGCAGGCAGAAGGGATGTATCTTTTACCCGGGTTTATTGATATGCACGGTCATATCGGCGGTGCAGAAAAAGGTTCCGACGCAGACTATGTCTTTAAATTATGGATGGCACACGGCATAACTACAATTCGTGAACCTGGCAGCATGAATGGTATAGACTGGGTGCTGGATCAGAAAGCTAAAAGTCTGCGCAACGAAATTACTGCGCCACGTATCTTCGCCTATACGGTTTTCGGTCAGGGTAATAAAACGCCAATTTCTACAGCGGAACAGGCTAGAGCCTGGGTACGTGAAAATGCGAAAAAAGGCGCAGACGGTGTTAAGTTTTTCGGTGCTTCACCGGAAGTGATGTTTGCAGCTATTGACGAAAATAAGAAATTAGGACTACGTTCAGCAGCACATCATGCGCAGACAGATGTAGGCCGATGGAATGCATTGAACAGCGCGAAAGCCGGTTTAACTTCTCTTGAGCATTGGTATGGTTTGCCGGAAGCGATGTTCAAAGACCGTACTGTACAACATTATTCTGCGGACTATAATTATCTGAATGAACAGGATCGTTTTGGCGAAGCAGGTACATTATGGAAACAAGCTGCGGAACCGCAGTCTGACCGTTGGAAAGAGCTGATCAGCCAGTTGCTGGCTTTAGATTTTACTTTAGATCCGACATTTAATATTTATGAAGCCAACAGGGATCTTATGCGGGCAAGGACAGTCGAATGGCACGCAGATTATACCATGCCTAAGCTTTGGGATTTTTACAGCCCAAGCTGGAATTCTCATGGTTCTTACTGGCATTCCTGGGGTACAGAACAAGAGAATGACTGGAAGCAGAACTATAAGCTTTGGATGGCCTTTATCAACGAATACAAGAATAGGGGCGGCAGGGTAACTGCAGGTTCTGATGCGGGCTTCATTTATGAATTATTTGGGTTTGCTTACATCAGAGAGCTGGAATTGCTTAGAGAAGCCGGATTCCATCCGCTTGAGGTAATTAAAGCAGCTACGTTAAGTGGCGCACAGGCATTAGGTATGGAGAAAGACCTGGGCAGTGTAGAAGTTGGTAAACTTGCAGATTTTGTAATCGTTGAAGAAAACCCATTGAAAAACCTGCAGGTTTTATACGGAACGGGAGCTATTCAGCTGAATGCAAACAACGAAGTGATCAGAGCTGGTGGTGTGAAATACACGATCAAAGACGGAATCATTTATGATGCTAAAAAATTATTGGCGGATGTAAAAGAGATGGTAGAAAAAGAAAAAGCCAAAACAGGTTATAAGCTTGTTCAGCCTGGCGTTCATCAGCATTAATAAGCTAATTTTTTTTATAAAAAGATTAGTAGAAAGCAAAATTAAGCAAAACGGTTAAAACCGTTTATATACAATGCTTTATAAAACAGTAGTCTTAGTTTGGAACTCGGTGTCTGATAGGTTTTGGTCTTAAAAATACAAACATAGGTTACTAATTCGTTACCGACTAGCAAAGGTAACTAAAGGTGTAACGGGTTATATTTCAGTATTTTGCACTATTTTTCATATTCCCCTGTAACTCAATACAACTTAATTTTAAACATTAAACATTTGAGTTATGGAGCAGACAAAAAAATCTACGTTCAAATTACTTTTCTACCTTAAAAAGAACGAACCGAAAAAGAACGGCAATGCCCCGATTATCCACTTGTATTTCAATAAATTCTTCATGTTCTGCCATTACTACACTTTATTTTAGTTGCTACAACTATTTGTATTAGTAAAATTTATGCAGCAAATATATCGGAAATAGAAACGTGGAGAGTGCATTGGAACAATTTTCGGATAAAAATCAGGTGGAGATCGTTTGGAAAAGTTTTCAACTTGACCCTTCCTTACCTGAAGTGGCAGAAGAAAGTTGTGTGGACTATATCGTCAAAAGCAAAGGAATTGGCCGGGAACAGATGAAAGGAATGCTATCGAATGTGGCATCATCAGCAAAACAAGTGGCTTAGATTATGATTTTGAAAAATGGGTCATGGTAAATTCGCTCAAAGCAAACAGGTTGCTGCAATTTGCAAAAACAAAAAATGCTGGCAATGAAGCCGAAGAACGATTGTTTTATCCATTTTTCACAGAAGGAAAAAATTTAGCAGACATAGACACGCTCATTCAGCTAGGCACAGAAATTGGTTTGGATCAACAGGAGTTAAAAACAGCTTTTACAGACTAAAAATATCTGAATTCAGTAAATAAAGACATTGATGAAGCCCGTAATATTGGAGTAAATGACCTGACTTTTTATGAGCGGAGGAAACTCTCATATCATCATATATATGACCGGAATAAGGACTGAAATTTTTAAGATGGTGGAAAAACATGCCGTTCAGTTTTAGAAGATATTGTTGCTAAATTAATGAATTAGTTAGCCAATAAGCTAACAATAAAACAGATTGATTCTAATAAAAGACATTATTATCCTAAAGCACAATATTTACGGTGCATAAGATTTCTTGATATTTATTGAACAACAAAACCAACAGATTTCCAGTTGGTTTAACTACTTCGTTTACTAATTCTTGTATTGAAGTAATAATTGTCTTAATTTTTATTGTGAATGATGATTGTTAACTATTCCTTTTTGTTGAGATAAAGTTCGTTCAGCCACTCCCTCACTTCCTAGCACATTTGAGCGGAAGAACAGCACAGAAATACACTTAATTTTAAAAATCAGAGAAATGTATAAGTGTTTCCGTGAAATCATCAAATGCCTCACAATGATTTGAAGGAAATTTGTAATCAGAAAATTAAATCATTTATTATGAAAAAGACAGTATTAATAACAGGTGCATCATCAGGATTTGGAAAAGCGTGTGCAAAATTGTTTCAAAACCAAGGCTGGAATGTCATCGCTGCTATGCGTTCTCCTGAAAAGGAAGAGGAATTAAAGGATAGTGAAAATCTGCTTTTGGTAAAACTGGACGTTACAGATTTGGAAAGTATTAAAAAATCAGTTGAACAGGGACTGGAAAAGTTCAGTACGATTGATGTTCTGATCAACAGTGCGGGTTACGGTTTGATAGGCGTTTTCGAATCTTCAGACGAAACTCAGATTCAAAAACAATTTGAAGTCAATGTTTTCGGCCTGATGAATATGACAAAAGCCATTTTACCGGCGATGAGAAAACAAAAAAGCGGAGTTATCGTCAATATTTCATCTTTCGGAGGTGTGACAGCCAGTCCTTTTACAAGTTTATACAACAGTTCGAAATTTGCCGTTGAAGGTTTTTCTGAAGCATTGTATTTTGAATTGTCATCTTTTGGGATTTCCGTTAAAATTGTGGAACCCGGAAGCGTTGCGACCAATTTCAGAAACGGAATGGAAATGATTCAGAATACGATTGAGGATTACAATCAGGAACTGGCGTCTTTCATTCCAAAGTTTACAAAACGTACGGAACATGTAGCAAATGCTACGACCGAAGAAGTTGCAAATACTATTTTTGAGGCAGCAACAGATGATCAATCCAGATTGAGATATAGTATTGGGGAGGATGCAAAGTTCTATATCGATTTGAAAAATCAAAATTCTGAAGAAGATTTTTTAAGATTTATGCAGGAGTAATCGCTGAAAAAAGATTTAACTTTACCATTAAAAATTCCAACGAAATGCCGGAATCATTCATCAATATTCATTCGATTTCAGAGTTTCATCGATATTATAGTCTTGAAAGTCCAAAACATCCTCTGGTAAGCGTTATCGACCTGACAAAAATCAAAAGAAAAGATGCGGATTCTGCCCAGCATTTTCATCATCTGGGTTTATATGCGGCTGTTTACAAAAAATTCGACGGCAGCTTTAAATACGGCCGTTCAGATTATGATTTTCAGGAAGGTGCTTTGATGTTCATTGCGCCTGACCAGATAGTACAGACAAGTTCTGATACCGATACTGAGATTGACGAAGGATGGTTTCTGGCATTTCACCCTGATTTCATCTATGGTTCCGAATTGGGCAAAAAGATTCGGAACTATACTTTTTTCGACTACTCAAGCAATGAAGCGCTGTACGTTTCTGATGAAGAAAAGAAAACGCTCGAGACGATAATTTCTGCCATTCAAACAGAATATTCAAAAAACATCGACCGCCACACACAAGGCTTGATTTTAAATAATATCGAGTTACTTCTCAACTATTGCGACCGCTTCTACGAAAGGCAGTTTTTTACGAGGTCAAAAGTGAGCAACGATATTCTTCATAATTTTGAACAGTTGCTCAATCACTATTTTGATGACGAAAATCTCATAGACAAAGGTATCCCCGAAGTGAAATATTTTGCAGAAAAACTTTATCTTTCTTCTAACTATTTATCCGACCTTCTCACTAAATATTCCGGAAAAACAACGATTGAACATATTCATCTCAGGTTGGTCGATAAGGCAAAAAATCTGCTGCTTGGAACGTCAAAATCTATCAGCGAAATTGCTTATGAGCTTGGATTCGAACATCCTTCACATTTCACAAAAGTATTTAAAACCAAAACAGGGTTATCACCACTTCATTTCAGGAAAAACCAGATTTCGTAGCAAATTGTACCAATTCTATTTCTCAGTGAAAAGACGGCAGGTCGGTCTTTGTTTTCAATAGGACTACAATTGAGAAATTCCCTATTTCCAATAACGGTATACACTTAAATGAAATCATTAAAAATTTAGTGATATTTAGAAATTAAATTAAGCATTGTATAAATTAACTCACTTACCAAGTATATAGTATATCATCAATGAAGTCCGCCCATAGAGGTAATATTGATAATTGCTCCGGATTTATTTTCTCTAAAGTGAGGCAAAATGGATTTAATTATCTGCATAGGACCGAACAGATTGATATCAAATATTTTGTGCAGTTGGTCATCATAAGTCATTTCAAATGCCCCAAATACAGAAAAACCTGCATTGTTGACCAATGTGTCGATACCTCCGAATCTTTCTATACCTGCTTTAATGGCGCTGTCAATACTTTCTAAGTTTTGTACATCAAGTTTGGCAACAAGAACATTTTCCAATCTGTTCAGTTCTGTTTCTTTCTCCGGGCCGCGCATCGTAGCTACGACATTCCAACCTTCGCGTTGAAATTTTAATGCTGCTGCTCTTCCTATACCTGAAGAGGTACCTGTAATTAAGATTGTTTTCATTTTACTTGTTTTAAAATTTTTCGAATATTTCAGTGTTGACGACTCCGCCTACCAATGGCAATACTTTTTTAAAGGATCCCCGAGTTAAAATCGGGGATTCTCTATTCTATGATTGATCTAGTACCAGTGAATGGATTTAAAAGTATTTGCAGGTTACTCTTTGCTGAGTTAAGTTTTCAATTCCGTACTATACGCAGTAACTGGTTTTTAAAGGCATTCGATTCGAATGACAAAACACTAAAAATGCCAATTTTAAGTAATTTTCTAGGCAGGCTCTGCCAATTTAGTTAAATTTGATGCGAAGGACTATATTAGTGACGATAGCTTTTAGTAGCATCTTCTAATATATCTGTCCCATAAAGAAAAAGCAATGATGTCAACCATAGAACCTCTAATTACTTATTTTAATAACTTCACTCCGTTAGATGAAGAGGAGATAATATTTGTAAGTACCTGTTTCAAATCGAGACTTTATCGGAAAAGGCAATATATTTTGCAAGAGGGAGATGTATGTAATAACTATAATTTTGTAGTACGCGGTTGTTTGCGAATGTATAAAATTGACAAAAATGGGAATACGCATATTTTACAATTTACATCAGAAAATGGCTGGATTGCCGATATAGGGAGCTTTCACGAGCACACACCATCAGAACTAAGCATTGATGCATTGGAAGACACTATAGTCTTACAAATCAGCTACGAGAATCTTATTGCAATTTATGAAAGATTTCCTAGGTTCAACCGCATTTTCAGAATATTGATGGAGAACGCATATGTCTCTCTTCAAAAAAGAATGTTTCAAAATATAAGTTCCCCAGCAGAAGACCGGTACAATTTTTTTATGGAGGTGTACCCTCATTTATCCAGTCGTCTGCCACAAACACAGATTGCTTCGTTTCTTGGTATTACCCCTGAATTTCTTAGTAGGCTGAGAAATAGACGATTAAAAAACAAGTCTTAAACTAGATCAATACTATTTCTTAAAGTAGTTCATTGGAGAAATGACTCCTTTTCTCCGAACTTTGCATTATCAAATTTATTTAATAATAAAAAAAGAAATAGTATGTCAAATACACAGAAAGTTGCCGTTATCGGCTTAGGAAATATTGGTAAAGCATTAGCCAATAATTTATTAAAAGGAAACAGAGAGATTATTGTTGCTTCCAAAAATTTTGAAGATGCCGTAGCTTTTGCATCCAATGCAGGAGATTTAGCAGAAGCCCTACAAATTGAAGAGGCCGTAAAATCTGCCGATATCATTATCCCGACCGTTTGGTTTAATGTAGGGCAAGAATTTGTACAGCAATACGCAAATGATCTGAAAGGGAAAATTATAATTGATGTTTCCAATCCAATTGCCCAAGATGAAAACGGAGGTTTCAAAAAAATAATTGCTGAAAATCAATCTTCTGGGCAGATCATGCACGACCTGGTTAGTGACAACGCAAAATTGGTTAAAACCTTTGGTACATTGGGAGTTGAGAGTTTAACGAATGCCGCTCACCAACAACCTGCTAACGCAATGTTCTATGCAACAGACCATAACGAAGTTTCTAATACAATCGAAATTTTGATAAATGATGCAGGGTTTGAGGCATTGAGTATTGGAGGTATCGATCAGTCCATTCGTATGGAAGTCTTTGGTGATTTGCACGAATTCGGTGCAATCGGAAAGTCGGTAACGGCTACTGAGGGCAAATCGAAAATATAAATTTGTCATAATACTAAAATCCTCATTGCTGGATTGTATCCTATATCCAAATAATTAATAGTGGATGATGTAAAAAAAAAGCGAGTTCTGATTTAATCAAAATCAGAACTCGCTTTTACTAACATTAAGATAATTTCTTTTTTATACACATTACTTCGGGTGCAAATATTCACATTTGACCAAGCAGACATTAGTCATATTACAGTTTCCATTCAGCTTGCCGTTTACCTTATTATTCTTGAGACTTTATAGGGATATCTTACTTGAGTTAGGTAATTACTAAAACACCGTAATTAATAGTTACAAAAAACTCATAAATCAGACAAATAACGCCAAGCAATGCCATTAAGTGCCACATTCTAACATCCTCTCTTAATAGCCTTTAAATTCAAGTTCCGAACATTAAGACTAAAGATAATGCAGGGAGAAGACGATTTAAGAGTTTAGCCAAAATAATGGCTTTTATGCGGGCAGTAAGTATTCTTTTGATACTGATGCACCTTTATTGGTTCTGCTACGGTTTCTTTTTAGAACGTGGTTGGACGTTGGAAGTAATCAACAAAATATTAGGCAATTTTCAGCGTACAGCAGGACTGTTTTCATATGCCCTCTATACCAAAGTCTTCGCCTTGGTATTACTGGCTTTAAGTTGTTTTCGAGCAGATCAACGGTAACTATCCCTGTAAGGGCAACTTTATTTACAAATTCTCCATTACTCATAACAATTAGCTTTAAATGCTGAACTTATCGTGCTATTTAATCTTTTGTAGAACTTCGGCATATACCTTTTCTACCGCAGACCAATCGAGCAGTGACCAAAAAGCATTAAGATAGTCCGCCCTTTTGTTTTGATATTTTAAATAATAGGCGTGTTCCCATACATCAACGCCCAAAAGGGGGAATCCTCTGCTGATAATACTCGTATCCATTAAAGGATTGTCCTGATTGGGAGTGGAACTTACCATCAAACTTCCGTTATATTTAACCAGGAGCCATGCCCATCCTGAACCAAATTGACCAAGTCCGGCTTTGTTGATTTCTTCTTTAAGCTGTTCTAAACTTCCGAAACTATTGTTGATTGCCTCTAATAGCTTTCCGTCTGGAACTAGTTTAGGTTGAGGCGATAATATTTTCCAAAAAAGGGAATGGTTGTAGTGTCCACCACCGTTATTGCGAATGGCAGGACTGTGTTTGCTGACTTCGTTTAAGACTTCTTCTACGGTCTTGTTTTCAAGCTCAGTTCCGGTAATTGCTTTGTTATAGTTGTCTACATATGCCTGATGATTTGCTTCCTTCTATGCGATTTGAGTTATAGGTCAGATCGATTTGCGTACGGTGATAAATACCACCTTTGAGCTTCATTTCTTTTTGCTCGTTGAGATGATTGAGTAATTGATTATCACTAAATTTCTTCTTATTTGCTTTCTCAGGCAATATTGCATCATCGGGAATATTCCATGTTTTACCAGTTAAGAATGCTCCCTTAATCCTTCCTGTAGCACAATAATTCCGGACAGTTCTTTCGGGAATGTTCCGCTTTTTTGCAAATTCACTTACTGAAATATAATTCATAGCTTTTGATTATAAATGCCGTTATCGGCAAATATACAATAAACAACAACTGTCTAATCCTCAATTGTTGCCGATAACGGCAACAATTGAGGGTTTTATTTCCTGTGTGAATATGTAACCCTCCCTTTTTTCGGACTGGTTTAGGAGACGAGAATTCAAAGGAGCATAAAACCTTAGCTTTTGCTCTTTTTTTTGTGCCCTCACCTTAATCATGTTGTTCATTCCTCTACTAAGTTTACCTGAATTTTTATTGGTTAGCTCGCTTTACACTAAAAGGCTATTGAGCCGGTATTGATAGGGTATTGAAAGGGTGTTCAGTCGGTAATTGGGTATATCAACACCGACTGAACACCCTTTCAATACCCTATCAACACCCTTTTAAACTTTAACGTTAGTCGGAGTGTCCTATACTGGAATTACTGTATAAAAAACCATCGGACCCGACGGAAGGTCAAAAGAATCGTGCAGTTATTCCTTTACAGACTTACCCAATTGTATGCTTAAATTCAAAAAAAAATGATTGCTCCACAACATTTGGCATTGATCCTCAACAATTCCGCTTGATCCATTGATCAATTAGCTGCCCAAAAATATAGGCATAAAAAAAGCCTTCCTGAGGGGGAAGGCTTTAGAGCGAAAGACGAGATTCGAACTCGCGACCCCGACCTTGGCAAGGTCGTGCTCTACCAACTGAGCTACTTTCGCGTTGATTACGTCACGAAGATAGATATTTTTTCTTTTTTATAAACCCCGTTTTGAATATTTCGCGGAACACTCTGAATTTCAAGCTGAAAAAATAACAGTAAAATAATGTAGAGTGTCTTTTATGCGAATAAAAAGGTTTTACAGCTATTATTTCAGACCGAAACCTCCGATGATTTCAAATTCCCTTCCGCTGGGGCTGCCTTCGATAATAGGGAGTGCCTGTAGTACCAATTCTGCAGCGCCTTCCGTCTTTAAAGATAAATGATGGTCTTCTTTAGTATCCCAGATCTCTGTTACCCAGAACATATTTTCATCGTCTTTGTCCCTGCTGATAATGTATAAATTACATCCCTTTGTTTTAGAGACCAGTTCAGATGCCTGGAGGAGAATTGAAGCCAGTTGTTCTGCGTTACCTGGTGTCGCTTTTAACTTGCCGTGTAGTCCGTATTTGCTCATAATAATATTTGGTTTTGATGGATTCGTTCTTTAACGGTTATCCCAAAATAGTAATATTATTTGCTAAATTATTCTTTGAACGGACATTTTACATAGGATGTCAGGAGTTTATAAAAAACCTTTTTATGGTAAAACAGTCTTAACATTTACTTAATCATTCTGCAGCTACTTTAGCCGCTAAATCAAAACAGGTTTCTAAGGTTTATTATTTAACCAGTGGGAACAGGTGTCAACAGGTTTAATAAGATATGGATTCACGTAGAGACTTTCTAAAAAAAGCAGCATTACTAACCACAGGTGCCGGCCTGATTAATAATTTGCCGCCCGTTATACAAAAGGCATTAGCTATTGATCCGGCAGCGGGCAGTACATTTTACGATGCAGAGCACGTTGTATTCCTGATGCAGGAGAACCGTTCCTTTGACCATGCATTGGGAACACTGCAGGGGGTTCGCGGTTTTAATGACCCCAGGGCTGTACAGTTACCAAATAAGAATAAAGTATGGTTGCAATCTAATAAAGAAGGGGAGACCTATGTACCTTTTCATCTTGACATCAAAGAAACTAAAGTCGCGTGGATGGGCTCTACACCACACAACTGGACAGATCAGACCGATGCCAGGAACGGTGGGAAATACGATCAGTGGCTGGATTTCAAAAAACCATATAAAACAACATATGCGCATATACCTTTAACCATTGGATACTGTAAAAGGGAAGATTTCCCATTTTACCATTCTTTAGCTGATGCGTTTACTGTCTGTGATCAGAATTTTTGCTCCGTACTTGCCGGGACGCATCCTAACCGTTATTACTGGATGACAGGTACTGTCCGGGAAAAAAATAGTCCAGAAGGAATTGCACATCTCTGGAATAACAGCAATTACGATATACCAACACTGAACTGGAAAACTTATCCGGAAAGGCTGGAAGAAAACGGGGTCTCCTGGAAAATCTATCAGAATGAACTGACCATGGGTTTTGGCCTGAATGGAGAAGAAAGCAGTTGGTTAAGTAATTTTGGTACAAATGTATTGGAGTATTTTGAGCAATATAATGTCAGACTTCATCCCAGTGCAGTATCGAACCTTCAAAAAAAGAAAAAGTTGCTTGAGGTCCATCTGGCGGAAATGCCTGCAGATTTAAGCGATGATGAGCAGAAAAAGCTAGAGGCAATGCAGAAATTGCTACGCAAAATTGAGCTGGATCAGCAAAAATATACGGTAGAAGCCCATAACGCCTTGTCTGAAAAAGCACAGCGATTAAATGCAAAAGCATTTACTACCAATACGAATGATCCGGATTTTCATACATTAACTCCGCTTACCTATACCGATAAAGGCGTAGAAAGAGAGTTGAATATTCCAAAGGGTGATGTGTTGCATCAGTTCAGGAAAGATGTAAATGATGGCGCTTTACCTGCAGTTTCCTGGTTAATGACGCCTGCAAATTTCTCAGATCATCCCGGTGTGCCCTGGTTTGGTTCATGGTTTGTGAGTGAGGTTATGGAAATTCTGACCAAGAATCCGGAAGTTTGGAAAAAGACAGTTTTTATTATGACCTATGATGAAAACGATGGTTATTTCGACCATGTCCCACCCTATGTGCCGACACACCCGTTTAAAGCGAATACAGGTAAAATGTCTAAAGGCCTCGATGCAAAACTCGATTTTGCTGCCCGGGATCAGCAGACGAACCCTTCGGCGCAACCGGAAAAGATTAGGGAGAGCCAAATTGGATTAGGCTATAGAGTTCCGATGATCATTGTTTCACCTTGGACTAGGGGTGGCTATGTGTGTTCCGAGGTTTTTGATCATACTTCTTCACTCCAGTTTCTGGAGAATTTTATAGAGAAAAAATTCAATAAAAGTATCAAAGAAGAGAATATAACGCCTTGGAGAAGAACGGTGTGTGGAGATCTTACGGCTGCATTCAGACCTTATAATGGTGAGAAAATTCAGCAACCTGAATTTCTGGAGAAACGACCTTTTATGGAAAAGATTTATTCTGCGAAATTTAAGGAAGAGCCGGATAATTTTAAAGCATTGAATGCAGAAGAGATCAGACAGGTAAACGAAAATCAGGCTGCTTCTACCATATTTCCACAGCAGGAAAAGGGAGTCAGATCTGCCTGTGCAATCCCTTATGAACTTTATGTTAATGCAGTTTCAGCGCAGGGCAAATTGAAATTAACTTTCCATGCTGGTCAGAAAGTCTTTGGCAAAAAGTCTGCAGGCAGTCCTTTTACGGTATACGCGATGAATCCTTATCAGAATGAAACCTTAAGGGTATGGGATTATACAGTAGCTGCGGGCGACACGCTGGAAGATGAGTGGACGATAAAAGATTTCCAAAAGGGCAGGTATCATTTACACGTGCATGGACCGAATGGTTTTTTCAGGTCTTTTCAGGGAGCTGAATCTGATCCGTCATTACAAATTCAGATACGCTACGAACAATCTCCGAACAATCCTTTAAAGCTAAGTGGGAACGTGATTGTTACAGTTAATAATACAGCAACAACTGTAAAAGAAATAGAGATTTCCGACTTGAGCTATAAGACAGGGAAGCAAATATTAAAAGTGCCTGCTGCTAATAAGGCGAGTCTGGTGCTGAATTTAAAAAACAGCTATAACTGGTACGATTTTACTGTTGGCCTGAAAGGTGAAAGTAGCTTTATTGCACAGTATGCCGGACGGGTTGAAACAGGGCAGGTTACCAAAACAGACCCGCTAATGGGTAGAATGGTTTAATATACAGCGCAGCCTCCTTTAAATTTAAAAGAGGCTGCGCTTTTTTATAACCTTCTTAAAGCATCTTCGTTGCCTAATTTTGTGTCATTTTTCTGTACACGTGATTTTCCGAATTTATAGGTGAAACCCGCATAAATTCTTTTGCTGTCGGTATTTAATCTTTCTGCAGAACGGAAACTTCCGTAATCTCTGGAGACAACATAATCATTACGTTTAAATATCAGTTCATTTCCACCTAATCTAAGCTGACCCTTACCTTCCCATAGGTTTAGCAGAAAGGAAGCGTCTACATTTTTATTACCTGTATTATGTGAGAGATCCTGTACGTAGTTTGTCCAGTAATAAGCGTCTATCTGAAATTTTAGCTTTTCGGAAAATTTGAATACGTGTGATGTCCGAAAATCTGAATGAAAAGCAGATAGTTTATATTGCCGGCCAAATACCATGCCTTCAGCCTGGTTGTATCCGATCGGCGTACCGCTGTTGATGGTTTCCCACCAACTAGTAATCTGTAAAGGATAGAACAAGTAAAGGGAAATATCTGAAGCACTTTTTAAGTTCTGACGGGAATAGTAGGTCACTTTAGTTGCATAATCCTGTTTGACCGGAAAAAGTCCGATCAGCCCTTTATTTCTCGTGTAAATAGCAGACAGATTAAGCTTATGAATATTAGCGTTTACGGAATAGATATCGTCGAAAGCAGGTACCAGTGCTGGGTTGCCTTGTTCAATTGTATACTGATTGGTCGAGACCATATAAGGTACTAACTCATTATAGGGGGCGCGGCTGATCGTTTTTTTATAGGAAGCCGATATATCAACGTTTTTATTCAACTGCTGCTGCACTAGAAGTGTGGGGAAGAGGTTTGTATAATGCTGGCGAAAATGTTCTGCGAAATTCGCCCTGGTATCTTCCAGACGCAGCCCAGCTTGTATTTTAGTGTCTGACCAACCTTTGGAAACTATCCCATATGCACCGCCAATAGATTCCTGCAAGGTATTCTGACTTGAAAATTCAGGAACTTGTTGCATCTCTCCGGACCGGTCGTCTTCGTAATTGACACTTGTTTTGGAATCGGTTTTCTGGTATTTAACACCGGTTTCCAACTTCCAGTTATCTTTAAACTGTCGGGTGTAATCTGCCTGTGCAATATAAACATCTATATTACCCCTGTTCCTGTTCTGATATAGGAAAGGGGTTTTGATCAATTTTCCGGATCCATCATAAAGTGCAGATGGAAATTGCTGGAACATGTCTCTTTCCCAGGGGGTAAAGGTTGCCAAAATTGTTAAATCATGCTTTCCCGAATCCGCTGTAAGGTGATAATTAATATTATAGGTAGAAGATCTGATTTTGAGGTTAAAATCGGCATCAGTCAGTAAGATAGAGTCTGGCTTTGCATTCAGCCTTCCAAATTCGTTTTGTGTAGCCCAGGGACCTTTAGCATCGTATCTGTTCAAGTCGGCGAACAGCCCGATAGTTTGGTTTTTGTCTAGTTGATACTCCACGCTGCCCTGAAAAGAGTAGTTATTGTAATGCGAAATCCGTTTCCAGTTATTTGTCAGGAAATATGAAGGATCTGAAGGATCCTGAAACCTGGTGCCGGTAAGGCCAAAAAGGTTATCGCCTTTATTGAGCCCGCCATTTGCAGAAATAGTTAAGCGGTTACGCTTATAGGTAGTGGAGAGGTTTGTATTACCATTAGCATACTTTCCTGCAGAACCATCGAGTCGAAAGTTACCGGTTAGACCTTCTAACTGACTTTTTTTAGTAATGATATTAATTACGGCGCCGTAGGACGCGTCATATTTGGCTGAGGGTTGGGTAATCAATTCAATCTTCTGGATATTTCCTGCCGGCATTGTCTGCAGGATGTTTTCCAGTGAAACATCAGGAACCGGCTTGCTATCAATCAAGATCATAGTTTTCTTTCCCTGCAAGCTCACACTGTTGTCTGCGGAAACCCTAACGAAAGGTGCGGAGCGAAGTAACTGTAAGGAATTGCCGGCAGCCATAGCACTATTTTCGACATTATAAATAAGCCTGTCACTTTTCGTCTCTACCAGTGGTCTGGCAGAAGTAATCTTCACTTCTTTTAAAGTTTCTTCAGATGCACGCATCGCGATAGGTTCAATCGCTACACGTAATGTCCCGCCAACAGTAAAAGGTTTTGTGATATAGGGCAGTTTTCCTATCGCAGAGATTCTGATCTTATAAACACCTGCTTTAATTCCCGTAAAACCGAAATTACCATCAGGGTCAGTCAATGCATTCAGCACTAAAGCAGAATCTGCCGCAGTTAGTAAAGTGACTTTGGTATAGCCCAGGGGCTGTTGATGCTCGTCCAGTACACGTCCGGCGATCTGTTCCCTTACTACTGAATCCTGCCCTGTCAAACCCGGGGCAGAGATTTGGTGTATCTGAGGAATTGAAGGCACTGGTTTAGGGAAGATGGAATAGTTTTGAGCATCGACTTTATACCAGGAGAGATTTAAGGGCGCTAATAAATTATTTAGTACCTCGTTGATAGATTTACCTTTATAATGTGCTGCGTCGTATATTACTTTTTGATGGATTACGTTTGTCTCTTCATATAAAAAGTTGACCTTATATTGTATTGTTAAAGAGGACAGCACACTAGTCAGTGACTGCGGCGTTCCTGCTGGTTTAACCTGTTGGGCTATGGCATCGGCCGAACATAAGAAGAACATACTAATCACTATGATTAGTCCTGTTTTGAAATATTTTTCCATGATTCTCGTCTTAATTTGATTTAATGATGAGTTCATGGGAATCGTGATCAGGTGTGATGCTGATGTTTAGTGTTCTGGCGATGGTTTCAAAGAAAACTTTTTCATTCTTCGAACTCATTGTTCCGGAAAGTCTTCTTTTTAAAATCTCCGGATCGTCTACCTTTACTTTATATCCGTATATGTCTTCGAAATAATCAAATATTCTGGAGACAGGGACATCTCTGAAATATAGCTTCCCATCTTTCCATGAAGCATATTCCACGACATTGACCGGCTTCTTATTTAACTTGCCTCCAGTATATTCTACGATATCTCCCGGAGCCATTATAATTGGTTTTTCCCGAGTGGTATTCAAACCGAGGCTAACTTTTCCTTCTAATAAGGCAACTGCTGTCCGGCCTCTTCTGTCATTAACGTTAAAAGAGGTACCGAGTACTTCTACATCTAATGCACCAGTATGTACAATGAAACGTTGATTATTTTTTACCTGTCCTTCTTTATGCAAATGGTTTACTTTTAAAAAGGCTTCTCCTTCAATCCATACTTCCCTGATTTGATTTTCTCCCCATTTCTTATCATATCTGATATTGGAATTCGCATTTAAAGTCACCAGGGACCCATCTGGCAGCGTTACATTCTGTAATTGACCATATGGAGTCTGGATAGTTACCTGACGGAAGCCGGAGTAGAAAAGACCGGATGCGAAAAGTACACCAACCAATATTGCGGCAGCTGCATAGCGCGACCAGAGTCTGATCTGCTTAATGGGCTTATCTAATAAAGTAGTTTTAGCAGCAATAGTATTCCAAAGTTCCTTTTGCTCTTTAGCATCCAGTACTTCCGTTTCAAAACGCATGGACTGTATAATTTCCCTGCCTTCCTGTATAATTGGAGCTAATCCGGGATAGGCCTCCAGGATGCTGCTCCAATGGGTATCTAGCTCGTCATTGGGTTGGGTTACCCATACCATAAAGGATTCATCATTGATCAGATCCTCCAGAGTAAAAGATTGATAGTCGGTTAATTGTTTCTTCATCTTCCTTATTTTGATCCTATTAGCCGACCACGAACTATTTCACCCCATTAAAATTATCTTAATTTTTTATCTTGCTGATTATCAGTTTAATAATTTCATGTGAAATGCCATGTACAGTATCAGCAGATCTTCTTTAGACAGATTATCCCTTAAAAAACTGAGCGATCTGGCCATTATCTTATAACTAGCCTTAACCGTGATTCCCATAACTTCTGCGATCTCTTCATAGGAAAGCTGTTCATAAAATCTCAGAAATATCGCCTCTTTTTGCCTTGCTGTAAGCTTAGAGATTGCTTCTTGCAGATGCCCGCTTATTTTTTTACGCCTTTCTCCATCAATCAATGCTTCTTCTATATTCAGACTGACATTGAATCCGTAGTTTTCAAGATCATCAAAACCCTGATTCTTCTGTAATTGAGCTGTTTTTTTAAGAATGAGATTTCTGAAAGATTTATACAGGTAGTTCTTGATATGTTCGGGATTTCCAATTGAACTCCGTTTTGTCCAGATCTGCACAAACAACTCCTGAATACACTCTTTGATCAGATCCTTATCTCCGCTGAATTTATCGCCATAGTTATAAAGCCCCGCAGAATATTTTTGATAAAGATATTCAAATGAAGCCGGGTTGCCTGTTTTAAAGGATTGCCAGTGAAGGTTTTCTGATTCTCCGGGATTAAGACGTAAGTTTTGCAAGGTGTGCTGTTTCCGGCTAAAATACAATTTTTATGAGATGTTCAAACAACGGAGCACATTTGTAGGGTCTGTTGCTGGTTAAAATATCTTAATTAATCGGCGGGCAGTGTGCCCCTGTTTGGGATGAGGTAAGGCTGCTATTTGAACCCGAAAATAAAAGGAAAGAAAAATGTCACTATGATCGTCCAGATGAAGTAAACGGGTAAATAAAATGAGATAGATTTTCCGACGCTGGTTATGTCTGACTTTTTTGCAAGTACACGGAAAAGCTGCAATGTTACCAAAAGCAGATTGATCAGAATCAGCATATTTCCACCGAGAACTGCTATTCTGTTTGGGGTAATCCCAAATTCCGATATCCGAAATAGGATAGCTGACAGGGCAATACCGTTAACCAGGACGGTTAGAACTGATAATATAAAAAGAATTCCTGTTTGGACACGGCTTTTACCCGAATTTGACGTTTCGGCTATCGAAAAGAAAATTATAGCGAGAACGCCAATTAACAAGGCGTTAAAAATCAACAAGAAATCCCTGTCTTGGTAAGGATCTTTCCCCGAATAAAGAATAGCTATAAGGTAAGCGGAAAGCATAACTACGACCAGAGGACTAAACAGCTTTGCAATCACCGGAGAAACTTTCCCGACTAACTGTGGATTGGTTTGGGTTAGGTAAGTACCGATAATTGGTGCCGCGGCTAATCCGAATACAGCAACATTTTTGAAATAATATTCCTCAATATTAAAGCCGATCAGCGAGAAGAGTCCTATGGTTATACCGGTCAGAATTGCACCAGAGATCAGAATGAGTGTTGTCATAACAATCAGGTCTCCATTGTACTTCAAAAAACCCAGTCGTCTGTGCTCGTTATTTTGTCGTCCGCCGACGAAAGCGAACCCTAATACAGACCATAGAAATAATGGTAAATGAATACATGCCAGAATTAGCGTATCACTTTTCCTAACGTCCGGCAGGAAATTGATGAGAAGCATGCCTGCAATAATTGTAAAAACTATAAAGACTATTTTTCCAACTGATAGTTTGTTTTTCCAGGCGAAGTAAGCGGTTAACAATGGAAAAATGACGAATGCGGTATTGCGGGGGTAGAAAAAGGCGTCAGTGATAGGCAGTAAATCGGGTAGTCTTGCAATCAGCCCTGCAAAAAGAGAAGCAATAATGACTATTCCTAACTCCCGGCCAGTTCCCCAGTTGATTTCTTCATTCTCATAATTGAGCCTTTCGTTCCAGAAATCAGCAAGGGCGTTGCCTTTTAGCTCCGGATAAAGCTCGCTAAATTCACGTTTGAAATTATTTTTGTTAGCCCGGTACATCTTTTCGAGTTGCCTGGAATCGTTCAGATGGATGCGTATGTCTTCTTTCATCTTTATGTCGTAAGTTCTAATCAGAATTTAGTTCCACAAGGTTCCGTTCAGTCCGAGAACTGTGCCAAGCCAGAGCAGGATGATATATATGATCACACTGCAAAGCAATGCCAGTACTTTTTTCCAGCCGCCCTGATAGCGATTAATCAGGTGGAAAAAGAAGCCACCCGCTGCACCAGCCAGAGGAACGATAATTAGCGGTTTTAATATCCATAATTTTCCCCATTCTGGATTAGAAGCTCCGGCACTTAACAAAAACACTACGATTAGAACGAGTGCGATGATTGAACCGACCAGCATCCTTTTAATCAACGACGCTGGATGAATTTGTTTTGCGATTAGACTGGTTTCCTGCATCATGGCAATTTTTATTTAAGTTATGAATAAAAAAATCGATTATAGAACTCCTGCCAGAATGATTTATTGCGATATTCTCAGATTTAATTAATATTTCTTTCCGGGGAGTCTAACGATGATTGGCATTTCGCCAATCTGTCTGAATTTAGTGTTATTTACCTGGCAGTTTATATTCCAATGGTAAAGGAACTTCTAAAGATGCTCGCGAATGGCTTCTGGTCATAATGGTTGTTGTTTTAATTTCATAATTTTGTGGAATGAACAAGAAAGAAAGTATAGCAGAGTTTCATACCCGGCATGGGCGGGAATATCCCAGAACCGGACAGTTCAATGTGTATAATAGAGGAGAGTTTTCTTGTGATAGTACATCATTGCCACCCAACCGCCGGGATTTCTATAAAATTTCAATGATCACAGCGGGAACAGGTATTTTAAGCTATGCTGACAAAGCCATTAAGATCGATAAACCATCTATTACTTTTTTCAATCCGTTAATTCCTTATTCATGGGAACCGACCTCGAAAGACCAGGCTGGATATTTTTGCCTTTTTACCGAGGATTTCATTAGTCAAAATCTCAAAAGTGAAAGTCTGTCACAATTTTCCTTGTTCAAAGCCGGGGGAGACCATTTGTTTTTTCCTGCGAAAGAAAGTGTTGAACTATTGAAAGGGGTTTTTGAAAATATGTTTCTCGAAATTCGATCTGGTTACGCTCATAAATATGAATTATTGAGAAGCTATGTTCAAATTGTTATGCACGAGGCGATGAAAATCCAACCTCCTAATACTTTTTATCAGCCATTCAATGCGTCAGAGCGTATTAGTACTTTATTTCTTGAGCTATTAGAACTGCAGTTTCCGATTGATGCCCCAAGTCAAACTTTAAAGCTGAAAACAGCCAATGAATTTGCCTTGCAGCTCAATATACATACGAATACTTTAAACAGGGCTTTAAAAGAAAGCACAGGTAAAACCACTACTGAATGGATTGCGGGAAGAATAGTAAATGAAGCAAAAGCATTGTTGCAGTTCAGTAACTGGGATATCTCTGAAGTAGCATATAGTTTAGGGTTTGAACATCCATCAAACTTTATTATCTTCTTCAAAAAGCAAACCGGTAAGACCCCTCTGCAACTCAGGAAAGAATTTGGGTCGGTTAGTGTCTGATACTTTATTTTGGATCTGTATTTAATAATTATTGGTTTGATTGGCATAATTTTATTCAAGGCTTAAAAGTGAGCTTTGTTCCATAAAAATTCGTTTGTTTTATGGAAAATGTAAATTTATGTGACAGTAGTCCAGCTTGTGTTGCAGCACCAACTTCGCCAGCGTGGACAGCAGTGTTTTCGCTTACAATGGGTGTCTTCGGATTATTGACAGCGGAATATCTTCCGGCCAGCTTGTTGACGCCGATGGCAGCCGAACTGAAGGTATCAGAAGCAGTAGCGGGGCAGGCCGTAACAGTCACGGCAATTGCCGCTTTGTTCTCCGGGTTACTATTGCCCGGTTTAACGCGCTCAATTGACCGCCGGGTGGTATTACTGGGTTTTTCAGCTTTAATGATTGTCTCCAACTTACTGGTAGCCTTTTCCTCCAGTATAGTGGTGCTTTTGGTTATGCGAACCTTATTAGGTGTCGCACTGGGAGGATTCTGGGCCATGACGGCGGCTGTAGCTATGCGTCTGGTACCTGTGGCGCTGGTGCCGCGTGCCTTATCGATAATTTTTAGCGGTATAGCTGTGGGTACCGTAGTATCAGTTCCTCTGGGGAGCTATCTGGGTGGTATGTTCGGCTGGCGCAGTGCCTTCTACGCATCGGCAGGGATTGGTGTGGTGACACTGGCTTTCCAGTGGTTAACATTGCCTAGTTTAATGCCGCAACGGACGGTAAAGACAATAACTGTACTTCAAGTGCTTTTACGACCCGGAATCGCAGTGGGGATGCTGGGTTGCGTGCTGGCACATATGGGCCATTACGCACTTTTCACTTATATCCGTCCATTCCTGGAAAGCACAGTGGGAATAGGGGCTGAAGGACTTGCATTGATTTTGCTTGGATTTGGCGTGGCGAACTTTGCCGGGACATTGCTGGCGGGACGACTCCTTGAGCACAGCCTTCGTGGGACATTAATTTTTATGCCCGTGCTGGTCGGTGTCGTTGCATTGATCTTGGTGCTTATTCCTTCCTCTTTTGCCAGCCATGCTTTATTGATAGCAATCTGGGGAATGGCTTTCGGCGGTGTACCAGTTGCATGGTCGGCCTGGGTCGCGCGCGCCGTTCCTGATCAGGCGGAAAGTGCCGGCGGTATGGTTGTGGCATCAGTGCAGGGTGCGATTGCCGCTGGTGCTGCAGCTGGCGGTCTTTTGTTCAGCTTTACGGGGATCGTGGGTGTATTCGTGGCGGCTGGTATCTCGATGGTTCTTGCAGGATTGCTGATAGCTTTATGGGTCAGGGTGCAGCACCCGGGGGTGGTTCAAAGATAAGTTCTGTAGTGCATCTTTGAGATAACAGTAAGCTCGACAGTAATTTGACTAACGCATTTTTTTTATAATTTGCGTTAGTTTTAATTCAGAGCCTGTATATCAATTTTATTAATGAACAACAATGAGCTGGCATCCAAGCCACATTATCCTATATTAGATGGTCTCCGTGGTGTCGCAGCGATTATCGTCGTAACCTTTCATCTTGCAGAACCATTAGCTACCGGTCATTTAGATATTCTTGTTAATCATGGTTATTTGGCTGTAGACTTTTTCTTTTTATTGTCGGGCTTTGTAATCGGCTATGCCTATGACGACAGGTGGCATAAAATGACAGTCGGCAATTTTTTTAAACGCCGGATTGAACGTCTTCAGCCAATGGTGATTCTGGGAATGACCCTGGGTGCTATCGGATTCTATTTTACTGATTCTACGCTATGGCCGTTAATTCATACGATACCTCTTTGGAAAGTGATGTTGGTAATGCTTATTGGATATACTATCCTGCCTGTGCCATTATCACTGGATATACGTGGCTGGGAAGAGATGCACCCTCTTAACAGCGTAGGGTGGTCACTGTTCTTCGAATACATTGCCAACATTCTTTATGCTGTTTGGATCAGGAAATTTTCGACAACGGCATTAAGTATTTTAGTAGGCATCGCCGCTATTGCACTCGCTCACCTGGCAATCACCAATGGTGACGTCAGTGGTGGCTGGACACTAAATGTGGAGCAGGTGCGAATTGGGTTTACCCGTACTATGTACCCTTTCTTTGCCGGTCTGTTGCTCTCTCGTATAGCGAAACCAACCCGAATTAAAAATGCCTTTTTATGGTGCAGTATTTTAGTTGCTATCGTACTTTATATGCCACGCATTGGTGGAGCAGAGCATGTTTGGATGAATGGAGTCTATGAATCTATTTGCATTATCATCGTTTTTCCACTTATCGTTTACCTAGGTGCCAGTGGATTGATGAAAACTCAAAGAGAGCACAGGATCTGCAAATTTTTAGGTGATATATCCTATCCGCTTTATTTGGTGCATTATCCGCTGGTTTATTTTTACGTTGCCTGGATCGGTAACAATAAAGGTGTAACGATTGCACAAGCTTGGCCTTATGCGTTACTTATTTTAACAGGCGGGATCGTTTTGGCTTACGCCGCATTGAAATGGTATGATGAGCCGGTTCGTAAATGGTTGCGGAAAAAGCTGGCATAATATCAGAATAACGACCTGAAGGATTTAATGGAATCAGGGTAAAAAAAGAAACCCCTTTCTGATATCAGAAAGGGGTTTTCCAGAAGTACTCAGAGCGGGAATCGAACCCGCACGACTTTTAAGGTCACAGGATTTTAAGTCCTGCGTGTCTACCAGTTCCACCATCTGAGCAGGTGTTAAACCTTTTGATAAATGATTTCCGGTAGAGAAATCATTTAGAGCGAAAGACGAGATTCGAACTCGCGACCCCGACCTTGGCAAGGTCGTGCTCTACCAACTGAGCTACTTTCGCTTATGTTCTGCGAAGATAGATATTGTTTTGATTTTTCCATACTCTAATTTAAAGAATGTATTAAAGCGGCTGAATTTCAGCTAGTAAATTTTTTATAAAGGTTTGTTTAAAGAGGTTTAAACATCATTCTCTGTGATTTTGCGAGTGGATGGGGGATAGTTGGTGGTCTTTTTCCGGTAAAGGTCTCCAACCATATAGGTTTTAGTTAAATTGCACATGTCTTGTAATTATCAGGACATGGCAGGTTTATGATTATTAGAAAAAATGACAACTGGTTCCAGATGCTTTTTATCTGGAAAGGTTCAGTCCTTCCAAAAATATTACCACGTTTACTTTTGCTGCTCGTGTTATCGGTAGCTATCGTTTATTTTAAAGGGACTTTTTTTGACTATAAAATCCCTTTAAATCCCGCGCCATTTACCATTTTTGGTATTGCACTTGCATTATTCCTTGGCTTTAGGAATAATGCAAGCTATGATCGTTTCTGGGAAGCGAGAAAGATATGGGGTGCTTTATTAAATGATACTAGGTCAATGGCCAGGCAGGCAATTACCTTAACTGGATATGAAAAAGATAGCAGGGAAATTCATGTGTTTATACATTATCTGACTAGCTTCACCTATGCTTTGAAACATCAGCTCCGGTTTACAGATGCAGGACCTGATCTGCAAAAGCGTCTCGATCCGGTACTCGCTGAAAAGATAAACTCTGCAATTTATAAACCGATCATGTTAATGAAGGTTATGGCAGAATGGGTACAGCAGGCCCGATCAGCCGGAAAAATTGATACAATATTGCAAGCTGCTTTTGATACCAACCTGAGTAATTTGTCAACGATAGTGGGTGGATGTGAGCGAATAGCATCTACACCAATACCTTATACTTACCGCGTGCTTTTGCATCGTACGGTTTATATCTACTGCTTGCTTTTACCTTTTGGTTTTGTAGATAGCCTGGGTTGGTTCACACCGTTGATTGTCGTATTTATAGCCTACACTTTTGTAGCTTTAGAGGCGATAGCAGATGAAATAGAAGACCCTTTTGGATTGGAAGATAATGATCTGGCCCTAAATGCGATGTGTCTGATGATTGAAACTACATTATTGGAAATGGCCGAATTACCACTTCCCTTGCAGCAGAGAAAAACAACAGGCATCATTGACTAATATTTATTGCTCTACAATTGCATAAATGGACCCGCTTCCTGCGCTCATTGGTGTCCAGTCTCCTATACTTGCTTTCCTGGAATACCCGCCTTTACCAGTTATGCTGGCCCGGAAACTTAAAATATCTATATGTTCCGTGTTTCCTTTAGGAATATATTCAAAAGATACTATACAGTCTTTATCTGTGAAAATTGATTCCCGCGTTAGGTCAAAGCTGATTTCCCGTTCTGCCATTGAGAAAGATTTAATCAGATTTTTCTCCAGAATGCGTGGGCCAGGCAGACCGTCTTTTACTGCGTAAATATTTAATCTGTAATTTACTGAATCTGTTTTCTTCTTATTCCCGGCGACCTTTGCTCTGACTTCCAGTAATCTGGTCGGTTCGCTGATCTTGATCAATTGTGCCTGTTCTGCAAAATCATTTTTATTTTTAAAGCTAATAGAAACCCAAACCATTGGTGTGTAACCGGTCGTGCCTAATTTGCGGATCTTCTTTTTGCGGTTGGTGATGACGACCTCCTGTAGTTGATGTGTAGATTTTTTCAGGATGATCTTATTTTCGTTCCCGGTTTGGAAAGCAGAAATGGGAATAGCCTGATCGTGATATCCGACATAGCTGAATAGGAGTGTATCTTGAAAACTCGTCGAAGGGATTTGCAGTTCGAACTTTCCATTGGCTTTACTCATACTGCCGATGTTTTTCTTTTTAATGCCAATATTTACCCAGGGAAGAGGGATTGCATTTTCGTCGGTCAGGATACCTTTTGCAGTGATTTCCTGTGCACCTGCAGTCAAACTGCAGGTTAGAAGAATAAGGAGTGCATATCCTTTTAAACGGATATGAAAGCTATTTTTTGTTATTTTAAGATGATTCATAACGGAAAGATATATATTCAGTTTTTCAGATAATTCTACGTTAACATACTTTAACACCGGGTCATATTACTTGCTGCCACAGATGCTGTTGCCGCCATCAGTATTACAAAACGCCTGCGGCTCTCACATACAAGAACGACAATTCTGGAAGGTGAACCTTGTCAATGATTCATCTGCACTGGTAGCTCTCGTGCGTGCATTCCTGCAGAACCACGGAAGGGTATCGAAAGAGGCACTTTTAAGTTTTGAAGAAAGTATATTTATCAGCTGGCCGGGTATGCGGGGAAAAGAAATTGTAATCATCAGCTATAACAGCATTATATGGAAAATAAAATTATTAACCGGGACCACCAGACAGCTAATAAAGTGTTTGACGACAGAAGTTTGGAACGTGACTATGCTACTTTAATACCGTTGTTGAGAGAGGGGCTAAAAGTACTGGATGTGGGTTGCGGAACCGGTGCTATTTCCAGTGGAATAGCGGCATTGGTAGGCCCTTCCGGCACTGTAACTGCGCTTGATAATACAGAGAAATTTATAAGCAGCGGAAAAGAAACTTATAAGGATACTGTTAATTTGACATTGATTCACAGTGATTTATTCAATTATCAGGTGGGTGAAAAATATGACCTTATTGTTTCTGCCAGAACATTGCAGTGGTTGAGTAACCCATTGGAAGCACTGAAGAAGATGAAAAGCATGTTAAAACCAGGAGGAATTGTTTCCATCCTGGATTATAATCATGAGCAGCTGGAGTGGCAGCCTTCACCGCCGGAAAGTATGCAGCATTTCTATTCGGCCTTTCTCAAGTGGCGTGCTGATGCGGGAATGAATAACCATATCGCAGACGATCTGGCTGGTTACTTCAGAGAAGCCGGTTTTCAGGATATCCAGGTCTTTAACTCGGATGAAGTTTATGAGAAAAAGGATCCTGGGTTCTCAGCACGTATAGGGATCTGGTCAAAAGTTGCCAATTTAAAACAGATTGTCGAAGAGGGGTATCTTACCGAAGAACAGCGGCTGAAAGCTATTGAAGACTATGACCAATGGGTGGAAGATACAGCTGAAAGGATGACTATGAAATTAAATGAGGTCAGAGGTTTTTCTTTCCATCAGGCTCCTGATTCCGATCATCAGTAATGCCAGTAAACCAAATATTGCGCCGATCCATGGAACATATGCTATGCCTTTTGTGGCAATAATCCATCCGCCAAGAATTGTTCCCAGGGATACGCCCAAGTTTCCGAAAGAGGTAGCCAGACTGTTTGCAAATTCCAAAGAGTTTGGCGCCGCGGAAATCATATAGGCCGATGCATTTAAAAAGCAAGGAGCGTAAAAGAATCCCCAGCAAGCAATTACTGCTATAATAGCAACCTCATTTTCTCCTGAAAAATAGAGCAGAACCGGAATGATAATAGTGCCCGAAAGAAAGATTGCTACGGTAAGGGGGATGTTTTTATTCAGCATTTTACCGGCAATCCAGTTGGAGGCGATACCCGTTATACCAAAGAGGAAAAGCATATAACTCACCATTGTGCCATCCATACTTTTAACCTTATTTAAGTAATCTGCAAAATAACTATAAGTGGAAAACCAGGCTGCTATCATCAGAAAGTTCATAGCTGTGCTCAACTGAAATCTGAACTGCGTTAAGATCTTTAGCTGACTGCCGTATGATTTCTTCTCCCTAACGGGAATGGCTGGCAGAATTTTCAGGATTCCGGCCAGTGCAATCAGGCTGATTACCGCCTGTACTATGAATGAGCTTTCCCAGCCCCAGTGGCTGGCTATATAGGTGGCAATAGGAATAGTTGTGACCATAGAGATCGCGATTCCTCCAAGGACGATTCCCATCATTTCATTCTCTTGCTTTTTATCGGCCTGAGCTACAGCAACTGCTATAGCGGTCGCGATATATACGGGCTGAAGAAAGGCGGGTAGTATACGAACCAGAATTAATAGCCAGAATGGCGGCGACATTGCCGAAACGATACCTGTAAGCATAAAGATAGCGATGGCAGCCATCATAATTTTTTTGCGGTCTATTCCGGAGGTTAGCAGTGTCATAAACGGGCCGGTTAATGCAATAACCAGAGCAAATGCACTGAGTAACAAACCGGCTTTATCGATTGTAATCTGGTAGTGTGCGGCGATTTGCGGCAAAATGCCAATTACACCAAATTCTGTAGTGATAACGCCTATCATACCCAGGCATCCAACGTATGCGAACTTTTTCATTTATGATCAACTATTTAAAATGCAGCGAAGCATTCATTTGAGTTGGCGAAAATAGGGTCAATTACCTGCCTATTACAGTCTGCATTGATTTGTATGATACAGACAAATTTGTAAGTAATGGATAGGAGACTCTGTGAAAGGGGGTTCACTGATAATGCTCCGGAAACAGGATTAGTTTTTGGTAAGGAATTTAAAAAAAAAAGGCTCTTTACAAATTTGTAAAGAGCCTTTGTACCGTTTCTTCGGATTACTCTTTTAAGGAAATTTTCAAGAATCAGTTTGAATTTGCTGTTAAAACCTATTTTTAGTAATTTTTTAGCGATCAGAACAGCTATTGCAAAAAATGCAACATTTAAAAACTAAAAAAGCCTTTAGATGATATCTAAAGGCTTTTTTAGTTTTTAAATAATCTTTCCCATATGGGAAAGATTTCTGTACTCAGAGCGGGAATCGAACCCGCACGACTTTTAAGGTCACAGGATTTTAAGTCCTGCGTGTCTACCAGTTCCACCATCTGAGCAGGTGTTAAACCTTTTAATAAATGATTTCCGGTAGAGAAATCATTTGGAGCGAAAGACGAGATTCGAACTCGCGACCCCGACCTTGGCAAGGTCGTGCTCTACCAACTGAGCTACTTTCGCATGGTATAATTCACATGATCCCATGTGATCCCTGAGGTTATAATGTGTTGTACACCTTATTTCCGTTTGGGATTGCAAATATAGTGACTTTTATATCAATGACAAGTTTTTCTTAATAAAATCTAAAGTTTTATATTAACTGGTTGTCTTTCAGTACTTCTGAAATCACATTAAATTCAAAGCCTCTTCCCATTAGATAGGTAATCAATTTGTTTTTCCTTTTGTAAGCGTCTTTTTCCGTTATAGAAGCTGCTTTTTTTTCTGCCGCCGTAAGTATAGCTGCCAGGTAATCGTCGTAATCTATCTTCGCAAGTGCTTTGATTATCATTTTTTCGGGAACCTTTTTAAGCTTCAGTCCCTGCTTGATTTTTATTTTTCCCCATCTTTTAATGTTAAATTTTCCGGAGACATAGGAAGCGGCAAATCTTTCCTCGTTTAGAAAATTGGTGAGGATTAATTCTGTGATAATGGATTCTGTATCTTGCTGATGAAGCCCCCATTCATACAACTTATTCCTGACCTCTTGTTGCGAACGTTCCTGATAAGCACAGTAACTTTCTGCTTTTAGCATTGCACTTCTCTTGTCAAGTGGCGGTTTTGGCGGTCTGTTCTCGTTATATTCCATTTCTTAGCTGCAAATATCTGCATTATCTTTTTATTAACTTTACCAGTCTTTATCTGACCAACAATCATGACTGAAACCAGCTATACCATGCAGCAGTTAGCCGGGATTTTAAATCCTGTGAATTTTGTGCCGAAAACTCAATCCCGCATCAATCAATTGTTAATTGACAGCAGGAAGGTTATGGACCCGGAACATGCATTGTTTTTTGCTGTCAAAGCACAAAGAGATGGGCATGAATTTATTGCAGATGCGTATGCAGCGGGGGTCAGGAAATTTGTTATCAGTGATTCTGAATGGCAAAACAAATTTCCGGAAGCAAGCTTTCTGGTCGTTTCAGATGTTATTACCGCTCTTCAGCAGATTGCTGCCGCACACCGCAGTGTTTTTAAAATACCCGTTATTGGTATTACAGGTAGTAATGGGAAGACCATTGTAAAAGAGTGGCTTGCGCAGTTGCTCAATGCTGATTACAAAATTGTCCGAAGTCCAAAAAGTTTTAATTCCCAGATTGGGGTGCCTTTGTCGGTATGGCAAATGAACTCCGGACATACGCTGGGTATTTTCGAAGCAGGGATTTCCAGAACAGGGGAGATGGCTAAGCTTGCGGGAGTTTTGCAACCCACAATTGGTATCCTTACTAATCTGGGAGAGGCGCATGCAGAAGGATTCTCCGGAAAGCCAGAAAAACTAAGTGAGAAATTACGTTTGTTTGATCATACTGATCTGTTTATTTACAGTCCTGATTATACCTCCGGGCTGCCTGCAAAAAATCTGCCCGGCAGCACCAAGTTCAGCTGGAGTTTTAGCCAGCCTGCTGATCTGCAGATTACGGGCATACGTCAGGAACAAGCGGGTACTACTCTTGATGCGCTGTATCAGGGCACATCCTTCAGTGTTTATCTTCCATTTAAGGATAGGGCATCATTGGAAAATGGTGTGATTTGCTGGTCGGTACTTCTCGCCCTGGGTTATGAACCTGCCGTTGTAAAATCTAAATTGAGTGAGCTCGTGCCGGTTAATATGCGTCTTTCTTTGAAAAACGGAATAAACCAATGTTCTATTATAGATGATTCCTACAGTGCCGATACTTCCTCGCTTGCCATTGCGCTGGACTTTCTCAAACTGCAAAAGCAGCATAATAAAAAAACAGTGATCCTGTCTGATCTTCATGAAACAGGGAGGACAGACACTGAACTTTACGCTGAAATAGCCGCTATGCTTAGCCAAAAAGAAATCAGCAGATTAGTTGGCATCGGTCCGCATATTAAGTCTGTTGCAGAATTATTTGATCTGGAAACAGTGTTCTTCGATTCTACAGCAGATTTTATCTCTGCTTTTTCCCAGCTTCATTTTAGCCAGGAAACTATACTGGTGAAAGGGGCTCGCAAATTTGGTTTTGAGCAGATCAGTAAGCTGTTAACACAGAAAGTCCATGATACAATTATGGAAATTGACCTGAATGCAATTGCACATAACCTGCGTTATTATCAGACACAATTGTCTCCGGGGGTTAAACTAATGGCAATGGTGAAAGCCTTTTCTTACGGTAGCGGTAGTTTTGAAATTGCTAACCTGTTGCAATATCATCAGGTTGATTATCTGACGGTTGCCTATGCAGATGAAGGGATTGCACTTCGTAAATCTGGAATAACGTTACCGATAATGGTCATGAGCCCGGAGCCCTCTGCTTTTGAGGCCATGCTGAAATATAAGCTTGAACCAGAATTATATAGTTTTGAAATATTGAATGCTTTTATTGCCTTTCTTCCGCAGGAGCAGAAAGATTATCCTGTGCATTTGAAAGTTGATACCGGGATGCGCCGTCTGGGCTTCGAAGAGCCAGATCTGCCTGTTTTACTGAAAGTATTAAAAGATACAGGTAAGCTTAAGGTCATTTCAGCTTTTTCTCATCTTGCGGGAAGCGAAGACGAGCTTCATGAAGAGTTTACCCTCGGACAGATCGGACGTTTTAAAGCTTTTGCTCTTGTCCTTCGGCACGAGCTTGGATATGACTTTATCAGACATATTTGTAATACTTCGGCGATTACCAGGTATCCCGATGCACAGTTTGAGATGGTTCGTTTGGGCATTGGACTGTATGGATTCGATTCCGGCAAACCTGACACTTCAGATCTGCAGGTTGTCGCTAAGCTTAAAACTACAGTTACCCAGGTAAAACGGATAGCTCCCGGTGAAACTGTGGGTTATGGCAGAAGAGGTATCCTCCCGCAGGGGGGCCAGATTGCTACAGTTAAGATCGGTTACGCCGATGGTTACCGCAGATCTTTCGGAAATGGTATCGGTATGATGCTGGTTAATGGTAAACCTGCCAGAACTATAGGTGCTATTGCAATGGATATGTGTATGCTGGATGTAACCGGTATAGATGTGCATACGGATGATGAGGTGATTGTTTTTAATGAAGAATTAACGATTGTTGATCTGGCAGCACAAATCGGAACCATTCCTTACGAGATTTTAACAAATATTTCTCAAAGAGTTAAACGCATCTATTTTTATGAGTAATATTGCGCTATGAACAGGATTGGAAGGGCTTTATTAAATTACCTGATTAAAGGTTTGCTGATTGTATTGCCTATTACACTCAGTATCTATATTGTTGTATGGTGTGTAACCACAGTTGATAGCTGGTTAAATCTAAACAATATCCTTGGTGTGGACCCACGTACAGGTGAAAGCAGAAATATTCCTGGTTTCGGACTTGCATTGGTATTAGCGCTAATCCTGCTGGCTGGTATTTTTGTTACCAACTTCGTAACTGAGCCAATGTATAATTGGTTTAATCGTTGGATGAACAGGTTGCCCGGACTCAATTTTATCTACTCTTCAATTAAAGATCTGACGGAAGCATTTGTAGGAGATGAAAAGAAATTTAATCATCCGGTGACAGTTGAAGTTGTTCCTGGTGTAAAACGGATTGGCTTTTTGACCCAGAATGATCTGGCTTCGATAGGATTACCTGGTGAGTGTGTCGTCTACTTCCCTTTCTCTTACTCTTTTGCCGGACAGGTTTGTGTTGTGCAAAGGGACAGTGTTAAGGAATTAAATATGAATGCTGCCGAAGCAATGAAACTAGTAGTATCAGGAGGGGTTAGTCATATCTAACCCCTGCACTAATTCTATATTCTTATTAGAAGTTTGGTTTCAGGACATACTTGTCGTAGAATCTGAAGATGTGCTCAGCAGCTTCCTCTGCGGTATCAACTACTCTGAACAGGTTCAGATCTTCTGCATGTATATTGTGTTCTTTTCCCAACATCGTGTTGGTAATCCAATCCACTAGTCCGCCCCAGTAATCTTTTCCAACCAGTACGATAGGAAACCTTGCAATTTTACCGGTTTGAATCAAAGTGATTGCTTCGAAAAGTTCATCCATAGTTCCCATACCGCCAGGTAACACGATAAAACCTTGTGAATATTTCATGAACATTACTTTGCGCACGAAAAAATAGTCGAATTCCAATAATTTATTGTGGTCGATATATTTATTGTGAAACTGCTCAAACGGCAGATCGATATTTAATCCTACGGATTTACCGCCATTCATGTGTGCGCCTTTATTCCCTGCCTCCATAATCCCGGGACCTCCACCTGTAATTACGCCGTAACCTCTGTCGGTCAACAGTCTGCCACATTCGACAGCAATCTCATAGTATTTATTGGTCTCGGCAGTTCTTGCAGAACCAAAAATGGATACACAAGGACCAATTTTTGCTAATTTCTCAAAGCCGTCTACAAATTCGGCCATTATTTTAAAGATCGACCAGGAGTCTGTTACTTTAATCTCCTGCCAGTTTTTATTTTCAAATGCGCTTCTGATTTTCTCTTCACTTGTCATTATATAGGGTATTAATGTTAAAATTTTGTCTGGCTTACGGATGGTTTTCCGGTCAGCCACAGCAGAATAAAGGTAATGAGCCCATTTAGAACAATCAGTTCAAAACTCATGGTATATCCGAACCAGTGCATGCTATTGCTGTTAATAATATAACAAAGCACTGGCGAGGCCAGACAAAGGTAAGGAACTAATTTATCATGAACTGCTCTTTTGGTTAGCAGGCCAAAGCTGAAAAGCCCCAGCAATGGACCGTAAGTATATCCGGCTGCTGTAAATATGGAGTTAACCACCGAATCATTATTAATAACTTTAAAAATCAGGATGACGATTACCATCAGCACTGAAAAACCAATATGAACCAGGTGCCTTTGCGTGACAAGCTTAGGGTCTTGCTGGTCTGTTTTTTTGTCAAAATGCAGAAAGTCAACGCAAAAAGATGTAGTAAGTGCAGTTAAAGCAGAATCGGTAGTAGCAAATGTTGCAGCGGTTAAGCCCATCATAAAAATAATTCCCGGAACAATATTAAGGTGATTTAAAGCAATTTCCGGATATAAATGATCCGGCGTTTGTAATGCAGCAACTGATATGCCATTTTTAGCGGCGTAAAGATAAAGGAGTGCACCTACACTCAAAAAAAAGATGTTCATAATGACAAATACGAGCGTAAAAGTGAACATGTTTTTTTGTGCTTCACCAATGGTTTTCATACTCAGGTTTTTCTGCATAAGATCCTGATCGAGGCCGGTCATTGCAATGGTCACAAAGATCCCTCCAACGAACTGTTTAATAAAATGAGATTTGCTTCCCATAAAATCTTCCCAGAAGAATATCGTTGAATAACTGCTGGTTTTAACGGCTTCAAAAGTTCCTGCAACATCCAGGTGAAGTGATTTTGAAATAAATATAATCGAAAGGACCACGGAAAGGAGCAGGAACACTGTCTGCAAGGTATCGGTGATAATGATCGTTTTTAATCCTCCTTTATGGGTATAAAGCCAGATAAGTAAAAGGCAGAGTACTATGGTGAGCCAGAACGGGACGTTCCAGGCATCGAATATGAAACGCTGTAACACGATAGCAACCAGATACAAACGGAAAGCAGATCCGATAGTTCTGGAAATCAGGAAAATAACTGCGCCAGTTTTATAGCTATAATGGCCAAGCCTTTTCTCCAGATACGTATATATGGAGATGAGGTTCATCCTGTAATAGAGTGGTAATAATACGGTTGCAACGATTACAAAACCTACAGCATTACCCAGTATAAACTGAAAATAGCCAAAGCTGTTGTTACCTACGGCTCCGGGAACAGAAATGAAAGTGACACCAGATAATGCTGTTCCAATCATTCCAAAAGCAACGAGATACCATTTGGAGTTACGGTTAGCTATAAAGAAGGACGCATTGTCGGAAGAATTTCTGGAAGTGAAATAAGCCACACCAATCAGTAGGGCAAAATATCCTAAAAGAAACGTCAAAAGGATGGCTGGAGTCATATTATAGTGTCGTTTTAGGAGCTAAATGTAAGAAAATCAAATTTTAAAAATCAAATCCAGAAGATAAATATAAATTTGCAGAATGAACTTTTCATCTAAGCTTCTTGAAGATGCTGTTAGTGAATTTGCAAAGTTACCTGGAGTAGGCCAAAAAACTGCTCTTCGTCTTGTTTTGCATCTGCTGGGTAAGGAACAAGAGGAGGTGGACACCTTCGGGAATACGTTAATTAAACTCAGACGTGACATCCGGCATTGTTCTATCTGTCATAATATATCTGATCTGCCGGTTTGCAGTATCTGCTCATCGCCAAGAAGAGATAAAGAAACGATTTGTGTGGTAGAAGATACAAGGGACGTTATGGCTATCGAGAATACATCTCAGTTTTTCGGTGTTTATCATGTTCTTGGGGGCTTAATTTCCCCTATGGATGGTGTCGGGCCTTCCGATCTTTTTATAGATTCATTAGTACAGCGTGTCGCGACAACTCCGGTTAAGGAAGTTGTGATGGCCCTGAGCGCTACAATGGAGGGGGACACTACCTTATTCTATTTGTATAAAAAATTGAAGGATTTTCAAATTCCTGTTACCACCATCGCCAGGGGTATTGCTTTTGGTGGAGAATTGGAGTATGCAGATGAGATTACGCTGGGCAGGTCTATTGTAACCAGAATACCTTACGTGAGTTCAATAGTAAAATCATAAAATGAGCTTTAAAAATAAAAGTGTAATTATTACCGGCGCTTCCTCGGGTATTGGCTATGCCTGTGCTCTGGAACTGGCCTCAAGAGGAGCAAATCTGGTTTTAGGCGCAAGAAATTTCGCTGCTTTAAGTGAATTTTGTACCGCTTTGGAGAAGGATTACGGAATTCGGGCTTTGCCCGTTCAAACCGACGTTAGCCGGGAAGAAGATTGTGAGAAACTGGTTGCCAGGGCGGTCGCTGCTCTGGGAAAGGTAGACGTATTGATTAATAATGCCGGGTTATCAATGCGTGCTTTATTTAATGACCTCGATCTTTCTGTACTTAAAAACCTGATGGATGTGAATTTCTGGGGCACCGTTTATTGTACAAAATATGCACTGCCGGAGATCCTGAAAACGGGAGGGAGTATAGTCGGGGTTTCCAGTATCGCAGGATACAGGGGTTTGCCGGGAAGGACCGGTTACTCTGCATCTAAATTTGCCATGAATGGCTTTATGGAATCATTGAGGACAGAATTATTGCACAGTGGAGTGCATGTGATGGTGGCTTGCCCTGGGTTTACAGCTTCTAATATCCGATCCACTGCTTTAGCTGCAGACGGCTCTTCTCACGGTGAGACGAGTATGGATGAAGGGAAGATGATGTCTGCTCAGGAGGTAGCTGTCCGAATAATTGATGGTATCGGCGATAGAAAAAGAACTTTAGTGATGACAGCTCAGGGAAATTTAACGGTATGGCTGAATAAATTGCTTCCTGGTTTGGCAGATAAACTGGTGTTTAATCACTTTACCAAAGAAAAAAAAGCATTGATTAAATAGCTTATTAATATTCCTTCGGCACTTTGATTCAATTATTTTAAATTAATCTTGCATTTCTCCAAAAACAAATACATATTTGCTTCCGCCTGGTGATAGCCAGACAGATATCAAATTCTCCGGAGACAAATAAATCATGAAATTAACAAACGGACTTAAGCAATGGTGGTGGCACAACGCAACAAGCGTAGTGTGACCCATTTTTGTGCGTTTATATTTATATAAAAATATGTAAAGGGTTGCTTTTTAAGCAGCCCTTTTTTTTTTGATCAATTATGAAAAAAATACTTAACCATCTATTTGAGAACAAATCATTTAGTCGGGAAGAAGCGAGAAGAATATTAACTTCTATTACTCAGGGAGAGTTCAACTCTGCCCAGATCGCAGCCTTTATGACTGCATTAAATATGCGAAACATTACAGTCGCTGAACTTCAGGGATTCCGTGATGCCATGCTGGAACTCTGTGTACGTGTAGATCTTTCGGAATATGAACTGATAGACCTATGCGGAACAGGTGGAGATGGAAAAGATACATTTAATATTTCAACACTCGCTTCCTTCGTTGTGGCAGGAGCTGGATATCCTGTTGCCAAACATGGAAATTATGGAGTGTCATCTGGCTGCGGTTCGTCAAATGTGATGGAGTTTCTGGGCTACCAGTTTACTGCAGATCAGGATGAGCTGAAACGTAGTCTGGATCGTGCGGGCATCTGTTTTATTCACGCACCATTATTTAATCCGGCAATGAAAATTGTGGCGCCCATCAGAAGGGATTTAGGCGTTAAAACGTTTTTTAATATGCTCGGGCCTATGGTTAATCCTGCGCAGCCGAAACACCAGATGGTTGGTGTTTTTAGTCTTGAACTTGCACGCCTGTATGCTTATCTCTATCAGCAAACTCAAATTAATTATACCATTCTTCATGCTGTGGATGGTTTTGATGAGGTTTCCCTATCCTGCGATGTTAAGGTGTTTAACAAACAGGGTGAGGCTTTGTTAACCGTAGCTGACCTTGGTTTTGAGCAGGTCGACCCTTTCGAAATTGAGGGTGGAGATAGTGTGCAGAGTTCTGCAAAGATTTTTATGCAGGTGCTGGAAGGCCATGGTACAGATCCGCAGCAGAACGTGGTACTTTGTAATGCTGCTCTGGCTATCCGTACAATAAAACCGGAAAGCACTTTTGCTGATTGTTATTATGAAGCGGAAAGTTCGCTGGTTGGTGGAAGTGCATTGAAATCTTTTAAACAACTTGTCGGATGAAAGCAGGGTTAAAAGTTTGCGGAATGCGGGATTTGATGAATATTCAGGCTGTTACAGCTCTTCACCCTGCTTATATAGGGTTTATTTTTTATCCTGGCTCTGCCAGGTACATTGGTTCTGTTGATCCTGAATTGCTCAGTTCAATTCCTGCAACGATTAAAACTACAGGTGTTTTTGTCAATGAAACATTGGAAGAAGTCAAGAGGCTGATAGCTTTATATGAACTTAAGGCAGTACAGTTACATGGAGCTGAAAGTCCGGAGTATTGCGCTGCCTTACAGCCGTATACTGAGGTGATTAAGGCTTTTGGGGTTAATTATTCATTTGATTTTGAAAGTCTTATTGCTTATGAAAAGGTAACCAGTTATTTTCTTTTTGATACGCTGACGGTAAACCATGGCGGATCAGGTAAACGTTTTGACTGGTCTTTATTAAAACAATACCGGTTAAATCAGCCTTATTTCCTAAGTGGTGGAATTGGCCCGGATGATGTGAATGAACTGGCATCAATCGATGATAAGCGTCTACATTTTATAGATGTTAACAGTAGGTTCGAAATATCACCCGGGTTAAAAGACATAGAACTACTTAGTACATTTTTTACTTTATGGAATGCGGCCCCGGCTGCTAAAAATTATAACGATATGAATTATTTTGTTAATGAAAAAGGCTATTACGGTGATTTTGGAGGAGCATATATTCCTGAAATGTTATATCCGAATGTAGAAGAACTTCGTCAGCATTACCTTGAAATTATCAATGCGCCAGAATTTCAGCAGGAATTCAGGGCGTTGCTTAAAGATTACGTAGGCAGACCTTCTCCTTTATATCTGGCAAAACGTTTGTCTGAAAAGTATAATGCGAACATCTTTCTAAAAAGGGAAGATCTCAATCATACCGGTGCGCATAAAATTAACAATACCATTGGCCAGATCCTGTTAGCGGAAAAGCTGGGCAAAAAAAGGATTATTGCCGAAACCGGTGCCGGACAGCATGGCGTTGCAACAGCTACTGTTTGTGCGCTGCGTGGTTTGGAATGTGTGGTGTATATGGGAGAAATCGATATTCAGCGTCAGGCACCTAATGTGGCCAGAATGAAAATGCTGGGTGCGAAAGTTGTGTCTGCTGTTTCCGGCAGTAAAACGTTGAAAGATGCAACCAATGAAGCCATGCGTGACTGGATTAATAATCCTATTGATACACATTATATTATTGGTTCTGTAGTTGGGCCGCATCCTTATCCGGATATGGTCGCACTTTTTCAGTCGGTTATATCAGAAGAGACTAAGAAACAATTACTGGAACAGACAGGAAATGATCAACCTGATTACGTCCTAGCCTGTGTTGGTGGTGGCAGTAATGCAATGGGTATGTTCTATCATTTTGTAAATGATAAAGATGTGAAGCTTATCGCTGTAGAAGCTGCGGGTAAAGGTGTTCACAGTGGGCATTCTGCTGCGACAACTGCTTTGGGTAAGGAAGGAGTACTTCATGGAAGCAGAAGTATTTTAATGCAGACAGACGACGGTCAGGTAATTGAACCTTATTCCATTTCCGCTGGGCTCGACTACCCGGGGATAGGTCCCCAGCATGCACATTTGTTTAAAACTACCCGTGCTGAATATGTATCAGTGAGCGATGAAGAGTCTCTGGACGCAGGTCTGTTACTCACGCAGCTGGAAGGAATTATTCCTGCTATAGAAAGCGCACATGCACTCGCCTATCTCGAAAAAATGGAGTTTACAGGCAAGGAGAATGTTGTTGTTTGCCTTTCCGGCAGGGGAGACAAAGACATGGAAACCTATATGAAACATTTTGGATTTTAATTACCGGCAGGTTATATATATATGAACAGAATTAATCAGTTATTCGAAAAGAAAAAAAACAATGTCTTATCCATTTATTATACCGCCGGATATCCTGGTCTAGGTGACACCGTTAGCATTGCTGAAGCATTGGAGAAATCCGGTGCTGATATGCTTGAAATCGGTTTTCCTTATTCTGATCCTGTTGCAGATGGTCCGGTAATTCAAGCTAGCAGCAAACTTGCGTTGGATAGTGGAATGACCCTGGATTTATTATTTAAACAATTAAAGGAACTGAGAAATAAGGTTACCGTTCCGGTTTTACTAATGGGATATGTTAATCCTGTATTACAGTACGGGGTAGAGAATTTTTGTAAAGCTTGCGCTGAAGCAGGGGTAGATGGTTGTATTGTCCCAGATCTTCCGATGTATGAATACGAAGAATTATATCAGGATGTGTTTCTAAAGTATGATATCTGTAACGTTTTTCTGGTTACTCCGCAAACTTCGGAAGAACGGATCAGGAAGATTGACGGTCTGAGTAAGGGGTTTATCTACCTTTTATCTTCTTCGGCAACGACTGGGCAGAATTTACAGGTATCTGATACAACAAGTGCATATTTTTCAAGGATTAAAGCAATGGAATTAAAGAACCCAACTATGATCGGTTTTGGGATTAGCAGCAAAGAAACTTTTGATAAGGCCTGCCAGTATGCAAACGGCGGCATTATCGGAACTGCATTTGTAAAGTCACTGCAGTCGCCGAATCCGGCCGAAGGTGTAAGTTCTTTTATGGAAGAGTTTACCGGCACCGTGCCGAGTCTGTCTTAAAACCGCGTGTAATAAATTAAAAGCAGCTTTCTCATCTTGTGGGAAAGCTGCTTTTTTTATAAATGAGCTTGTCATAAACAAGTAAAGATCGCCGGCTATAAATAGAGGTCCAGATTTCCTTTTCCTTCTCTTATGATTTCAAAATCACCTTGAGTACAATCAACGACAGTCGAAGCTTCATTATCTCCATATCCTCCATCTATAACAAGGTCTACGAGATCCTCATATTTTTCATGGATTAATTCGGGGTCTGTTGAATATTCTATTACCTCATCATCATCTTTAATGGAAGTAGATAAAATCGGATTACCAAGTGCCCTTACAATTTCTCTGGCAATCGTGTTATCTGGTACACGTATACCAACCGTCTTCTTGTTCGAACTAAGCAGTTTGGGTACGTTATTACTAGCGTTAAAGATAAATGTAAAGGGGCCGGGAAGTGCTTTTTTCAATACGCGGAAAGCAGCGGTATCAATAGGTTTGATATAATCTGATATATGACTCAGGTCAGAACAGATAAATGAAAAGTTAGCTTTTTCTGGTTTTATCCCTCTGATCTTACAGATCTTTTCGATCGCGCGCTGGTTTGTAATGTCACAGCCCAATCCATAAATAGTGTCAGTAGGGTAGATAATAATGCCGCCCTTTTTCAAGACTTCAGCCACCTGTTCGATGGCTTTATCGTTCGGATTTTCGGGGTAGATTTTGATTAGCATGTGTAAATTTACTGAAAATTTAACTGAGTAAATAGATAAATGTCGTAACATTGCTCCTAATTTGTAAAACTGACAAGTAATGAGAAAAGCATTTATTGCGATTGCCGCGTTTTTAGTATCGGCAACTTTGATGATTAGCCTTGCATGGCCGCCCTTTTACTGGGCGTTTATTTTTATTGGTCCGGTCATTTTGTTAGGTATCTATGATTTGTACCAACCTAAACATAGTATTGTCCGAAACTACCCGGTGGTCGGCCGTTTAAGATATTTTGCGGAAGACCTTCGTCCTAAAGTTTATCAATATTTTGTTGAAAGTGATACTAATGGTAAGCCATTCAGTAGATTAAACAGATCTTTGATCTATCAGCGTGCAAAAAAAGAGAATGATACTATTCCATTTGGTACACAGCTGGACGTTTATGAAAATGGGTATGAATGGTTGAGCCACAGTATTTCTGCGATCAGCCATCATGAATTAAATGAAGATCCGAGAATTACCGTTGGGGGCCCGGAATGTAAACAGCCCTATTCGTCTAGTATCTTTAATATTTCTGCTATGAGTTTTGGCTCATTAAGTCAGAATGCTATTCTTGCTTTAAACGGCGGTGCTTTCATGGGGAACTTTGCACATAATACCGGAGAAGGTGGAATTAGTGATTACCATGCGGCTCCAAAAGGAGATTTGATCTGGCAGATCGGTACCGGATACTTTGGTTGCAGAAATCATGATGGTACCTTTAATTTTGATGCTTTCTCCGAGCGGGCAAAAGGATCTCAGGTTAAAATGATTGAAATCAAATTATCTCAGGGTGCCAAACCAGGTCACGGGGGAATACTTCCAGCGGGAAAAGTAACGCCTGAAATTGCGAGAATCAGATTAGTAAAACAAGGTTTTGATATTATATCTCCACCTGCTCACTCTGCTTTCAGCACACCGGTGGAACTGGTGACTTTTGTTCAGAAATTACGTGAATTATCGGATGGTAAACCGGTAGGTATTAAATTATGTATCGGACGTAAAAGTGAGTTTTTCGCAATTTGTAAAGCCATGGTGGAAACAGGTACCTACGTAGATTTCATTACCGTAGATGGTGGTGAAGGTGGTACGGGAGCATCTCCTCAGGAATTCTCGAATGCAGTAGGTATGCCTTTAAGAGAAGGTGTTGCTTTCGTATACGATGTATTGACAGGATTTGACTTGAAGAAACATATTAAAATTATTGCATCCGGGAAAGTCTCTTCTGGTTTCGACCTGGTAAAAAATATAGCGCTTGGTGCAGATATTTGTAATTCTGCAAGAGGAATGATGTTCGCGCTCGGCTGTATACAGGCGCTGGAGTGTAACAGCAATACCTGTCCGACTGGTGTCGCTACACAAGATCAGAGTTTGATGAAAGGATTAGTCGTGGATGACAAGAAAGTGCGTGTATTTAATTATCACAGATTGACGGTGGCCAGTGCTGTGGAATTGTTGGGTGCAGCCGGCTTGAGACAGACTGAGCAATTGACACGTGCTTATATAAACAGAAGAATTGCACCGAATGTAACCCAGTCCTACATGGAAACATTCCCTTATATCCCTGAGGGTAGCCTGTTAAGCACACCTTATCCTTTGAGATTTGAATTGGGAATGGCCCTGAGTAAGGCTTCTAGCTTTGCACCGACAGACTATAGAGCAACCTCTATGGATTATGCACATGCGAATGCACCGGGCAATGCGCCGCAACCGTTCGCTGGTTAAGCTATTATATAAGTCAATAAAAGAGGGTCCTGCTAATACAGCAGGACCCTCTTTTATTTTATTGTGTTCTTAAAATTCTGCATTCTTAGGGAAACGCGGAAAGGCAATAACGTCTCTGATGTTGGTCATACCCGTCACGAATAATATCAGCCGCTCAAATCCAAGCCCAAAGCCTGAATGTGGTGCTGTACCGAAACGACGAGTGTCTAGATACCACCATAACTCTTCCTGAGGGATGTTTAATTCATCCATTCTTTGTGTCAGTCTATCCATACGTTCCTCTCTCTGTGATCCGCCAATCATTTCACCGATACCAGGGAAAAGTACGTCCATGGCAGCAACAGTTCTTCTGCCTTCGGAATCCGGTTCATTCTGACGCATGTAGAATGATTTAATATCTGCAGGGTAATCTGTGAGGATAACTGGCTTTTTAAAGTGTTTCTCAACCAGATAACGCTCGTGTTCCGATTGCAGATCTGCACCCCATTCATTAATTATATATTTAAACTGTTTTTTCTGATTTGGCTTTGATGATTTCAGAATAGCAATTGCTTCTGTATAAGTTAATCTTTGGAAGTCGTTATTGACACAGAAATCAAGCTTCTCCAGTAAGGAAAGTTCGGAACGTTCCTGTTGAGGCTTATTTTTTTCTTCTTCCAGTAGACGGTTGTTCAGGAATTCCAGTTCTTCTCTACAATGTTCTCTTGCGTAAGAGATAAGATACTTCATCATATCCTCTGCCAGTTGCATATTGTCTTCCAGATCAGCGAAAGCAACTTCTGGTTCAATCATCCAGAATTCTGCAAGGTGGCGTGTGGTATTTGAGTTTTCAGCTCTGAAAGTAGGGCCAAATGTATAGATCTCTCCAAAAGCCATTGCAGCAAGTTCGCCTTCCAGCTGGCCGGAAACAGTCAGATTGGTTGCTCGTCCAAAAAAGTCTTCAGAAAAATCAACTTTTCCGTCTTCAGTCCTTGGAGTCTGATCAAAATCTAAAGTGGTAACGCGAAACATTTCACCAGCACCTTCTGCATCAGAGGCAGTGATAACTGGCGTATGCATATAGACGAATCCGCGCTCATTATAAAACTGGTGAACAGCAAACGCCAATGCATGACGAATTTTAAATACTGCATTAAAAGTATTTGTACGGAAACGCAGATGTGCAATTTCACGTAAAAATTCTAAACTGTGTTTTTTAGGTTGCAATGGAAATTTTTCAGGATCACTGTCTCCGAGAATTTCAACTGAGGTAGCTTTAACTTCCACACGCTGACCTTTTCCAAGAGATTCCACCAACTGGCCTTTAATAGCAATTGCAGCTCCTGTCGTGATTCTTTTTAGTAATTCTTCTGCTGTATTATTAAAGTCAACAACGATCTGAAGATTTCCCATGCAGGAACCGTCATTGAGGGCTATAAACTGGTTGTTGCGGAAGGTTTTTACCCAACCCATAACGCTTACTTCTCTGTTAAAATCAGTAGTGTTTAACAGGCTTTTTATTTTTTCTCTTTTAATCATGATTTTATATGGAACGCGTAAAAATAATGATTTTGATTTAGAGGCTGTTAAATAACATGAATTATTTGAAAGAGACCTTTTTTTTGGATTTAAGTTGAATTTCGTTTATTTTATTTGTTTTTAATGATTTTTTCGGGTTATTCTATAATTTAATTCTTTTTTATTGAATTTTTAATTGTTTTTTACTGGTTTAAATCAGTGTTTTATGTTTTTAAGTCATTTTAGTATTGTTTTATTGTTGTTTATTTGGTGTTAAATTTGATTTTATTACTTTTTTAATCATTTTATGATGTGTTTTATGCTTATTTGTGCGGGTTTATTCATTTTTTATGAAAAAATAAATATAAAACTTGTTTTTTATCACATAATATCTATATTTGTGTTGCTCGTTTAATTTATATTTGGTTAAAGATCCTCGGCTTCAGGGCTGAGGATCTTTTTTTTTGGAAAATTTCAAGCATAAAAAAAACCGGTTGTCTTAACAACCGGTTTTTAATCTATAAAATTAGAACTATACGAATTAAGCTAAAACTTGAGTAACAAGAGCAGCCGCATCTTTTAATGCAATCGCTGAAAATACTTTTAAGCCAGACTCATCAATTAACTTCTTAGCTTCTTCAGCATTTGTACCTTGAAGACGGCAGATAATTGGCACTGGAATATCACCAATTTCTTTATAAGCATCAATAACACCTTGTGCAACACGGTCACAACGAACGATACCACCAAATATGTTAATCAGGATAGCTTTTACGTTAGGATCTTTTAAAATAATATTGAATCCTGCTTTAACTGTTTGTGCATTAGCTGTTCCACCTACATCCAGGAAATTTGCTGGTTCACCACCTGCAATTTTAATAATATCCATTGTAGCCATAGCAAGACCTGCACCGTTAACCATACAGCCAACGTTTCCGTCAAGTTTTACATAGTTTAGGTTGGATTCACTAGCTTCAACATCGGTAGGATCTTCTTCAAGTTTATCACGCATTGCTGCGTAGTCCGGATGACGGTATAAAGCGTTCTCATCTAAGTCAACCTTAGCGTCAACTGCGATGATTTTGTCATCAGATGTCTTTAAAACAGGGTTAATCTCAAACATTGCAGAATCTGTATTATCATACGCTTTGTAAAGCGCAGTAACAAATTTCACCATTTCTTTGAAAGCGCCACCGCTTAAGCCTAAGTTGAAAGCGATTTTACGCGCCTGAAAAGCCTGAAGACCAACTTTAGGATCAATTTCTTCTTTGAAAATTAAATGAGGCGTGTGCTCAGCAACTTCTTCAATATCCATTCCACCTTCGGTAGAGTACATAATGATGTTTCTTCCACTGCTACGGTTTAATAATACGCTGATATAAAACTCTTTGGTTTCAGATGCACCTGGATAATAAACATCCTGTGCGACCAGAATTTTATTAACTTTTTTACCTTCCGCGCCTGTCTGAGGTGTTACCAGCTGCATACCTAAAATATCAGTAGCTCTCTGTGTAACTTCATCAAGGTTTTTGGCCAATTTAACGCCTCCACCTTTTCCTCTACCGCCAGCATGGATTTGCGCTTTGATCACTACCCAGTCAGAGTTGTAGTCTGCTTTCATTTTTTTTGCAGCTTCTACAGCCTGCTCAACAGTTTCGGCAACGATGCCTTCTTGTACGGCAACACCAAAACTTTTAAGTATTTCTTTACCTTGATATTCGTGTATATTCATTTGCTGAAAAAATTTGATCCAAATCTACAATTTCAGATTGGTTTTAAAAACTTATTCTCCCTTTTATGATGTAGAAAAAAGGCTACAATTCAGCTGTACACAATTATAAAGTCAATTTTGTAAGTTTGCAGGATGCTAAAAGCCGCAGGTATAAAAAAAGCTTATGGGAATCTGCCAATTCTTAAAGGAGTAGATTTTGAGATCGCTAAAGGAGAGATCGTCAGTATTATCGGTGCTTCAGGTGCGGGTAAGAGTACCTTGCTTCATATACTGGGCACACTGGATAAAGCAGATGAAGGTACTGTCGAATTAAACGGTGCCAGACTTCATGAGCTCAATGGAGAGGAGCTAAGTGTATTCAGAAATAAAAATATCGGTTTTGTTTTTCAGTTTCACCACCTTCTACCCGAATTTACCGCTTTGGAAAATATCTGCATTCCGGCCTTTATAGCGAAAAAGAGTAAAAGAGAAAGTGAAAACTATGCAATGGAGCTATTAGATCTTCTTGGTCTTAAAGACCGGGCAAGTCATAAACCAAATCAACTTTCAGGAGGAGAGCAGCAACGGATAGCCGTGGCCAGGGCATTGATTAACCGTCCGGCTATTATTTTGGCAGATGAACCTTCGGGAAACCTGGATTCGGCAAATGCCGATAGCCTGCACCAGTTCTTCATTACACTGCGTGATAATTTTCAACAAACTTTTGTAATTGTTACCCATAATAAAGACCTCGCTGAAATTAGTGACAGGGTTGTCACCATGAAAGACGGTTTAATCGTATAAAATTTGAAAACATTAATTACCGGCGGAAAATCTGCCCAGGCGCTAAAGGTCTCTAAAGCCTTTGCTGCCGATAACCTCATCCTGGCCGATTACGGCTCAATTCCTGCATTTACTTCTGCAAAATACCAGCTTATTAGTCTGGGCGAAAGAAACGATACAGTCATTGCACATAATTTGCTCACACACTGTCTGGATCTGCAGGTAGAATGCCTGGTGCCTCTTTATGATTTCGAATTAGATCCGCTTTTGCGTTCTGTGTTGCTTTTTGAAGAATTCAATATTAAGATTTTTCTTCCGGAAAGAACAGTGTCGGGTGAATATATTAAAGAAGGCGGCTTAGTTCATGCAATAGCATGGGCTGTATTTAACGAAAGTAAACTAATCTACTGCTCAGACTCGGAATTAAACTCCAGGCTTGAAAGTCTTGGTTTGGAAAGAGCACTGAACGGTGTATTTCAGTTGGAGAATCAGCAGGATAGTTTAGTACCATATTTGCTGCAGATCGGGCAGTAGAAAAAAATATAAACTTATTATGAAAAGTAATCTGTCAGTAGATAATTATAAAGGATTTGTACTGGGTTTAGATGACGTGATCTATCCCGAAAAAGATTACCTGCTACAGGTATACTATTTGTTTGCCCAGTTCATGGAATATAACGAGCAAATGGATGGGAATGCGATAATCAGCTGGATGAAAGACTCCTATGAGAAAGACGGGCCTGAAAACTTATTTGAACTTACGGCAGCTAAATTCGGCATTCCTCAGACCTATCTGAAGAATTATGGTTTATTGCATCAGACTGCCCGGCTACCATTAAAGTTAATGTTGTTCAAAAAGGTATTGGACTTTATGCAGGAAGTGCATGCTGCCGGGAAACCGCTTTTCCTTTTATTGCAAGGCGATCCTGTAATGCAGTTAAATAAAGTAAGACAAATGGAATGGCATGGTCTGGAGACGTATTTGAAAGTATATTTCAGTGCAGATACAGCACATGGTACCATTCCGGAGACTTTAGCGTTAATTAAAGCCGAACATGGATTGCAGGCTGCTGAACTATTATGTGTTGTAAGTGAAAATGAGGTCGTAGATGATAATCATCAGGCTGAAATAAATTTTTTGCCTACATCTAAACTTTGACTACCTTAATCCTGTCAACCTATTGATAATTATATGGATATGCAAATCAGGAAAGACCTTAGATACTTTCCCCGTTACATGGTGTTGTTGGTTTGTATTTGCTTAGGCACAGCTTGCAAGAAAGACCGTTCAATCGAAGATAGAGGAGAGCCGGATCCGGTTACGCCAGTGGGCAGCAGAACAGAGCTCACGCTGGACTCCCTATATTATTATGCTAAGCAAATTTATTACTGGAACGATGTGATTCCCGATTATCAGACCTTCAATCCAAGGCAGTATCTAGGTAAATCAGATCCTTTAAATAGCTATGATGATGCACTTTACGCATTAACGCAGTTAAAGATTAATCCGCAAACCAATATACCCTACGAATATTACGGAGATGGCTTTCCAAAATACTCCTATATAGACGATCTAACCAAATCAAATCCGAGTTTTGTTTCTGCTACTAAAACTGCTAATGTAGATTTGGAAGGTAATGGCTTTGATTTTGGAATAAGACCTGTTTTTTTTACATCAGGCGCCGAAGAAAGTAGCAGTTATTTGTTATTTATCACGGCAGTTTATCCAGGTTCTCCTGCCGCAGCTGCAGGCGTGAAAAGGGGTTGGCAGATAAAGACCGTTAACGGAAAGCCGGTAGGAGCGAGCTATGGTGCTGAAAAAGCCCAGGTTACCAGTGCTTTAACTGGGGCTTCTGTTATCCTGACGGGTGTTAATTTTGAAGATAGCAAGCCTTTTTCAGTGACACTTGAGAAAAAATCTTATAAAAGCAGCCCGGTTTATACCAGTAAAATTATAGAGCGCTCGGGTAAAAAAATCGGATACCTGGCATTCGCCAGGTTTTCAGAGATATCTGATCTTAAGGGAAATAATGACATCAATCTAGATCCGGTATTTGCGGAATTCAGCACTCAGGGCATTACCGATTTGGTTGTAGATCTTAGGTATAATGGCGGCGGTTATATTAATACCAGCGCTTATTTGGCCAACCTGATCGCTCCTGCTGCTACGAACGGCAAAAAAATGTACACAGAGATTTTTAACCAGACTATGCAAAAGGGAGAAGCTAAAATATTGGCTAATCAACCTCTATTGGATGAAAATGGGAAAATTCAGACGCAGAATGGGAGAGTTTATACTTATGCTAATCTCAATTATCAGCAGGACAGTCCGGATAATAATGTTTATTTCGCTAAAAAAGGAAGTTTAAATACCGTGTCAAATGTAGTTTTCATTGTCAGTAAAAATACAGCGTCTGCCAGTGAGCTGCTAATTAATAGCTTGAAACCTTATATGAATGTGAAACTAGTCGGGGATACCACTTTTGGTAAGCCTGTCGGATTTTTTCCTGTGACTATAGAGAATCGTTATGATGTCTATTTTTCAATGTTCGAAACCAAAAATGCACTTAATGAAGGTGGTTATTTTTCCGGCATGTTACCAGATGTATTATCTGAGTTCGATGATCCAAGGTATGAATTTGGAGATTTGAAGGAGGATTACCTTGCCAGAGCTTTACAGTTACTAGCGCCGGCAGCCTCAGTTAGTAGGAAGGGGGCTACGATGAATATCAGGGGGCGTGAGATCATGACATCCTATTTTAAAGCGGAGCAGTCAAGGCCGGTTAATCCGCATAGTGAGTTTAATGGTATGATAGATAAACGATATAAAATGGCGAAATAGCCGTAAATAAAAAGCGATAAAAAAAGGAGAGCAACCGCTCTCCTTTTTTATGATCAGAAAGATTGTAGCTGATCCCTGTAAGTTTTTTCTACCGGGCGGTCTTTATCAAAGTTATCTGTTATTTCAAGGATGCCGTTTGCTGCATTAATAAAAAACTGCTGATTAATCATTTCAAATTTGTCTGAAGCTCTATGATAATCCGGATGATCTTCTACTCCAAAATATATAAATGGAATGTTTTTAGCATTGAATGCAGCCTGGTCGCTCATGTTGGTCCAGTCGTCAATTCCAAGTTTAGGATTGTCATGCCCAAACAAGATTTTTAAATCTGGAATGGTAGATATAATGTAATTCTTAAGCTGTGGATATTTATACGTGCCGGACGCATATAACTCACCCTTATCGTTGTGGCTGATCATATCCAGATTAATGTTTAATTTAATATCAGATAGTTTAACAGGAGCATTATCAACGAAATATTCTGACCCCTTCTTACCAAATTCCTCTGCATCAAAAGCTACAAATATTAAAGTATGGTTAGGTTTAGCCCTTGCGTAGTGTGCAGCAATTTTCAGCAGACCGGCCACACCGGAAGCATTATCATCGGCGCCGTTAAAAATTCTTCCATTAATGACCCCCAGGTGATCGTAATGCGCGGTGATGACGATTACCTGGTCTGTATTTCCTTTGATATATCCAACTACGTTTTTCCCTTCAATTTCAGGATTGTCAATTCCTTTAAACGTGAATGCCTGCTGGAAATTTGAGTACTTTGAAAAAGGGATTACACCAATTTCTTTAAACCGTTTTATGATATAATTTCTTGCAGATTCTGCACCCTTCGTACCAGTTTTTCTCCCCTCAAATGCATCTGAAGATAAGACTTTGACGTCCTTTAATAATTGATTTGCATTTGCAGGTTGATTAGATTTTTTGACGGCATTGCAGCTTAGGGTGAGGGCTAATGGAAGGATTAAAAATAATTTCATAAGTAAAGACAGTGTTAATTTCCTTATTCTTTTACCTAATATATTACAAATTAGTGACAGTATGGTTTTAGTTATAAAAATAAGGAGGAATAAAATTATTGCCAATAAAAAAGCAGGCCGGGGGCCTGCTTATAAAAAACACACGAATTTAATTCTAATAATAAGTAAGTCTCACAACACCAGCGAGTTTTTTCGCCAGACGGATTACCTGTCTGGTATATCCGTACTCATTATCATACCAGGCATAGATAATTACCGATTTATTATCTTTAGCCATAATGGTCGCTGGACCGTCGATTATAGCTGCGTGACTGTTGCCGATCAGATCAGAACTCACCAATTCGTTAGAGATGGAAAATTCGATCTGCTCGCTAAGCTTGCCAAACAAAGATGCCTGCTTAAGCAGATCAATAATTTCTGCTCTTGAGCTAACCTGATTTAATGAGATATTGAGAATGGCAAGAGACACATTTGGGGTAGGAACCCTAACCGCGTTACCCGTTAATTTTCCCCCCAGCTGAGGAATAACTTTAGCGACTGCTTTATCTGCCCCGGTTTCGGTAATTACCATATTCAGTGCAGCCGAACGCCCGCGTCTGTATTTTTTATGGTAATTATCTAATAGATTCTGGTCGTTTGTATAGGAATGAATTGTTTCGATATGACCTTTTTCTATTCCATAAGCGTCCTCAATAATTTTAAGTACGGGAACTATTGCATTGGTTGTGCAGGATGCATTTGAAAAGATATTTTCATTTACCAGGTCAAAATCTGCGTCGTTAATTCCTGCGACTATATTCGGTACATCTCCCTTCGCGGGTGCCGTTAATAAGACGCGGGAGATACCATTAGCTGAAAGATGTCTGCTAAGCCCTTCGCGGTCTCTGAATACTCCGGTATTGTCAATTAACAAAGCATCTTGAATACCGTATGCAGTATAATCGATATCTTCAGGATCTTTTGCTTCAATAAAGCAGACTGTCTGGCCATTAATTATTAGCGCTCTATTTTGAAAGTCCTCCACTATAATTCCGTTAAATATACCATGAACTGAATCTGTTCTTAGCAGCTCGGCACGCTTAATCAGTTCTTCGTCACTATAAGTCCTGGTAACAATGGCTCTAAGTCTTAGCTGTTCACCTTTTCCAGCTTGTAAAATAAGCTCCCTGGCAGCGAGTCTTCCGATACGGCCAAATCCGTAAAGAACTACATCTTTAGGCTGCAGGCTAATCTTGTCATGACCGATATGTGAACTGAGTTTACTGATTACAAAATCATGTTGCGTGGCAAACTGATTATTTTCATCCAGCCATTCCGTAGTCAGACGTCCTATATCTATTCTCGAAGGCGCAATACTGCATGAAGCAATTTCTTTTGCAAGTTCCAGCGTCTCATAGATATTGATGTCTTTGCCTGAAATTTCTTTCGCATACTGGTGACAGGCGAGAATTTCGCTGCTGCCTACATCAAAAAGTGGTTTGCGGAATAGGACAAGTTCGATGGATCTGTCGAACCATAACTGTCCGACAATTTGTAGAAGCTGGACAGCTTTTTTTTCTTTTTCAATCCAGTTTTGGAACTCGGACTGGTACTTGTTGAACATAATAAGGCATATTTGGTTAGAATGCCTCAAAAGTATAAAAGATTGGGTGAAACCCAATCTTTTATATCCGATTATTAGGGTTTAAGATTAACCCAGATATGATTTTAAAATTTTGCTTCTTGAAGTGTGACGAAGACGTTGTAAAGCCTTGTCTTTAATTTGACGGACACGCTCACGGGTCAGGTTAAATTTCTCACCTATCTCCTCAAGCGAGAGCGGGTGATTAGTACTCAATCCGAAAAATAACACGATAATTTCACGCTCACGTTCAGTTAATGTAGACAGGGAACGTTTAATCTCTTCAGACAGTGATTCATTAATCAGACTGCTGTCAGTATTAGGTTCGTGATTTTCCAGTACATCCAGTAAAGTGTTTTCCTCACCCTGAACAAAAGGAGCATCCATAGATACGTGACGGCCTGAATTACTCAGCGTATCAGATATTTTATCTACAGTAGTTTCCAGGATTTCAGCCAGTTCTTCCGGAGAAGGCTCGCGTTCAAATTCCTGTTCAAGTTTAGAGAATGCCTTACTGATTTTACTTAGTGAACCAACCTGATTTAAAGGGAGACGGACAATACGACTCTGCTCAGCAATAGCCTGCAGAATTGACTGACGAATCCACCATACCGCATAAGAAATGAATTTAAAACCTTTGGTTTCATCAAAACGTTTTGCAGCTTTAATTAAACCTAAATTTCCCTCATTAATTAAATCACCTAAAGTTAATCCCTGGTTCTGGTATTGCTTGGCTACCGATACAACAAAACGTAAATTGGTTTTTGTTAATCGTTCCAAAGCTGCCTGATCACCTTCACGAATTTTTCTGGCTAATATAACTTCTTCTTCGGCTGTGATCAGATCTACTTTACCAATCTCATGAAGATATTTGTCCAGCGATTGACTTTCGCGATTGGTTATGGATTGGGTAATTTTGAGTTGTCTCATTTATATGCTTGGTGCTCTTTATGTGTTTTGAACGTGCAAAAGTAAGGATTTAAAGGCAATTTTTAAACATAAATTCCTGAAAATGTTACAGTTTACGAACTTTAATTGTACTCGACTTGGATAGCAAAAATTATTCCAAATGCATTTTGTCAGTTATAACACAAAGACGCTGGAAATGTTTCTTAAATATTGATTACCAATGCTTAGAATGATATTTTTTACTTAATTTTAATAGTAATGTTATAAATTAATTATATAACTATGACAATTATCTGAGATAATTATATCTAATATAATATTTGTTGTCATAGCATGTCAAGATATTATACAAGTTAAAAATTCATTCTAACGCCAAATCCCATTTGAAAAATATATGGAAGCGGCGTCGTTGTACGGTTCTCGAACCAGCTAATCAGGTAAAGATCGTTTGTGTTAGCTTCAGCATACAGACTTATAGATTTAATTTTACTTGTTTTATCTCCGAGTATCTTGATCTCTGAACTTAGGCCAAGATGCTCCCTAAGCGCCGGAGACCAGAAATAATATCCTTTTGCATAAATATCCCTGTCAAATTTAAATCCGAAGTTTTTCCCGAACGTGTAAGAAGCGAAAATTACCGGATTAACCGGGTGGAAAACGATCTTGTCACTGATTCTGATAGCGAAAGGTTTATATTCAAACTTAACAGCTGCAATATGTAATTCACCACCTTTAATTTCAGGTACATATCCATAATGAAAGCTGAGGTTTGTCTTTTCTTTAAAAAGGTTATAGCCGACACCCAGACTCATATAACCGATGCTACCTGCGTATTGTAAGCCTATGTTATCGGGGGTAATAGATTTAAGAAATTTTTCCTGGGCGGATAACTTTCCTGATAAGAATATTAAGAATATACTAAAAAAACACAGCCTGCGCATTGATCTTTCCATTTTCTATAGTGAGTTGAGTATATGCTTTGTTAACAATAGCATTAGTTATAATAAAAGGTATTCCCTGATCGTCCTGTCTGTATATGATATCAGGAGCATGTTGATGAGAGTGTACAGAGGCAAGAACACCAGGAGTACTGTTCATTAGGTTTTCGTAAGCCGGGCGGAGTTTCTGATCAAAATCTGCATCAGTGGGAGGGACATGAGAGAATGCGACTATACCAGACTGGCCGGCATCTCTTACCATATTGTTTTTTAACCAGGTTAGATCTGGTATGGTGCCGTTAAAGGCATGTTCGCGGCTGTTCGAATCATGGCACACAAATTTTACACCCGCATAATTGAAGGTAAAGTCTGTTTGTCCGAACATGCGCAGGTAAATTTCGAAACCATTTGCGACCTGATCATGATTACCGATAACGGAAATAAACGGGACATTTAGTTTGCTGTATATATTGTATACACCTTCGAATTCCAGCAATAGGCCAAAATCGGAAATATCTCCATTCAGAATTACAAAATCAATGTCATTGCGACTATTGATATGGTCTACGAACTCCTGAGATTCTTTGTACTTTCTCTGCGTGTCGCCGGAAACAGCGATACGTATTCTGCTTCCGGGTTTTCTTTCAGGCAGTGTGGCAATTTGAGTATTATTTACCTCTTTAGGAGTCTTACTGTTGAACTTCTGATTGGGGCTGAATTCATCATATTCACAGCCATTTAATATGAAAATGGGTATTAAGAGTAGTATTAGTTTTAATTTCATAACAAGGAATTAACCTTGCAAAGGTAGCAAAACCTTAGCTACATCCTGACTAAAATTATATATCAGTCAGTTTGAAGCTGTCTCTCAGACGAATACCTTTCTCTGTTTGTTGTAGCGTACAGCATTCATTTACCGGATCGTGCTCCAGAAAAATAATATGATTTTCCTTAACAACCTCTTCCAGAAAAGCTTGTTTCTCTATTAAGGTCTGCATCGGAAACATATCATAAGCCATTACATAAGGTAAAGGAATATGACCTGTGGAAGGGAGAAGGTCTGCTGCGTAAATAATATTGGTTCCCTTATAATTTAAATGCGGAATCATCATCGAATCAGTGTGCCCGAATGCAAAGCGCACTTTAAAGTTTTCGCTAAAAATGACACCTTCCTGCTGGTCAACATATTTCAGCTGTCCGCTTTCCTGAATCGGCATAATATTCTCTTTCAGAAAAGAAGCTTTTTCTCTTGCATTCGGATGAACGGCCCATTCCCAATGTTTTTCATTACTCCAGTAAACTGCGTTTTTGAATACCGGTCTCAGCTTGTCACCCACAAGTTCCACAGCACCGCCGCAATGGTCAAAATGCAGGTGGGTTAGGAATACGTCTGTAATGTCATCACGGTTAAAGCCTAGCTTAGCAAGGGATTTATCCAGGGTGTCATCACCGTGAAGATAGAAATGGCTCAGAAACTTAGCATCCTGTTTTTGTCCTATACCGGTATCAATTAAAATAAGTCTGTTGCCTTCCTCAACAAGCAGGCAGCGCATGGCCCAGGTACACATGTTATTCTGATCTGCAGGATTTGTTCTTTGCCAGATAGATTTTGGCACGACACCAAACATTGCACCTCCGTCCAGTTTAAATAAGCCTGTGTCAATTGTATGTAGTTGCATATGCGGGTAGATTAGGTTCAGGTAAAAATAAAAAAAAACCTGCTGATTAGTTCAGCAGGTTTCGATAAGGTAAGCTTTAAAAGCTAATGTCTGAATATATTATAGGTGAATTACTTCGCCATAAGCATCAGCAGTGGCTTCCATAATTGCTTCACTCATGGTCGGGTGAGGGTGAACTGCTTTCAGCATTTCATGTCCTGTTGTTTCCAGTTTGCGGGCAACTACAATTTCAGCAATCATTTCGGTTACATTGGCGCCAATCATATGGGCACCTAGTAATTCTCCATATTTTGCGTCATAGATCATTTTAATAAATCCATCTTTAGCACCAGCAGCACTTGCTTTACCAGAAGCTGAGAACGGGAATTTACCAATTTTCAACTCGTAGCCGGCAGCTTTGGCTGCTTTTTCAGTGTACCCTACAGAAGCAATTTCTGGTGTACAGTAAGTACAGCCCGGAATATTGTTGTAATCTAAAGGTTCAGGGCTCTGACCAGCGATTTTTTCTACGCAGATAATACCTTCTGCAGAGGCAACGTGTGCCAGGGCTTGTCCGCCGACGATATCACCGATAGCATAATAGCCTTTTACCGAAGTATTGTAGAATTCATCAACAACAACTTTTCCTTTTTCAGTTTTAATTCCTGTTTCTTCTAAACCAATATTTTCGATGTTAGCTACAACTCCGGCTGCGGAAAGAACGATATCACATTCTAAAGTCTGCATACCAGACGCTGTTTTAACCTGAACTTTACAGCCAGCGCCGCTGGTGTCTACAGATTCAACACTAGAAGAAGTCATTACATCTATCCCTACTTTTTTGAAGCTTCTTAACAGTTGTTTCGAAATATCTTCATCTTCTACAGGAACGATATTATCCAGGAACTCAACTACAGTCACTTTTGTACCCATAGTTGCATAGAAATAAGCGAATTCTACTCCAATTGCACCAGAACCCACAATAACCATAGATTTTGGTTGCTCAGGAAGAACCATTGCCTGTCTGTATCCAATTACTTTTTTACCGTCCTGTTTCAGGCTTGGTAATTCTTTGGAACGTCCACCCGTCGCCAGGATAATATTTTTGGCAGTCAGTTCTTTTTGGGAACCATCAGCACCTTTGACCTCAACTTTGTTTCCTGGCTTTACTTTACCAGTGCCCATGATGACATCAATTTTATTTTTTTTCATTAAAAACTGAACGCCTTTACTCATTCCGTCTGCCACACCGCGGCTGCGTTTAACCACAGCAGCAAAATCAGCTTCCGGAGCAGCAGTTTTAATACCGTAATCAGCTGCGTGATTGATATATTCAAATACCTGGGCACTTTTTAACAGCGCTTTAGTTGGAATACAACCCCAGTTCAGGCAAATGCCTCCCAGGGATTCACGTTCTACAACAGCAGTTTTTAAACCCAGTTGTGAAGCTCTGATCGCTGCAACGTATCCGCCAGGACCGCTACCTATTATAATTACATCGTAGTTCATATCTTTCTAAGGGAAATTAAATAGTAAACGCCCAAAAATAAAAAAAATGTTGATTAAGCACGTCTTTTAATTTTGGCAGGGAAATTCCTGAGAATATATTTCATCATATGCCGGGATAGGTGCGGGTTATTAAGCAATTTCCGGCATGCAATTTATAGGTAAATCCTGATATTCCTATAAAGCTACTGATTAAGTGTTTGTTAACTCTATATAATTGATGTTAAATGTTGATAAAATTCTGACAGACTTAATAATAAATTAACATTGAAAGCTAAATCCTTGTAAAATTAATATCTACTTTTGCCGGCATAACTAATATTACATCAAAACAAAACATTTCAAAACAAAATCTTTCAATCAAAAGGTATGAAGAAATCTCTACTATTTAAGTTTGTAGTTATCCTATTTGCTTTTATCGGGTCAGTCCTGACTGGAAATGCACAGGTAACAACATCATCGATGACAGGCTATGTCAAAGATTCAAAAGGCGCTTTGCCCGGCGCCAGCGTTAGAGCCGTGCATGTACCAACAGGTACAGCTTACGCAACTACGACGAATAACGATGGTCGTTTTACTATCGCGAACATGCGTGTTGGCGGACCTTACAGTCTTGTGGTCAGTTTCATCGGTTACGAATCAATGAAATATGAGAACTTAAGTCTTAAATTGGGTGCATCATACCCGGTAAATGTTGTTTTATCAGATGGATCACAGCAGCTGAATGACGTCCAGATTGTTGCGAGCAGGGATAAAACTATTAACAGTTCAAGAAATGGTGCGGCTACAAACATTTCCCGCCAGCAAATTGATCAGTTACCTGCTATCTCGCGTAGTATAACGGATTTAACTAAATTAACGCCTCAGGCAAACACGCAGGGAGATGGATTCTCATTTGCTGGAAGAAACAGTTTATTCAACTCCCTTACTTTAGACGGAGCACAGATGAATAACGTTTTCGGACTATCTTCTTTGCCAGGCGGACAGACAGGTGCACAGCCATTCTCACTTGATGCATTAGATGAGCTTCAGATTAACTTAGCTCCTTATGACGTTAAACAGAGCGGATTTACTGGTGCTGGTGTAAATGCAATTACTAAAAGTGGTACAAACAAATTCTCAGGATCTGTATACACTTATTATAAAGATCAGAATTTACAAGGCTATAAAGTAGGTGAGACGACTCTTCCTAAAGTTGGGAATTCATTTTTGAACAAACAATTTGGTTTCAGATTAGGTGGGCCGATTATCAAAGACAAATTATTCTTTTTTGTCAATGGAGAGATTACAAGACGTATTTCGCCTGGTACAACTATACAGGCAAACAGGGGTGTGGCTGGTTCGAATATTTCAAGCGTACTTGCATCTGATTTAGATGCCGTTAGAAATGCAGTTATTAACAAAACTGGTTATGATCCGGGTAATTATGAAGGTTACAGTAACCAGCAGAATGCAGATAACTTAACTGCACGTATTGACTGGAATATTAATGATGCCAATAGATTGACAGTTAGATATAACTACCTGAAATCTTTTAGAGATGTCAATCCAAGCGGATCTAATTCTAACTCTGGTAGAGGACCGTCATTGACGTCAATGATTTATGATGGAATGAGATACGCTCAGTATAACAATATTAAATCTGTTACAGCAGAATTAAATACCCGTTTCAATGATAAATTTGCGAACAACCTGCAATTAGTTTATACAGGCTTCCGTGATTACCGTAAAACACAAGGAAATCCTTTCCCTGTAATTGACATCGAAAATGGAGCTGGTGCGAACTATATTTCACTAGGCACCGAACCCTTCAGCGGTCTAAATAGTTTAAATCAGGATATTTATACCTTAAATGAAAACTTTAATATTTTCGCTGGAAACCACACTTTCACTATTGGTGGTTCGGTAGGTTACCAAAAATTTGATAATGCATTTGTTCAGTTTTTCAATGGCCAGTTCAGATATAAATCTGTATCAGATTTTATTTCTGCTGTAAATGGAGACAATACGATTATGCCAACACAATATCAGTTGACTTATTCTGCTGATCCTAATAATCCACGCCCTTCGGCTAGATTTAGCCAGGCGCCAGTTGCTGTTTATGCGCAAGATGAATGGTATATTAAGCCTAATTTCAAATTAACTTACGGTGTAAGACTTGATATGCCGATTTACACCGAAAACCTTGCTTCGAATCCACTGGTTACTAACTCTACTTTTAGAGATGGTGAAAGAATGGATGTTGGAAAACTTCCTAATACCCAGATTTTATTCTCTCCAAGAGTTGGTTTCAACTGGGATGTTAAAGGTGATGCGACTCTGCAAATTCGTGGAGGTTCAGGAGTGTTCACAGGAGCTGTCCCTGCAGTTTGGTTAACTAATCAGGCTGGTCAAAATGGATTATTGACGAACAGTGAATTCAGTACTAATCCTAATAACCGCCCGTTCAATGCTGATCCGGCAGCCTATATCCCTTCAAATCCTACAGCAGCCCCATCTTTTCCAATAAATATTGCTGTTAAAGACTTTAAAGTTCCTCAGGTATGGAGATCAAGTTTGGCTGTAGATTATAAACTTCCAGGTGGCATTGTGGCTACAATTGACGGATTATATACTAAATCTTTAAACGAAGTATTTCACAGAGATGCTAACTTAGTTAATCCTACAGGACAATTCTCCGGCACTGGTGATACACGTGCATTTTTTCCAGGGGGAAATACAAACAGAATAAATTCATTTATTACCAATGCTATTGTATTTGATAATACAAACAAAGGTTATGCTTGGAACGTAACAGCTCAGTTGCAAAAGAAATTCGGAAGACATCTAGATGTAATGGCAGCGTATACAAGAAGCGACGCCCGCGATATCAGTTCCAATCCAGGTTCACAGGCTAACTCGGCATTTACAGGTAACCCAGTAGCAGGTGATCCTAATACTCCGGTATTAGCATATAGCAGTTTCGTTGTTAAAAACCGCGTGATTGCATCCGTAAATGTTAATTTCTCTATTATTCCTAAATTGCCAACTTCATTTGGAGTTGTTTATGAAGGCAGCCCATACGGTGATGTTTTTGGTAATACAAGATTCTCTTATATCACTTCCGGAAACGTTAACAATGATAATGCTACCTCGAACGATCTGATGTATATTCCAAGAGATCAGAATGATATTAAGTTAGTACCAATTACTGCTTCAAGAACTACAACACCAGAAGATATTAATTCTCAGTATGCAAGGCTTGATGATTATATCAATCAAGACAAATACCTTAGCAAGCACAGAGGTGAAATGTCACAAAGAAACGGTGCTGAATACCCTTGGGCGAATAGATTTGATATTAGAATCCTTCAACAGATCAAAACTGTATTTGGTGAGAAAGACAACAGCAGATTTGAAATTTCTGTCGATATCATCAACTTTGGTAATATGTTGAATAAAAAGTGGGGAACTACAAAAACTCCTCAGCTGACCAACTTCTTACAATACAAAGGTGTTGTAAATAACACACCAACGTATACTGTGAGTCAAGCTTTACCTGGTGAAACTTTCAGAGACAACACTAGTATCGGTTCAAGATATCAAGTTCAGGTTGGGGTGAGATATAGCTTCAACTAGATAATAACCAATATAAGAACAAAAAAAGGGTGCATTCAAATTTGAATGCACCCTTTTTTTGTTCTTATATTTCTAGAATAATTGAAGCACTAAAAAGTAAAGGAACATTCAAATAAATTGCAGTCTACTCGACGAATATGCTATTCCTTTAAATACAAGGTATATAACTTCGGTGGTACGGAATTCCGTTTCCTATTTAAGACAATTATGACCAGAAAAAGTGACGCTAATCATACGTTTGTCATAAAAAATTTAAACAATATTTTAACTTAAATAAATTTTGTTCATTTGTACCGAATGAACGTTCAATTACATGATTGTTTTGGAAAAAAAGAGGCTGTACTGAAGAGTACACTCTCATTGGTGGGGAAACAAGGTTTTCACGGAACGCCTATGAGTCAGATTGCGAAAAATGCCGGAGTTGCTGCGGGGACAATCTATCATTATTTTCCTTCGAAAGGAGCCCTGATATCTGAATTGTATATTTATGTCAAAGATCGTATGGCAAAAGCGATAATCGATGGCGATGATCCTTCAAAAAGCTATAAAGAAAGATTCTTCGCTGTCATGGTCAGCCAATACAGATTCTACGTTGAAAACCCGGATTCCATGAATTTTCTTGAACAGTATATCAACTCACCTTATGCGCAGGAGTATGCACATTTGGAGAGTCAACTGTTTGTAGAAAAGGTCATTACCTTCTTTAAATATGGCATAGAAAATGCTTACTTCAAAAATATAGACCCTAGACTTCTTGCCCCGACCATTAGAGGTACCCTTGTTGCTGCCGCTAGTTTTCAATTATCACAACATATGCTGTTTTCCGATGAAGACATCAATGAGGTCGTCAGTATAATTTGGGACGGCATTAAACGACAGTAACCAATAATTGAACAATACCCTTTATATAAATATGAAATCTCAAAATTTAGTTTTAATGATGCTCTCCTGCGTACCGCTGTTCTTCACAGGCAGTCTTCACGCACAAACGCCGGCTACGGTCAGAGATCAGCTTACACTTACGAATGCGACGCTCCAAGAGTGTATTGATTACGCGCTCAGTAACAGACCCGGAATTCAGCAGTCAGTGCTGGATGAGGAAATCGGGGAAAGGGATATCAAGTCGGCACTCTCCGGATGGTTACCGCAAATTAACGGTACTGGAACCGCTAATCACAATTTCAAGCAGCAGAGTCAAATATTAACCACGAATGGAGAAAGCTCTTTGCTTACTTTTGGTGCTAAGAATACATCATCATTTGTACTGCAGGCAGATCAGCAATTTTTGAATGCAGGTTTAATTCAAGCCTCAAGAACAGCTAAGTATTTCAGACAGCAATACAAACAGAATACAGAAAATACGAAAATCAATACGGTCGTTGATGTAAGTAAAGGTTTTTATGATATTCTGACCAGCAAAGAACAGTTAAATATTATTGCAGAGAATATTGCCCGTCTGGAAAAGCAATTGAAAGATGCGAGTGCGCAATACGAAGCAGGTCTGGTAGATAAGACAGATTATCAGCGTGCGCAAATCAGTCTGAGTAATTCCAAGGCAGATAAAAAGAGAACTGAAGAATTATTGAAATACAAATATGTTTACCTGAAAGAATTGATCGGGTATAAAGGTACTGAAGACTTCAGTCTTTCATTTGCTTCTGCAGATATGGAAAAAGAGGTCTTACTGGATACTAACCAAACGCTGGATTATCAAGGTAGAGTAGAGTACCGCTTACTGGAAACTCAGAAGCAGCTTCAAAAGATCAACACCTCTTATAACAAATTAGCTTATATGCCAACCTTATCCGGCTTTATCAATTACGGATGGAATTACCAGAATCAGGAGATCGGTAATTTATATGACAGGGTATACCCGAGTTCAATTGTTGGCTTAAAACTTACTGTGCCGGTATTCCTAGGTGGAAAGAGAACGCAGGAAATTAAAAAGTCACAGTTACAGGAAAGAAAGATCGATCTTGACTTAGTTAACACGAAAAATCAGATCAATACGCAGTATGAGCAGGCAATTGCCACTTATAAAGCAAACCTTAATGATTTAAGGACTAACCGTGAGAATGTTGATATTTCCAAACAGGTTTACAATACGATCAAATTACAATACGATGAAGGGATTAAAACTTATCTGGATCTGATGACCTCAGAAACAGATCTGCGTACCGCTCAACTCAATTACTTAAATTCATTATACAGTCTGCTTTCATCGAAATTCGACGTAAAACAAGCATTAGGAACAATCACAGTAAACCAATAATACAGACATGAACACAAATTACATAAAATTAGGTATCGCTTTAATAAGCTCTATTACATTAGTGTCCTGTGGCGGTGGCGATAAATCAGCACAGCAACAACAAGGACCTCCTCCTGCAACTCCGGTAAGTTTATCTACCGTGGAATCTAAGCCAGTCACTACAGTTGATACTTATCCTGGAAATGTCGTTGCGTTGGATGAAGTGGAACTCCGTGCACAAGTGGGCGGTTATATCACCGGTATCTTCGTGAAAGACGGACAGAAAGTTTCTAAAGGTCAGAAGCTTTATGAAATTGACCGTACGAAATATCAGGCGGCTTACAACTCTGCAAAAGCAAACGTTGCAGTAGCAAAAGCCAATAGAGATAAAGCAAAAAAAGATGCAGAGAGATATACTAAACTTGCAGAACAAGATGCAGTTGCAAAACAACGTGTTGATTATGCGCTAACCGATCTTGCCAATGCAGAATCTCAGGTAGCAGCAGCAGAAGCGAATCTTGCCTCAGCTAATTCTGACCTGCAGCGTTCAATTATCGTATCTCCTTTAAATGGTACAATTGGAATTTCACAGGTAAAATTAGGAGCTTTTGCTTCTCCGGGTACAACCTTATTGAATACAGTTTCGACAAATGATCCGATTGCTGTGGATATCGCAGTTAATCAGGCTGAGATTCCACGTTTCAGAGCATTACAAAGTGCATCAGCAGTTAAAGATTCACTATTTAATATTCAGTTACAAGACGGTAGTATCTATACAGCTCAGGGACATATTACTGCAATAGACCGTGCAGTGGATCCACAGACCGGAACTATCAAAGTGAGAATTAGTTATCCAAACTCAGCAGGTAAGCTGTATGTAGGTATGACTGTAAATATGCGCGTTCTGAATAAGGCCACTGATGACCAGTTAGTGATTCCATTCAAAGCAGTGGTTGAACAGTTAGGAGAATACAATGTATATGTAGTTGGAGACAGTAGCAAAGCAACACCACGTATGGTCAAACTAGGAAAGCAATTTGATAAAGAAGTTGTTATCAGAGAAGGATTGAAACAAGGTGAAGTTATTGTTGTAGATGGTGTGCAAAATGTAAGACCTGGCGCAGTAGTTCAGGACAATACTGCAGCAGCTGCTAACGGTCAGCAACCTGCAGCCGCAGCTCCGGCAGCTAAAAAATAGGTTTTTACAAAGAATTTCAGCAATATGATCTCAGAAGTATTTATAAAACGACCCGTCACGGCAATCGTTATTTCCATTTTAATCGTGCTGATCGGTACGATTGTGATCACTACACTCCCGATCAGTCAGTATCCGAATATCGCACCACCAACAGTTACAGTAACTGCGACCTATACCGGAGCGGATGCAGAAACTGTCGAACAAACAGTTACAACACCAATAGAAAGTCAGATTAACGGTACACCGGGTATGAAATATCTTTCATCCAACAGTACCTCCGACGGACGTTCGGCTATCACAGTAACTTTTGATGTAGGAACAGATATCGATATCGCAGCCCTTGACGTACAGAACAGGGTAGGCATCGCTGAACCTTCTTTGCCCGAAGCTGTGAGAAGACTGGGTGTTACAACCAAAAAAGCAAATAATGACATCTTAATGGTGGTAGGTCTGTATTCTCCCAAAGGGACATATGACCAAAAGTTTATCTCCAACTATGTCAACCTTTATGTAAAAGACGCTTTACTTCGTATCCCAGGTGTAGGTGATGTGCAGGCCTTCGGCCAGCCATTTAGTATGCGTGTGTGGTTGGATGCCAATAAAATGGCGCGTCTTGGTTTGACACCGGCTGAAGTTTCTGCGGCAATTCAGGAACAGAATACCCGTGTTCCCGGAGGTAGTGTCGGTGGTGCTCCACAACATAGTAATCAAACTTTTGAATTCTCAGTTGTACTTGACGGAGATTTGAATACAGAAGATCAGTTTCGTAACATCGTAATTAAAAGTGGTGCTGACGGATCTCCCGTTTATCTGAAAGATGTTGCACGTGTTGAATTAGGTGAGTTCATGTACTCTACAAGTTCAAAAGTTAACGGTCAGGTTGCATCTATGATGGCCATTAACCAGACGCCAGGTGGTAACGCTGTACAAACTGCAGACGGTATTGATAAAACGCTGATTGAATTAAAAAAGTCATTTCCTAATGATCTCGATTATAAAATCAGTTATGAAACTGTATCTATTATTAAAGTATCCATCAGCGAGGTAATTCATACGCTTGTAGAAGCGCTCATCCTGGTTACCATCGTTGTGTTCTTCTTCCTGCAAAGCTGGAGAGCAACATTAATTCCTGTATTAGCGATTCCGGTATCCATTATCGGTACATTTATCTTCTTTACGCTTTTAGGATTCTCTATCAACGTATTAACGATGTTTGGATTTGTACTCGCCATCGGTATTGTGGTGGATGATGCGATTGTTGTAGTGGAGGCTGTCCAGCATTATATGGACCACGAAGGCCTTTCAGCTCCAGATGCGACTAGAAAAGCGATGAAGGATATTACCGCTCCGGTAATTGCAATTGCCTTAATTCTTGCTGCGGTATTTATACCGGTAGGATTTATACCAGGTATGGTTGGACAACTTTATCAACAGTTCGCTATTACCATTGCAGTATCTGTATTGTTATCTGCATTTATCGCGCTTTCACTGACTCCTGCATTATGTTCATTAATGTTAACACCAATGAACCTGACAGAAGATTCAAGAGGATTAAATAAATTCTTCTTTAAATTCAATGGTTGGTTTGCACGTGTAACGAACAGGTATTCGAATGGTGTGAAGTGGGCTTTGAAAAAAGCACCTTTAGTTATGATAATTCTTGCATGTATCTATGTAGGTACTGTAGGAATGTTTATGAAAAAACCAAGTGGATTTATTCCGAATGAGGATGCGGGTGTATTCCTGATGGGGGTTACCCTTCCTGAAGGAGCTTCGGCTGCACGTACCGATGCATTTGTGAATAGAATTACAGAAACGATCCAGAAGAAATATCCGGAAGTGAAGAACATCACTTCGATTACAGGTATTAACATTCTGAACCGTTCCTTTAAATCCAATGCAGCGACATTCTTTGTTCAGTTAAAAGACTGGAATGATCGTCCTAATACAGTAAATGAAACTATTGCTGGTGTAACTCAGGATTTTGCCGGTGATAAAGACGGTAGTGTGCTGGTTGTATCACCTCCGGCTATTCCGGGTCTGGGTATCAGTGGTGGATTTAGTTTACAGATTCAGGAAAAACAAACCGGAGATATTAAAGAGTTTGAAGCCAACGTAGGTAAATTCCTGATGGCAGCAAATCAGCGTCCAGAGATTGGAATGGCTTATACGCTGTTTAATGCGAGAACACCAAACTATAAGGTCAATGTAGACCGCGAGCAAGCTAAGAAAATGGGTGTTTCTATCGGTGCTGTTTACAGTACTATCTCTGCTTATCTGGGTAGTAATTATATTAATGATTTCACCAAATACGGACGTAACTTCCGTGTAGTAACGCAGGCAGATACTAACTTCAGAAGAGGAATAGAAAACCTGGGTCAATTATACGTAAGAAATGCAGCAGGTGCTCCTGTACCATTAAGTTCTATGGTGTCTTATAAAACAATAGAAAATGCCTCAATTATCAATCACTATAACCTTTTCAGGTCAATTGAGATTGGCGGTGCTTCTAAACCAGGTTACAGTTCAGGTGATGCATTAAATGCACTCCGTGAAGTTGCAGCACAAACTTTACCGTCAAATTATGATTATGATTTCTCTGGATTAAGTTTGGAGGAAACAGAAGCTGGTAACAGTACAACCTTGATCTTCGGATTAATCGTAGTGTTCGTATTCCTGCTTCTTGCAGCGCTTTACGAAAGCTGGTCTGTTCCGTTCTCTATTCTGTTAGCTGTACCACTAGGTCTATTCGGTGCGATCCTTGCGCTGATGTTCCTGCCAAAATTAGATAACAATATCTATGCACAGGTAGGTTTAATTACCTTGATTGGTTTGTCGGCGAAGAATGCGATTCTGATCGTTGAGTTTGCCAAGGAACGTGTAGATTGGGGTATGCCTTTAATTGCAGCGACGATTGAAGCTGTTAAACTAAGGTTAAGACCAATTGTCATGACATCCCTTGCCTTTATCTTAGGAGTAATTCCACTGATTATTTCTCATGGTGCAGGTGCTGTGTCCAGGATGACTATCGGTTGGACAGTAGCAGCAGGTATGATTTCGGCAACGATTCTGGCAATCTTTATCGTTCCGGTATTATTCGTACTGATTACCAAAATAGCGTACGGTAAGAAAAAACTTGCTGAACTGGAAGCAAATTACAAACCAGAAGAACACGCGGATGTACTGCATGCAGATTAGTCCCTGTTCAAATAATTAAAGTATAAACAAAAGAGCCGCAGGAAATTTCCTGCGGCTCTTTTGTTTATACTTTATCCGGTAATTACTAACCTTCGTAATCGAAGGTTCCTTTGTCGGAAAGGATGGTTACTTTTTTACCTTCGCCAGCTTCTACGCGGCCAATAATTTGTCCGTCTATACCGAAACCAGCTGCAATAGCTATAATATCAGCTGCGATCTCCGCAGGGACATAAAGCTCCATCCGGTGGCCCATATTAAATACCTTATACATTTCTTTCCAGTCTGTTCCGGATTGTTCCTGGATTAACTGAAACAAAGGAGGTACAGGGAATAAATTGTCTTTAATTACGTGTATGCCTTCATTAATAAAATGAAGAACCTTAGTTTGGGCACCACCGCTGCAATGTACCAGCCCATCGATCTGTCCTCTGTATTTAGCCAGAATCTGGCTTATTACCGGTGCATACGTACGGGTAGGGGAAAGAACTAGTTTACCAATGGTAGTAGTCGTTTCTGCATCAATCTGAATAGTATCCGTTAATTTCTTACCACCGGAAAATACCAGTTCTTCAGGAACGGAGGGATCAAAGCTTTCAGGATAGGCGGTAGCAATAGTTTTATTGAATACATCATGTCTGGCAGAAGTTAATCCGTTTGAACCCATTCCTCCGTTATATTCCTGTTCGTAGTTTGCTTTACCTGAAGAAGATAAACCTACAATTACATTTCCCGGTTGTATTTTGTGATTACTGATCACGTCAGCTCTTTTCATTCTGCAGGTTACCGTAGAGTCTACAATGATAGTTCTGACAAGGTCACCAACATCTGCAGTTTCGCCTCCCGTAGAATAGATAGAAATACCCATCTCACGCAACTCAGCAAGAATTTCTTCAGTTCCGTTAATGATAGCGGCAATCACTTCACCCGGGATCAGATTTTTATTTCTGCCGATTGTAGATGACAATAAGATATGGTCAGTTGCACCCACACAGATCAGGTCATCGAGGTTCATAATAATTGCATCCTGTGCAATACCTTTCCAAACTGAAAGATCACCGGTTTCTTTCCAGTATACATAAGCTAAAGATGATTTTGTACCTGCACCGTCAGCATGCATGATGTTACAGAAATCGGGATCATTTCCCAGGATATCCGGGATAATCTTACAAAATGCCTGCGGAAAAATTCCTTTATCTATGTTCTTGATGGCTTGGTGCACATCTTCTTTCGAGGCTGAGACGCCACGCTGGTTGTACCTGTTATCACTCATATTGTTGCAAAGATAGAGAAACGCCCGGATGTGGACGATTCTAACATAAAAAAATAACCTCTGCCTTTATGGGGCAGAGGTTAGAAAGCTGTGTTTGTATTAAGCTCTTATTTTAAAAATAATAATTCTCTGAATTTCGGAAGAGGCCAAACGCTATCATCAACGATTTGCTCCAGCTTATCTGCATGGTAGCGGATCGCGTCAAAGTGAGATTTGACATTCTGATCGTATGCGATTGCTTTTTCTCTTGAATCTTCAATTGCGTTAGTCCGTTTACGTTCTTCCAGCATCTCATCGATAGAGTTTTTAACAATACCCAGGTGCAATGAAAGTTTATTGATAATAGCAAGTGGAGTTTCCAGGCTTTCTTTAGAAAGACCAGCGTCTTTCAATCCTTTAACATTCTCCAGTAAAGCATTCTGATATTCGATACAAGCAGGAATAACCATTGTATTCGCAACCTCACCCATTACCCTTGCTTCGATCTGCAGTTTTTTGTAGTAATCTTCCAGCAGGATCTCATGACGCGCATGTAGTTCACGTTTAGTGAATACATTGTTTTTTTCGAATAACTCAGTTGTTTTATCTGAGATATAAGCATCAAGCGCAACCGGAGTTGTTTTAACATTTGCTAAACCACGGCTTAAAGCTTCATTTTCCCAGTCCTGGCTGTAACCATTACCTTCGAAACGGATATCTTTCGATTCTTTAATGTATTTTTTGATGATTGTTAAAAGAGCGATATCTTTTTTCTCACCTTTTTTGATCAGTTTATCTACTTCAATTTTGAATTTCACTAACTGATCTGCCATGATAGTATTTAATACCGTCATTGGTGCAGAAGAGTTTGCAGAAGAACCTACAGCACGTAATTCAAATTTATTACCAGTGAAAGCAAAAGGTGAAGTACGGTTACGGTCTGTGTTATCCAACAGGATCTGCGGGATCTTAGGAATTCCTAACCAAAGTGCATTATCTTCTTTGATTTTTTTGCTGATGCGGGAGTGTTCAATCTCATCCAGCACTTCATTCAGCTGCTGACCAAGGAAAATAGAGATAATTGCAGGAGGAGCTTCATTTGCACCTAAGCGGTGATCATTACTTACAGAAGCGATACTTGCTCTTAATAAATCTGCATGTTCGTGAACAGCTTTAATTGTATTCACAAAGAAAGCAAGGAACATCAGGTTATTTTTTGGTGTCTTACCAGGAGCAAGCAGGTTTTTACCCGTATCTGTAATTAGAGACCAGTTATTGTGTTTACCTGAACCATTGATTCCGGCATAAGGTTTTTCATGTAATAATACTTTGAAGTGATGTCTGCGGGCAACTTTCTCCATCACGTCCATTAATAACTGGTTGTGATCGATAGCCAGGTTAATCTCTTCGAAAATCGGTGCACATTCAAATTGTAAAGGTGCAACCTCATTGTGACGGGTTTTCAAAGGAATACCCAGTTTTAAAGCTTCGTTTTCGAAATCTACCATGTAAGAATAAACACGCTCAGGAATCGACCCGAAATAATGGTCATCCAGTTGTTGTCCTTTTGCAGACATATGGCCGAATAGCGTTCTGCCGGTTAAAGCTAAATCCGGACGTGCATTATATAACGCAAGGTCAACCAGGAAATATTCCTGCTCGATACCTAAAGATGCAGTTACTTTGGTAATTCCTTTATCAAAAAACTGGCAAACTTCAACAGCTGCTTTATCCAAAGCATTTAGTGCTTTTAATAACGGAGCTTTGTAATCCAGTGCTTCACCGGTATAAGCTACAAATACTGTAGGAATACATAAGGTTTTACCTGCTTTGCTTTCCATAATGAAAGCTGGTGAAGAAGGGTCCCATGCAGTGTAACCGCGAGCTTCGAAAGTATTTCTGATACCACCGTTAGGGAAGCTGGAAGCATCTGGCTCTTGTTGTACCAGTGCGCTGCCTGCAAATTTCTCGATTGGTCCGTCTTTACTCGGTTCGAAGAATGAATCGTGTTTTTCTGCAGTGGATCCAGTTAATGGTTGAAACCAATGAGTATAGTGTGTGGCGCCTTTGGACATTGACCACTGTTTCATTGCACTTGCAATATGGTTAGCTTCATCCTGGTTGATGAGTTCTCCACGGTCAATAGCAGCAATTAATTTTTCGTAGACATCTTTAGATAAGAAGTCTTTCATTTTTTTAGTATCGAACACATTTGACCCGAAAAACTCAGAAATTTTCGGCGATGGTGCCTTTACTTCTGGTGAAACTCTGGTTTGTGCTTCTTTTAGTGCGGTTGTCCTTAAGCTTTTCATTCGTTTCTTTAAAATTTTATCAAAAATAGAATATTTACAATTAAAAATTCAAGCTTTTTTTTTAAAAATTAGGTGAATACAGCTATTTGTGTATCTAAAAAGTGTGCGGTTGTGGTTTGTTTGCAAAGTATGCCAGAAATATATGCCTTTTCAAGAAGTTTAAGGCGGTTTTTGAAGACAACCGTTTTTTGCCGGCAAATAGGATGAATTATGGAAAACTTATTCTTTTTACATCATAACGTTGAATTAAACCTGAATATTATGCTGAATTTCAATGCTAACCTCAACAAAAGTACCTGGACTGCGCTTGTTTTCAAAGGCAGGAACAAAAATTACGGCGCGTATGTATTACGTGCTGAGTCCGGGTCAAACACCCTGAAAGCATTTATGCTTACCGTTCCGGTATTCGTTTTGTTATTTGCCGGTCCAGCAGTCTACAGGCAGTTTAATCCGGTACAGGAAATTAAAGAAGAAGTGCAGATTCCTGTCGAGCTGAATACATTGTTTCCACAGAAACCTTTGGAGAGAAAGGCGCCCCAACCTGTGGAAGCTAAAGTCGAAGCTGCGGCTCCGCGTCGGGAATTGAAAAAATTCAGCTCAAACATTAAAGTAGTAGACCGGCCGGATCTAACTGAAGAACCGCCCAGACTGGATGAGTTGAAAAATGCAGATCCCGGTCAGCTAACCCAGAGCGGTGTCCCAGCCACAGGAAGTACGACAGTAAAAACAGGAGATGGCGAAGGTAATTCCGCTACAATTAATACTGGCGATAATACAATTTATGATGCGGCAACGATAGATAAATACCCTGAATTTGATGGAGGAGCAGAAGGCTGGACTAAATTTATCCGCAGAAACCTGCGTTATCCTGCAGCTGCGCAGGAGCAGGATATTCAGGGGAAAGTATTTATTAGCTTTGTAGTAGAAACAGACGGTTCAGTAACTGATGTGCGAATTTTAAAGGGTATCGGGGGTGGATGTGACGAAGAAGCTATGCGGGTAATTCGTAAGTCGCCGAAATGGACGCCTGGCAGGCAGCATAATCAATCTGTACGCGTGCGCTATACGATGCCGCTTTCTTTTACGCTGGCACACTAAATTCTTTACATTTGTGTTTATGCTGTTGCGGCAGGAGTGCAGGGCGAAACCCTGCATGCTCTGGAAAAACTAAATTATATACAAATGTCAGTTGGAATTTTAAAACGGGTACATCATATTGCAATTATTTGCAGGGATTACGATAAGAGTAAAGCTTTCTATACCGAAATACTTGGCCTGGAGATTATCAGGGAAGTGTATCGGGAAGCCAGAAAATCGTATAAACTGGATCTGGCTTTGGACGGTACCTATATTATTGAATTGTTTTCTTTCGAAAATCCTCCTGAACGTCCTTCCAGGCCAGAAGCAGCGGGATTGAGACATCTGGCTTTTGAGGTAGATGATATCGAAACTTCTGTCCGCAGTTTAAACGATCAGGGTATTCAGACCGAAGCGATCCGTACCGATGAATACACAGGCAGAAGATTTACATTTTTTACAGATCCTGACGGGTTGCCTCTTGAACTCTATGCAGGTTAACTATGGGAAGTGTTTTTCGTTTTAAACAATTTAGTATAGACCAGCAAGGTTGTGCGATGAAAATCAATACGGACGGCGTACTGCTTGGCGCCTTAGCAAGTCATGAAGATCCGTTGAGAATTTTGGACATCGGAACCGGGACAGGAGTAATAGCGCTGATGCTCGCTCAGCGTTTTCCATCAGCTGTGGTAGACGCAGTAGAAATTGACCCGTCTGCGGCTGCGGCTGCAGAAAAGAATTTTATAGAGTCTCCTTTCGCAGACCGCGTGCGGCTATCTGGGCATGATTTTCTTCAGTTTAAACCGCTGCATAAATATGATCTTATAGTTTCTAATCCACCTTTTTTTGTAAATGACCTTAAGAATCCGGAGAAACGGAAGGAACTGGCTAGGCATGCAGACCCCGATTTTTTTGAGCTAATGCTCCGGCAGGCTGCGGAAATGATGAGCCCTAAAGGTTTACTGTGGCTTATTTTGCCGGTGAAGCAGGCAGAATTCGTTATCCAGCAGGCAGTTCGATGGAAACTCTATCCGTGCCAGCGGTTTCAGATTTGTTCTGATGCGCAGAAGCCGGCGTTCCGGCAGCTGATCTGTCTGGGATTTGAAGATGTTCCTGTCCGGCGGGATAATGTATATATCTACGCTGCGCAGGGAGTTTATACTACGCAGTACCAGATGCTGCTTAAAGAGTTCTTTCTGGCGTTCTAAAACAGCGCAAATTTCTATAATTGAATAAAATGAAAAAAATTGGCTTAATATCCGACACGCATGGTTACCTGGATGATGCAGTTTATAAATATTTTGATAGTTGTGATGAGATCTGGCATGCTGGAGACTTCGGCCCGGATGTAGCGCCAAAGCTGGCAGATTTCAAACCGTTAAAAGGAGTGTACGGAAATATTGACGATAAAATTATCCGGGAAGAGTTTCCGGAGCATTTACGATTTAGCTGCGAGGAATTGGATGTTTGGATGACGCATATCGGTGGGTATCCCGGGGAATATGCTCCGAATGTAAAGAGTATAATATACACTAAGCCCCCTGGTCTTTTTATAAGCGGACATTCACACATCCTTAAAGTAATGTTAGACCCTAAAATCAATTGTATGCATATTAACCCCGGTGCAGCGGGTAAATCGGGGTGGCATCAGAAGAAAACCTTAATTCGATTTTGTGTTACGGAGAAAAAAATACATACCTTAGAGGCCATAGAAATAGGTCTAAGATAACGTATTTAATACACTAAGTAGAATGTCTGGTATCAAAACATTAGGGCAATTCATTATTGAGAAACAAGCTGATTTCTCTTACGCCAAAGGCGAACTCTCCAGATTATTAAGGGACATCGGTATAGCTGCCAAAATCGTAAACAGGGAGGTTAATAAAGCCGGTCTTGTCGATATTCTGGGAGATGCAGGTACTATGAATATTCAGGGGGAGGGACAAAAAAAACTGGATATTTACGCGAATACCCAGTTTATCTCAGCGCTCACCAGCGGTGGGGAATGTTGTATTGTAGCGACAGAAGAAGAGGACGATTTCGTCAGGATCGAATCTCCGGTTTCTAAAAATGCCAAATATATCGTTTGTATTGATCCGCTGGATGGTTCCAGTAATATTGATGTAAACGTTGCTGTTGGAACTATCTTCTCTATTTTCCGCAGGAAATCTATTGAAGGCACCGCTACGCTGGCAGATGTACTCCAGAAGGGAACCGAGCAGGTCGCAGCTGGTTATGTTATCTACGGCTCTTCGACCATGCTGGTTTATACGACCGGTAAAGGTGTGAATGGTTTTACACTCGATCCTTCAATTGGTGAATTCTGCCTTTCCCATCCAGATATGAAAATACCGCAGGACGGTTGTATTTATTCTATTAATGAGGGGAATTATGTGCATTTTCCTGAGGGTGTTAAAAAGTATATAAAATATGCTCAGGTTCATGACGCTGCGAGTAACCGTCCTTACACGTCCAGATATATCGGTTCTATGGTAGCAGATATACACCGTAACCTTATTAAAGGCGGAATCTATATTTATCCGACAACAGCAAGTTCGCCGAATGGTAAATTAAGACTACTTTATGAGTGTAATCCGATGGCTTTTATTGTGGAGCAAGCAGGCGGAAGGGCTTCAGATGGATTTAACAGAATTTTGGAGATAGAACCAAATGAATTACATCAGAGGGCATCTATTTTTATAGGATCAGAAAAAATGGTCAGGATGGCCGAAGAAATGATGGCTGCCGAATATGTAGAAAAAGTTGTAACCGTTCAGTCTGCCTGAATCTAGAAAATAAAAGGACAGCATGCGTCTGCTGCTGTCCTTTATTATAATAAGAGGCCTTTGTTTTTTTCTGCTTCAAACTCATAATCGATAGCCAGTATATCCCTTCTTTTGGATGCTGCGACTGCAAGTACATCACATCTTTCATTTTCCGGGTGGTCATTATGGCCTTTAATCCAGATAAATTTAACATCATGCAGTTTGTATATAGCCAGAAAACGTATCCAGAGATCTTTGTTCTTTTTATCTTTAAAGCCCTTCTTTACCCAGCCAAATACCCATTTTTTCTCTACTGAATCTACAACATATTTTGAATCTGAATAAATTGTCACCTGCTGACCGGGTTTTTTAATTGCATTCAGGCCTTCAATGACTGCAAGTAACTCCATCCTGTTGTTTGTAGTCATGCGAAATCCACCGCTTAACTCTTTATAATGACTTCCTGCACGCAGAATAACACCATAACCTCCCGGACCAGGATTTCCGCTTGCTGCACCGTCAGTAAATATTTCAATCATATGATTCCTTTTCTTTTTCGCCCGAGCTGCATCAATACAGTTCCCCAGACTGGCAAATATCTTAAATAATCCTGTTGTTCGGGTTAATGGGAGGACGATTCGTGTAATTTTTCAATTTTCAGCCGCATTTTTGTTTGATTTCAGGCGGGTTGATATACCCTTGGTATACCGTTGCGATACCCTTGGCATACCCTTGGTATACCCTTTGGGTAAAGGAAGGGTATGCCAAGGGTATCGCAACGGTATCGCAACCCCGAAGAACAACAAAAGAAAAACAGATTAAATCATAACCTGTAGTATGCCGAATAAGCTGGTGTCCTATACTGAGATTAGTTTACATTAAAAAAGCTAATTACTGACTAGTGTTTACTTTTATTTGTGATTTTACTGACTATAGTTTACAACGATAATTGAAATTCCTGTTAGGAGTTTACGTATGCATTTTATTATACTGAAATGGGTTTACTTATTTCAATAAACTAGTTCTTTTTGCGGTTTTTTGATAATATTTTCTAATAAATGGGTGTCTTGTGGGGTTTGAAACTGACAACTGGCGTGTAGACGAAGATTATTGTATTTATGTATTCCTAGTTCAACACAACTCTTTGCTTGAGTAACATTTTTAAATGTTTTTT